>JAMJFO010000015.1 GCA_023544645.1 Desulfobulbaceae bacterium | reverse complement strand
AATTCTTATGCCAGCCTGAGTAAATTCTTCCTTTGCGCGGCCCTGGGGCTGTTTGTTGCCGCTCCCGCCCTGGCCGGCAATAATGCCGGGCAGGCTTTTTCCCTTTGGCCCGACACCGGGCAGACCACCTGCTACGATAACGCTGGAAACGTTCTTGATCCTTGTCCCTCGCCGGGCGAGCCCTTTTACGGGCAGGACGCGCAATACGCCGGCCCAGCCCGTTCCTATACCAAGCTGGATGCCGCCGGCAATGACCTGGCCGAATCCGCATCATCCTGGGCCATGGTCCGGGACAATGTCACCGGCCTGATATGGGAGGTCAAGGAGGCGAGGAACGGGGTCGTGGACCGAACCAACCCCCACGACGCGGACAACGGCTATACCTGGTGCGACACCGATCCGAACACCAATGGTGGTGACCAAGGTGTCTGCTCCACCTACGATAACGATACCGAGGATTTCCTCGCGGCCCTGAATAGCGGCTCAGGATTTGCAGGCCACACTGACTGGCGGTTGCCCACCATCAAGGAACTGAAGAGCCTGGTGGACACAAGCCGGCATTCTCCAGCCATTTCCCTAACCTATTTTCCGAACACATTGCCGTCCAATTACTGGTCGTCTACTAGTAACGTGAAATATCCGTACTACGCGTGGCATGTGAATTTTCTCGACGGCCGCGGCTTAAACTTACAGAAATCAAAATTTTATAACGTGCGTGCCGTTCGCGGCGGTAATTGACTGAGCACTTTGATGATTCGGCATTTTTCCCGGCAGCCAGAGAAGTATTGCTATGGCCTGCCAGAAGTAGGTCAGAAGGCACAAGACAGAGGGAGAAAGTGGGTGAAATGCGTAACCCCAGCGGGGAACCATGCGGCGCCGGTCTGAAAAGGGTGATAGTTCAAAGCCGGCCTTTCCTTTTGGGAGAGGCCGGCCGCAGGACGGGTGAGGGGAGACCCGGTGAGCCGCTGCAACAATGATTCTCCGATAACAGACCGTGCCTGGTATTTTTCCAAGCAATGTAGCCGTGCAGCCCGGATCGTGGGCAAAGCAATCAAAGGAAAAGTTTGACCGTGTGGAAAATATCACTGATTCCAAGTTGTTGCATTCAGGCTGCGTAACAGGAGCATGAGCACGGAGGCGGGCTGCCAGCCCCGTAACCGGAAAATAAATGAAAAGCTGTATTGCAGGCATATCACACAGGAGGGAACAATGACAATGGACCACAACTTCGGGCGCCGGGGCGCAACCATTTATTACACGATACGAAACTGGATATTCCCACTTCGACATTCCCTGCTCCTGCTCCTGCTCCTGCTGCCTCGGCCCGCCTCGACGGCCATGGTGGACAACGGCGACGGTACGGTGATAGATACCCGCACCTGCCTGCAGTGGCAGAAAGGGCTTATGGACACCAACGACGATGGGTCTTCGGATACCATGGACTGGCAGAGCGCCCTGGCCTCTGCCGAGGGCCTCTCCCTGGCCGGCCATTCGGACTGGCGGCTGCCGGATTACAACGAGCTGTCCTCCATCGTCGATTACTCCCGAAATCCGGCCTTCCCCTTCCCCTTCACACCCTTCACATATACTTTAAACTGCTGGTCGTCTACTACCTACGCATACGATACGAACAACGCGTGGTACGTGAGTTTCGAGCAAGGCAGCATCTACTCCAGCAATAAGTCAAATAGCAATTATCATGTGCGCGGCGTTCGCGGCGGACAGTGTGGGTCATTAGGGTATTCGGTGATTTCTGCCATGGCGGGCGCGGGAGGCAGTCTGGATGCCGGAACCCCTTCCCCTCAGACGGTTGCAAACAACTCTGACACCCAGTTCATCTTCAATGCCAATACCGGCTATCACATAGCCGCGGTCTCCGGTTGTGGGGTCAGCTACAGCAATATCAACAATCTGGTTGCAAGTTACACCGCGACCACCGGTGTTATTAGCGGGGACTGCACTGTTTCGGGTACCTTTGCCCTCAACCAGTACTACAGCGTATCGGCCTCTGCCGGTGTTAACGGCAGCCTGGATTCAAGTACTCCGTCTCCGCAGACGGTTGGCAGCGGCTCTGCCACCCAGTTCACCTTCAACGCAAATACCGGTTACCATGTGGCTGAGGCAAGCGGCTGCGGGGTCAGCTACACCAACACCAGCAACACGGTTACGACCTATACCGCTACTACCGGCATCATTAGCGGTGACTGCACCGTGTCGGCCACCTTTGCCATCAACCAGTACAGCGTATCCGCATCCGCCGGCGCCAACGGCGCTCTTGATGCCGGAACTCCAACCCCGCAGACGGTCAATCATGGTTCAACCACCCAGTTCATCTTCAACGCAGATGCAGGCTACCATGTGGCCGGGGTAAGCGGTTGCGGGATCAATTACAGTAATACCAGTAGCACGGTTGCGAGCTATACCGCTACCACCGGCGCCATTACCGATGACTGCACTGTATCGGCCACCTTTGCCATCAACCAGTATAGCGTGTCGGCCACTGCCGGAACAAACGGCAGCCTGGATCCCAGCACCCCGTCCCCACAGACCGTTGCCCACGGTTCCACAACCCTGTTTACCTTTAACGCCAATACAGGCTATCACGTGGCCACTGTTACCGGCTGCGGGGTCAGTTACAGCAATACCGATAACACGGTTGCGAGCTATAGCGCAACCACTGGCGCCATTACTCAGGCCTGCACCGTTTCGGCTGCCTTCGCCATTAATCAATATACGATTTCATCAAGCAGTTTTGCCAACGGCAGCATCAGCCCCCTGGGCTCGGTGATTGTGAACCATGGGGATGCGCTCACCTTCACTATTTCCCCGAATGACAACTACCAGGTGGCCGATGTTCTGGTCGACGGTGAATCCGTCGGAGCCGTTACTTCCTATACTTTTATCAACGTGTCGGCCAATCATTCCATCTCCGCCAGTTTCGTCATCAATAATACGCACTGGTTATCGGTTACAACTGCGGGTCAAGGCACAGGCAGTGTGACCAGCGCTCCCGAGGGCATCAGTTGCCCTGATGTCTGCGGCGCCGGGTATGACCAAGGCACTATTGTAACACTGACCGCTGCCCCGGGTGAAAAATCAACCTTTGGCGGCTGGACCGGTGACTGCATGGGCAAGGATGCGACATGCCAGGTGACCGTGGACCAGGCCAGGAGTGTGACGGCAAGGTTTAACAGTTCGTTCCCGTGGAATCTGTATCTGCCGGCGATAATCAACAATAAATAACAGGAGCTTACTGATTTTTTGTTGATCGAATTTGAGCAGTAGTTCGGGCAGAGCGTGACATCACGGGCTGAAGCAAAGTGAGTCTCTTCCCGCAAAGCGGGAGGTATCAGGTTGCCTCTTCAAATGGGACTTTGGTATTTCACCCATTGTCGCTTGCCGAAGCATCATAGGGTGTTGCTGGTAAAAAAATCTGCTCTTCAAATCGCAGATTTTCGGCAACACCCAAGGGGTATCCTGGAGGGCATAAAGACAAGCAAAAAATGAACAATATTATCAAATTTTCTCCTTTCCGGGTTCACCGCCAAAGGTGGTAGTTTTCATAACCAAATAATATGAAAAAATTTTTTAAGCGATTAGGGTTAATTATTGAGATTATAGGTGTTGTGGTTGCAGCGGTAGGCCTGTTCTATGTTGTGCGGAGCGTTTCTTTTGCAGCGCAGAATGTCTCGCTGGCCGTCAAACAACTTGAGGCGGCTAATCAACATGACAGATGGAATAATTATAAGGTTTTGAATCTTCGTTATGCTGATTTGCTTGCGGAAGTGCCGGTCGAGATGACCACAGGAATAGAATATCAAGACTTGAGTAAAAATTCAAAATTATGGATTAGGCGGTATTTTGATCTAACTTCCGAGGAATACTGGCTGTATTTGAACAATTTAATGCCGAAAGAAATGTGGGAGAGGCGAATTGTTGAAGGAATAAAGATTAATATGGAGGAGTATCCACCATTGAAATCCGGGCTTTTGTATTGGGGGCAAAAAAAAGGGTACTCACATCCGGACGATTTCGTAGAAATAGTTAAAAAATTACCTGATTACCAATGAGACTCAGCCGATATTAAGATGCGCGACGCCCTCTTGCGTTCCCGCGCCATGCCTCCTGCCTCGCCTTGCCGAACTAGGATAACATATTGTTTTGTAAAGACAAAATGCGGAAGAGTCTTAGGGTCTTGCAAAACCACATTTCCCCGCAAGCCCGTTGTCGCCGTATTTCCATTATATCGAAACTCCACGTATCAGTTTCTGTACTCTTCTCTCACCCCGTCAGTTCTTTTCACCAGGTGCAAAAGTGTCAGGGCGCGGTATAGACCGGGCAGGGGCGCTTGGGATCGTAATCTGTATATGCCGGGTCCGTATAGTCGGTGTGGCAGTCCAGGCATAATCCCACCCGCAGGATGCGCTGCAGCTCCTCCTTGTTAAAAGGGCGGAGATTTTCCCGTGACCCGTGCTGGAGAGGTTCTCCCTCAATGGTGACAAAGGTGTCCAAGCCGACGGTTCTGCCGTCCAGGGTGTCGATTCCCTGGTCAACCGGTTGAAATTTCCACTGACCGTTCTCGGTGAAAACAGTCCCCTCCCCCAGGCCGACGGTTTTGGGCTCTGCATGGCAATCTTTGCAGGTCCTTCCTTTGGCCTGAGTGGTATGGGGATTTATTGCCGCCATGGTAAAGCGGTTGAAGCCGCCGCTGATTTCCCCCTCTTTATTTATCAGGGTAACGACATCCTGGCAGCCAGGGGTGACGATCACGACTTTATCCCCCCATATGCCCAGCATGGGCTTTTCATACCGGATATAAGACCGTCCTTCTTCCCACCAGCCCGGGGTTTCTTCCAGGGTCAGCTTGTCCAGATGGGTTTCCCGGTCATCCTTTTTGACATGGCAGCCGTAACACTGGGGAACCCAGGTCGAGTGGCAGGATTCACAGGTAAGGCGCTTATGTCCCGGATAGGTGCAGATATCAGGTTTCGGCAGGTTCAGAGGGCGTTCCTTGCCGTCGTTCTTGCCGACCAGAACGAAACGGTCTTCCCTGGGAACAATATTATTTACCTGTTTATCCTTGCGGGTAGTGCCGGGATCGGGTGAATGGCACATTTCACAGCTGATCTCCAGCTGCTCCTCATAGTGGGCATAGCTGGTGCCGTCGCCCATGATTTCATCCCTGGTGTGACAGTCGATGCAGCTCATTCCTTTCTGGTGATGGATATCTTCCGCCAGCTCAAGGTAGAACCTGCCGCCGGCCAGTTGTCTGGCGGAATGTTCGCCCTCCTCGTACGGGGTGCCGTACCCCTCGGCTTCATATTTGCCGATATACGACAGGCCTATCCGGCCGCTGCGGTTGTGGCAGCGGATACAGTTGTCATCGGGGATTTTCTTGATGATCAGGGGGTGGGGTTTCATCTTTTTTTCGCCCCGGGGAACGTAATCGCTTTGTTCAAACGACGTAACCGTTGTCGCAGCGGTTCCTTCGGGCATGACAAAGTGACAGGCGCTGCAGCCGCCTCCTTTTTCCTGGACAAACAGCGGGGCGTCCGGGTCGGCGTATTTCTGTTTCCAGAGATGGCAGGAGGCGCACAGTTTGCGGAAGTAGTCGATGGCCAGCGAGGTTTCGCCGCTGTTAAGGAGTTTTTCTATCGAATACTCGCCATCCTGGGTCTCAGCCTCTCCCCAGTAGTACAGAAGGGTTGCCAGGATGCCCCGGTTGGTGGCCATCAGCGAATTCTTGATCTTGTTGATGTCGGTGGGGTGGCAGCCTTCGGTTCCGCAGGTCTGTTCAACCACCCGCAGGTCGCCCGGATTGAGGACCATTCCCTGGTGCGCCTCGTCCTTGTCAACGGTCATGGGATTCCCGAGGTGGCAGGGCGTGCAGCCGACCACCTTGGCATCATGGGCAACATCCAGTTTTACCTCGGGGTGGCAGGAGAGGCACATGTCCAGGTAGCCGGCAGTGGTAATGGCGACGTTCTCCGGCCGTTGAGTGGCGCTTTCCCTCAAGACAAGGTAGCCGATCAGTCCGATGACAATGGGGAGGAAGATGAGAGCGGTAAGGATTTTGCCGGCCGGTTTTTTCACGTCTTACTCCCTGAAATTGTGCACGATGGGATAGCGGCGGCCCTGGCCGAATGCCTTGGTGGTCACCTTGAGGCCGGTGGCAGCCTGCCGCCGCTTGTATTCATTGACCCGGATACGCCGGACAATGTCCTCAACGGTTTTGCGCTCATACCCGCGAGCGCAGATGACATCAATGGACGCGTGCTCTTCCAGGTAGGCCTGGAGGATGGGGTCCAGGATCTCGTAGGGAGGGAGGTCGTCCTGGTCCAGCTGGTCGGGCTTGAGTTCGGCTGAGGGCGGCCTGGTGATGATCCGCTCCGGGATGATCTCCTCCTTGCTGTTGAGCCATCGGGCCAGCTCGTAGACCATCTGCTTGGGCACATCGGAGAGCACCGCCAGGCCGCCGCTCATGTCGCCGTACAGGGTGCAGTAGCCCACGGCCATTTCAGACTTGTTGCCTGTGGACAGCAGCAGGTGGCCGAATTTGTTGGATAAAGCCATGAGCAGGTTGCCCCGGATACGCGCCTGAATGTTCTGCTCAGTGACATCTTCCGCCAGTCCCTGGAAAAAAGGCGAGAGCGTTTTTTGGTACGCATCCATTGCCGGGCCGATGGAGATGGTTTCATGGCCGCAGTTGAGGTTGGCGGCCAGGGCCTGCGCATCATCAATGCTGGCCTGGGACGTGTAGGGAGAGGGCAGCGAGACGGTGAGCACATTTTCCGGCCCCAGGGCCCGACAGGCCACGGCAGCGGTCAAGGCCGAATCGATCCCCCCGGACAGTCCGATGACCGCGGTTTTGAACCCGGTTTTGTGCAGATAGTCGCGAACCCCGAGAGTGAGCGCTTCAAAAACAGTGGCAATGGAATCTTCCGGCAGGTCAAGCCCGGGCGCCGGCTGCCAGTTATTGCTGTCGACGATGATCATGGCTTCCTGGAAGCCGGGGGCCGCAGCCACGATACCCCCGTCCGGGTCAAGGGCCATGGAGCGGCCGTCAAAAATAAGCGAGTCCTGGCCGCCCACCTGGTTGACATAGAGCAGGGGCAGCCGGTTTCTCCGGCACAGGGATGAGAAAACAGCGTTTCGTTCGCTGATCTTGCCATGATGATAGGGTGAGGCTGAGATGTTGATCAGGAAGTCCGGTTTCCCGGTTTCCGCGGCAAGCATATTGCGGACAGGATCGATCCGGTAGCCCCTGCCTTCGAACCAGATGTCCTCGCAGACCGTCAGGCCGAACCGCTCCCCGTCCAGGCAGACAACCGCCGACTCGCCCCCCGGTTCGAAATACCTGGTTTCGTCGAATACGTCATAGGTGGGCAGCAGCTGTTTGCGGGCGCAAGCCTTTACCTTGCCGTCGTCGATGAACAGGGCCGAGTTATACAGGGGTTTGCCGCTGCCGCTTCGTTGTTCGATGGCGCCGATAACGATTGCGATGTCGGTAATTTTTTCCACCATGGACAAAAGATGACGGTCATGGGCATTGATGAAGTCAGAGCGCTCCAGAAGATCCTGGGGCGGATAGCCGGACAGGGTCAGCTCGGGGAAGACAGCGAGACGGCATCCCGCCGCCCGAGCCGCGGCAGTCCACCTGAGCACGGCATCGCTGTTGCGGGCAAAATCACCAATGACAGGATTTGTCTGGATAAGCGCTATTTTCATGGTGTGGTTGCCGGATCGGCAAATGTTGGGATTCTCCTGATCATCAATCCATAATACTTATCAAAAGCAGTTAGGACAATAAGAACCGTGCGCCTGCTTTGTCAACAACAGGATGGGACGCGCTTTCCGGGCCGGAGGTTTGGGTCCGGTTATTTTCCGGCAAATCGCTGTTCCAGGTCGAGCAGCCTTTTTTTCAGGTCAACGCCGCCGCCGAAACCGGTGAGGCTGCCGTCGGCGCCGATGATCCGGTGGCAGGGGATAACCAGCGGCAGGGGGTTGGCATGGGCCGCGCCCCCCACGGCTCTTGCCTTGCCGACATTTCCGAGCAGCCGGGCGATTTCTCCGTAGCTCATGGTGCCGGCATAGGGAACGCGGCGGATGATGTCCCACACCTGCTGCTGGAACCGGGTGCCGGTGATGGAGAGGGGGAGGTCAAATTCTCTCCGTTCTCCGGCGCAGTATTCACGGATCTGTTGTCCGGCCAGATCCAGAAAAGCATTGGTTGGTGATTCTGCCGACGACATTGTTGCTGGAATTACGGCATGGTCGCCCGGCAGGATAATTTCGACGAGCCCCTGTTCATCGGCTGAGATCCGCAAGGTCCCCAGGGGAGTGGTAATGATGGTTGAATAGAGCATGGGTGATACTCCTATTGTCTGGAGGTCGACTGCATGAAATCGAGCCAGATGGGCGCGGCAATCCTGCCTCCGGTTGCACCCTGTCCCAGGGTGTTGTTCTGGTCATGACCTACCCACACTCCGGTGAGGAGGCGGTGGTTGTATCCGATAAACCAGCCATCCCGGTTGTTGTCCGTGGTTCCGGTTTTCCCGGCGCTGCCGGGGATGCCCCTGGCCTGTTGGCCGGTTCCCCTGGAGATGACTTGTCCCAGCAGGGAGGAAACCCGGTGGGCGGCATCCGGGCTTATCACCCGCTTCATTGCGGAGCCGGACCACGATAACGTTTTTCCCCGGCGGTCCCGGACTCCGGTTATGGCAGAGGGGCGGGCAAATTTGCCCTGGTTGGTGAAAATGGTGTAGGCGCCGGTCATTTCCAGCAGGGATACCGGGGATGCCCCCAGGGCCAGGGTTAGTTCCGGCTGGAGGGGAGAGCGGATGCCTGCCTCCCGGGCCAGTTTGAGAACAGGTTTGGTTCCGGTTTTTTGCAACAGTTTGATGGCGACAATGTTGCGGGAGTGAACCAGGCCGTCTTCCAGGGTGGTCGGTCCATAGTGTTTGTTGCTCCAGTTGCGGGGCGACCAGGAAGAGCCGTCGGGATTGCGGATGGTCAGGGGGGCGTCGTCGATGGTCAGACCGGCGGAGATGCCCTGCTCAAAAGCGGCGGCATATATGAGGGGCTTGAAGACCGAGCCGGGCTGTCTTTTTGCCGAAGATGCCCGGTTAAAGGGACTGGAGGTGTAGTCCGCGCCGCCTACCATGGCCAGGATTTGGCCGGTGGCGGCATCAAGCGTCACCAGCGCCGCCTGCGGGGGTGGGGTGCCGCTGTTTTTTTCCAGATTGCGGATGCCCTGCCGGACCGCCTCGACCGCTTTGGCCTGGAGCCGGCTGTCCAGGGTGGTGGTAACAACAAGACCCTCCCGCAGCAGTTTTTTTCTGCCGAACTGTTTTTCCAGTTCCTGCCGGATATGGTCGGTGAAATATCCGTACAGGTTTTTCATTTCCCGGGGCTGGTTGAAATGCAGGCCAAGGTTGTAGGCGTCTCTTGCCTGTTTCGGTGTTATGTAATCCTCGTCGGCCATGCGGTTCAGGACATACCGCTGGCGGGCCTGGGCCTTGTCGAAATGAGCGATCGGGGAGTAGCGGCTGGGGGATTGGGGCAGGCCGGCCAGCAGTGCTGTTTCGGCAAGGTTGAGCCGGCTCGATTGTTTGCCGAAATATGTGCGGGCGGCTGCTTCCACCCCGTAGGCGCCTTCGCCGAGGTATATTTCATTGAGATAGATGGCGAGGATATCCTCCTTGCTCAGCATCTTGTCCAGCCGGTAGGCGAGGATTGCTTCCTTGACCTTGCGGAAATAGGTCTTCTCCCGGGACAGCATGAGCCCTCTGGTCACCTGCTGGGTTATGGTGCTGCCCCCCTGGCTGCGATGCCCGGAACGGAGGTTGTTGATGAATGCCCGGAAAACGGACCAGACATCCAGCCCGGCATGATCCCAATAGCGGCCGTCTTCCGCGGCCACGAAAGCCATGGGGATGAGCGGGTTTATTTCATCAAAGCGCAGGACGATCCGGTTTTCCGCATAAATCGCGTCGATCATCCTGCCGTCGCGGTCCAGCACGGTGGTGGTGACCAGGGGCCGGTAGTCGTCGAACGACCGGATGTCCGGGATATCCAGGGAAAAAAACCAGCCCAGGCCGGAGCCGATGCCCAGGGTGATGATCCCGCCGATAATCAGCAGGAAGCGGATGATATGGTTGTGGTCCATGGGGCGCTTGCGCACCGGCCGTTTCGGAGCTTTTTTGCTGGCGGTTTTTCTGGGCGGCACGAAGGGGTATTCCGTTTCAGTTTGAGGATTACGGATGCGATAGAGGGTCACTTATTGTATATTGCAAATATAATCAAGGTATGATTTTTTTGTCTCCATAAATATTTCATCCCGGTTCATCGTGTCAAAAATTCGTCTTCTCTCTGATCATCTTGCCAACCAGATCGCCGCCGGTGAAGTTGTCGAGCGCCCGGCGTCCGTGGTCAAGGAACTCCTCGAGAACAGTCTTGATGCCGGCGCGACCCGCGTCAGCGTACAGGTTGAGGGCAGCGGCACCCGTCTTGTCCGGGTGGTGGACAACGGGGAGGGGATGGATGGGGATGATGTGCTGCTTTCCATTGAGCGCCATGCCACGAGCAAATTGTTTGAGAACAGCCGGCTTGACGCCATTGCAACCCTCGGGTTTCGCGGCGAGGCGCTGCCCAGCATCGGTTCGGTTTCGCGGCTGATTCTGCTCTCGCGTCCGGCCGACCGGGAGACCGGCACCAGGGCGGAGATGCGCTACGGAAGGCTGCATGGGGTGCATGAGGCCGGGTGCGCCCAGGGAACCATTGTCGAGGTGCGTAATCTGTTCGGCAATGTGCCGGCGCGGAAAAAATTTCTTAAAACCGCCCGAACAGAACTGTTCCATATCGAGGAAGCAATCCGCAACCAGTCGCTGGCCCATGTGCACACCGCCTTTTCCCTTGAAGTTGAGGGCCGCTCCGTTCTGGACCTTCCGGCCCGGAAAACCCTGAAGGAAAGGTTTTGCGATACTTTCCGCTGTCGTGATTACTGGCTGCAGGTTGAATCAGGCGATCCGGGTGAAGATGGTACAAGGCTGCACGGGTTCCTGCAGCAGCCCGAACCGTCGGCGGCCCGGGGGAACCGGCTGCGCATCCTCGTTAATGGCCGGCCGGTGCAGGATAGAATGATCCGGCACGCGGTTGTTGAAGGACTGCACAGCTTCCTGATGAAAGGGCAGGCGCCGGGAGGCGTTCTGCTCCTGGAAATCCCCCCTGATCAGGTGGATGTCAATGTGCACCCGGCCAAGCAGGAGATTCGATTCCGGCATTCCCAGGAGGTGCACCGGTTCATCGCTGGTGCCGTGAACGAATCGGTCCGGCGCTATCAGGATTCGGTCAGATCGGATGTTTTTGCTGTTCCAGACCGGAGCACTGGTCCGGAAACCATCCGGCAGCCGGTCCGCCCTCCTGCTCCCCGGTCGGAAAAATCTGCCGGCCCATCCCTGTTTTCTCCGTCGCGATCAGCATCATCCTGGGAAGAGGTGAGTTGCCGGGGCATGCAGACTGCTGAGCGGATACCCGCGGTTGGGTCGGATCAACCCGGACACAGTCCGCGTCCCTTGCCGGCAGATCCCGATGAGCCTGCCGAAGACCTTACCGGGTTGACCCTGGTCGGTCAGCTGTTTAATCTCTACCTGCTCTGTGAAAAAGGCGATCAGCTGGTTGTCGTCGATCAGCACGCCGCCCATGAACGGGTCATTTATGAGGAACTGCGCCGGGATTATCGGCAGCGCAATATTCCCCGCCAGCATCTGATGTTTCCCGTTTCCGTTGAACTTTCATCCGGCCAGGCTGCGATCGCGGAATCCAGGAGCAATGATCTTGCCCTGCTGGGCTTCCAGGTTGAACATTTCGGTGATGCCACCTGGGTGGTCAAGTCTGTTCCCGCCCTGGTCAGTCACGTGGATACGGCAGAGCTGCTGCATGAAACCCTGGAAGGGCTCCGTTCCGCCCCGGCCGGAGATGCCCGTGGCGTTATAGCCGGCGGCATCGATTCCCTGCTGGCCTCCATGGCCTGCAAAGCGGCCGTTAAGGCAGGCAACCGGCTGGCGCCGGAGGAAATATTACAGTTGCTGGCGGGTATGCGCGGTACCGGGTTTTTTTCCCACTGCCCCCATGGCCGCCCGGTGATCAAGACTTTCGCCCGGCGGGAGATCGAACAGTGGTTCAAAAGGGGATAAGCGCCGCTCTGCCCCGTGAGTATTTACGGCTGAAAAACAGGAGGTGATCCATTATTGTTTCGGCGATGCCGTGCTGCTCTTGTCCGCCGCTTTCATGTGGTCGATGTGCAGCCGGCAGTATGGACCTGAAACAGCGCAGAGAAAAGGAGGTTGCGGCAGAAACGGTCAATGAAAAGATATCAGGGGGAGTTGATGACAAAAGGGATCAGTTCAGGGAAAAAATACTCCGGCATGTATCTTCTTCTGCTGCATGGGGCCTGTTTTTTTCTCGTGGTCGCATATGTCAATATGTTCCAGTTCTGGGCCTGGATGAGCAGGGTGCTGGGGCCCGGGCAGCTGACGAAAATGCTGCCCATTATCATGACCCTGGTCGTTTTGCTTGCTGTTTTCCTGCGCTTCATCCGTCGGGTAAAAAGGGGATACCGGATCAACTTCGTTTTTTTCGGTCTGGGTATTGTCGGCGCTTTCCTGGCCCTGGCCATTCCCGACCCCCATGTGCCCATTAAGCGGATCCATGTGGCAGAGTATATTATCCTGTCGTTTGTGGTCCGTTATGTGCTCAGCCACCGGCTGGACGGGCTTTCCCTGACATTTTTTACCGCGCTGGCAACCGCGTTGTATGGGGTCCATGATGAAATGCTGCAGGGGCTTCATTCGCTGCGCTACTATGGCTGGCGCGATATGGTTGTCAATTCTGTGGCCGGTTTGAGCGGCGCCATGCTCGGACATGGTCTTGTCTGTTTCGACGCCCGGGAGTCGGCGAAAAAAAATGGCCCGGAAAAAGGGGTGTCTGCCGGAAGCGCTCTTTTGTTTGCGGCCATGCTGGCTGCCGTGGTCTGGCAGATAGCATACATGTTCCAGTATAGGGGGGATGGGGCGATATATTATGCCATCGGTCCATTGGCTGCATGCAGTGTGGTGATGATGCTTCTGTATCCTGAGCGGGTTTTCAATGCCGATATTCATCATGGCCTGCAGACTGTTTTCTGGCTGGCACTGGGCATGGTGGTTTATCCGGTGATAGCAGGGCTGGACTGGATGGAATTCCTCTGACCGGCGATAATCCCGGGTGGATAACGGTCAAGGCGTCGGTTCAGCGGCCCATCCCGATCTTTTTATACAGCAGGTTGATGATATTGCGCAGATGGGTGGGCTGAGTCAGGACAAATTGCACCTCCCGGCATTTGACCTCTTTAAGAACGGTCTTGCCCAGGGATGAAACATCGGGTCGCAGGACGGCCACCGTCAGCTTGCCGTTGTCCAGGGCGATGGGAAGTATTTCGTTTTGCAGGACGAGTTTCCTGGGAAGAAGAGTTAAGATTTTTTTGGATACTTTCTGTGTTCTCAGGTCAACGAAGGGGATCCTGAATTTTTCCGCCAGCGAGATATACACCTCCTTTTCCTGGATAACCCCTTTTTCGATCAGGAAGTGGCCGATTTTCATATTCTGCATGTTTTCCTGGTCTTCAAGGGCTTCAAGCACCTGCTGTTCACTGACCAGGCCGGACGCGAGAAGTATTTCCCCGGTCTTGAGCCCCGCCGCGCTTCCCTGTTTGGCTTTTGCCAGCTCCTCTTCAATGGTGGAGTAAAGGACCTGGGCCTTCTGGGCCAGGATCCTGCCGAGTTTCATGCTTTTTGTCTGCTGGTGCTCGTCCAGGGCGTGCTTGAGAATGTCATTGCCAATGAATCTTTTCTCCAGGAGAATATCGCCGAGAAAGCGCTGCTGGCAGCGCTGCCTGATATTGCCTGTCGGGATGAGGGTGTAGGTGAAGCGGGAATCTTCTTTTGTTGAAAAACCGAAAAGGACGCCTGGCAGATCCTGTTGCGGGTGTATGGCCTCATGGTAAAGATTACCGTCAACGGTTTCGATGACCTCAACATGGCAGGCCGCATTTTTATTCCTGGCAAATTCCGCAGGTATTCCGGCCATCCTGACGCACCCGAGATGCTCCAGGGGGATCACCCTCTCAACATGGCCGTCTTGCCGGATCAATGATATATCGTTGTTGGTGGGCCTGAAGGGGATGGCTCCCGCCACTTCAATGCGTTTGCCGCCGATGAACTCCAGGATTGCCGGAAAGGCATCGGGTTCAGTGACCGGCTGGGCAATTCCGTCCCACGCCTCACCGGATTCAATGGCATCGTCCGAGAAAACATAGTCGTAGAAACTGTCATCAAACTCCAGGGGCTCGCTGTCATTGTCCCTGGTTCCGACCGGAAAAACAGTGTCGTAAATGCTGTCAACCTCCTGCATATTCAGCCTGGCGGTTTTTTCCCGTTTTCTGGTTCTGAATTTTCCGGAACGCAGTCCTTTTGCTTTCTGGATATCCGTGTTGCCCTCGACGTAGCGGTTAAGCAGCAGATATGTTTCGCCGCGGTTGTGATAGGCATCGGCAAAATCAGGATCCACATTGATGGCCTTGGAAAAGAGTTTTATGGCCTCTGTAAGGCGTCCGGTGTTAACGAGATGCAACCCCTGAATGTTATACTTTTCGGCTTTTTCGTCCAAGACAGATCCTGTTTACATACGGGTGAAGAAATATTGAGGTAAAATTACCATATGTAATCCACATTATACAGTAAAAAAAGAAAGGTTCATGCCGGGCATGGTCAGCCCGATTTTTCGCTATCATTCATGATTTCACGCAGTTCCTCTCCAGTGATTTTTTCCCGGTCAAGAAGGACTTTGACCGCCTTTTCAATGGTGTTGCGCTGCTCCTGGATGATTATCAGGGCTACCTTGTACTGTTCGTCGATTATCCGTCGGACCTCCTGGTCGATCATCCGGGAGGTTTCGTCACTGTGCTCACTGCGGCTTGCCAGTCCGGGCTGGAGAAACTGGCCCTTGGCATCACCTTTGAGATACACCTGGCCAAGGGATTCACTCATGCCGTATTCAATGACCATGGATCTGGCAATGTCGGTTGCCTTGGCAAGATCATTATGCGCCCCGGTGGAAATCTCTTCAAATATGGTCTGTTCCGCAGCCCTTCCGCCCAGCAGAGTGGCGATCTTGTTGAGCAGTTCGGTTCTGCTCATCAGGAAGCGGTCTTCGGTCGGCAGCTGCATGGTATAGCCAAGGGCGGCTATGCCCCGCGGGACGATGGTGATTTTCTGGACTGGATCAGTATCCGGCAGAGACATGGAAACGATGGCATGGCCGAGTTCGTGATAGGCAACAATTTTCCGCTCTTTGGGGTTGATCAGTCGGTTCTTTTTTTCCAGGCCGGCAACAATTCGTTCCACTGCCTCCTCGAACTGGGCCATTTCAACTTTGTCCTTCTGGGCCCGGACCGCAAGGAGGGTTGCCTCATTCACCAGGTTGGCAAGATCAGCTCCCACCATGCCGGCGGTCATTGACGCCAGACGGTCAATGTCCAGGTCTCCCACCCGCTTGACTTTCTGCAGGTGCAGTTCAATTATTTTTTTGCGGCCGTCCTTGTCCGGCCGGTCGACCAGTACCTGCCGGTCGAAACGTCCAGGCCGCAGCAGTGCGGGATCAAGAACCTCCGGTCGGTTGGTTGCGGCCAGAAGAATGACGCCGATATTGGCATCAAAGCCGTCGAGCTCCACCAGCAGCTGGTTCAGGGTCTGCTCCCGCTCATCATGGCCGCCGTATCCGCCCACTCCTCTTGCCTTGCCCAGCGCGTCCAGCTCGTCGATAAAAATAATGCAGGGTGAATTTTTCTTGGCTTCTTCAAACAGGTCACGCACCCTGGCTGCGCCGAGGCCGACAAACATTTCCACGAATTCCGATCCGCTGATGCTGAAAAAGGGCACATTGCTTTCTCCGGCAACGGCTTTGGCCAGGAGGGTTTTGCCGGTCCCGGGCGGACCGACCAGCAGCAGCCCCTTGGGCATTTTGCCGCCGAACTCGGCAAACTTGTCCGGATTTTTCAGAAAATCAATGATCTCCTCCAGTTCGGCTTGGGCTTCTTCAACACCGGCAACGTCCTGGAAGGTGATGCCGGTGTCCTCCTGCTTGTAGATCTTGGCTTTGCTTTTGCCCAGGGCCATGAAGCCCTGCTGTTGGGGCATCATTTTTTTCATCAGGAAGAACCAGACCCCGAGAAAGAGGAAGACCGGCAGCAGCCAGGATATCAGGTCCCGGATCAGGGTGGATTCTATGGTGCCTGAATATTGTATATTGTAGGAGTTGAGCATCTCAGATATATCAGGCTCGACCCGGACGGTTTTAAAATATTGGGGCCGGTCACCCTCTTTTTCCGGCTGCAGGCGTCCCTGGATCTCGTTGGCTGAAATAGCAACCTCGGCGACCTTCCCCTGTTCGAGATAGCCGACAAATTCGCTGTAGGGGATGGTCCTGACCGCCATGGAGCTGGCCAGATAATTCTGCATGATCAGGACCAGCCAGATGCCGACGATAAAATACCAGATGGAGAACTTATGGTGTTTTTTCATGGGTTTCATGCAGATTCAATGTTGGGGAATCCTGGTTTGGTTGGTTCACAAGGGGGAACGCCTCCGGGGGAATGGCCTCTTCCGCCGCCTCGATGACCTGCTTTGAAAACTCGCCGCCCGGGGTGGGGATTTGTTCATGTCCCAGGATAAGCTGGACCACCTCCCTTGCTTCCATGTTTTCCGCAGGGGTCGCCGGTACAAAGCCCGGTCCGTTGTTTTCGGTCCTGTAGAGCAGCCCGCTGTCTATGAGCCGGTCGGTAATCTCCTGGATGTTTCCCAGCTCGTCTCCCGGGTTTGCAGTGGCCAGATCATCAACGGTGGTTGGTATTTTTCGAGCAAAGTTGGCATAGGCTGTATTGAGTATGTCAAAGGCCAGCTGGAGGTTCCGCTGGGGGGTGCTGATTTTGCCGGGCAACTGGTACTGGTTGCGGTTCTGCACGGCATAGGCCAGGCTGGCGCCAAGGAGGATAAAGGTCCAGCCCAGGTGAATCCAGATGAGAAACAACGGTACTGTGGCAAAAGAGCCGTAGATGGCATTGTATTTGGCAACCCCGATCTGCAGTACGATATAGGCCCGCTGGACGACAAACCAGAAAATGCCGGCGAACAGCGCCCCGGCAAGGGCCGCATGGGTCTTGACCCTGACGTTGGGGAAAAACTGGTACATGACCATCAGGGTAAGGACTACAAAGAAGAAAGGCAGGAGCTTGAGCAGCGTGGTTACGGCCCAGACAGATGGTATAATGGTGTGGAGGTAGGACATCATCCTGGGTGATTCCAGCACGGCGTCACCGGCCAGGGCCAGGTTGATGGAGATCGGCAGCAGGATGAGCAGGGCCAGATAATCCATGATCTTGCGGGAGACTGAGCGGCCTTCCCTGGTGTGCCAGATTTCGTTCATGGCGCTTTCAATGGTGCTCAGCACAAGCACTACGGCCATCAACAGGCCGGCGATGCCAAAGGCGCCAAGGGCCGCAAAATTAGTCCGGTCCACGTAGTCGAATATGGTGTCAACAGCGTTGCGCAGGTGGCTGGTCAAGGACTCGGCGGCAGCTTCATCGGCGGCGTCCTGGTGGGTCTCCCGGCCTGATATTGGAGAAGTTTTTTCCGGGGCTGGTTCAGCAACGGGGGCAATTTCTTCCCCTGTGCCGGACGCTTTCTGCTCCGGCGGCAAACCCGGTTCCAGCTGGTCAATGAAGGCGTAGGCGGCAATTTTGATCTGATTGTCGCTGCCGAGTCCTTTGAGAACCGCGGTGCTCATGGCCAGAATGGGCACCAGGGACAGGACGATGGAATAGGTAAGGGCGGCTGCGCGAATAGTTATCCTGGTATTGGGAAATTCATGGGTCATGATGAAAAAGATTCTGAACCAGCTGCGTATCAAGGCCTGAAACTTGTTTTCACCGCCATGGTGTTTGAAGGCCCATTGCTTCATCCCCCCGGCCTTACCCAGCGGGATGACTATCCGGTCTGTCCGTGTTAATGGGGAATTGTTGTGGCTGTTGTTTTGCGGGGACGGCATTAAGTAGTTCCTGTTGCTTGATCACTCCGGTGGACCGAAAAAACAGTATTGCCGGCTTGAGTTGTGCAGGCAGGACCTGGCAGGCCTGAGGTTCGTGTAGATATTTGTATTACCATAATCTGGAGGGGCTGTTAATTTGGTTTGATTTTGGAGGTGGGCTCCAGGACCACCATTTGAATATTTTTGTTCTCGCTTGCCCCGGAAGGGATTTTCAATGGTTGACCGATGCGGATCATCGCATTGCTGTTCAGATTGTTGGCCCTGACCAGCTCGGCAAGTGAAATTCTGTATTTACGGGCGATGGACCCGGCAGTATCGCCGCGACGGACAATGTATTCCTGGTCCCGGATCTGGCGGGAATGATAGAGCCGCGACGGGATTGCCGAAGCGAGATCACGGGTTTGGGCATTGGCCGGGATCCGGACATGAAGATTTTTCGGGATAAATTTCTTCCCCTGCAGCACCGGTTTCCGGAGCGCCGGATTGAGGCGGGTGAAATCCTCCTCGGAGAGACGGAAATGGGAACGGATGTCCTCTGCCCGGGCAAAACCTTCCATCCGAACCATGATCGTCGCTTCCGGCCGGTCGAGAATGATGTTTCTGTCGTTTTCAAGGCGGCGGGCAACATTTACTGCAGCGATGAATTCAGAGTAGAAGTTGCGTGAGGCGAACCGGAACAGCCTGCTCTCGTAATTGTTGAAAATCTGTTCGTAGCCGTCGTATTCCCTGGCTGCTCTCAACATCCCGTTACGGCCGTGATTATAGGCGGTTATGGCCATGGGCCATGATCCGAGCGCCTCAAAGTTTCCCTGGAGAAAGACTGCGGCGGCGCGGGCGGCGTAATAGGGATCGTAGCGCAGGTCGACAACATCATCGACCTGCATGTACTGCTTGCCGGTTGACCGGGTGAATTGCCAGAGGCCGGCAGCTCCGGCCTTGCTGTGGGCGTCCGGATTGAAGGAGGATTCCACATGCGGCAGGTAGGCCAGTTCCGTGGGAAGTTTGTAAGCGGAAAATATTTTTTTTATGTCCGGCATGTAGGCTCCTGATCGAATGACCCCTTCCAGGAAACGGTCTTTCTGGCCGATCTGGAGCCGGATATTGTCCCGTGCTTTTCTGAAAGCATGATGGCTGTTCGGGGGAAACATGGCGGCGACCCGCTTTTCATTTTCGGTGGCCGGTTTTTTGCCCTCGGCCAGGTCGGCAAGGATTGTCTTATAATGCTGTCGGGCGAGTTTGATCAGTTCTTTGTTTATCCGGGCGGAGTTGCTGGCGTTCCAGTCGACCAGGTCGACAATGGTATAGACAATGGCCAGGTTGTCCTGGTCATGAAGGATTCCCTGCCTGGTGGTGTAGCGGCTGTAGACATCTTCCCAGAACGCGACATTGGGTCTTATGGAAGGATAAACCGGGAAAAGCCCCGCAGCCTGTCCCTGAAGGGGGCTGAAAAAAAGCATGATGAAGATCGCCAGCAGTGCGCACATCCGGGCGGATATACAAAGTCCGGGCGTATGAGCTGAAAGGAGAACAATCATTGCGGGCTGCTGTTTCATAAGACTGTTGCGTGGACCATCATTGCGATTGGTAACAATATTCTGTAAACAGTAATGGTATTGTAGCATAATTTTTATAAAATGTGAGGTTAATAAACCTTCGGGCTGAAAAAGATTGATGTATAAACAGATTGTCGGAACCCTGGGCTATATTCTTTCGCCGGACCGGAAGGATGTCCTGCTGGTCAGGCGCTGCGCACGGGCCCATGATCATCATCGGGGCAAATATAACGGCCTTGGCGGAAAGCTGGAGCCTGATGAAGATGTGCAGTCCTGCATGAGGCGGGAAATATGGGAGGAGGCAGGCATCCGGTGCGAGGAGATGGAGCTGCGGGGAACCGTCAATTGGCCGGGCTTTGGTCCCGACGGCGAGAATTGGCTGGGATTCATATTTCTGGTAACGCGATTTACCGGGACCCCGAAATCGGTAAACGAGGAGGGGACCCTTGGGTGGCATCCGGTTGCCACCCTTGGAAGTCTGCCTATGTGGGATGGCGATCGTTATTTTTTATCCCTGGTTTTTGATGGCGACTCCAGGATTTTTCACGGTTGCATGCCCTATGAGGATGGCAAGCCGGTTGGCTGGTCCTGCACCAGAATGTAGAGAGGTCTGAAAAATCCTTGCGCTGGGCGGTGCTGCTCAGTATACTAGGGGACTGCTGTGAGTTTCTTTTATTTCAAATAGTTATGGCCCTTTTGAGTTTGGGGATAAGTGAGGATTATCATGGAAAACAAAAGCGAGCTTGTTCGCCTGGAAGAGTTTGTCGACAACCTGCTGGTACGGTATAGACAGTTGAAAGAATCGTGCATGACCATGGAGTCAATGCTTGAGGAGCGGGATGCTGAGTGTGCAAAAATGCAGGAAACGATAGCCGAGCTGCGCAGCGAACGCGGCGTGGTCGGCGAGAGAGTTGCCGGACTCATTGAGCGTATTGAACAATGGGAAAAGGAGATGGAAGGGGATGAACTGTCAGGGGAAGATCCGGCAAAGCTGCAGGGGAAGCTGTTTCAAAAAGATCAGGCTGCCGCCAAGTAGCCGGGCATTGATTGCCTGATTCCAGGCAGGATAAAAGCATGGAGCGACTAGTACATTTTGAGCTGTTTGGTCAGGAGTTTTCCTTCTATACCGACGCCTCAAGAGAAGATGTCGATCATATCATCAAAATGGTGCGCGCCGAGTTGGACGAGGAAGGGTCGGTAAAACGAACCTCTCTTCCCTCCAATAAAATACTGGTTCTCTGTTGCCTGAAAATAGCTGCCAGGTATATTCAGCTGGAAAAAGAATTCAGCGCTTTTCGATCGCGTCAGGACGCCTCCATCGATAAATTGATAAATAAAGTATCATCCGGTATGGAATAACCGGTTTGGTAAAATAATAATTTTGCAATTGGAGTAATTCTGCTATAGTAAGGTAGAAGCTAAGAGATTAGAATTTCCCTGCGCTGTTGGTGATCAGCGGAGTATTGAGCCAAACACTCATTGATAGGGCGGCTCCACTGTTTTATAATGGAAATCTTCATTGATTCCCTGCGTAAGGCAAGATCTGCCCACCTAATTTTTATTAGGTTTAATCATTTCGGTGACACGGCAGTGTGGGGATTTTTGGATTGTCCAGCAGCCTGTCTGCTGTTTTTATATACACGATCTTTCCGGGGAAAACCGGAGAGGTAAAGAGCGGAACTGGCGGCCTGTCCGCAGTTCAGAGAAAAACGACAATTCTGATGATATCAGGTTTACCATATACGGGCAATCCCTACAGGCAGCCGTTTTCGGACGGCATGCTGTCTGGCCCGGACGCTGGAATACATTTCCTGTCTGTGCCGACTGCTGCCGGTTGCACAGAAGTGTTTGCGTCTTTTCCGGGATAGCACTTTTCTGGTAACGTAGAAATCTGTCATCGCTTTTATTCCTCGAATTGAAGCGCGCCATTCTCTGGACCCCGCCACTCTTCTCTTCTCATTTTTCACAACAGTTGCCGATTCGCATTTGAAGCCGCGGCTGCATGGCAAACTGTACAACATAAACGGTGTGCTCCTATGGAAATGAATGCAGTTACACTCGTCTCGTCCGGGATTTTCCTTGTTGTCGGTATTGTTGCCGGGTTTTATCTCCGCAAAAAACTGCTGGAAGGGAATCAGGCCAATATTGAAGCGCAAAGAAGGCAGATCATTGAAAACGCCATCCAGGAAGCCGAACAGATAAAGAAAGAAGCCTCGCTGCAAAGCAAGGAAGAGGCTTACCAGGTCAAGCAGGAAGCGGAAAAGGAAATACAGGCCAGCCGAAGAGAGATCAAGGATGAACAGCGCCGGCTGGACCGCAAGCTCGATGAAGTGCAGCATGAGCTGGTGAATCTTGAAAAAAGAGAACTCCGTCTTGCTTCAAAGGAAGGGGATTGCGCGGCCCGTGAACGTGCCTTTGAGTCGCGGGAAAAAGAGATGGAATCGCTGATTGATCAGCAGCGCTACAAGTTGGAAACCATTGCCGGGATAGGCCGGGATGAAGCGAAAAAGCTGTTGATGGAGTCCATTGAGAGCGAGGCCAGAATGGATGCCGCCAAGCGGCTTGCCCGGATAGAAAACGAGATGAAGCTGGCTGCGGACCGGAAAGGTAAAAATATTCTTGCTCTGGCCATTGCCCGTTACGCCGGTGACTATGTTGCCGACAAGACCGTCTCCATGGTCCTGCTTCCCAATGAGGAGATGAAAGGAAGGATTATCGGCAGAGAAGGTCGAAATATCAGGGCGATAGAAGCTGCGACCGGTATTGACATCATCATCGACGACACCCCGGAAGCGGTTATCCTTTCCGGGTTCAATCCCATCCGCAGGGAGATTGCCCGTCGATCTCTGGAGCAGCTAATCTCCGACGGCCGTATCCATCCCGCCCGCATTGAAGAGGTGGTTGAAAAGGTCACCAAGGAAATTGACGTTGAGATCCGCGAGGCGGGCGAGCAGGCGACCTTTGATGTCGGCGCCCACGGCATGCACGTTGAACTGGTCAATCTCATCGGCCGGCTCAAGTACCGGACCAGTTACGGGCAGAATATTCTGCAGCATTCGCTTGAAGTCGCCTTTCTCTGCGGAGTAATGGCAGCGGAACTCGGACTTGATGTCAAAAAAGCGAAACGTACCGGGCTGCTTCATGATATCGGCAAGGCCGTGGATCATGAGGTCGAGGGCTCCCATGCGATTATCGGGCGTGATCTGGCTCGGAAATACGGTGAGGGGGATGACATCGTCTATGCCATAGGCGCCCATCATGAAGACCAGCCGCCGCAGTCGGTTCTCGATATCCTGGTGCAGTCTGCCGACGCGCTTTCCGGCGCGAGACCGGGTGCCCGGAAAGAAATGCTGCAAAGTTATGTCAAGCGCCTTGAAGACCTGGAGAATATTGCCAACGGTTTCAAGGGGGTGGAAAAATCCTACGCTATTCAGGCCGGCCGCGACCTGCGGATCATTGTCGACAGTCAGAAGGTAAAAGATGACGAGGCCCTGCTGATGAGCCAGGATATTGCCAAAACCATTGAGGAGCAGCTGACCTATCCAGGTCAGATCAGGGTGACCGTTATCAGGGAGACTCGGGCGGTCGAATATGCAAAGTAGGAGTCGACAATGAAATCTGTTGAGGAGCAGCTTGCGCTCATTGAAAGAGGGATCGTAGACCTTATCTCCCGTGAGGACCTGGTTGCCAAGCTTACCCGTTCCCTGAAAACCGGGAAGCCTCTCAGGATCAAGGCCGGTTTTGATCCGACCGCCCCGGACCTCCATCTGGGCCATACTGTTCTCCTGCAGAAGCTCCGCCATTTTCAGCAGCTGGGGCACCAGATTTATTTCCTCATCGGTGATTTTACCGGACTCATAGGCGATCCCACAGGCAAGTCAGACACCCGTCCCCGCCTGACCCGTGAGGATGTCAAACGCAATGCTGAAACCTACAAGGAGCAGGTCTTCAGGATCCTTGACCGGGATAAGACCGAGGTGGTATTTAATTCCTCCTGGTTCGAAGAGTTCAGTTCCTATGATATGATCAGGCTGGCTTCGGAGCTTACAGTGGCGCGTATGCTTGAGCGCGAGGATTTCAAGCAGCGGTTTGATTCGGGCCGCCCCATCTCCATCCACGAATTTCTTTATCCTCTCATCCAGGGGTACGATTCGGTGGCGCTTGAGGCCGACGTCGAGCTCGGCGGCACCGACCAGCTCTTCAATCTGCTCATGGGACGTGACCTGCAGCGCAGCCATGGCCAGGAGCCGCAGGTTGTTCTGACCATGCCCCTGCTTGAGGGGTTGGACGGCGTGAACAAGATGAGCAAGTCCCTGGGCAATTATATCGGTATCACCGAGTCATCGGATAATATATTCGGCAAGGTGATGTCTGTCTCTGATGAACTGATGTTTCGTTACTATGAATTGCTGTCCGATCTCACGATCCAGGAAATCAATACGTTGAAAGGAAAGGTTGACAGGGGCGAGGTCCATCCCAAAGCGGTTAAAATAGGGCTTGCCAGAGAGCTGACAGCCAGATTCCATGGCCCCGGGGCCGCTGAGGCCGCGGAACAGAATTTTGAACAGGTCTTTGCCAGGCATCAGCTGCCGGATGATATCCCCGAATGCAGGATCCCTCCAGACGTGGAAGCCATATGGCTGCCCAAGCTCCTGCTCGATGCCGGGCTGGTGAAATCGACCTCCGACGGCCGGAGGATGATCAAGCAGAATGCGGTATCCCTGGACGGCGAGAAAGTAACTGATGTGGACCTGAATGTTCCGGCCCGGGACAGAGTGTTGATAAAAGTTGGCAAAAGACGTTTCTGTCAGGTTGTTTTTGGCTGACCACTGTTGAGAAATGCAATAAAAAAGACCGCTTCAAGAGAAGCGGTCTTTTTTATTGAGTTCAGGTATGCCGGTCTGTTGTTCGCGGCAGGATTGAAGTGCCTTTTACTGGACCCGATCTCCCTTGCGGCCTTTTTTCAGGCAGCTCGGACACCGTCCGGAAAATTCAACATGGTGGCCGAGGACTTCGTAGGAGGTAGCCTCGGCAGCTTCGCGGACCAGATCATCCACGACCGGGGTGTCGATATCATCGACCCTGCCGCATCCGGAACAGCGGATATGATAGTGGGTATCGGTTGTCGCATCGAATCGTTTCTGGGTCCCGCCAACTTCGAGTTTGAGGATCATGCCATTTTCGGCCATCAGTTCAAGGTTGCGATAAACCGTACCCAGACCGATGCGCGGCAGACGCTTTCTGACCATGTCGTAGAGTTCGCTGGCCGTGGGGTGAGTTTTGACCTTTGACAACTCTTCCAGGATTATTTGTCGCTGTGTTGTGAGCCGCATCATATTGGCCTGTGTATCCATTGTTTCTCTCTTGATGAATTACGCATTGTTATTCTGAGGAATAATTCTTATTAAAGTATTTTATTGTACTTAGCATAATTGTCAAGCGAGAACAAATACTTTCATATTTTTTTTGCATATGTCATTTCCCGGACTGCGGGTCAGAAACCTGAAAATAGATCCTCCTTTGCTGCTGGCGCCCATGGCCGGGCTGACTCATTCCGCTCTGCGGACAGTGATCAAGGGGTATGGCGGAGTAGGTCTGCTTTCCACGGAAATGCTTGCGGCCAGAACTGTTCCGACGGAAAATCCGCATGTTTCCCCCTGGCTTGTCCGCACTGATATTGAACATCCTCTGAGTTATCAGCTCCTGGTGACCTGTCCCGAAGAGGTGATGCCGGCCGTGGAGGCGCTGCACCGTTTCGGTGCCGATGCCATTGATCTCAATCTGGGATGCCCCGCGCCCAGGGTGCGAAAGGCAGGGGGGGGAAGTATTCTCGCGACCAGGCAGGACACCATTAGCCGGATCATCGGCATGGCGCGGAAGATGACGGAACTTCCCCTGACTGCAAAAATACGGCTTGGTGAAAGCCTTGATGTGCAAAAGCTGCGGGACTTCTGTCTGATGCTGGAAGGGGAGGGTATTGACATGGTGACGGTCCACGCCCGATTGCGGAGCGAGGGTTTCCACCGCAAGCCGAGGTGGGAGTGGGTCGGGTATGTGAAGCAGTGGCTGAAAATTCCGGTCATTGCCAATGGTTCTATCTGTTCGGCCGACGATGCCCGAGCCTGTTTGCGCGCCAGCGGCGCCGACGGCCTGATGATCGGCCGTGCTGCGGCGGAAAAACCCTGGATATTCGGATCAATAGCCAGGGAGGTGTACGATGCGGACATCCCGGCCCGGGAAATAATCCTGCCGGCGGTATACCGGCAGGTGTTCAATAACCTTAATTCACGTTTTCGACCTGAGCGCCGTCTGGGAAGGTTAAAGGAATTTACCCATTATTTCGCCCGCAATTATCCATTCGGTCATCACCTGGCTTCAGCAGTGCAATCCAGCAGTACCGTTGAGGAGGCATGGGAGCGGGCTGTTTTATTTTTTGCCGGCACCGATCCCGATGGCTGGGCTGTGGCCCGGTAGCATTCGGGGCAAGGGTAAAATTTTTACTGCAGGGGCGGATTGAAATATCCGAAACGGAGAGATGGAAAAAGCTCTCCGAGACGCCGGCGCCATTGCAGGATGCCCATCGGCGGCGCAAGCGGCTGATGCTCCACGGTCCTGCAGTACCATTCCGGGTCCATGTTGAGGTTGCGAAGCTGGATCAGGTCGGGGCTGAACCGTTCTATCAGCCTGCAGAGGGCATCAAATTCCTCGGGATCATCGGTGAATCCGGGCAGGATGAAGTAATTCAATGACACATGCCGGCCCGCCTTTTTCATCAGGGCTATTGTTTCCTGTACCTCTGCCAGTGAAAATCCTCTGGGGCGATAGTATTTTTCGTGAAAACCGGGCCGGGCACTGTTCATGGAGACGCGGATGGAATCGAGCCCCGCGCTTATCAGCCGGTCAACAGCCTCAGGCAGACTGCCATTGGTGTTGAGGTTAATTGTCCCCCTTGCTGTTTCCGAGCGGATGATGCGGATCGCCTTTTCCAGGGTCTTGGCCTGGAGCAATGGCTCTCCCTCGCAACCCTGGCCGAAGCTGACAACAGGACGCGGCGCGTTTTTGAGGTGGGGTACGGCTATTTCCGCTATTTCCGAGGGGGCAGGCACAAAGTTGATCCGGTCCTGGGTGGCGGGACAGCAGCCGGAAGGCTGCAGCGAAATGCAGCCGGCGCAGGAGGCATTGCAGGAAGGGGAACTGGGCAGCGGGGCCTCCCAGCGTCCGAGAAAATAGTTGCGGGCCGCCGGACAGCCATAGGTCAGGCAGCATTTTCCCAGGTGCTGGATCAGCCGGTTGGAGGGGTTTTTCTTCAGTTTTTTCCTGGTCCGGATATTGATTCTGTTCTGGTCGAACTGGTTGGCATCCTGCCGGGTTTCGGGGTCACTGCGGAAACCGGTCACCCAGAATTTTTCATTGTACCAGCCCACCGCCGTATAGGAAAAAAGCGGCAGCAGAGGAGCTTCGGCGGCCGACTGGTAGGCGGCGGTGTAAATTGCCGTGTGGGCGGGGGCCATGAAGGCGGCAACCGCCTGCGGTCTGTCACTGCTGAATGGGTCCGACGTCAGGACAGAGGCTTTGCCGGTGTCCGTATCAATGCCCACCGGCAGTCTTTCCGGCAGGACGAAAAGTTCACTGCCCTCGGGCAGTTCAATAAGATCCTCGGTCCGGAGGCGCGAGATTCGCCCGCAACTGCTACCGGCCATCTCCAACTCGGGATGATCAAGGATTTCGCCGCGGCTGTTGGTGAAGACCAGGGAGGGGATGCGGTCGGGATGGCCGGGAGGCATGCGCTGAAAATTGGTTTAACGGGGCCTTATCTTTGAAAAAATTGAATCAACGGCTTTATAGACGTCAAGATCGTCGCCGAATACATCCTTGATGTTGGGATGGTCAACCAGATCTTCAATGATAAACTGGGTCATGTAGAGGCTTATGATATTGGGATCCTGACAAAGAGAGCGGAGGGGGGCAACCTTGAACTGCATGTCGAATTCATCGATGTCAATGAGTTTTTTCAATTCTTTCTCAACCGTTTCACGGATGGCGCGGTCGGAATTGGTTTCAATTATATGCTCATCGAGAAGGCGCTGTACAAGGCTTTTGGCCAGATCGGCTGCATTGTCCCTGGTCTTGACGAGAAGAACGTACCGTTCCTGTTCTCGCTTGCGATCTATGGCGTTGATGGTCCTGTTCGTTGCGCTATTGGGACTTATATGACGAGCCATGGCGGTCTCCTTGGTCAGTATTGTCGCGTTGTTTTCTCAATTGATCAATGTATCAGGATATCGGCAGGAATTCAATGAAATGCAAACAGGCCGTATCATATATTTCAATTCGTCATTATCGCAATGAGGAGGTTTGGTGACGATGTATACCTAAAATTCTTGATTTATCGTGGTTATGGCTGGTTTTGTTCGCTTTCCGCCAGTGTGTTACATTTCACTCTGATACAGTTTCCGGAAACGCTCCAGGCGTTCTTCTGTTTCCCGGTCCAGCTGCAGTTCGTATTTCCGCACATATTCGGCGACCATCCGGTGGGTGTTGAAGATAGGCACGTTCAGGTGCAGGTTGTTAATGGCGATATCGAGGAATTGATCAGGCTGGGCGTAAAATGTACGCAGCACCTCCGGAAAAAGCTGGTAAAAGGACAGTGAATCCTCTTCGTAAAGGAGTGAATCCGGCGTCTCGCTCATGTCGGCTTCCGCCACCGGACCTTCGTAGCCGAATTTCCATCCTGTTTTGCCGTTGTGATATCCTTCCACCCACCAGCCATCCATGACGCTGACATTGGGGACTCCGTTCATGGCAGCCTTCATGCCGCTGGTTCCGCTGGCTTCAAGAGGCCGTTTAGGGCTGTTCAGCCAGGCATGGCACCCGGAAACCATCATTTTGGCAATGGCCATGTCGTAGCCGGGAATAAAAACCAGTCTGGCCATCCCCTTGCTTTTTGTAAAGAGCTCTTCCTGGTTGTTCAGGATAAGCTTGAGCACGGATTTTCCCGGTTCGTCAGAGGGATGGGCTTTGCCGGCAAAAATGAAGTTTACCCGCCAGTTACCAGCCACCAGCAGTTCAGCCAGGGCATCTATATCATCAAAGATGAGGTCGGCACGTTTGTAGGTGGAAAATCGCCGGGCAAACCCGATGGTGAATACCCCCGGCTCCAGAAAGCCGTCATCTTTCAGGTAGGAAAGATAGTTGGGCGGTTCAATCCAGGTCTCGGCCATCTGGATTCTGTGCTGGATAAGCATGTTGTTGATATGTTCAGTTAATTTCCGGTTGTCTTCCTGCCAGGCCGTGAGCAGTTGCTGTCGAAAACCTGAGTCGGTGTGCAGACGGGCATGGGAAAAAACACCGGGATCATCCCGCCACCCATTCAGGAGCTGGCTGGAATCAAAAACCCGCGAACGGTTTTTGCTGGCCCAGGTGGTGAGGTGAACACCGTTGGTGATGGCATTGATCTTGTCGGCAAAGCGGGGGAACTGCCTTCTGGTAACGTCACGGTGCAGGCGGCTTACGCTGTTGACGGTACGGTTGACCTGCATGGCCAGTGCGGTGAAGTTATACTCGTCGGGCGAGTCTTCGTCGTTGGCCAGCAGATTGAGGATCTTCCGGTCGACCTTGCCGCTGATCTGATCGTAAAGAGAGCGGGCGAAACGATCGTGGCCGGCCTTGACCGGCGTATGTATTGTGTATACCAGCTGCTCGGCGACCTTGTCGGCAATGTCTTTAATGTCTTTATCGGTCAGAAGCTCCGCATAATCGCTGCCCAGGCGGGCTTTTATCTCCCGGAGCATGAGATGCAGGGTAACCACCACTCCATGCTGTTCGTTCAGATGGATGGTGCGGGCGGTGAGTCCGAGTTTCTGCATGAGCGGCAGCACGCCCGAACCGAGCAGACGACGCTGGTTCGCCTTGATAATGTTCGATTTTGCGCTGTACAGCTGTTTTGATGCCTCCCGGGCCCATTCCGGGGCGGAAGGAAGATTATAGTCAAGGAGGAATTCGGGCACAAAGTAATCCATGCTGCCGCTGGTCTCCAGTTTTACCCATACCCGGGCGTTGATCTCTGTTTCCTTTTCGCTGCCGTTGAAAAAGGGTACGGAGATTTCCAGGGGAGTGCCGGGCTGCCCTGGTTCGTGGAGTGGAAAAAGTGTGGGGGTGACCGCCGGCTTCCAGAAGGTTGCATGGTCTATCTGTCCGACCTTGAAATCGACCAGCTGAGAAAAATACCCTTCCCGGTACAACAGGCTTATCCCGGCAACCGGGACATGGGTGTCGGCAAGGCTTTTCAGCGTGTCTCCCGCAAGAATGCCAAGTCCGCCGCTGTAGTTGGGTATTTTCTGCGGACCCTGAATGTATTTGTCCAGCAATGACTGCAAGGCGGGATCAGAAGAAAAAGTAAGGTCATTCTCGACCAGGAAGTCCCGCACCGGGTTGTACACATCGGGATCGGCCCCGATCTCCATGGAAATATATATGACTGAATTTCTGGACGGATCGGTGAGGCGGCTCCATACCTTGTCCAGGGTTTCCCGGGTCACGCCGAAAAAACTGCCGAATTTGTTGCTGCAGATAAGCTGCTGCAGCGAAGGAGATGTTGAGTCGGATAGGGTCATGGATCAATGAAATTTGAATTTTACTCATTGTGTGAGAGGAAGATGCATATGCTGCGTCACGAATGTATGTACAGTGAAATTGTTTTGCAAGGTAATTTGTCACCCTGTAAAAAAATGTTGAATTTTTTCCATGTTCCTGTAGTGTATTTGACTACGATAATTTGTTTAAAATCCATGGTTAACGGAGGCGGTTATGCTGGGTCAAAGATCATTCGTTTTGAATGCTGTTTTTGTTTTTTTCGTCATTCTGATGCTTGGAGGCTGTGGGAAGAAAACCGTTGAAACGCCGGATACTGGCGATCCGGGCGCAATGGGACCTGCAGAATCACTTGAATCGGAGGTGTCGGCGACAGACAATATCATGGAAGGGCGTACTTCCGGGCCCATGCTTCCGGTCTATTTTGATTTTGACTCTTCGGCTATCCGGGCAGACCAGGTTGAGCGGATTGAAACCAATGGTGATTTTATCAAGGAAAATCCTGAGCTTGCGATACGCATAGAAGGGAACTGCGACCCCCGCGGCACCAAGGAATACAACCTGGCCTTGGGGGAACGGCGGGCGCAGAGCGCCAAGAAATATCTGGTCAATCTCGGCGTTGATGAGTCTCGCCTGAGCACCGTGAGCTGGGGAGAGGAAAAACTTCTGCTCTATGGCCATGACGAGATTTCCTGGGCCCAGAATCGTCGCGCAGATTTTGTCATCGTCAAATAATACAGGTTGCTGCATTATCTAACGGGAGACGGCCGAGGCTTTCTCCCGTTTTTCTGTTGCATGCTTCAGCAGATTACATCATGGAGAATTATAAAGGAGAAAGTTTGTGAAGGTTCAAGGTAAAAAAGTTCTGGTTTCCCTGGTGTCGTTATGCATGGGAGCATTGTTGTTTGTCTCCGGCAGTGCTCTGGCCGAAGGTGTCTCCATTGCCGTTCTGGATATGCAGCAAGTTGTTCTCGGTTCGGAACTCGGCAAGGCTGCTCAGAAGGAAATCGAAAAAAAGGTCAAAGAACTGGAGAAAACCTTCAAGGCGGATGAAGAATCTCTGATGGCTCTCCAGGAAGAGATCGAGAAGAAGAGTTCGGTCTGGAGCGATGAGAAAAAACAGGACAAGGCTATTGAATTTCAGAAACTGCGGCGTGATTTGCGGGTGAAACAGGATGACGCCAACGTGGAGTTGAAACAACTGCAGGAAAAACAGCTGGCCCCTATCTTTAAAGAGCTGGAAGATGTTGTGAAGAAATATGCCAAGGACAAGGGATACGCGATTATCCTTCCCGGCCAGGCAGTGCTTTATGCAGTTGACAGTGTTGATATTACCAAAGAGGTGACGGAAGCCCTGAACGCCAAGTCCAAATAAGAGCCGTGTTCCACGGCGCGGGAATTCAATCCGGAAAAAAATGGCTGGGCCGTCCCGGCAGGATGAACCGGCCGTGTTCGGCATTACGTTGAACCCTCTTGAATTCATACGATATACGGCCCGGACTAACTGCGGTGAATGCGGCCATCCCACCTGCCTGGCATTTTCCGTCGCGGTTACCATAGGAGGCGCCGATCCTTCGAAATGTCCTTACCTTGAGCCTGCCGGCCTTGCTTGCGGTGGAAGTCGTGAGCCTGATGCCGGAATGGAGCAGGTTGAACGGGGGCAGGAAGAAAGGGACATGGCCCTGGTCGCCCATCTCAAAACCAAGGTTCAGGATATTTCTTTTGCCGACATTGCTCCTCGGTTGGGAGCCCGTTGGAGTGCTGAACAGCCTGACCTGATCAGGTTCCGCTATCTGGGGCGCATGGTTGAGTTCTCAAAGGATGGGATGCGGATGGATGGCGATGTTCTGGTCGACCCCCGGGACCAGATCCTGCTGTACAATTATGTTGCCCTCGGCGGCAGTGAACCGCCATCCGGTGAATGGCTAGGGATGGAAAGCCTGCCCAATTCAATATCCAAGGTCCGGACCCTTTCCGCTTACTGTGAACAGCCGCTGGCCAGGCGGTTTGCCGGGCGATGCACCGTGCTTGCCGGGATCTGCCGACAGGTCGGCGGAGAGCCGGCCAGGGGAGATTCAAGCGCGGACCTCGCCTTTATTGTCCCTGTACTGCCCCACCTGCCTCATTATCTTCTTTTCTGGGACCAGGATCCGGAAGAGGGTTTCGAGAGCCGGGTCAAGGTGCTCTTTGACCGCCATGTACTCGAATACCTGGATATTGAATCGCTTGTTTTTACGGCTGAACGCATGGCTGAACATTTACTGGAGCTCGATACGTGAAGGAGAATGCCGCAGAGCTGTTTCAAGCCGTTTCGCGGTTTGACAAGGCAAGGATCCTGGTGATCGGTGATGTGATAGTCGACCAGTTCATCTGGGGAAGGGTTGACCGGATATCCCCGGAGGCGCCGGTTCCGGTGGTCAACGTTAACCGCGAGGAATTTCTTCTCGGCGGCAGCGCCAATGTCCTGAAAAATATCTACTCACTCGGCGGCAGGGGAGCCCTGTGCGGCGTCATAGGCTCCGATGCCATGGGCGCGGAGTTGGTCCGCCTGGTGGAGGTGCTTGCTTCACCGGTTGACGGGCTTGTCAGGGGAGAACGGCCGACCACGGTCAAGACCAGGGTCGTGGCCCAGGGGCAGCAGGTCGTCCGCTTCGACCGGGAGGAGACCGGTGTGCCGGGGCGAGCAACCCTGACGGCCCTGATCGCCTACCTGGAGCGGAATCTCCGGAATTTTGACGCGGTCATTGTTTCCGATTACTCGAAGGGTGTGGTTAACGAGCCCTTTATGATTCGACTTCATCAGCTTCGGCGTGCTATAATTGCAGAGCAGAACCGCCCCTTGCCATTGATTGTTGATCCGAAGCCTGAAAATATTCATCGTTTTATCGGCGCCACCGTCATAACACCCAACAACCTTGAGGCCAGCCGGATGAGCGGTATGGTCATCAGCAATGAGCAGCAGCTGCTGGCGGCATCAAGATATATCAGGGATGAAATCGATTGTGAAGCGGTTCTCATCACCAGGGGAGAGGCGGGCATGGCCCTGCTGCAGGGTAATGATCAACTGGTAACCATTCCGACCATGGCCAAGGAGGTGTATGATGTGACCGGCGCCGGTGATACCGTCGTCGCAACTCTGGCTCTGGGACTGGCGGCAGGCTGCTCCATGAAGGATGCGGCTGTGCTGGCAAATCATGCCGCCGGCATCGTTGTCGGCAAGGTAGGCACGGCTTCGGTAAGTGCGGATGAATTGCGCCTGGCCCTGGAACTGGAAGTATAACAACAAGGAGGTTATGAATGCGGCCAAGAAGTATGACGGGATTCGGACGAGGTGAGATTGCCCAGGGGGGAAGGGTCTGGGTTGCCGAGGTGCGAACCGTCAATCACCGGTATCTGGATCAGCGAATTGTCATTCCCAGAGCCTTCAGCGCCCTGGAAGACCGGGTACGGAAAATAATCGCCTCCAACCATGATCGCGGTCGGGTCGATGTCAGCCTCCAGTGCCAGTCCGATTCGGCTGGCGGAACCAGGTTGACCGTCAACACGGATCTTGCCCGGCAGTACCATTCCTGTCTTATGAAAATCAAGTCTGAATTGAATCTTGAGGCACAGATCCAGCTCAATGATATGCTCTCCTATCGTGAAATCATAAGCCAGCAGGAAGAAAATCCGGATTTTGACTGGGAATGGCGCCTGATCTGCACCGCTCTGGACGAGGCCATAGGAGAATGCTGCCTGATGCGTGAACAGGAAGGCAGGGCCATAAAGGAGGAGTTGCTGGACCGGCTCGAGAGTTTTTCCTATTGTGTCGAGACGCTTGAGGAAAAGGTGCCGGAAATTCTCAGTACCCGCCTGGAGGATGTGAAAAGCCGTCTGGCCAAGATCCAGGAAGGGGTCGATATCGATCCCATGCGCCTGGCTCAGGAAACCGTCATTTTAGCCGATAAATCGGATGTTACCGAAGAGCTTGTCAGGCTGCGCAGCCATATGGTCCAATTTGCCGGTTTTCTGGAAAGCAGTGAGCCGGTGGGGCGGCGTCTCGATTTTCTTCTGCAGGAATTTCTCCGGGAAGTGAATACCATTTCCTCCAAGATATCCAATGCCGAGATAGCCCATATGACCGTGGAACTCAAAAATGAGATCGAGAAGCTCCGGGAGCAGGTGCAGAATATAGAATAGGTTTTTCAGCGCAGGAAATATTCAGGGACGAACATGGATAACAAACTCATCAATGTCGGATTCGGTAATGCCGTCAAGATCAGCAGAATACTGGCGGTGGTCAATCCGCAAGCCTCGCCCATCAGGAAACTGAAGGAAGAGGCACGCAAGGAAAAAAAACTTATTGATGTGACCGAGGGGCGCCGCACCCGGGCAATTATTATCCTGGATACCGGGCATCTGGTTCTTTCGTCGGTGCAGCCGGAAACCATCAGCACCCGTTTTGCGGCCATGGCCGACGAGCAGTACAATCCAGGCCGCGTTTTCGCCAGCGGCAGCCGGGAAGAGAAAAAGTGACCGGAGGCATGCTGCTGGTATTGTCAGCTCCTTCCGGCGGAGGGAAATCGACAATGCTCAAGGAGGTAATGGCAGGTCTGCCCGGACTTGTGTTCTCGGTTTCGCACACGACCAGGCCTCCCCGTGCCGGGGAGGAAAATGGGCGCGAGTATCATTTTGTCAGCCGCGCAACGTTCCTCAGTATACAGCAGCGGCAGCCCTCCGGTTTTCTCGAGTGGGCGGAAGTCCATGGCAATCTTTATGGAACAGGCCGGGAAGAGGTGGAGCAGCATCTGCAGGCCGGGAAGGACGTCGTTCTTGATATTGATGTTCAGGGGGCAATGCAGGTTATGGAATCAGCCGACCCGGTGACGGTTTTCATAACCCCGCCTTCCCTGGATGAACTTGAGAAACGGCTTCGCGGACGGGGTACCGAAAGTGAAGACAATATTGCCATGCGATTGAAAAATGCCAGGACAGAGCTGGTATATAAAGACAGGTACGATTACCTGGTTGTCAATGACCGGCTGCACGAGGCCATTGAAAGCCTGCGGGCGATCATTGTTGCCGAGCGCTGCCGCCGCAGACGTTCTCTGAACGGAGAAACGCTCAACCTCGCTGGTCTGAGGGGATGACCCCCCTCCTTCCCGCTTTCTGATTTCATCATTACCCGGTCCCTCTTTGCCATGAAACCGCAATACCGAAAAACGGCTGAAAACAGGCGGAAGAATATCGAAGGCGCCAAGAATTCATGCGAGGATCTGCTGTGGGGGATCAATTCCGTTGCCGAGGCTCTGGCCGCCGATCCCCGCTCTCTCAGCGAGGTCCTGGTGCAGCGGGGCAAGGCCGGGCCCAGGTACCAGGAAATTATTGACGGGGCGCGGGCCGCCGATGTCCGGCTCCGTTTTGTCGAGGCCGATCGTCTCGGTGTCCCGCCACGCACAAAACATCAGGGGGTGGTTGCTCGTCTGGCCCAGGCGCCGCTGCTGCAGCTTGATGAACTTCTTTCCGGGCTGGAGATAACGGCAGAAAACCCCTGTCCCCGGATACTTGCCGTCGACTCGGTCCAGGACCCGCGAAATCTGGGCGCTATTTTACGCTCAGCCCTGGCCGCAGGGTTTGGATCGGTGATCCTGACCAGAGAACGCAGCGTTCCACTGACCGGTACGGTGGCCCGGACCTCGGCAGGGGCTGTCAGTCACCTGCGCATCTGCCAGATCGTCAACCTGGCGGAAACCTTGAAATTACTGCGGCAGAATCGGTTCTGGATCTTTGGCACGGTTGCCGACCAGTCTGCCATGTCCCTCTATGATGTTGATTTTTCCGTACCGCTCTGCCTGGTGGTCGGCAGCGAGGGTAAAGGGATACGCCCCCTGGTGCAGAAACAATGCGACCAGCTGATCACCATCCCCATGCAGGGAAGCTTCAATTCCCTGAATGCCTCTGTTGCCGCCGCCGTAACGATGTTTGAGGTTGAGCGGCAGCAGACAAAACTGAAGCGGCCCCATGGCGCCGCAATTCCTTTGCCATCGTCCTGCCCGCCGTAACTCCTCGCAGCGAAGGTGCGTAGATGAGAGGGATCTTGCGGCCATTTGCTTCCCTCATGCCTGATGTATGTAGAGCGGTATCCCTCTTTCGCGGATCTGCGCCACCCTGTAGCCCTATAAATGTTGGTAAAAGCACAGTGCGCGGTTGCACTGGCCGTCAGTATTTACGAAAAACAGCCTGGCCGGACAGTCCAGTTTCTCTCCTGATGCCGGCAGCACGTGCCTGGCGCAAGAAGATGGCTGGGCGTTATGTATTTGAAAGAAGGTGAAATTTGACATTCAGTATGTTTTCTTGTATAAATAAGAATATTAATATAAATTATCAGTTTAGATTTTCAGTATATTCATTCTGTTTGAGGTTGTACCCTTATCCGTACCTGAAGGAGGCCCAATGGTTGTTTCGTGCCGGGGTAAGCCGCTTGTATCCCCGGCATATGGTCAATACACATCAAGAGGGAGGACGACATGAACTCAAGGATGAATTGCTGGGAATACCAGAAATGCGGGACCGAGAAGGAATGCCCCGCATACCCTATTTATGGCCGGCTCTGTTTCAGCGTCAAGGGCACGTTATGTCACGGGGAGGTGCAGGGGGACTATCAGGATAAGATCAAAAGATGCCGGTCCGAGTGCGATTTTTACAGGGAAATTATCGGCGAAGCATAAACCCGGCGAAAATCGCTTGCATCAGCCCTGTTCCTGCCCCATAAAGTGTAAGAGGAGGCGGCAACTGCGCAACACAGCGCTGCCGCCTTTTTTATTCTTTAGAACTATTGCCCCGTCAATGGACCATTACGGGAAAGATTATTTTTTCTTCTTCATGGTTTTGGACAACAAGTCGCCAAAAGTTCCAAGGGATTTCTGCGGCGGAGGCCTGTAGGCCTGTTTCCTCTCTTCCGGCGAGGCTGTTTCTTCGGTAAAATCTTCCGGCACCAGCGATATTCTTTTGCTTTCCGGATCAACTCCATCGATGCGCACGGTGATTTCCTGCCCCTGCTCCAGGACTTCCCGGGGATGATTTATCCGCCGTCCCGCGCCCAGCTTGGAAATGTGAATGAGACCGTCAACCCCCGGCTCCAGGGTGACAAATGCGCCGAATTGGGCCAGGCGGCACACCTGGCCGGTATGGGTTGAGCCCACAGTATATTTACCGGTTACATTGTCCCAGGGATTTTCCAGGGTTTCCTTGAGGCTGAGGCTGATACGCTCTTTGTCCCAGTCCAGTTTCCTGACAATGACTTCCACCTGCTGTCCCCGGCTGAGAATGTCTTCCACCCGGTCGACCTGGCCCCAGGCCAGCTCGGAGATCGGGATGAGGCCGTCCACGCCGCCGATATCAACAAAGGCGCCAAAATCACGGATGGAGGTAACGGTGCCCTGGACCCGGTCGCCTTCTTCCAGGGAATCCCTCAGGACCTGGCGCTGCTGTTCCCTTGCTTCCTCCAGAACGGCCCTCGCGGACAGGATCATATTGCGGCCTTGGGCGGAGAATTCGATGATCTTGAAAGGAAACTGCTTGTCCAGATATTCTTCCGGATCCTCAATACGCCGGATATCCATCTGCGAATAGGGGCAGAAGCCCCGCTGCCCTGCCACTTTGACTTCAAATCCCCCCTTGATTTCGGCGGTGACCCGCCCTTCAACGGGAATGCCTGAGTGGAAGGCGTCCTCAAGTTCCTGCAGGGAGGCCTGGCCGGCGCCGACCCTGGTGGTAAACACCATTGATCCTCCACGGGTGGACAGGAAAAACACCTGCAGTTTGTCGCCGGGCTCGACATTGAGGTTTCCTTCCTGATCGGAGAGTTCCGCTGCCTTCAGCACCCCTTCGCTCTTGCCGCCGATATCGAGAAAAATGTTCTCGCCGCTTATGCCGGCGACCTTTGCCTCGATGCGGTCACCCGGATTGAGCCTGGGGGCGGCTACCTGCTGGTCGTCAAATAGATCTTCAAATCGTTCTTCACTCATGATTGATGCCTGCCGGCTGTTTCGCCGGTTTTGTACGGGACGGACGCCGTCTCCGGGGTTAGTGTCCTGCCGGCGACTGTTCCACGGCAAGCGCCAGGCACATGCCGCCGTCCCGGAAGAGAAGTTTTTTGTTTTCCAGGTCGTCCAGAAAAACAGTTAATACCTTCTCCGTAACCGAGTTAAAGTCGCGGAGCAATGATTTTATTGCGACAGGATTTCCGCATGCCAGGTATATTGCAGCGGACATGCCCGTAAGGCGGTGGTGCCGGGCTGGCCTGCCCGGGCGTGCCTGCCGGATAATGATAAATTCACCGCCGTTGCGGTAGCTGAGGGCGGGAATTTTATCAGCTCTGTTTTCGTGAAACGCGGCCCATTCCCTGATCTTTTTTCTCACCGGCCGCCAGATTGTCTTCTGGCGGCCGCGGTCGCCGTGTCCTTGTTTGATGAGCAGTTCGAGCCCGGACAGAATGGAGTCTGGATAAAGCAGTCGGTTGTAAGGGTGGTGCCGGATGGTCTTGACGCCGTATTTGCCGGGGTTGTTCCATACCGGGCTCCCGTGGCCGAGGAAAAAACCGGCGGCGGTGAGCGGGCGGAACGGCAGGACAAATTCGAGCGTCCGCAGCGTTTCGGCGACCTCTTTTTCGGTGCTGCCCGGAAATTCGAGGATCAGGTTTCCGTCAAGTCGGATGCCGGCGGCAGCGCAATATTTCATGGCTGCCAGGTTGTCCATGACCGTTGCCCCCTTGTTCATTCGTTTGAGCAGACTATTGGAAAAAGCCTCGATGCCGATCTGGACCGAGTCCAACCCCCCCCGGTGAAAACGATCATACTGTTCAGGTTTATCGGTACACCTGATTTCGGCAAAAAAACGGGTATCTTTCCCGTTGTCTGCCATGGCGGTAAAGAATCGGTCCGCCTGGGTCGGCGGCAGGGCATTGTCGGTAAAGGCAAAGTCCAGGCAGCGGTATTTAGGGGTCAGCAACTCCACTTCAGCCTGCATGCGCGCGGAGTCCTTGAACCGGTATCCGCACCACTGCAGGTTCAGGTTGCAGAAGGCGCATTTGTTCCACCAGCACCCCCGGGAAAATTCCACAGGCAGCTGTGGAATGAAACCCAGGCCCGACTGCTTAAGTTCGGTGAAATAATCGTCATAGTCCGGAACGGGCAGGGTGTTGAGATCGTGGACCTCGTGGTCCCGGGTGAGCTCGTCCGGCAGATGCGGAAGGCTGTCGCGGCGCAAAAAGGCGGCCCGGTCGCAATCCGGGCGGCCCTGCAGATGGCGGCACAGCTCAAGCAGGGGCCGCTCCCCTTCTCCGCTGATAACATAATCGATGTCGGAAAAGTTTCGCAGCAGTGAAGAACCGATCTCCGGAATGCAGGTTGAGCCGCCAAGGACCGTCTTGACATGCGGATATTGTCTTTTCAGGCGCCGGCAAGCCAGAAGGGTAGCGGGTAGCTGCCCGAAGCAGACGGAAAACCCGGCCAGGCTGACGCCGGTAAAGTCATGTTGCTCCAGCCACTGATCGAGCAGATTGTTCAGCTGGCCGCAGAGGCGGTCAAAACCGGGCAGCAGCGAGGCGGTCTTTTTGCCCAGGGAGCGCAAAAAAACACTTCGGGCTTTTTCCCTGATCCCGGGAAAAAGAAGAGCGCAATAAAGGGCCTCGCCGGCCCAGTTATCCTCAGAGATGATGCGGTAAGCGTCAAAGCCGATTTCTTGGGCCACATCCAGGTAGGGATGAAAGGCGGCTGCATCAATGGTCCGGTCATGGGCGCCGAGGTAGCTTTTCAGGGCTCCAAGCTGAATGGAGGGGCGGTTGAAGATAGCCCAGGGCATGGAAACAAGGACAATGCGCACGGCGTCAGCGGGAAATGATCTCGGTGCCGGGGGGGATGGTAAAGGTGATGATCTCCTCCAGTGCTTCCCGGTTCCCGGGCGGCAGAGTGTTGACCCTGATGTTGTCAAAGTTCAGCTCGGTCAACGAATCAAAATGATCGGTGATCACCAGGTGATGAATGATGCCTTTGTCGTCGAACCACACCCGCACGTCCCGTATCTGGTTGTGGGGCTCCCGCGGAACAAGGAGCAGGGATTGCAGATCCGTGCCGGAAGAAAAAAGATAATCTGCTTCCGCGTCCTGGGCGGCAAAATCGTCAAGCAGATCCCGGGAGCCGGAGAAAAAGGCATAGGTGATGTCTGATTCCAGCTCCTTTGCCGGGGTTCTGATGAGCTGTTTGTCTTTTTCCGTGTAAATGGAAAGGGTCTCGCCGTCGCTGACAATGATCTGCGGATCGGGTTCGATGTAATCCCAGCGCATAACGCTTTGCGTCGCGGAAATGCTGTTTTCCGGGCCGTCTTCGGCAGGAGGGCGGAACCGGTAAAATACTGCTTCGCCCCGTCCGCGCCGTTCCCGGGTGCCGGTGCGGGTCACCTGGTCAAAGGCAAAGGTGAGACTGGTCAGTGATTTGTATGTATCCTGCAGGAAGATGGCCAGCGATTCGGGCGAATGCTCTTCACCGGTTGTTTCCGCGCTCATCGCCGGCAGGGGTAAAGCCATGCTGAGCAGAGAGATGGTCAGGAAGATAAACAGCGTTTTTTGTCCAGGCATGATGGTTACACATTAATTTTTTCAAGCTTGATGGGGCGGCCGAAAATTTTCGCCGCCGTTATTTGTACCGCGTCGGTGCTGTCGGAAACGAAAAAGCGATTTTCAGCGCCGGTGGTCTTGAGAAGCTGCTGCCGCAGTTGTTCGTTCTGGTCCAGAAAATTGCGTACATGAACAGCCATTTCCACCGACGAATCGATCAGCTTGACCCGTTTGCCTATCCGCGGCCCGATCATGTGCTTCAGGAGGGGATAATGGGTGCAGCCCAGCACCAGGGTGTCGATCTGTTTCAGCCGCAGGGGGTGGAGATAGCGGCGCAGAATCATTTTGGTCTCCCGTCGGGACCCCCATCCTTCTTCAACCAGCGGCACCAGCAGGGGGCAGGCTGCGCTGAAGACCCTGGTTCCGGATCGTGCCTCCTGAATTTTCTGCGGATAAATCCCGCTTTTAATGGTGGCCCGGGTGCCGATGACCCCGATTCTGCCGTTGGCCGTGACCTCGGCCGCCCTGGTGGTCGCCGGGGTGATGACGTCCAGGATCGGTGCCTGGTAATGGGAGCGCAATGCATCGGAGGCCGTACTGGAAGCCGAGTTGCAGGCAATGACGATCAGCTCCGCTCCCTGCTCCAGGAGAAAATCAGTGTTGTTCCTCGAATATCCGATAATGGTTTCAGGACTCTTGGAACCGTAGGGAGTCCGGGCAATATCACCGAAGTAGAGGAGCGGGTATTGGGGACAGAGCTGTTCGATTGCCCGGGCGACGGTCATTCCGCCGACACCGGAGTCAAAGATGCCGATCATGTATATTGGTTTCCGGGCCGGAACCGCAGTGGAAACACGCTGTTATTTTTTCTTTTTTCCTTTGGTGCGGGCGGCAATGGCTTTTTTCAAATTTTCGGGCAGACCCCTTTTTTTGCCGGACATGGAGCGCCTTTCGGAAAGGGCTTTGGCGCACAACGGCTGGCGCATGGAAAAGCCGTATTTTTTCCTGTACTCCTTCGGCGTAAGGTCATGGCTCTTGAGATGTTTCGGCGAAAGCATTTTGAAAGACTCCCCGCATTCGAGGCAGACAACCTTATTCCTCTGGATTGATTTTTCCGGGGACATGGCTGGTTTGGCTTCGGCCTGTTCAATCGGCAGTCCTGACGCTTCTGCGTCCTGCAGATTTTTCAGCGTCTGAAATGTATCATGAAGCGCTGACTTGATTTCATCGTTGTTCATTTCCCTGGTGTTGATCTGGGATTGAACAATTTCTGCTGTCATTTCAACTAGCGATTTACTCATTTTTTCCTCCTGCAAAAAAAATTAAAGCCTTGTGCGCAACAAGAGAATATATTCATATTATAAATTCAAGTAAAAAAGGAGATTGTTTTGCATTAATTTATTTCTTTGCAGGTAAATATCTATAATAATCGTGTAACTGCAGAGAACGTCTGTTTTCAGGGTCAAGGCAAGAATATAATATTATTTCTGGATATCTTCAAAGCGGTGAAAGTTTATGATAAAAATTGTTGTTCATCTCCGGTTTTCTGATAATAAAAGTTATCAATACTGTATAAGGGATTATTATTATGTAATTTCAGCTGGTTGTAAATTTTAAGCTGCTGTTGCAGGAGAAAAGCGGACAGTAATTTTACATAAGATGCATTGGGGGCAAAGAGATTTGTTCAACAGTTCAGTGATTTCCAGGTCGGAACGGCTTTTTCGCCCCGCCTTTCATCTCTCTTCAGAGCGCTCGTCCAGGTATCCTGGCGGCGAGTTCGACAAGCTTGTCCGTAAATCAGTGAATTTCTCCACCCTTTTTTCAATGTTTTGTGCTTCTTTGTAAGCAATTTTCCGGCGCTGCCATTGCGTGGTAGTTGTTTCGTGCTTATTATAAAAGTAACCTCAAGTGTGAGGTTCCCGCGCCCCCCATACTGTATCCCCTCCTTTGTCAGTATGGGGGGTTTTTTGTTGAATTTACCGGGTGCCGATGTATTTCGGTTTTGCTAATAGAGCTGTTATCCTATAAAATGAAATAAATATTTCTGCACAGGAGACAATTATGACGGAAATGAAGAAAAAAGTATGCCCGGCGTGCGGCGGGAAAAAGGTCATCAAGGGCGAATGTGTGTGCGATATGGAGTGGCGGGGGTCCCAAAAGGGAGATGATTGGGAGGATTGTCAGTGCACACCCGATCAGACGTGTAAGGAATGCCACGGGAAAGGATATATCGAAGAGGCCAAGTAGCCGTTCATTTCTTTTGCTGACGCTTCCATCAGTGCTCCGGTGAGGCGGTGTTTCCGCCCTGATGTTTTTCTCCCTTGTTCCTGCGCCAATGGGTACGAGGCGGTATGAGCAGCCAGGCTGCCGCCACCGCCAGTCCGAAAAGAGTGTAGCCGGCGCTGAATACCCAGAACGGAGCTTCGTAGAACAGCAGCTGGTGCAGCCAGTGCGCCATAAAGGTTCCACTATAAGGCGTCTGTCCCCCCTGTTCGCGGAAATACATTTCCAGGGTGGTCAGGGGGCAGATGACTTGGAACCATGACTGCAGAACAACAAGTGCTATTGCTGCCAGGTGCAGCGCCCTGAAGCGGAAATTTTTTACCCATTGCCATTGAAATCCTGCGCCGAGCAGGATCAGTACCAGTCCCCCAACAATAAATATAACGTACATCACGTGGCCAATAAGAACGGCATCTGCCAGAATATGGTATATCATCTATCTTTCAGGCCTTTTCCATACGTTAATCCGGTTACAATGACTGCGCTTGTTGTGGGGACAATTACTCTACAATTCTACCAGCAGTGAGCCATCAAGGCAAAGAAGGTTTGGCGCTGCCTTGACTCTTCGCATCTGCGCAGGTTCAGGGACGGCTGGAATAAGGGGGCAACCTGGCAGCAAAGCTGCTTGCTCAGGCGCAAAAAGATGGACCAAGAAGTATTTTCCGGCTAATCTGAAGGAAATGATTGTATGCTGACAGTAGAGGCAGACAGGGTGCTTATCAATGATTGACCAAGGAAAGGTGGTTGCAGGATGAATACAAAACGGCCAACGGCAGTATTTTTCTCTCTGTTGCTTCTGGCAGCGGTTATTACCGGCTGTGCGGACAAGAAAAACCCGGCGGATATTGATGTCAGAAAAATGGCTGAATATTCTGATCGGCTGGGACAGGCAAATGTAAAATTATATATTTATTCCGGTGACGTTGAAGAAAAAAACATCAGGGCCTATAGCGAAAAGCTGGGGTGCAGAATGCTCCATGCCTATTTTTATCCTGACACTGTTCCTCTCCATGAGATACCGGTTGAAGAAATCCGCTCGGCAAAATCGTTTTCCGAGGTACAGGAAATTTTGTTTCATGGTGAAGGCTACTCCGGATGGCGTTTTGCTTCCCGTTGTTTTTCCGTGATACCAATTGTCACCGACTGCCGGGAAAGCCGCGTGAGCCAGAACTGCCGCTAGCCAGGGCAGGAATGCTGAGCGGGATTGAAGGGACAAAAAATGCAGGAACAACATGGCTCATTCATGAGCCGTTACAGACAATAAGATTACGATACCTTCGCCTGAGATGGAATCCTCCCGGTTTCCCATGAAGGGGGCTGGAAAGGAAATCTCTTGCTGTTATGATACCGCTTCCCCGTCAAGCACTTCCCGCAGGAGTTTGGCAAATTTGGTGATGATGATGGGTTTGGTGACGAATCTGCGGATGCCGATTTTCAAGGCATCCTCCTTGTTGATCAGTTCGCTGAATCCGGTGCAGAGAATTACCGGGATATCCGGTCGGATGGCCATTATTTCGGTGGCGAGCCTGTCTCCGGTCATTTTGGGCATGGTCATGTCGGTTATGACCAGGTCGTACGAATCAGGCTGGCCGCGGAAATGCTCCAGCGCTTCGGGAGCCGAGGTTGAGATGGTTACCGTGTATCCAAGGTTCTCAAGCATATCCTTCTCAACCTTGGCCACACTTTTTTCATCGTCAACCAGGAGGATCCTCTCGGCTCCAGAGGGCAGGGGGCCTGTGGGGGATTCTTCTTCTTTCGATTCGGCTCCTTCCATGATCGGCAGATATACGCGAAAAGTGCTGCCCCTGCCGGGTTCGCTGTAAACCGTGATATTGCCGCCGTGGCTCTTGATAATGCCGTGGACCACGGAAAGGCCCATCCCGGTTCCTTCTCCCTGGGCCTTGGTGGTGAAATAAGGCTCAAATATCCGGGCCAGGGTTTCCTTGTTCATGCCGGTTCCTGTGTCGCTGACCTCAAGCATGAGATAGGGGCCGGGCCGCAGATTGATATTCCTGACAAAATCACCGGCTGATATGGAGACTTGTTTCAAGGTCACCCCCAGCACGCCGCCGCTTTCACGCATGGCGTGATATGCGTTGGTGCAGAGATTCATGAGCACCTGGTGGATCTGGGTGGGATTGGCCAGGACATAGCCGCATTTCGGCTCAATTTCCTGCTTTATCTCGATGGTCGAGGGAATGGTTGACCGGAGAAGCTTCAGGGCTTCCTTGATAATGACATGCACTTCCACCGGGGAGAATTTTTCACTGTCCTGCCGACTGAAGGTGAGGATCTGTTTAACCAGATCCTTGGCGCGGTGGGCGGCGCTGCGAACTTCGTTCAGGTATTCGGAGAGTTCGGGGTTGTCCCGGACCTTTAACTGCGCCAGTTCAACGTATCCGTAAATAGGAGAGAGGATATTGTTGAAATCGTGGGCAATGCCGGCTGCAAGAGTACCGATGGACTCCATTTTCTGGGCCTGCTGCAGCTGGCTTTCCAACAGGTGTTTGTCCTTTTCAGCCTTGATGCGTTCAGAAAGATCGCGGGCCAGGGCCATTATAATTTTCTGATCGCCGAGTTCCAGCAGCCCGGCCCGGACCTCGACAGGGAATGTTGAGCCGTCCTTGCGCCGGTGTAATCCCTCAAAGGTGATGGGGGTACCAGCGGGCATCTTTTTCCAGTGTTGTTCCCGGTAAGCATCGTTGTCGGCCTCCGTGTCGATATCCTCAACCGTCATGGAGAGCAATTCCTCGCGGGAGTAGCCCAGGGTGTCGCAGACCCGCTGGTTGACATCGATGATTCTGCCGTCCATGTCGTGCAGGAAAAAACTGTCCACCGCCTGGTCGACAAGGGCGCGGAAGCGCTGTTCACTTTCCCGGAGTTCATCGGTGCGTTGGGAAATCTGTTCGAGCATGGTGTTAAAGGTGTCAACCAGATGTCCCACTTCATCGGTCCCCCGTTTGAGCGCGCGCAGAGAATAGTCCTGGTTTTCTGAAATTTCCTGGGAGATAGTTGCCAGTTCGCTGATGGGTTCGGAGATAATATCACGGATCCTGGCGGCGGCCAGAAAACTCAAAAAAATTACCAGGATAACGATTACTCCCAAGGTTATCAGGGCAATATTTCTGAAAGTGATGATGGAGTGCATGTTGTCAATAAGTGTTATGCAGCCGATTTTGGCGCCATCCATGAAAATATCTTCGTGGAAAAGCATGGTCCCTTCCGGGGTGAGTTCACTGAATATCCTGGAGCTGTGTTCTGATGGATGTGCCCGAGGGTACGCAGGATTTCCGTAGCTGGCAAAAAGTTTGTGCTCCTGGTCGTAGATATCTGCCGCAAGAATCGAGGAGCGGTTCTCCAGAGCCAGGAGCATTTTTTCGGCGTCTTCAGGTATATTAAAGACAAGGGCTGCCTGGCAATTATAGGCGATAACCCTGGTCAGGCTCTGGATGTCTTTAATATAGGCCTCTTTGTAGAGATTGATGGTGAGAGTATAAAAAGCAATGCAGGCTGCCAGAACAGCAAGGGAACTGGTTGCCATGATGGCAAGGAAGAGTTTTTTCCTGATGGACAGATCGGCAAAAGTAATCATTTGCTATCCAGTTTTATTTGTCGATAACCTTCACTGCTATATCCAGCAGTTTGACATTCAATTTCAGGCCGGATTCGGCCACCGGTTTTCGATTGATTGCCCAGCGAATTTTATTGTTGCGAGAAACGAGGGTGATCATGACCCCGCGATCCATGAATGCATCCGTGTCGGCAACCGTCAGCACCGGTTGTCCAGCGATTTGCGCAAGGATGCTTGGTAGATTATCCTGTTCCGTTGCGGTTATGAACAGCAGGCAGCAGCAGGATAAATCCATGTCTTTCCGGTAGGGGCCGTGAAAGATGATCTGCAGTTCATGGCCTTTTTGGTTTAATTTCTGCTGGAGATCCTTGAGTACCTGGTTAAACTGTGAGTCGCCGATGACTGCTATCCGGTGGGAGGGGTCATCATGCACGGTGCAGGCATTTTGCGGCCACTGCACAAATTTGAGGAAGTTGTAGAGGTAGATTGCTTTGAGTTCATGCTCCGATGGCGGGGCAACCTTGCTCTTGATGTATGCCGGTTCAGCAGTCCCGGCGGGGCAGGCAAGGAGAAGAATGAGAAGGATGCATGCCCATAAAGGGTGGATGTGCTTCCTGCTGAAGTAGTAGACTGTAAAATGATGCATGATCCGTTGATCAGCAGATGAAGCGAAGACCCGCCAGTTCGTTCGGGATCATGGGCGGCATGGTTGACAGGTGGAATTCACGTGATGGAACTGCTGAATTCGGGTTATGAAAAGGGAACAGGCTGGCGACAAAAAGCCTCCCTCCTTTCTGGATGCATACAATACATCTGCTCAAGTGTGTGGAACAAAATGTCACTGATGCCTGGTCCGTAATAAAATTTTAAATCTGCATTTTTGATTAATAATATCACAAAATTTAAAATGAATGCAAGGAAAGGGGGGAGACTGCAGGCATGATTTCCCGCAAGTGTTGACGGCTCTCCACGTACATGTTTAAATAAAAGATTATACTGATAATTTGACAGCAAGGCCATAATTCGGGAAAACCTCAGATAACATTCATTTATTCAACACTTGATGATGGAGTTTGCCAAATTTACCCCAGATTACCTGAAAGCAAAGCTGCCGGAGATCTGCGCTATTGCCAGGCAGTCCGAATCTGTTGATGAGTTTCGCGCCAGCATAGCCAGGCTGGCGCACGACATGATGTTCGAAACCTTTGATGATTACGATTCATTCAATGCCGGAACAATCATGCGGGTCCGTGACTGCGCCAAGGTCATCGTGCGGATGATGACACGCAGGAGCGATAACAAAGCCGGTTTTTCCCTGGCAGGCGCCATCAGGGATATTGCCCTGGATGTGCCGCGCCCGGATCTGTCTCCGGCTTTTATTGCCGACATGCACTACCTGTTTCTTGGCCTGCAGGGAAGGGGGCCGGGGCAGGCTTTTACCGAACTGCATCTGGTGCCGAGCAAATACAAGGACCGGCGGGCAGCCGTTGAACGGTCGAGCCAGCTGGATGAACTTTACGGCGCGGTCCAGGCCCGCCTTGACAAGGGAAGTTCCGGCCTTTCCGAAGAATCGCTCAGGAGAAGGGTTGAAAGGCGCAGGCGCATACTGGCGGAACTTGGCGGAACCGAAGCCGACTGGCACGACTGGCAATGGCAGATCAGTCATATTCTGCGTGAGAGCAAAGAGGTATCCAGGCTGGTGAGGCTGTCGCCGGAAGAAAAGAAGGCCATCAGCAGCGCCAGAAAGCATCGTCTGCCGTTCGGGATCACCCCGCACTACATTTCGCTCATGGATGATGATCCAGGCCACAACAGAGACCGGGCGGTCAGGGCCCAGGTGATCCCCCCGTCCAGCTATGTCAATCTGACTGTAGAGGCAAAGGAGAGCAGCCGATGCATGGATTTCATGCTGGAGTCTGATACCTCCCCGATAGATCTTATCACCAGGCGATATCCATCCATCTGCATTTTCAAACCGTACAATACCTGTCCCCAGATATGCGTATACTGCCAGCGGAACTGGGAGATAGATGATGCCATGCAGCCGGGAGCCATGGCTTCGGATGAGAAAATACATGAAGCCGTAGAATGGATACGGGCACATCCCGCGATTCACGAGGTGCTGATCACCGGAGGGGATCCGCTGGCCATGGACGATGACCATGTTGACTGGATTCTTGGCCTGATTGCCGATATCCCTACGGTGGAGCGGATCCGAATCGGGACACGGACACCGGTAACCCTGCCCATGCGCTTCAATGACAAACTGGTTTCCATTCTCGCCAAATACCGGATTCCGGGCAAAAGACAGCTTTCCGTCGTCACCCACGTGCAGCATCCCTATGAGGTGAATCAGGATATGGCTGCCGCGGTCGAGCGCCTCAAGCAAAAGGGCATCCCGGTCTATAACCAGCTGGTATATACCTTTTTTGTTTCGCGGCGCTTTGAGGCGGCCTACCTGCGCCGGCTGCTCAGCAGGATAGGAATTGATCCCTATTACACCTTTAATTCCAAAGGCAAGGAGGAGACTTCGACCTATCGGGTGCCCATAGCCCGGCTTATGCAGGAGCAGAAGGAGGAGTCCCGCCTGCTGCCGGGGTTGTCAAGGACCGATGAGGCGGTGTACAACGTGCCGGGCCTGGGGAAAAATTACCTGAAGACAACCAGCTTCAGGGATCTTGTATCGATCCTGCCCGATGGCAGCCGCCTGTATGAATTTCATCCGTGGGAAAAAAATATTACCAGTGTGATGAAGACCCATGTCAGCAAGGATGTGCCCATTCTTGAATACCTCCGGAGGCTGGAGGAAATTGGCGAGGATGCCCGGGATTACGAAACGATCTGGTATTATTATTAATAAACCTGCCGCCGGCGGGCGGATCCCCCTATGATTCAACTGGCCCCGGTATTTTTTCTGTTCCCTTCCGCCAGTTGACTGAAGCGCTGCCGCTCCGGAGTACTGCCGACAATAGCCACCATGTCTCCTGCGCTGAAGGGGTGTTCCACATCAGGGTTGGGGCGGAATATGTTGTTGTGGATGAGGCCGACAATGGTTGCCCCGGTCCGGCTTCTGACCGCGGCATCTTTGATGGTCATCGCATTCAGCGGGCTGTCCGGTCCAAGCTGAACCCATGAAATTTCCAGGAGATTCCTGGCGCTGTTGAGCTGGGCGAGAAGCTGGTAATCATGGCGTGAGGTGAAAATGGGTTCATACATCTGCTGCCGCACGGCATCGGTATATTCCTGGATGACAACCGCCGGAATCTGCAGGTTCAACAAGGCCTGCCTTGCTATTTCAAGTCCGGCCTCCATTTCCGGCAGCACTACCATATAGACTCCGTCCTTGTAGAGTGTTCTGGTGTGCTCCACCCCGTCGGCCCGGGCTACGATCTGCAGCCCGGGATTAACCTGCCGGGCATGCTTGACAATGGAACGGCTGTCGATGATCGAAGGGGCAGTGATCAGCAGGAGTTTTGCTTTGGATATCTCGGCTGCTTCCAAGACAACCTGTTGGGTCATGTCGCCATAGATCACAGGGTATCCGGCGGCTTTGCATTCCTCCATCCGCTGGTGATTGATTTCAACGATGACAAAGGGAACCTCCAGCTGGGCCATGACAAGGGCGATATGCCGCCCGACCCGGCCGCCGCCTGCTATAATCACATGATGGTCAAGGCCTTCCTGCGGAATGTTTTTGCTCTGCAGGGGCTCATGCTGGAAGAAATGCTGTTTCACCCGGTACAGGGGAGCGGCAAGAGAGGAAACCAGGGGCGTGATGACCATGCTGATAACCCCAGTGGCCAGAACCAGGGAATACAAACGGGTGTCGATGGAGTTGGTCTCCATGCCGACGCCGGCGAGAACAAATGTAAATTCACCTACCTGAAACAGGCCGAGGCCGACTGCCATGGGCACTATATTCTTGTACCTGAACAACCAGGCCAGGGAGAAAAAAATGAGGCCTTTTCCCATCGAAACCAGGAGCAGCAGGATAATGACCGTGCCCCAGTTGGCCAGCAGGAAGTTGAGGTCAAGAAGCATGCCGATTGTGGTGAAAAACAGCAGCCCGAAGATATCGCGCAGGGGGATGATGTCGCTTAATGCCTGGTGACCGTAGTCTGATTCACTCAGGACCATCCCGGCGACAAAGGCGCCAAAGGCAAAGGAGAGACCGAACAGGTAGGTGGCGTATCCAATGCCCAGGCCCAGAGCGGTGATCGTCAGTATGAACAGCTCCCTGGAATTCCATTGGGCGATGTAGGCCAGCAGCCATGGAAGAAGCTTGGTGCCGATGAAGTACATGAGGAGGAGAAATGCAGCCGACTTGACAACCGCCATACCGATCAGGGGGAGGCCGGCGGCGGGATCGCTGAACTTGGGAAGGATGATCATCAACGGGACAACGGCCAGATCCTGCACCAGCAGCATGCCGATCATGACCCTGCTGGAGAGGGTTCCCATCCACCCCTGGTTCATCAGGGTCTTGAGAGTGATCATGGTGCTGGACAGGGCTATCAGGCCGCCGAACCAGAGCGAGTGGGTTGTGCTCCAGCCGAAGAGCTGGCCGATGCCGAACCCGTAAGCCATTGACAGGAGAATCTGGATCGGGGTGCCGATGAGGGCAATGCTGCGGACAGGCTTTAGCTCGCTGAGCGAAAACTCAAGGCCCAGGGCGAAAAGAAGCAGGGCAACCCCGATTTCCGACAGCAGCTCTATTTCATGCAGATCAGTGATGGTAAGGCCGCCGGTATAGGGGCCGATGACTACCCCGGCGGCGATATACCCGATGATCAGGGGCTGCCGGAGCTTCTGGGCTATGATTGCCCCGAACAGGGCGGCAACAACGATGATGACTATATCAGCAGCAATTCCCATGGATTGGCCCGCCGGGGAGTTTTAATGGATTTTTCTGCCCAGAATACAGCTTCAGCTGTCCTGGAGATAGGAAGTGAACAGGTGGCGGATTTTGTCCAGTTGTTCGTCCAGGATTAAGGGCATCAGGTTGGTGATCATGTCCAGGAGGACGACAGCGTTGACCGATGAATCAGAGCGGGTAGCGCTTCTGATCCGTTCCGCGACCATGGTATTCAGCAGGTGAAGATTGTGATAAATTTTTTTTAATCCCTGGAGTTCAAGGTCAGCATGTTTTCCATCTTTGTGGAGCAGATACTGGGCCACCAGATACATGCCCGCTGCCCGGTAATAGGTTTCATCCTCTGATGCCAGGGGAAGGTGGTAGCGGGCCATGGGCTTGAAAAAGGCGGTATGGGGACAGCCGCTGGCGGCAAACAGGAGGCCCACCAGGGAGCTGATGCCCTTCTGGGCTGTTGTCTTCTGGAAGACATGGCGCTCATGGGTAGACACTCTCAGCTCTATTTCATTGTGGGAAACAACATTGTTGAACCGGCCGATAACCTGGATCAGGGTGACGGCGAGGGGGCAGTTTGGATGGGTATCGCTGGTGTAGGGACAATGGGAGCATTGATGGAATCCCAAAGCGGTCCAGGGAGGGAGTTCATCAACAGGCTGGTTGATGATTTCCAGGGTGTTCGGGTCAAGGGAAATATCAAAAACCTCATCCCTGCTGTTGGCCAGGCTGAACCGGTAGCTGATGTGTATCGGATCCATTCCACCTCTGCTATTTGTATTCTTCACGGATATGTTTAAATCATAGCGAAAAGTCAGCAGGAAAACAAGAAATTAGCCCGTATTTCTCACCAGTTTTCGTTACGAAAGCCTGGAGATCGGAGTCTTCGCTTTACCTGGTTTCCCTCAAGCGTTTCTGGCCAAAAGGGCGCGCAGGCATACTTGACGGTATGTCGAGTACCCTTGACCGAGGAAATGCTTGTGGGGTGCCGATATACAGGCTTGCAGTAGGGAAATGCTGAGAATGCGGGTTAGGGTGATAAGCCGGAAGGAGTGGATGAGACGGTGAAATCAGGACCGCAAGTCCCCGTTCACTACATAGAGCCGTCCTTGCGGGAATTGGAGGAGAAGTTGACGGCTCTATGCAGGGAAATATATCCGCTACCGCAGAATTGGCCTTGCGTTGACCGGTTGAATCGGTCGATTGGTGTCGCCATGGAAGGACGAATGAAATTTTTCCACCTGTTCGGCGGAAGCCTCAACCGGATCCTTCATAACCATCCAGCGCACACCTTCCGAGCATGGAGGGGTGGTAAGTGAGCCGTTAAAACGGTAATAATCCCTGTTTGTCGGCAGCATGTCCATGGGGTTGACGGTTACGTCAGCGTTGTTGCTCACTTCACCGGTTTTTGCCGGCATATTGTTCCAGATGTCGACAATGCTTGCGTCTTCCCGGCCCTTGACATACATAATGCCGATGACCGCCAGGTTGCCTTCCGCATCGGCATGAACAAAGTGCGCCTCCATGGGAAATGACCGGCCATCGATATGATTTTCGCTGGGGGTGTGCCAATGAACCTGCTTCAGCTCATAGGTGTGGCCCTCGACGGTGATGGAACTGCCCGGAGCCATGCTTGCCTTGATGGTGTGGCCATTGTTGATCACATCGAGTGGCGATGCTGCATAGGAAAATGTAATGGGCGGCAGTTCCGACTCGATGGTTGAGGTTATATTGATCGGCGACTGGTTTTTTCCCTTGGCGCACATTTCAAATTCAGGCGACAGATTGCCCCAGTTTGCAGGTCCCTGGGCGCCGGAGTATCCCCAATGGGCATTGCCGCCGCCGGCAAATGCAATGCCGGCGGATAAACATGCCGAGCCAAGGACAATGGACGCCTGTTTGATGTATTTTTTCATGGTAACCTCCTGAATAAATATAAATGGAAATAGTAGAAAATGAATAGCTATTCATATGGCGTGATGTCGTCTATGTCAATGAAAATATTGAGTTAAATGGCTCGGAAATAATTAATTACAAGTCGTAACCCAACTGGTTGAGTATGCGGAAAAATTCGGCAGAACGGCGGTGGCGCGGCATTTTCCCGGGTGCGGGCGGGGTGAAGAATTTATTCTTGCTTTTTCCCGGAAAATCGACTAGTTGCCATGTGGCTGAACTTTTGTCGCAGATGTATATTTTTTACTTGTCTTTTTCTCATGGAACAAACTCTTCCCTTTCTCATATTGCTCGCAGCAGGGCAGGTAATGCGGCGGATTCCGGGTTTTCCGGTCGACACGGACCGCAGCCTTAATCTGTATGTCATCTATATCGCCCTGCCGGCTCTGGTTCTGGTGCAGGTGCCGCAACTTGCATTGTCCAGCGAACTTCTGGCGCCGCTCCTCATGCCCTGGCTGGTGGTTGTGGTTTCCGGATCCCTGGTGTGGCTGCTGTGCAGGATGCTCGGCTGGTCACGTGAAATTACCGGGGCGCTGCTGCTCATGGTTCCTCTCGGCAATACTTCTTTTCTGGGAATCCCGATGGTGGAGATGTTTTTCGGCAGTCCCGGGGTGAAGTATGCCATTCTTTATGATCAGTTCGGGTCGTTTCTGGCCCTGTCAACCTATGGAACATTTATCCTGGCCCTGTATGGCGGTGGTGAGAAGCCCTCTCCGGCAGGGATTTTGCGGAAAATTGTTTTCTTCCCGCCGTTCATCGCTCTGGTAGCCGCTCTGGCGCTGCGATCTTTCATCTTCCCGGCCTGGCTGCTGTCCATGCTGGAAATGACCGCTCGGTCGCTGGTGCCGGTGGTGCTGGTGGCCATCGGCTTCCAGATGCGGCTGCGGATGCCGGTTTCCGAGCTGCTTCCCTTTACTGCCGGCCTGGCAATCCGGCTGCTCGCGGTTCCCCTGATTTTTATCCTGGTCTGCAGGCTTGCCGGGCTTACCGGGCCGGCGATTCAGGTGTCCCTGTTTGAAACCGCCATGCCTTCCATGGTCACCGCCGGAGCCCTGGCCTCCATTGCCGGACTTGCGCCAAGGCTGACTTCGGCCCTTGTCGGCTACGGTATCCTGGCATCGTTCGTTACCCTGCCGTTTATTTTTCGCCTGATCACCTGATCCTCCGGCCATCTGATCCCGGAACAGCATAAAATTCATTCAAGGCCGGCCTCGGGGGCCAAATCCGTTTGCCTCACGGCTGTAGTAGAGTATAATCAGATATATGGAGGTTATAACAACACATCTTAATGCGGATTTTGACGCGCTGGCCTCCATGGTGGCCGCCAAGAAGCTCTATCCCGGTGCCGAACTGGTCTTTGCCGGGTCCCAGGAAAAAGTATTGCGTGATTTTCTTGCCCAGGAGTTCCGCGATCTCTATGCCTTTAAACGGCTGCGTCATCTTGATCTGGACAAGGTCACCCGCCTCATCGTTGTCGATACCAGGCAGCCGAACCGGATCGGGGCGCTGCAGGAGTGTCTGAATAATCCCGGTATTGAACTGCACCTGTATGATCATCATCCCGATACGGCCGGCGACATGAAAGGCGACCTGGAAGTGGTTGACGAAGTTGGTTCCACCTCGACGATATTTGTCAGGCTGCTTCAGGAAAAGAACATCGGGCTGACCAGTGATGAGGCTACTCTTCTGGCCCTCGGCATCTACGAGGATACCGGCATGTTCCTTTATTCCAACACCACCGGTGAAGACCTGCGGGCTGCTTCCTGGCTCCTGGAACAGGGCGCTAATCTGGATATTGTTACCCAGTTCGTGTCTCAGGATCTTTCCACCAGGCAGGTCGGTCTGCTCGGGAACCTGATAAAGAATGCTGTTACCTATACCATCCAGTCGGTTGAAATTGTCATCACCAAGCTCACCCTCCAGGAGTATGTGGACAGTTTTGCGGTGATCCTGCACCGGCTCATGGTCATGGAGAACATGGATGTGCTGTTCGGCCTTATCCTTATGGGTGAGCGTATTTATCTGATTGCCCGCAGCAGGATCCCGGAGGTCAATGTCGGTATCATTGCCCGTGATTTCGGAGGCGGCGGTCATGCCTCCGCCGCCTCCGCCACAATAAAGGATATGACGCTGTTCGAGGCAGAGGAGAAACTGGTGCATCTTCTGCACCGTTACGTGCGGCCCCGGGCGATTGCCAGCGAGATCATGTCGTCGCCGGTCATTACCGTCACGCCGGATGTGTCCATTAACAAGGCCAATGAATTGTTGACCAGGTACAATGTTACCGTCCTCCCGGTAACTGCTTCGGCGCCGGAAAACCCCGAAGAGGAGGCGCCGCCCAATATCCTGGGCATGATCTCCCGCCGGGTGGTGGAAAAAGCGATATTTCACAAGCTTGGCGACTTGCCGGTCAGCGACTACATGACCACGGAAATCGCCACCGTGCCTTCAAACGCCACCCTTGCCGATATCCAGGAGCTGATCATCGGGCACCGGCAGCGGCTTATTCCGGTGGTCGAACAGGACCGCATCGTCGGGGTTATCACCCGGACAGACCTGCTTAATCTGCTGGTGAATGACCCCTCTCATCTTCCCCGCGATCTGCTCCATGAGGATGAACAGCCCTCATCAACCCGGACCCGCAACCTGACAACGCTGCTGGCGGAACGGCTGGATCGGCAAATAATGGAGCTCCTGCAGCGGATCGGGTTGGTGGCCGAAGAACTGGGGAGTCATGCTTTTGTTGTCGGCGGGTTTGTCAGGGACCTTTTTCTCCATATCAGGAATCTCGACCTTGATATAGTAATTGAGGGGGACGGCATCGCCTTTGCCAAGGAGCTGGCAAAAAAGATGAACGCCGGGGTCAGGACGCACCGCAAGTTCGGCACCGCCACAGTTATCATGCCTGACGGCATGCGCATTGATGTGGCCACTGCCCGGCTTGAATACTATGAATATCCGGCCGCCATGCCCACTGTTGAGCTGTCCTCGATCAAGCTTGACCTGTACCGGCGTGATTTCACGATCAATGCCATGGCCATTCATCTTAATCCTGACCGGTTCGGCGTCCTGGTCGATTTTTTCAACAGCCAGAACGATCTCAAGAGGCAACGGATAAGCGTCCTGCACAACCTGAGTTTTGTCGAGGACCCGACCCGTATTTTCCGGGCCATCCGTTTTGAACAGCGCCTGGATTTCCAGATCACCAAGCATTCCGAGAAACTGATCAGGAACGCTGTGCGGATGAAACTGTTCAATCGGTTTTTCGGCCCCCGTTTTTTCAATGAACTGCAGCAGATTTTGTCGGAAGACAACCCGATCCCGGCGCTCAAGCGCATGGCTGAATTCGATCTCTTCCAGTTCCTGTGGCCGGACCTGGGGCACCGGCTCAGGATTGACCGGCGGTTCATCCATGTCCTTACCCAGGCCAATAAAGCGGTTTCCTGGTTTAAACTGCTGTACCTTGATGAACAGATGGATCAGTGGATGGTCTATCTGTTGGGCATCATGAGCAGGGCCGGGGTGAAGGAGGTGATCAATTTCTGCAAGCGATTCGAGCTGCCGGAAAAAGTGGAGAAAAAACTGGTGCGCCAGAAGGCCGAGGCCGACAGAATCGCCCAGGATATGCTTCGCCGGCCGTACATGAAGCCCAGTGAAATATACTGGCTCCTCCGCGACCTGGAAAACGAGGGCCTGCTTTATCTCATGGCCATTGCCCGTAAAAAAAATATCCAGAAGGCCGTGTCACTGTATGTCACCAGGCTGGACAACGAACAGCCGATGGTCACCGGCAGGGATCTGCAGGAGCTCGGATACAAGCCCGGGCCGTTGTTCAGGACCATACTTAACCATGTTGTCGAATCCCAGCTCAACGGAGTTATCGAGACCCGCGACCAGGCCCTGGATTTCATCCGGACCAATTATCCCTTGAAAAACAGTGGCGGCAGAGAATAACCTGTCCAGGTTTTTCCTGTGGCTGCCATGATGGATCATATATATTGCACGGATAGGCTTATGAAGCATATTATCGGAGTATTCTGCATGATTTTGGTGTTCACTGCCCGGGCTGTCTGCAGCGTGCCGGAATATGCAGTGGATGAACAGTTCAACAATCTGGATGACTGGGAGCCTGTGACTTTCCCTAAAATAGCAAAACATTCCGCATACGAAATCATCGGCACGGAAGCGGGATCCGTGCTGGCGGCCAGGAGCGATGCCTCGGCTTCTGGAATCCGGCATATAAAAGAATTCAATGTGTATGCCTACCCGGTCGTGCGCTGGAGGTGGAAGGTCGGCAAGGTGTATGCCAGAGGCAATGTTGAAAAAAAATCCGGTGACGACTATCCGCTACGGGTCTATGTCATGTTCAAGTACGATCCGGAAAAAGCGTCGGTGGGGGAAAGGATAAAATACGGCCTTGCCAAGACCCTGTATGGTGCATATCCTCCAAAGAGCAGTTTGAATTATATCTGGGCCAACCTACCCCATGCGAAACGGATCTATCCCAGTCCCTTTACCGACCGGAGCCAGATGATTATCCTCCGGGCCGGAGATGAAAACGCCGGAAAATGGGTGGAGGAGCAGGTGAACATTGTTGATGACTATCAACGGGCATTTGGTATGCCGCCCCCGGAAACGGCTACAATTGCGATCATGAACGATTCCGACAACACCGGTGAATCGTCGGAGTCCTGGATGGCGTATATCCAGGTGCTGCGAACCGAGTAAAATATATGGATATTGGACTGATAATACAGAAAATCGTTATTCTGGCGCCGCCTTTTCTGTTTGCGCTGACATTTCATGAACTGGCGCATGGCTATGTGGCATGGCGCCTGGGCGATCCCACGGCAAAGAACGCAGGGCGGCTGACCATGAATCCTTTCAAGCATCTGGATCCGCTCGGGGTTATCGCCTTCATTATCATGAAAATCGGCTGGGCCAAGCCTGTGCCCGTCAATCCGGTGTATTTCCGTGATCCCCAGAAGGGCATGCTGATGGTGGCTCTGGCCGGGCCCAGCGCCAACCTGGTGCTGGCCTTTCTCAGCGCCATCTTGGTCAAGGGGATGATCATGTTTCCGCTCCTGCCGATGTTTATCCTCCAGCCCATCGCCCAGATGCTGGTTGCCAGTGTCTGGATCAATGTCATGCTGGCGGTTTTCAACTGTCTGCCCATCCCGCCGCTGGACGGCTCAAAGGTTCTGATGGGTGTGCTGCCTCCGGACATGGCTAGAAGCTATGAAAAAATGGAGCCGTTTGGATTTATTCTGCTCCTGCTCCTCTTTTATGCCGGCATCCTTTCCAAGGTTATCATGCCGATTATCATGTATACCAATAATTTACTGCTGGGCTGAAGGGTTGCCCTTGTCGGGAAGGAACCATTTCTTTATAATGATCATGACGTGCGCTCGTAGCTCAGCTGGATAGAGCACTGGACTTCGAATCCAGGTGTCGGGGGTTCGAATCCCTCCGGGCGCGCCAAGTAAATAAGGGCCGAAAGCTTAGTAGTACAGGGCTTTCGGCCTTTTCTTTTTTTCTTGATCTTTATCCTCGTTTAGCATAAATTGACTCAAAATCGCATCGTTTTGCAATTAATTCCGTCCAAAATTCCGTCCAAAAAATGAATGGCCTATATTCGAACGGTTAAAAGAAAAAAGGGTGCAATCTACAAGGCCGAGGTCAGGCTTACGGGTCACGATCCTCTTTACCAGACTTTTGACCGTCTGTCTGATGCCCAGCGCTGGGTAGAGGATACCGAAGGCATTCTGCGTTCTGGAGGCTATATTGGAGATGTCGCCCCGGACGACTTGGCCTTTGACAAGGCACTTGACAGGTACGAGATGGAAGTTTCCAGCCAGAAAAGACCTAACACAAAGACCCGGGAAATACACTCAGCCAACGCGCTGAGGAAAAGTTTTGCTGGCTTGAGTCTCAAGGAAATTGCCCCGGCCCGGGTTGCGGCATTTAGGGATACCAGGTTGAAAACCGTGGGGCCGTCCACTATCCAGAAAGACCTTGCCTTGCTGTCCCATCTCTACACTATCGCTAGGACTGAATGGGCTCTTGATGTAGTCAATCCGGTTGCATCCATCAGAAAGCCGACCAAGCCCGACGGCAGGTTGCGTCTTCTCACCAAGGATGAAGCAAGACACCTATTGGAAATATGCAAAAAGAGCAGGAATGAAAAGCTCTACCAGTATGTCCAGCTATTGCTTCATACTGGCATGCGGCCATCTGAGGGCGCTGGGCTGATCTGGGGGCAGATCGATATTGATGCGAGAATTATTGATCTGACTATTACAAAGACCAGGCCCAGGCGCGTTCCCTTAACCATCAAGGCCATAGAAATCATTCTTGAAGTTATGCCGGAACAGTGCCACAGAAACCTACCTGTTTTTCTGCCGGAAAAAGTATCCGTCACCGTACAGCGACGGCCTAATTTATTCTTCCGGAGGGCATTTGATAACGCTGTCAAAAAAGCAAAAATCGAAGATTTTCATATGCACGATCTGCGCCATACAGCAGCAAGCTATTTATTGATGGCCGGAGTAGACCTGCGTACTCTGGCGGATATCCTTGGTCATTCCACCATGCAGATGGTACAGCGCTATACCCATCTCCTGGATGACCATAAATTGAAGGCTGTCGACCTTATCGACAGCCTTGGGTTGTAATTTTACTTATTTTGCAGCTTCCGCCAATTTGCTGCCGGGTTTGAATTTAACAACTTTTTTG
>JAMJFO010000153.1 GCA_023544645.1 Desulfobulbaceae bacterium | reverse complement strand
CCATTTACAACCGAATGATTGACGCCTGCTCCAAACGTGCGATGCCGAACTGGTATAAGGGGACCGCCATTCAGCACATTCGAGCTGTTGATACCGACGCCTTGACTTCCCAGTTGTTTTGGGAGAACTGGAACCAGGTCGGGCAAGAGCAGCTTGGGCTTATTGCCGCTGAGTTTTTCCGCCGGATAACCCTTGTCGAGCCGACATCATCCGATTGTTTTATGTTTGACACCACCAACTACTATACCTTCATGGCCGGCAACACCCCTTCGGATCTCGCCAAGCGAGGCAAGAACAAGGAGGGGCGGAACTGGCTTCGCCAAATCGGCGTCGCGCTTCTCGTAGACAGGGACAAGCGGCTGCCGTTTTTTTACCGGGAATACGAGGGGAACCGGCATGACTCGAAATTATTCCTGCAAGTCACCGATGAAGTTTTCGACACCCTTGAAAGTTATGCGGGGGAATCGGCAAGAATAACCGTGGTGTTCGACAAGGGAATGAACTCGGCA
>JAMJFO010000152.1 GCA_023544645.1 Desulfobulbaceae bacterium | reverse complement strand
ATGGCGGTCATGAAATGCGGCCTCAACAATCTGATCCTGCCTGATGGATGTAGGTAATTTTTTCGCGCCCATCCTTTTTCCTGTTGTGAATCCCAATTCACAATATCGAAACGGCGGCATTGCTGTCAAATATATTTTTTACTTGATCACCACTCTAGCCCGCATTTCTCACAAAAATCTACTGCGAACCCGGCAAGCACCATGTCTACTGCGTCGCAGCACCGAAAACATTCTCGACATAGGTACAGTATGCACCCCAAGGGCACTTCTTTCGGGGCGTCTGCGAGTGTTTTCGGCATAGCGCCTCGAAGGTCTCGCAAGGCTCGCTATCTGTATCCACACCACTTTGCGGTTTCTCGCGACAACCCTTGTGAGAAATGCAAGCTGGCTTGTTGACGGTATTTGCAGGAGCGCTTTTGATCGACCTTAAAAAATACAACTGCGAATAAAACGTCATCATATGATGATGGGCATTGGAATAATCTCCGTGAAAATTTCACAGGGAATTCATGCCAACCAGGAAC
>JAMJFO010000151.1 GCA_023544645.1 Desulfobulbaceae bacterium | reverse complement strand
ATGAAATTTTCAAGTGTCAATGTAAAAAAACAGCTTCGGTGGGAAATCAGGGAAATTCAATTCCCTGAGAGGTGAACGGGTTCTGAAGAAATTTAGAATTTAGAATGCAGAATTATGAATGCGGAAGGTGGGGCAGTGGGTTTCACGACCTTCTTTAGGCTGAAGAATTTTAGGCTGAAGGCTGTTAGGGGCGGGCGCGGCTATGCCGTGAAAGGTTCGAGGTTCGAGGTTCGAGGTTTTTTTTGGTTGGCCGGCATCACGGCTTTGCCGTGACGGTATAAGGTTCAAGGTGCAAGGTTCTTTTACATTTCCACGGCTGGGGCCGTGCTGTTTTTTTAATGGCTTCGGCAACATGGCTGCGACGTTACCCGGCTGCGCCGGGAGTTATCAGTTGGCGTCCGGAATTTGTCATGAGTTACAGAGAATAAATCCAAAAACCGAAGCGGGTCGGTGGTTCAGTACAGAAAGCCGAGCAGCCACAAGGGTATTTTGTTGCCGACCCCGTATTCTTCGTTGTCACGGAGTATGAAGCTGTCTGTAATTCCG
>JAMJFO010000150.1 GCA_023544645.1 Desulfobulbaceae bacterium | reverse complement strand
GTTTTTCATATGTTTCATCTGCTATCCGCAGAGTAATTGTTTTTGCCAAAGTTTGGTACCTCTTTGAAAATCTTTAATTTGATTCAATTTTATTCATTTTTATTCGCATTTGCAAGAGGCGAAATAGGATTATAGGGTTTGGGGGATTAGGCTGAAGGGTGAAGAAATTTAGAATTATGAATGCAGAATGCAGAAGTTTCTTCCATCGGAGTCTCCGCAGAACCCGTCTCGGCGGGAGTCATCAGTCATCAGTTATCTGTTGGCAGCTGTCAGTAAAAGAAGATAGCTGTGCCGGTGGCAGATGTCATCTCGAATGTATGTGAGAGATCTTTCCCTCAATGCATTAAGATATCTCGCTTTGCTCGATATGACAGAAAAACACCCCTGCGGCGGGGGACGAAGTCTCCACTCCATTTTGAATAATGCCCAAAGCGTTACGGTGGGGATAACCTGGGAAATGGAAATTCAGAGTCGGTTATTACTCTGTATTGCGATTAATTTTTTTTAAGATTTGTTCGGCTGCATCCAATAAGGCAGGAAGATCATCATTTATGACCTGCC
>JAMJFO010000014.1 GCA_023544645.1 Desulfobulbaceae bacterium | reverse complement strand
TTTTACCGTTAACGAACTCTTTTATTTCTTGACAAGGGGAGGCCTTCTAAGTGTTTGGTGCAGACTGGGTCTGTCGCCGAATATGAAGCCCAAGACGGAATTTAGTTGTCAAAGATCATGCTGCTCTTGCGCAGACTCGGGAAAAAAGATTTTTACCGTTAACGAACTCTTTTATTTCTTGACAAGGGGAGGCCTTCTAAGTGTTAGCTGAATTTATATTGTATTTCCTTGTGGTTACCTTAAACATTGGGGGTTTAGACAAGGAAAATGCTTCAACCATTTTCATGTAGCAATTCCTGGTTTTACCCCACCATAATAAATTATTATTTTCGCTAACATATTGAAAAAGCAATGATCTTTCGAGCTTTTTCAAACCATGAAATATTCTTCAGTGCCAAGTTAATTCTTGCAAAACATTATACGAATAAAAACATTCAATTTGAACGAATATATTTCTTAAACAGCTAACTATATTATTATCTGTCGCGACTTTTTTTGTCAAAGTTGCGTTTTTTTCGTTGTTTGTAAATACCAAATACTTAACATGGGAATATTATCTTGCAAATGAGCTTTATTTGCAATAATTAAATATCATTATCTCTCGCTATGTAATGATAACGGAGGATTATGCATGGCTGATCTTCAAGTATTCGAAAAATATCTGGAAGCCAATGGAATCGTTCCGCAAAAGAGGCGGCCATTTTATGTTCATTGGGTATCCAGGTTTTTGACTTTTATCGGAAAACAGGAAGTTGTTCCTGCCGATGACCGGGAGATCGAGCCGTTTCTGCATCAGCTTGCCAAGTCCACCGAGGAGTGGCAAGTGAAGCAGGCCCGCGAGGCATTGCGGATATTTTTTTATTACATTGCCCGCGGCGATAAAAAAGTCCAGGAAACCATTATGCCGCTGGAGGCCAACGACGCCTGGAAGCTGATCATTGACCAGATGAAGGAAGCGCTCCGCCTCAGGCACCGTTCCATCCGCACCGAGCAATCCTACCTGAAATGGCTCCGTTCCTTTTATTCCTTTCTGGAGGGCAAGCATCCCGGAAAGGTCGATTCCCGCGATGTCAAAAGATTTCTCAGTCATATCGCTGTGGAGGGAAAAGTGTCCGCCTCCACGCAGAACCAGGCATTCAGCGCCTTGCTTTTTCTCTTTCGCAATGTTCTGGACCGCGAATTGACCGATATCTCCGATACGGTGCGAGCCAATAAGCGGCGAAGGCTTCCGGTTGTTCTCAGCAGACAGGATGTGCAGCGGATTTTCAGCCAACTTGACGGCGCAAGCCTCCTCATGGCTAGCCCGCATTTCTCACAAGGGTTGTCGCGAGAAGCCGTAAAGTGACGTGGATACAAGGCGCTGTACCGAAAACACTCGCAGGCATACTGTACGTATGTCGAGAATGTTTTCGGTGCTGCAACGCAGTAGACATGGTGCTTTCCGGGTTCGCAGTAGATTCTTGTGAGAAATGCGGGCTAGACTCATCTATGGATGCGGACTCAGGGTGCAGGAATGCGCAAGTCTGCGCATCCATGACCTCGACTTCGAACAGAGTTCTCTTACCATCCGTTCCGGCAAGGGGGACAAGGACCGGATAACCGTCCTGCCCGAATCGCTCAAGAATGACCTGCACGATCATCTCGAAGGTGTCCGGCGGTTGTATGAGCGCGATGTCGCGGAGGGGGTGAGCGAAGGCGTCTGGCTGCCGGAAGCCCTGGAGCGAAAGTATCCAAACGCCGGCAGGGAGTGGGGATGGTTCTGGCTTTTCCCGGCCGGTGGGTATTCAACTGATCCCAGAAGTAAAAAAATACGGCGTCATCATTTGCATGTTTCCATTCTGCAACGGCGATTCAAACAGGCAGTACGTTCTGCCGGGATTGTTACGCGTGCCACTGTCCATTCGCTTCGTCACAGTTTTGCCACCCATCTGTTGGAAAAAGGGTACGATATCAGGACCATCCAGGAGCTGCTCGGCCATGCGAACCTCCAGACCACCATGATATATACCCATGTCGCCGGTCGAAACATACTCGGCGTCACCAGTCCCCTGGACGGATAAGCAAACGCTGCATTGTTCAAGGGCGTGGGCCGGTTTCATGGACCAGTGTTGCCATGACACGGTGTTCAGGATGTAAGCAGGCCGTCCTTGAGGGTGAGGCGGCGGTCCATGTCGGCGGCCAGTTCCTGATTGTGGGTTACCATGATGACCGACAGGGACAGGGAGCGGCTCATTTCCCTGAGCAGGTCGAAAACCTGCCTGCCGCTGGTGGAATCGAGGTTGCCGGTGGGTTCGTCCGCGAGGAGCAGGGCAGGCTGCATGATCAGGGCCCGGGCCAGGGCCACCCTCTGCTGCTCGCCGCCGGAAAGTTCGCCGCTGCGGTGGTTTTCCCGGTGCGAGAGATTGACCTGGTCCAGCAGCTTCCGGGCCCTTTCCTCAAGTTCCCTGCTGCTTCTGCCCTTGATCAGTCCGGGCATCATCACGTTTTCCAGGGCGGAAAATTCCGGCAGCAGGTGATGGAACTGGAAGATAAAGCCGACGTTTTCGTTGCGGTGCCTGCTCAAGTCCTTCTCGCGGGCTTTGACCAGATCCCGGCCGTCAAAGATGATCGTGCCGCTGGATGGTGCATCCAGGGTGCCGAGGATCTGCAGCAGGGTTGTTTTGCCGGACCCGGAGGCGCCGACAATGGCCACCATTTCCCCGGTGTCCACTTCGATATTGATGCCCTTGAGGACCTCGATAACCGTAACCCCCTGTTTGAAGGACTTGTAGATATCGGTTCCCTGTAAAAGCGGCGGCCGGCCGGCGTCAGTCCCGTTATTCATACGTCAGCGCCTCCGCCGGACGAACCTTCGATGCTTTCCATGAAGGGTACAGTGTTGCGGCCAGGGTGATGAGAATGGCGGAAAGAGCGATAAGCCCGACATCCATGGGAACGACCTTGATGGGCATGGTGGACATGGGGTAGACATTGCTCGGCAGTTCGATGAATTTGTAGCGCTTGAGGACCCAGCAGAGGCCAAGTCCGCCGCCCACGCCCAGGAAGGTCCCGGTCAGGCCGATGACCGCTCCCTGGTTGAAGAAAATGCGCATGATGGAACCGGTGGTGGCGCCCATGGACTTGAGGATGGCGATATCACGGGTTTTTTCCATGACCACCATGATCAGGGCGCTGATGATGTTCAGGGCCGCGACCAGGATGATCAGGTCCAGGGCGATAAAGATGCCCGCTTTTTCCAGTTTAAGGGCGGCAAAGAGGTTCTGGTTCAACTGCATCCAGTCCCTGGCGGAAAAGCCGGGGCCGAGTTCCTTGCGGATGGCATCGGCAACGCGATTGGCCTGTTCGACATTTTTTACCCGTACCTCCAGTCCGTGGACCCCTTCGGCTTCGCCGCTCAGGCTGCGGGCGGTTTCCAGGTTGATGAAGCCCAGGGTGGAATCATACTCGAACATGCCTGTTTCAAATACGCCCGCCACCCGGCAGGTCCGGATCTTGGGGAGCACGCCAACCGGCGACAGGGGGCCGTTGGGCGAGATGAGCCGGACCTTGCTGCCCCTGGCCACGGTCAGTTGTCGGGCAATCTCCTTGCCCAGGACAATGCCCGGCAGGGTATCGCTGCGGTCCAGGTCCGAGAGTTGGCCCGATGTCATCTGCCTGCCGATATTGATGACTTCCCCGGCGCTCTGGGGATCGATGCCGCGCAGGACTATGCCGCTGGAATTCTGTCCCGAGGAGATGAGGACCTGGCTGTAGATGTAGGGGGTTGTCGCAACCACTCCGCTGACCGACTCGATCTGCTGGGCGATTGCTTCCGGTTCATCTATATTGCCCCCGTAGCGCTGGACCAGGATGTGCGAATTGATGCCGATGATCTGGTCGCGCAGGGCTTCGGTGAATCCCGTATAGACCGACAGGACGACAATCAGGGCCATGACCCCCACCGCGACCCCGAGGATCGAGATGACCGAGATCAGGGAGATGAACTTCTGCTTCCGTTTGGCCCGGAGGTAGCGTTTGCTGACAAACCACTCAAATGACATAATATACTTCCGGACTCAGGTTGCTGACACGTTGTTCTGGATAATGCTGCCCTGCAAACCCTTACTGGCCTGCTTCCGGTTTCAGGTGCGGAAACAGGATGACATCGCGGATGGACGGCGAGTCGGTCAGCAGCATGACCAGCCGGTCGATGCCGATGCCCTCGCCGGCCGCGGAAGGCATGCCGTACTCCAGGGCGCGGATATAGTCGCGGTCAAGCTCGGGATGAACCTCTTCGTCCTCGCCGCGTTCGGCGATCTGTTTTTCAAACCGGCTGAACTGGGCATCGGGATCGTTGAGCTCGCTGAAGGCGTTGGCGATCTCCCGGCCGGTGATGAACAACTCGAACCGGTCGGTGACGCTGGGATCCTCTTCATTGGCGCGGGCCAGCGGTGAAACCTCGGTGGGATAGGAGGTGACAAAGGTCGGGTTGATGAGCTTCTCCTCGACCAGCAGCTCGAACAGTTCGGTCTTGGCCTTGCCCGGCCCGGCCTCGGGCTGCAGTTCAATGCCCTTTTCCCGGGCCAGCCGCATGATCGCCGCGTCATCCTTGAGGAGATCGGGGGCAACGCCGCCGACCTCGACCAGCGCCTCATCCATGGTATAGCGTTTCCAGGGCGGGGAGAGATCCACCGGCTGTCCCTGGTACATTACCTCCATGGACCCGGTGACCTCGTCGGCCAGCCAGGAGATCATCTCTTCGGTCAGGTCCATGAGGTCGTGATAGGTTGCATAGGCCTGGTAGAACTCCAGCATGGTGAACTCGGGATTGTGGCGGGTGGAGAGCCCTTCGTTGCGGAAGTTGCGGTTGATCTCGAACACCTTTTCAAAACCGCCGACCAGCAGCCGCTTCAGGTACAGTTCAGGCGCGATGCGCAGATAGAGGTCAATGCCCAGGGCCTTGTGATGGGTCTTGAAGGGCTTGGCCGTGGCGCCGCCGGGCACGGGCTGCATCATGGGCGTTTCAACCTCAAGGTATCCCCGGTTGGTCAGGAATTCACGCATCAGCCTGATGATGTCGACCCGTTTCCTGAAGGTGTCACGGACTTCAGGATTGACGATGAGGTCGACATAGCGCTGGCGGTAGCGGGTCTCGACATCGGTGAGGCCGTGGAATTTTTCCGGCAGCGGCCGCATGGACTTGGTGATCATCTGCAGCCCGGCGGCCTCAATGGAGAGTTCGCCGGTCTTGGTCCGGAACAGGCGGCCATGGGCGCCGACGATATCGCCGACATCGAATTTCTTGAACTGGTTGTAGGTTTCCTCTCCCAGCAGGTCGCGTTTGGCATATACCTGCAGGCGGCCGGTTTCATCCTGGATGTGAAAAAAAGCGGCCTTGCCGAATTTGCGCATGGACATGATGCGGCCGGCAACCCGGTAGGTATTGCCGTTGTCTTCAAAGGCTTCAGCGGCAAGCGTTTCGCCCTGGGGAAGAATGTCGGTGATGGGATTGGGGGCCTTGAAATTGTTGCTGAAGAGATTGACGCCGCTTTCCGCCAGGAGTTTTGCCTTGTCCCGGCGCTGCTTGAGTAAATTGCTGGTCTGATCCATGGGTATCTATTGGGTGAAGGTTTGGGGTAATCGTTCGTTTTTTACAGGTGCTGTTTCCTGAGTTCCATGGCCACCGCCCTGGTCAGTTCCAGGACCCTCCCGGCCAGTTCCGGGCTCAGGGAGCCGGTGCCGCAGCTGGGGGTGATGATGGTTTGGCGCAGCAGGTCAGCCTTGTTGCGGCCGGGTCCGCTGATGGCATCCATCTGGGTATTCCAGAGATCGGCCAGGGATTGGACGGACTCTTTGCGGATGTCCTCCTCCCTTGAGGTGGGGATTCCGCCCCAGGCGATAATGTTGCCGCGGTCCAGGTAGGCGTTGATTTCTTTTTGCAGCGGGGCGATCCGGTCAAAAAAACCATAGGCGTCGAAACTGAGCACATCAATTTCCGAATCAAGGAGAAGCTCCCAGTCGGTATTGGCGCAGACATGGATGCCTGCCAGCCCTCCGGCAAGATGGATGGCGCCGGCGACTTCGTTGATCATTTCCCGGATTTCGGCGGTGGTCACACTGATAAAGGCTGATGAACCCAGTCCGGCCAGGGCGGGTTCGTCAATGAACATGAGAACCGGGGCGTTGCCTGCGCTGAGAAAGGATGTTTGCCAGGCCGCCTTCATGGCGATTCCCTTGGTGGTCATTTCCCGGATCGTTTCGTCGAAATAACCGGCGCGGCCCTGGGTGTCCTTGATGCCGGTCAGCATGGTGAACGGGCCGGTTACCTGTCCTTTCACCGCCCGCAGGTCTTTGGCTCCGGGAAGTCTTTCCGCCAGGGCGTACAGCCCGGCCGCTCTTTCCCTGCTGGTGGTGAAGCGGGAGTTGGCCAGGTCGCTGATGTTTTCCGCAACCCCGATATATTCTTCATAGAAGGCCAGCATGTCGTCGGCAAAGGTGTCGTATGCTGTGTCGTAGTATATTCTGCCCGTGGCATTGACAGGGTCTTCTTCCCGGATACAGGGGATGCCCTCGGCAAACTGCGGCAGCATCTGTTCCCTGGGGTTGGATGGGAGCTGCGGCCAGAGGGGGATCTCGGGTGTTGCCTCGAATATCCAGTCCAGTGCTTCCTGATGGCTGTCCAGGGGCAAACTGCCTATGAGAACCGGAAGACCGTCGCCTGCAAACCGTCCGATGGTATCACTCGTCATTTTTACTTCTCGTCTGAATGGTGCAATAAGGTGGTTTTGCTTTCACAAAAAACATTAATCATTAGTGCGAACAACGCTTGATGTCAATTTTTTTCAAGCATAACGACCGTCTCAATGTGATGGGTCTGCGGGAACATATCCACCGGGGCGATGCTTGCAAGGCTGTAGCCGCAATTTTGGAGCAAGGCAATGTCCCTTGCCAGGGTGGCGGGATCGCAGGAAATGTAAATAATGCGGGAAGGGGATAATTCGGCAACCTGGATTATGTCCCTGCCCATTCCCTTGCGGGGCGGATCCAGCAGGACCATATCATACTTTGCCGATCGTTTCACCGCCTTGCGCATCCATTTGTTTACATCCCGGTCAATGAACCGGATGCCGGGTAAATCCGCTCTGGCGGCGTTGATCCTTGCCCGTTCAATACATTCCTGATGACGCTCGATGCCGGTGACCAGGCCTCCCTTGAGGGCCAGGGGAATGGAAAAGTTGCCCATGCCGCAGAAAAGATCAAGCGCTTCCCGCCCCTTGACCTCTCCCGCCATCTGGCAGGCCAGTTCGACCAGCCGAACATTCTGGCCGGCATTGACCTGGGAGAAGCAGCCGGGGGTCCAGCTCAGCGAATAGGGCCGATCCGGGACAATGCCGGCAAAATCCTGCCGCAGAACGGATTCATCCCGGCCATGGACCTTCAGTTCAGCCTTTGTGCGGCCGATGATTGTCACGGCAGCAATGGTTTCCAGCTCGGGTATGCAGTCCGCAATTATCTTTTTCGATCCGGCCGGGTCCCCGGAAGTATGCAGGACGCAGTATACCCGGTCATCAGCCGGGCTGTGCAGCAGCTCGATCTCTTTCACCGCCGGGGCAGCCGCTTTTGCCAGGCCTGAGCGCCGCAGTTCGTCCAGGGCCCTGTTCAAAAGATCGGTGGCGACGAGGCAGTTTTCGATATCGACGATACTGTTGCTGCCGGCCCGGTGAAAACCGATTGCGCCCCCGGCATCGATCTTCAGGCGGATTCGGTGCCGGTAGCCAAATGATCCGGGTGACGGGACAATGGGGCGGAACACATGCTCTCCGGGATCAATTCCGGCCCTGGTCAATGATTCCCGGACAATGCTTTCCTTGGCAGCGTGCTGGGCGCCGGGGCTCATGTGCTGCAGGTCGCAGCCGCCGCATTGCATATAATAAGGGCAGGGCGGAACAACCCGGTCCGGGGAGGGCTCCAGGATCTCCACCGGTTCGGCTTCAATATGGCCGCGCAGTTTTTTTTGTTCCCTGGCCAGGACCTGTTCACCCGGCAGGACAAAAGGGACCAGAATCACAAAGCCGTCGTCCTGCCTGGCAAGCCCCTGGCCGCCGTGAATGATTTTTTCAATACGTATGGTATGGTTCATGTCGTTATGTCCATTTGTTCAAGGATCCTGAATCCGATGATGGGTCCAGAGTGTGACGGTGAGAGGCGCCGGTCGTTGTTAGTGTGTGATGGACTTTTTACGACGCCATCATATTTTGGTACACAGAAATATATGAATTGTGTATTTTCGCTGTTTATGAAGAAAAATACAAATGTAAAAATTCTGGTGGTCGATGACGAGAAAGTCCACCGCTTCATGTTGACCTCCCTGTTCAGGGAATGGGGATGGCAGGCAGCCGAGGCTGATGACGGCATTACCGCTGTCGCCGCCGTCCGGGAAGGCGCGTTTGACGCCATCCTGATGGATGTGCGCATGACCGCCATGGACGGCATGGAGGCGCTGCAGAGGATCAACGCCATAAACCCGGCCATTCCGGTGGTGATCATGACCGCGTATTCATCGGTTGATTCCGCGGTAGAAGCGATCAAGATGGGCGCCCATGACTATCTGACCAAACCCCTTGATTTTGACCGCCTGCGCCAGACCCTTGAGGTGGCCATGCAGCACAAGCGGCAGGGGGAGGAGGGCAGGCCGGATGAACTCCGGGAAGCAGGCGCGGATACCGGCATCATCGGCGCCTCGAAGCCCATGCGGGAGCTCCTGGACATGGTGGTCCAGGTGGCGCCCACCGAGGCGAGTATCCTCATTACCGGCGAATCAGGCACCGGCAAGGAGCTTATCGCCTCGGCCCTGCACAACCAAAGCCTGCGGGTCAACGGGCCGTTGGTCAAGGTGAACTGCGCCGCCCTGGCGGAAAATCTTCTCGAGTCCGAGCTGTTCGGCCATGAAAAAGGCGCTTTCACCGGCGCCGACCGGAGGAGGGAAGGGCGCTTCCTCCAGGCCGACGGCGGCACGCTGTTCCTCGATGAAATAGGGGAGACCGCGCCGGCAATGCAGGCAAAGCTGCTCCGTGTTCTCCAGGAGCATGAAGTGCAGAGGGTCGGCGGCCAGGACACCATCAAGGTGGATGTTCGGATCATTGCCGCCACCAACCGGGATCTGGAGCAGGATGTCGCGTCCGGGCGTTTCCGGGAGGATCTCTATTACCGGCTGAACGTGGTGGTCCTCCACATGCCGCCCCTGAGGGAGAGACATGGCGATATTCCGCTGCTGGCCCAGCATTTTCTCAAGTTTTACGCGCACAGAAATAAACGGCAGGTTGCCGGCATCACACCTGAATGCATGGATCTGCTTGTCCGCTACCCCTGGCCGGGCAATGTCCGGGAGCTGGAAAACTCCATTGAGCGCGGGGTGATCCTCATGCGGGGAGAGTATCTGGATGTCGGGGTCATGCCCCTGGCGCTCCAGCGCTGGGCCGGTGAAAACGTTTCGGCCGAACAGCCGGAAGAACCGGCCACCCTCAAGGACGCCGAGCGCATCCTGATTGTCAAGACGCTGGAGGAAACCGGCGGCAACCGAAGCGAGGCGGCCCGGCGGCTGCAGATCACCCGCAAGACGCTGTTGAACAAGATCAGGAATTATAATATCCAGTGAATTTGCGTAACTACATACAGGATAGAGCAGCCGGGCATTGCGCTTCCAATTTTTCCGCCCGGCTTTTTTGCCGGCATACTGAAAAATTCATTGCTTAATCCGGAAAAATCTTTTTTCGTTATAGATCGGTTGATGGGGATTTAAGCCTGTGGTAGAAACACAAGGCTGTATCTTTCATCTCTTGTTGACGGACTTGTTCAATGTCAACAAAGAGCGTTAACACCATTGCCGGCGAAACCCGGCAATCCGCAGCCGCCTGAAATGATGATAGATGGCTGCGTCGCTGCGCACCCCGCAATGGCCGGGATGGATTTTTTTTTACTTTACCTTTACATAACCATCAGAAATCAGCCCCCTGATAAAATAAAAGAATAAACGGAGACTTGAAGCATGCGGACGGATATTGTCCATATCGGCGCCGGTGAGCTGACCTACGAAATTCGAAATATAGTCAATGTTGGCGAAAAGCTCCAGAGAATGGGTGTTCGCGTCAACTGGGAAAATATTGGCGATCCCATTGCCAAAGGGGAGAAGATACCGGCCTGGATGAAGGAAATCGTGGCCGAGTCGGTTCAGGATGATCTGACCTACGGCTATAGTCCCACCAGAGGGATTCTTTCCACCCGGGAATACATTGCCGACCAGGTTAACAGAATGGGCGGCGTCCGGATTACAGCCGATGACATCATTTTTTTCAACGGCCTGGGTGATGCTATTTCCAAGATTTTCGGGTTCCTGAAGCGCACTGCCCGGGTTATTGTACCCACTCCCAGCTATACGACCCATTCATCGGCGGAAGCCGCCCATGCCGGGGACCGGCCCGTCACCTATATTCTTGATCCCAACCATAACTGGTATCCGAACCTGGAGGATATTGAAAATCATATCAAGTATAACCCGGCAGTGGCGGGAATACTGATCATCAATCCGGACAATCCCACCGGAGCAGTCTATCCGGACTATATCCTGCGGGAAATTGTCAATATTGCGGAGAAAAATGATCTGTTCATCATCTGTGACGAGGTATACCAGAACATGACCTATAACGGCACCAAGGCGGCGCCGCTGTGCACGGTCATCGGCGACAGGGTGCCGGCCATCAGCATGCGCGGCATATCCAAGGAAATGCCCTGGCCCGGAAGCCGCTGCGGGTGGATCGAGGTCTACAACGGACACCGCGACCCCATGTTCGAAAAGTATATCAATTCCATTCTCAACGCCAAGATGGTCGAGGTCTGCTCCACCACACTGCCCCAGGCGGTGCTGCCGAAAATCCAGACCCACCCCGAATACCCCGTTTATCTTGAAGAACGGATCAGACGGTATGAGCGGTTTTCAAACATCGCCTATGACATCCTCAAGGATGTAAAGGGGCTGCAGGTGAACCGGACCAACGGCGCTTTTTATATGAGCGCCGTGTTTCTCCAGGGTGAATTAAACCACAAGCAGACGCTGCCCATTGATGATGTGGGTGTGCAGAGATCGGTCCAGGAGCTGGTTTCCGGCCCGGATGTCGCCCCGGACAAGCGTTTTGTCTATTATCTGCTTGCCTCAACCGGGGTGTGCGTGGTGCCGCTGTCATCCTTTGCCACCGAGCTCCAGGGGTTCCGGATTACCCTGCTGGAGAGGAATGAAGAGGAGTTTATCAAAATATTCCAAACCATTGCTGAAAGCATACGGAGATATCTCGCCTCTGCCTGATCAGAATTTTTGCGGACCGGCAATTTATTCCGTTGCCGGTCCGCAAAAAATCCCTTGTTTTGTTTTTTTTATTTTTCCCGCCCCATATTCAGGCTGATGCCTTGACAACGCACAGGCCCATTCTTAATGTTCGGCAAAAGTTGGAATGAACAGATCCGCAATTCTCTATTAGTACGATATTTTTCGTTTTTTTGCGGTTGAAACTCCGGCTGGAGACGGCCTTGAATACATATTGAGTGCAAGGAGAATATTTTGTCCGAAGAAGTGAAAAAACAGAACTCCAACGTTGATGAAGACGCTGCGCAGTTTGACGATACCGTCGAGGAGAACGGTTCGGAAGAAACCCGGGGCGGGAGCGAAGAACCGGATGTCCAACAGCTGCAGCAGCAGCTTGACGAGAAGCGGGACCAGTTGCTGCGCCTTGCCGCCGAATTTGAGAATTTTAAAAAGCGGATGGAGCGGGAGCGTGAAATACTGGTCAAGTACGCCGGTGAAAATATTTTCCGGGAGCTGCTGACAACGGTTGATAATCTTGACCGCGCCCTTGAGCAGGGAACAGCTGATTCCGGCGATGACGGCCAGAGACTGGCCGCGCTGCTTGAAGGCGTTGAGTTGACGCAGAAAGGGTTGCTGTCGACACTGGAAAAGTTCGAAGTAGTGCCGCTGGAAAGCGCCGGCAAACAGTTTGACCCCAATGAACACGAAGCCATGGTCATGGAAGCAAGCGACAAGGTCCCTGCCAGCCATGTTCTGCAGGAGTTTGCCAAAGGCTATCGCTTCAAGGACAGGCTGCTGCGGCCCGCCAAGGTGGTGGTTTCGCGGGGCAAGGAATAAAAATTTAAAATTGTACTGTTCAAGTTCGATGTCTTCCTTGACATTGAATGAATCGTGCACATTATACATATTACATAATATAACAGCTGTTACCGGCTGAAATGATACACAACTTTATTGTTAATAAGATATTAGGGAGCAAAAGATTATGAGCAAGATAATCGGGATCGATCTTGGTACGACCAATTCGTGCGTTGCCATCATGGAAGGCGGTGACCCCAAGGTTATAGCAAATGTCGAGGGCAACAGAACTACTCCGTCCATTGTTGCTTTTAATGACAGCGGGGAGCGTCTGGTCGGCCAGGTGGCGAAGCGCCAGTCGGTGACAAATCCGACCAGAACCCTGTTTGCGATCAAGCGGCTTATCGGGCGTAAATTCACCGATCCGGAAGTGAAGAAGTCCGTCGAGGTCAGCCCGTTCAAGATAGTTGAGGGAACCGGCGGCGACGCCGTGGTCGAGGTGGACGGCAAACAGTATACCGCCGCCGAGATCTCTGCCATGATTCTTGGCAAAATGAAGAAAACCGCGGAAGAATATCTCGGCGAGCCGGTGACCGAAGCGGTTGTTACCGTGCCCGCTTATTTTAACGATGCCCAGCGCCAGGCGACCAAGGACGCGGGCAAGATAGCCGGCCTGAACGTCCAGCGGATCATCAACGAGCCCACCGCCGCATCCCTGGCCTACGGTCTGGACAAGAAGGGCGAGGAGAAAATTGCTGTTTTCGATCTTGGCGGCGGCACCTTCGACGTTTCCATCCTCGAGATCGGCGACGGTGTATTTGAAGTCAAGTCCACCAATGGCGACACCTTCCTTGGCGGCGAAGATTTTGACATGCGGATAGTCAACTGGCTGGCCGATGAATTCAAGCGGGACCAGGGAATCGATCTGCGGACCGACAAGATGGCCCTGCAGCGCTTGAAAGAAGAAGCGGAAAAGGCCAAGATGGAACTGTCCACCGCCATGGAGACCGACATCAACCTGCCGTTTATCACGGCGGATGCCTCGGGCCCCAAACATCTGAATATAAAACTTTCCCGCGCCAAGCTGGAAAGCCTGGTGGAAGATCTTATCGACCGTACCGAAGGCCCCTGCCGGACTGCATTGAAAGATGCCGGTCTCAACCCCTCGGATATTGATGAAGTTATCCTGGTCGGCGGTATGACCAGAATGCCCAAGGTGCAGGAAAAAGTTAAAAAGATTTTCGAGAAGGAGCCCCACAAGGGTGTCAATCCTGACGAGGTTGTTGCCATCGGCGCGGCTATTCAGGGCGGTGTCCTCAGGGGTGATGTCAAGGACGTCCTGCTGCTCGATGTTACACCGCTTTCCCTGGGTATCGAAACCCTGGGCGGCGTGTTTACCAAGCTCATCGAGAAAAACACGACAGTGCCCACCAAGAAGAGCCAGGTGTTCTCCACGGCCGCCGACAATCAGCCTGCCGTTTCCATCCATGTCCTGCAGGGTGAGCGTGAAATGGCTCAGAACAACAAGACCATCGGCCGTTTCGAGCTGTCCGATATCCCGCCGGCCCCGCGCGGAGTGCCGCAGATCGAGGTGACCTTTGACCTTGATGCCAACGGCATCCTGCACGTTTCAGCCAAGGATATGGGCACCGGCAAGGAGCAGTCCATCAGGATCACGGCATCCAGCGGCCTTTCCGAGGAAGAGATCGAGCGGATGAAAAAGGACGCCGAACTTCACGCCGATGAGGACAGGAAGCGCAAAGAGCTGGTTGAGGCCAAGAACAACGGCGATTCAATGATCCATATGACCGAGAAAAGCCTGAAGGACCTTGGCGACAAGATTGACGCCGAGACCAAGTCCAACGTGGAGAATGAGATCGCCAATCTCAAGAAGGCCCTTGAAGGCGATAATGTGGACGATATCAAGAAGGCGACCGAGTCGTTGACCCAGGCTTCCCACAAGCTCGCGGAACTGATGTATGCCCAGTCCAACAAGGCGCAGCAGGGCGGAGCCGGTCCGGAAGATGCCGGACAGGGCGGAGCCGGACCGGAAAGCGGCGGCGGTAAGGATGACGATGACGTTGTCGATGCCGACTTTGAAGAAGTGAAATAAATTTTTTCTTCTTGATTCAAGGGGAGAGCGGAGTATATTCCGCTCTCCCCTTTTTTTTTATTTTCGGTTATAGAGTAACCGCATATCTGAGAGACGGCGCACCATTCGGGTATTTCGGCGGCTGTTTTTCACGCTACGTGGCGACTGATTTTGACAATGCTGTACCGTCACCTGCTGCGATATTGATCTGTACAATGGTTCAGCCGGTACGGAAAAATCTGGCAGCTGTAAACCAGGACAAGGAATCATGAAAAGAATCTTATCAGGCATTCAGCCTTCGGGAAAACTTCATATAGGCAATTATTTCGGCATGATGAAGACCATGATCGACTACATGGAGAGCGCAGACCTCTACGTGTTTATTGTTGATCTGCATGCCCTGACATCGGTGCATGACCCCAGGCGTCTTAGGGAGGGAACACTGGAGGCTGCGGCGGATTTCCTGGCGCTGGGCCTTGACCCGGAGCGCTGTACCTTCTGGGTGCAGTCGGACCTGCCCGAGGTGTGCGAACTGACCTGGATACTCTCCACCCTTACGCCCATGGGGCTGCTTGAGCGCTGCCATTCCTTCAAGGACAAGACCGCCAAGGGCATTGCCGCCAGCCACGGCCTGTTTTCCTACCCGGTGCTCATGGCTGCCGATATTCTGCTCTTCCAGTCGGAGATTGTGCCGGTGGGCAAGGACCAGAAGCAGCACCTGGAGGTTGCCCGCGATATAGCCGTCAAATTCAACAACACCTTTGGTGAAACATTCGTGGTGCCTGAACCGGCCATTAACGAAAACATGGCAACAGTACCCGGACTGGACGGCCAGAAAATGTCCAAGTCCTATGGCAACACCATCCCGATCTTTATCGAAGATAAACCCCTGCGCAAGCTGGTGATGTCCATTCAGACCGATTCGACCCCGGTGGAAGAACCCAAGAATCCCGACACCTGCAACCTCTATGCCCTGCTCAAGCTGTTCATGGGCCCGGAAAGACTCGCTGAAGTCCATGACCTGTATGTCAACGGGGGCGCGGCCTACGGCCACATCAAGCAGGAGCTGTTTGAGCTGATCCGTGATTATTATGCCGAGGCGCGGACCAAACGAAAAGAGCTGCTGGCAAACCAGGATTACCTGCGCGAGACCCTTGCCAGGGGAGCGGATAAAGCACGGCAGAAAGCAACGGTGACCCTTGATCTGGTCCGGGACCGGGTAGGGCTGAAATATTAGAGACTCAACTTTCTGAGTTGATCTATTTTCCTGAAATCATGAAGTATTTATATATTAATTATGTTGGAATAGGCTGTTAGCTGTTAAGGCTATAGGCCTTTAGGGGCGGTTTTCGCAAGTAGCCTAATAGTCTTCAGCCTACAGCCTGATCAATAAGCGAGTTGAAGACTCATACATTCTTTTTCTTTACAGTAAGTTAACATAAGTCAGAAAGTTGAGTTAGAGGGCTTCCCGGCTGCCTTTCATGGATTGCCCGGTGGCCTGTCGTGAGGTGCGGCAGGCGTTTTACATAAACATGGCATAAAGTAGAATCCCCCATACCAGCGCTGCGTTGGCAAGGGCAATGCATACTGCCGCCGACCCCATATCCTTTGCTCTGCCGGCAAGCGGGTGGATTTCTTCGCCCGTCCGGTCCACTGCCGCCTCGATGGAGCTGTTGAGCAGTTCGATGATCAGCACAAGCAGCAGCGAGCTCGTCAGTAAAACTTTTTCTGTTGCCGTCCTCCCCAGGTACAGGCCAAGGGGAAAGAGGACAAGGAAACAGAAAAATTCCTGCCTGAAAGCCACTTCATTTTTAAAGGCTGAATGAAGTCCCTTCAGCGACCAGCAAAAGGCTTTATATATATGCCATGATGAATGACTTTTTGTTGTCTTCATGCCTGTATGCTCATGTTAGCTTTCTATGCCGGCGGGTTGCGGAAAGGTCAATCGGTCACGCATCTTTATCCTCTTTCGTCTTTGGCCGCAATTTGTTTTTCCGGGGGATTTTATGCCAGATAACCGGTTCCGTATAATTGTTCCAGCCCCATTTGAGCAGGCTGATCAGGCTGAAGGATATCCACAGGGCCCAGGCAAGCATGGCCAGGCGGTACACGAACATGGGGATGGAGAATACCCAGGCCCGGGGAATGATCCCGGCGCTATGGTCCTGGTACCATTTGAGCAGGCCGCTGTGGGAGCCGTTGCCCACGATGTTCATGTCCGGATGCCCCAGGAGGCCCTGGCTGATGGCCATGATCAGTGAGCCCATGGCCAGGAGGGTCAGGGCGGCAATGCCTGTCTGCATCAGGTTGAATGTTGTCTTGTCCATTTCCGGACTGGTCCGGCGGCGCAGGTCGAGAGCTATCAGCCAGGCCGCAACAAGTATGGATGCAACGATATTGCTCTGGCTCATACCGATGCCGAGCAGAAACCACTGGTGGAATTTCAGCGGTGTCAGGCCGGTCCTGGCCAGGCCGAAAGCAATGACAAGGATGATAAGGGCCACGGACCAGAAAAGCACGGCCGGCCCCATCAGCGGGCCACCCGTAAACAGCGGCCACCGGTTGCCGGGGAGCTGGATTTCAATGGAATTGTTCACACTGCCGAGGCCGAGGTCCACTTCCGGAGATCGGTACAATGAAGTGATACCGGCGTCCTCGTTCCACTGCAGGAGTATTTCCTGCCTGCCCGGTCTGACGGGCAGGGGAACCCTGTTGTCTTCCTGGCGAATGGGCTGGACCTGGCCGTTGATCCGCACCTCCTGCAGACGCGCTTTGCCGGGAATGGTGATGGTATGCTGCCCTCCCTGGCTGCTCCTGAGGGCAAGGGTCAATCTGGTGCTGGTTGTTCTCCGGCCGGGCTGGTTTTCCAGTTTGACACTGTCAATGGTCATGGTCTGCCCCTGGACTCCTGCCGGCCTGGTAATGGTCAGCGTTACCTCCTCGCCCGGCCAGGGGTGCCAGGTCGGGTACCACCGGTTGCCCTGCTGGTGCAGAATGACCGGGATGCCGGTGGTCTCCAGGTGAAAAATCGGGCTGACATCCACCTGCCACATTTCCGTCCACAGGTCTGTCTCGGCATGGATGAGCTTGATTTCGCCGCCTTTATCAATCACTGATTCCCACTGCAGGTGGTTCTGGTCCGGATCAAGCGTTATCCGGGCCTGGTTGTCCTTGACCCTTATGCCTTCGGTAACAACGGATTCGTCGGCAAGGAGAGGGTAGTCGAACACCACCGCCGAACCGGGGGGACTGATCCGCCGGACCGTGGTTTCGATCTTCCAGGTAAGGCCGAGACGCAGGGTCCGTTCGATCATGAGAAAGGGCGGCAGTATGCCGGTCTCCAGGATCTGGTTTGTCACGGTCTCCTCTTCAACGATCCGCCTGAACTGGATCTGGTTGTCCGGCTTGCCGTTCTCATCAATGCCCTGGACTGTCCAGCCCAGGGCGGTGCTCTGCACCCGGTGCGGCTTGAGCGGCAGGGGAAGCTGCAGACTGTTCCGGTCAGGCACCCGGCCATTGAGGCTCACAACATGCTCGCCCTGCTGCACGAGGAGCCACAGTCGGTTGCCGGTCCTGTACAGCCCCCCGGCCCTTGAGCCGTCAATGGTTGCCTGTCCGGGCAGCCAGTGCCTGGCATCGCCGGGCAGGGGAATGGCCGCATCGGTCTGCATGGCAACCCGCATCTCCATGTGCAGCTGCTCCGGGGTGATATTGATATCCATCCGGCTTATATCGGCGCATTCAGGGAAACAGTCATTTTGTTCCAGAAGCCTGTTCCGCAGTTCCTCGAACATCTCCGGCGAAGGTATGTCGCCGGCCTGCCCGGGCAAGGGCGAGAGGAGGCATAACAGCGCGGCAGGCACCAGAAAAAGAGGTTTCAGGTCAGCAAATGGACTTCCATGGCCCCTGCGGAAACGGATATTGAAAATTCCCAGGGTCAGCAATACCAGGAGGATCACCCGGACAAACGACAGGATCAGGTTTGGGCCGGGGCCGATGAGCAGCAGGTGTATCTCCTGGTCGCGCCGGACCGGTCCGCTCCAGCTCATGGGTACCGTGTTCCACTGCCAATTGGGCAGGCCCGGCCCGGTCTGGTTGACCATGGAAGGATCGTACTGGGCAACCTTGCCGGCAGAGGAGTAAACACGGCTGTCAGCTGCGCCTTCATACTGGAGAAGCGGGGATTTTTTCCGTACCTCGAGTTTGCTGCTCAGTCTGCCTGTGCTTTCCATTATTGCCGGCGCCTCATCCCTGGCCGGTTCCTGTCCGTATTGCTGTGCCGGAGCTGCAGCCGGCTGCACGGGCTGCCTGGCGTCCATGGACTGCCACGGTTTTTCCAGCTGGGGGTAAATGCCGGTGCGCAGCTGGGCAATGGAAAAAGGAACAGCAATACCAATGAGGATGAGGATGTTGATAATCTGCAGCGCCCTGATCCCTTTTTTGAATCGTCCTTCCGGGAGATGGCGCAACAGGGCGACGCAGATCAGGATGGCCAGCCATATCCAGCGCGGGGCATTGGGTTCATGATACATGAGCACCAGGGTTGCGAATGCCAGCGCTGCCAGTGGTGTTGAGAAAAGTCTGGCAATGGCGATGGTCAGGATCAGGACTATGAAAAAGTCAAGCAGTGTCCACCTTTTAACCCAGGTCCCATGGACCGTGTCCACGCCTGAGGCGTTGATCAGGCGCCAGCCCGGGGGTAAAAAGAGGCTGGCCCGAACCTGCTGAAAATCATGGTCCCAGCCGGTGGCCGGCAGTGTTGCAATGTCTTCATTATATATACTTTCCGCTGCCAGGTTGAGCTGCCCCTTGCGCAGTTCAACGCCTGTTTTGCCGGTTTTCTCCTGTCTGGTAATAAACTGCTCCTCCTCGTCAATGACCACCCTGCCGAGCTGAATCGGCTGGTTCATCTCCAGGCGCCAGTCCGATGTTTTGGCCCCGGTGATCATGTCCTGCAGGGTGTAGCCGGACCCGTCAAAGCGCAGCCAGATGTTGCGGTTCATGCTCAACCGGTCCGGCGCCGGGCGCGGGTCTCCCCGTTTTATTTCCTTGAACTGCATGGTGTCGCCGGCAAGCAGTCTAAAGGCAGGGTATTTCTGCCATTGCGGAGGAAGTGATGTCTGGAGCGGGTCAATGGCCGGAACGCCTTCAACCTCGACCACCCGCAGGTCGGGATGCGAGTTGAAGGCCCAGATCTCTTCCCCGGGCCAGAACCCGTCTTCCGGTCTGACGAACCGCAGTGAGGTTGTCTGGCCGATGTGCCTGGCGGTCAGGGTAAGGTTCCATTGTCCGGGGCGGACCTGGACGCGCAGGCGGCCGTCCTGCTCCAGCCGCGCCGGCAGGGAGCTTTTCATTGATACCGGGATGAACCGGTCCTTGGAAAAAACCGGTCCCAGGGTAACTTCGCGCGGGCTGCCCGAGACGTCCAGCTGGAGAAAAATATCCATTTGCAGCGGTATCCGGTCGTCAATAAACCTGAAGCTCTTGACCGCCAGGCGGTTCTCAATCTTTTCCTCCTTCTGTTTTTTCGCCTGCAGCCATATCCGGCCCTGGTCATCCAACTCGGGAAAATGGATGATTCGATCATGGAGGGCCAGGGAAACAATCCCGCTGTGGCCGGGGACAGTAAGGTATTCTGGCATTGCCATCCAGGAAAAATCACCTTTCACGGTGTATTCACCCTGGGCAAGTTTGACCTGCGGCGTCCCCTGTCTGGCAATAACCAGGGCGGGCTCGCCGTTGACCGTGACCCTTTCCGGCCAGTTTTCATGGTCCCCGGGCAGCTGGATCCATCGCTCATGCTGGACAAGCCATGTCTGGGTAAAAGATCCGCCCGAATCATTGAGTTCCAGGACGATTTCAGAGGGCCAGTCGCACTGGATCCGCGCAGGATTATCTGCCTGGGGCGTGCAGAACATCTGCTCCTCATGGCCGTACAGGACCCAGTCCTTCCAGGGAAGCAGTTGGTCGGGGATTGGCGGCGATGAGATCGCCTGGGCTGGAGCAAAGCAGGAGAGCAGGGTGAGAATAACCAGGATAATTCTGCCAGGCAGCATAATGGAAACTCCTTGTCAACGTCGCCATGGATATAACGGACGCGGTGAAAAAGGATTCACCGTTTTCAAATATTTCATCTTATCATGGAGTTATCGGTAATGTCCACCACCAGATGATGAATAACTGCGCAGAAGCCCTGAACATGATACTATGGTATCCGTGGTAAGCGTTTTTGTTAAATCAGTGACCAGTTGACTAAGAGTGATGTTGGATCCGGATACCCTGACAGTCGTGTTGGTGACCATGAGCGCTGTTATTGCGCTGCTTGTCCTGGTTGCCGGGATATATTACGCCAACCGGCCTCTTACCGGCGGGCTTTCATTTGCCGGAAAAATACGGCCTGTTGGTGAAATACATTTTCTTCGTGATCTCACCTGGGTGGATGAACAGGGGCAGCGGCAATGCGAGCAGCAGATCTTTGACGCTCTCCTGGAAATAATCCGTTCTTCCCGCCGGTTCATCCTGCTGGACATGTTCCTGTTCAATGATTTCACCGGCTGGCGCCGCGACAGATACCGCCCCCTTGCCCATGAATTGACAACGGCGCTGATCGAGCAGCAGCAGCAATACCCGGATATGCGGATAGTGTTTATCACCGATCCGGTCAATACCGTGTATGGCGGGATGGTCAATCCATACCTGGACCGGCTGAAGGAGTCGGGTGTCGAGGTGGTCGAAACCCGCCTGGAGGAACTGCCGGACAGCAATCTTTTCTATTCGCCCCTGTGGCGGGTCCTGTTGAGCTGGTCCGGCAACGGGCCCGGCGGGGTTCTTCCCAATCCGTTCGGGCCCGGGCGGGTTTCGGTCCGCAGTTATCTCCGGATGCTCAATTTCAAGGCCAATCACCGCAAGGTTGTTGTGGCCGATGGCCCGGACGGCTATGCAGGGCTGGTTACTTCCGCCAATTCCCATGACGGCAGCAGCGCGCATGGCAACGTCGGGCTGTGGTTTTCCGGAGCAGCAGTGCGAGACCTGCTGCAAAGCGAACAGGCAGTGCCGGGCGCGGCCGGAGCAACCGTGCCTGAGGTCTTGGCGCCCGATGGACCGCAGGCCGCGGAGATGACAGTCCAGGTCCTGACCGAAGGAAAAATAAAAAAGGTCCTTCTGGATCAGCTGCGCAATGCAGGAGTGGGCGACCGGATTGATATGATCATGTTCTATCTCGCCGACCGTGATATAATTCGCGCCTTGAAAAAAGCGCGCCGGCAGGGGGCAGGGGTCCGTATCCTTCTTGATCCCAATAAGGACGCTTTCGGGCGGGTCAAAAGCGGCATGCCCAACAGGCAGGCGGCCGCTGAACTGGTCCGGGCGGATATCGCTGTCAGGTGGGCGTTGACCGGTGAAGAGCAGCAGCATTCCAAGATGGTGATGATGGAGCAGGGGCAGGGAAAACACTTCATGCTGCTCGGTTCGGCCAACCTCACCCGCCGGAATCTGGATGATCTCAACCTGGAAACAGATGTGGCGGTAAGGGGAGGCGGAAAGGAAAAAATTTTCAGCGATGCCCGCAACCATTTCCGGCTGCTCTGGACAAATCCGGATCACAGGCGTTTCAGCGCGGCCTATGAAAAATATGCCGATGAATCAGTGGTTCGATTTTTTGTCTACCGGATCCTGGAGAGGACCGGTATGTGTACGTTCTGAGCAGGGTTGTGCAGGGCAAAAGAAAAACCCCATCAATGGATCAATGGGGTTATTTATTCAACTCTTTATTCTGCTCTTGCCAAAGTGATTGAACGCCTTGGTCTGGACCCGGGCGAGCCGAGACTGGTTCCGTTTAGAAATCGATCAGCTCCACATCGAACAGCAGCCAGGCATCCGGGGGGATCACATTGCCGGCCCCGCGGGAGCCGTAGGCAAGTTCCGGGGGCAGGATAAGGATTCTTTTCTCTCCCTTTTTCATGGTCAGCAGGGCCTCGTCCCAGCCGGGAATGACCTGGCCGGTGCCGACCTTGAAACGGATGGGTTCTCCCCTGTCATATGAGCTGTCAAACTTTTTGTTGTTTTCCAGGAGACGTCCGGTGTAGTGGGCGGCAATGGTGCTGCCCGGGCTGGGTGACTCTCCAGTTCCTTCCTCCTTGATTACGTAGCGGAGTCCCGAGGCTGTTTTCACAGCATTGGGCCACTTGTCGGCTATACGCTCTTCGATCCCGGCTGCATTTTCCTGCCGCTGTTTTTCCTCGCCTGCCTTGAGCATGGCCAGGGCTGAGTCAAAGGCCTGCTGGTCGGTCTTGAACTCCTTTGTTTCCTCGCCGATCCGGATGATTTCAACCTTATTGATGACGTCGGACTGTTCGATGGCATCAACCACATCCTGTCCTTGGACCACTTTGCCGAACACGGTGTGTTTGCCGTCCAGGTGGGGCGTGGCTACATGGGTGATGAAGAACTGGCTGCCGTTGGTATCAGGCCCGGAATTGGCCATGGACAACACTCCGGGTCCGTTATGCTTGAGCGAGGGGTCGATTTCATCCGGAAATTTATACCCGGGTCCGCCGGTGCCGGTACCCAGCGGGCATCCCCCCTGGATCATGAATCCCTTGATCACGCGGTGAAACTTGAGACCGTCGTAAAACGGGGTGGAGATGGGTTTGCCGGAACCGCCAAGGGACAGGGTTCCTTCAGCCAGACCGACAAAGTTGATGACTGTCAGCGGTGTTTCATTGTAATGAAGTTTGAGCAGAATTTCGCCTTTATCCGTGTTTATTTTTGCATAAAGGCCATCCGGCAGTTGCTTGTCCTGTGCCATGATTGAATCTCCGATAGTGAGGAAAAGGAAAGTGAACAGGAGGAAAAAAAATGTATTGCGCATAAGACCTCCAATATAATGAATAATGGTTTGCGTCTGCTTACAAAGCATCAATATCATTGTCAAGAAAAACCATCCCGATATTTGTCGGAATGGGGGCGCTTCTCTATTGACGCGGCCGGGCAATCCTGTTTTAATAATAAAATTTATGTGCTCGTTACGCAACCGGCAAAACTGGACAGGAAGAATTGGTACTTTATTACATATATCAGTCTGTTGGAACTGTTTTTTTTCTCCTGTCATTTCCTTTTGTATTGCTTTTCAGCCGCGTCAAAGAAGGTTCGCTTCACGGATTGGGGCAACGGTATGGCCTTGATCCGCGCAGACCGGTAAAATCAGTCAACGGATTCACACGCATATGGATCCACGCGGCATCGGTGGGAGAGGTGCAGGCAGCCAGAGTTCTTGTTGCCGAACTGTTGGCCCAACAGGAAGGAATCGAATTTTTTCTTTCAACCATGACGCGGCAGGGTCGTTCAGTTGCCGGAAGCCAGATGCCGGCAGGAGTAACCTGTTTCCTGGCGCCCCTGGACGTTCCTGTAGTTGTCCGGCGTTTTCTGGCTGCGATTAAACCGGATCTCTATGTCTGCCTGGAAACCGAGTTATGGCCGGCCATGTTTCTTGAACTCAACCGGGCCGGTATTCCCGCGGTTCTGCTCAATGGGCGCATGACCTGGCGCTCGCTCGAACGGTACCGGATGGCCTGCGGGCTCATTGGCCGGTTGCTCGGGACTCTGGAAGGTCTGGCCGTGATCAGCCGGGAAGATGGGGAACGTTTCCAGGCCCTTGGCGCCCGGGCAGATACTGTCCGGGTCACCGGAAATATTAAATACGATTACCCGGTCGAAGATGTTGACTCCATGAGAGGGGTCCATCGGGAGCTGCTTGCGGCCGGCGACCGGATCGTGTTTGTCTGCGGTTCCACCCGGACCGGTGAAGAGGAGATGCTGATCCCGGTGTTCAAGGCCCTGCAAAAAGAGTGTGAGGGAGGGGTGCTGTGGGTGATTGCCCCGCGCCACCTCCAGCGACTTGAGGAGGTGCGGAAACTGCTTGCCCGTTTTGATCTGGATCACGACCTCTACTCGGATCTCAAGGATGGCGAACGGAAGTCCCCGGTTGTTCTGGTGGACACCATGGGTGACCTCGGGCAGCTGTACAGCGCCGGGGATGTGAACTTTGTCGGCGGCAGCCTGGTCAGAAAGCGGGGGCACAATATAATGGAGGCTGCCCGCTGGGGCAGGCCGGTCTATTACGGACCGAGCATCGAGGATTTCCTGGATGCCGCAGAGATCCTGGAAAACAGCGGCGCCGCTTTCAGGGTGGCGGACGCTGATGCGCTTGCTGCAACACTTGTCAGCCATCTGCGGGATAAAAAAATATATGCGCAGGCATGCCGGAACGCAGCGCATGCTGTTTCGCTTCAACGAGGCGCCGCCGGTCGACAGGCGGAAATGGTACTGAACCTTTTGCCGGACGGCGCACAAAACCAACGAGAAGATAATTCATGAAAGCATTGATCGGTCTCGAGGACGGCACAGTCCTCACAGGAGAATCCTTTACCGGCAGCGGCGAGGCAATCGGTGAAATCGTTTTCAACACCAGCATGAGCGGCTACCAGGAGATCTTGATGGATCCCTCCTATACAGCGCAACTGGTGACCATGACCTATCCCCTTATCGGGAATTACGGGGTCAACGAAGAGGATATTGAATCTGATTCCGTTCATCCCCGCGCGTTTCTGATGCGTGAATACCAGGCGATTCCGAGCAATTTTCGCTCCACCGCCACCCTGGCCGATTTCCTGCGGAAGTACAACGTTCTCGGCATAACCGGCATCGACACCCGGATGCTTACCCGGATTATCCGTACCCGCGGAGCAATGAAAGCAGTCATCTCCACCGAGGACCTGGACGGCGATTCCCTGGTCCGCCGGGCCAAACAGTGGCCGGGACTGGTCGGCCGGGACATGGTCGAGCGGGTGACAACCGCTGCTCCCTACCGGTGGACGGAAAACGGTCCGGCCCCGGGACACGGGTTTGCTGACGGTGATAAGGGCAAATTCAAGGTCGTGGCCTTTGATTACGGCATCAAATACAATCAGCTCCGGCTCCTTGCCGACCGCGGATGCGCGCTCCAGGTCGTGCCGGCCACCACCGCGGCTTCGGAGGTGCTGGCCCTGGAACCGGACGGGGTTTTTCTTTCCAACGGGCCCGGTGATCCGGCCGGTATTGTCGGAGTGGTGGAAAACCTCCGCCAACTGTTGGGCCAGGCGCCGATCTTCGGCATCTGCCTCGGCCACCAGATGCTTGGACTTGCCTACGGCGGATCGACCTACAAACTGAAATTCGGCCACCGCGGCGGCAATCAGCCGGTCAAGGATCTGACCACCGGCAAGGTGGAAATCACTTCCCAGAACCATGGTTTTTGTGTCGATCCCGCCAGTCTGCCCGATGATGTCGAAGTGACCCATATCAATCTCAATGACAACAGCCTTGAGGGAATGCGGCACAAAAAATATCCGGCCTTCTCGGTACAGTATCATCCCGAACATGCGCCGGGCCCCCATGATGCCGAGTATCTGTTCGACCGGTTCATCGATCTGATGAAAAGCGAAAGCGAAAAAAAAACTGATTGTAGATAAATTGAAAAACAGGTTGCATAACCATGCCCAAACGTACAGACATCCATAAGATCCTTATTATTGGTTCAGGACCGATCATCATCAGCCAGGCCTGCGAGTTTGATTATTCCGGCGCCCAGGCTGTCAAGGCCTTGAAGGAAGAAGGCTACGAGGTAGTGCTGATCAACTCCAACCCGGCCACCATCATGACCGATCCGGAACTTGCGGACCGCACCTATATCGAGCCCATCACGCCCGAATACGTCATCAAGGTTATCGAGCGGGAAAGGCCGGACGCGCTGCTTCCGACCCTGGGGGGACAGACCGCGCTCAACACCGCCATCAAGGTTGCCGAGACCGGCATCCTGGAAAAATACGGCGTGGAAATGCTGGCCGCCAACATTGCGGTCATCCGCAAGGCCGAAGGCCGTGAGGAGTTCCGGGCGGCCATGAAGAAGATCGGCCTCAAGGTCCCGGAATCCGCCATCGTCCATACGCTGGAAGACGCCATGACCGCCGCTGAAAAAATCGGCTTCCCGATCATTGTCCGGCCCAGTTTCACCCTGGGAGGGACCGGCGGCGGTGTCGCCTACAACCGCAAGGAGCTCAAGGAGATGGCCACTGCCGGACTTGATCTTTCCATGACCACTGAAGTCATGCTGGAAAGAAGTCTGCTGGGCTGGAAAGAATTCGAGCTCGAGGTGATGCGGGACAAGAATGACAACGTGGTCATTATCTGTTCCATCGAGAATATGGATGCCATGGGTGTTCATACCGGGGATTCGATTACCGTTGCCCCGGCCCAGACCCTGACCGACCGCGAATATCAGGAAATGCGGGACGCGGCCATTGCCATCATCCGTGAAATAGGGGTGGAGACCGGCGGCTCCAACGTTCAGTTCGCGGTCAATCCGGAAAACGGCGAGCAGATGATCATTGAGATGAATCCCCGGGTCTCCCGCTCCTCTGCCCTGGCATCAAAGGCCACCGGTTTTCCCATTGCTAAGATTGCCGCCAAGCTTGCCGTGGGCTACACCCTGGACGAGATCAGAAACGATATCACCCGGGAAACCTACGCCGCCTTTGAACCGACCATTGACTACTGTGTGGTCAAAATTCCCCGCTGGACCTTTGAAAAATTTCCCGAGGCCGAGGATGTCCTGTCCACGGCCATGAAATCGGTGGGTGAAACCATGGCCATCGGCCGCACCTTCAAGGAGGCGTTCCAGAAGGGCATGCGCTCCCTGGAGACGGGCCGGATGGGCTTTGGTTTTGACGGCAAGGAGGAAATGCAGGATATGGACACCGACGACCTGCAGCTGGGATTGACCAAGCCCAACTCCAGGCGGGTGGCCTTCCTGTTCGAGGCGCTGCGCCGGGGTATGACCATCGAACATATCTACGACCTGACTAAAATCGACCCCTGGTTCCTGACCAATCTGCAGGAAATCGTGGTGGCGGGTGAAGAAGTTGCTGCCAAAGGTTTTACCAACCTGGACAGTGAATACCTGTATAAAGTCAAGCAGCTCGGCTTTTCCGATCACCAGCTGGCAAAGCTGACCGGCACCTCCGAGGACGATATCCGTGAATTGCGCAGGGAAAACAACATTGAACCGGTTTTCAAGCTTGTCGACACCTGCGCCGCGGAATTTGAATCCTACACCCCCTATTATTATTCCACCTATGAACAGGAGGACGAGGTCCGGGTGTCGGACCGGAAAAAGATAATGATCCTCGGCGGCGGCCCCAACCGCATCGGCCAGGGCATAGAATTTGATTACTGCTGTGTGCACGCGTCATTTGCCCTTCGCGAGATCGGCGTGGAATCGATCATGGTCAATTCTAACCCGGAAACGGTCTCCACTGACTATGATACCTCGGACAAGCTCTATTTTGAACCCCTGACCAGGGAGGATGTGCTGGATATCATCGAGCGGGAGAAACCGGACGGAGTCATCGTCCAGTTCGGCGGCCAGACGCCGTTGAACCTGGCGGTGCCCCTTGACCGGAAAGGGGTCAGGATCATCGGCACCCCACCCGACGCCATTGACCGGGCCGAAGACCGCAAGAGATTTCAGCAGTTTCTGCAGAAGCTCGGTCTGCGGCAGCCTGACAACGACACCGCATTTACCCTTGAGGAGGCCCTGGAAGCGGCCAACAGGATCGGCTATCCGGTGGTTATGCGACCTTCCTATGTCCTTGGCGGCCGGGATATGCGGATCGTTTACAATGATCAGGGCATCCGCGATTTTATGGCCCTTCCGGGGATAGCCATGTCCGAGCATCCGGTTCTTCTGGACCAGTTCCTGAAAGATGCCATTGAAGTGGATGTGGACGCGGTTTCGGACGGCGCCGCCACGGTTATCGGCGGCATCATGGAGCATATCGAGGAGGCGGGCATCCATTCAGGCGATTCCGCCTGTGTGCTGCCGCCGCACACCCTCAAAGAGTCCATGATCGAAGAGATCTCCCGGGCCACCAGGGCCATGGCCGAAGAACTCGGTGTGGTGGGCCTGATGAACGTGCAGTACGCCGTCAAAGGCGAAACCCTTTTTGTCCTGGAGGTCAATCCGCGCGCCTCCCGTACCGTTCCTTTTGTCAGCAAGGCAACCGGAGTGCCGCTGGCCAAGATCGCCACTAAGGTGATGATGGGTATGACCCTGGAGCAGCTGGGCTTCACCGAAGAAAAGAAAATCACGCACTGGGCGGTGAAAGAGGCGGTGTTTCCCTTTGACCGTTTCCAGAATGTCGATACGCTTCTGGGTCCGGAAATGAAATCAACCGGCGAGGTCATGGGCATCGATTCATCGCTCGGTCTCGCCGTTGCCAAGTCCCAGCAGGCTGCCGGGCAGGTGCTGCCGGTGTCCGGACGGGCGTTTGTCAGCGTCCGGCATGGAGACAAGGACGCTGTGGTCCAGGTGGCCAGGGAGCTGGTCGGGCTGGGTTTTTCCATCCTGGCCACCCGCGGCACTGCCGCCAGATTGCGGGAAGCGGATATCCAGTGCGAAGAGGTCAACAAGATTTCCCAGGGACGGCCCCACATCCTGGACAAGCTCCAGGACGGCAAAGTCCAGTGGATTATCAATACCTCGTCAGGCTCCCGGACAACCGAGGATTCCTATACCATCCGCCGGGCCGCCCTTGATCTTCATATTCCGTACACCACGACCATCACCGGCGCCCTGTCCATGACCCAGGCCATAGGAACCTTGATCCGGGAGGAGGCGTCCGTGCAGACGGTGCAGGAATTTTCTCCGGCCGGTGGTTGCTAGGGCTGGACTTTATGCCAAAAAGCATTACTATCTAGAGACATATGATTTTTCGGGTGAATTTTTCCCTTTCGGAGGATTGATTGAATACGTTTTATAAGAATCTGAGCATGTGGCTGGTGATCGGCCTGACCATGATACTGCTCTTCAATGTTTTTAATAAACCCCAGGGCCAGAGCAGCCAGATGACCTACAGCGAGTTCTGGTCGAGCGTTGAGACCGGGGTTATAAACCGAGTTACCATCCAGGGGGAGAAGATCCTGGGTACCGGCCGTGATGGCAGTCCCTTTATTACGGTTGCTCCCGACGATACGGAGTTGATCCCCATGCTGCGTGAATCCGGCGTTGATATTTCGGTCAAGGAGCCGGAAAAGGATTCCATGTGGATGTCTATTTTCATCTCCTGGTTTCCGATGATTCTGTTGATCGGTGTCTGGATATTTTTCATGCGCCAGATGCAGATGGGAGGCAAGGGCGGTGCGCTTTCCTTTGGCAAGACCAGGGCCAAGCTGCGTGAAAGCGGTGAACACAAGGTCACCTTCAAGGATGTCGCCGGTATTGACGAGTCCAAGGCGGAGCTGGAGGAAATTATCGATTTTCTCCGCGATCCCCAGAAATTTACCAAGCTGGGCGGTCGGATTCCCAAGGGTGTCCTGCTCGCCGGATCTCCCGGCACCGGAAAGACTCTTCTTGCCCGGGCCATTGCCGGGGAAGCAGATGTGCCGTTTTTTACCATCAGCGGCTCCGATTTTGTCGAAATGTTCGTCGGTGTCGGGGCCTCAAGGGTTCGTGATCTGTTTACCCAGGGCAAGAAAAATGCGCCCTGCATCATATTCATCGACGAAATCGACGCGGTCGGCCGGCACCGCGGCGCCGGACTGGGGGGCGGGCACGATGAACGTGAACAGACCCTCAACCAGCTGCTGGTGGAGATGGATGGTTTTGAAGCCAACGAAGGCGTGATCATTATTGCCGCGACCAACCGGCCCGATGTCCTTGACCCGGCCCTTCTGAGGCCGGGCCGTTTTGACCGTCAGGTCATCGTTCCTGTTCCTGATATCAAGGGACGGGAAAAAATACTCGAAATTTACGGCAAAAAGACCAAGCTGGCCAAGGATGTCGACCTGGCGGTCATTGCCCGCGGCACCCCCGGATTTTCCGGGGCGGATCTTGAAAACCTGATCAACGAGGCCGCCCTGATGGCAGCCCGGGCCGGAGCGGAGGACGTAACCACCGAGCAGCTTGAAATGGCCAAGGACAAGATCATTATGGGCACGGAACGCAAGTCCATGATCATCAGTGAAAAGGAAAAGGAAGTCACGGCCTACCACGAGGCCGGCCACGCCCTGGTTGCGCGCCTGCTGCCCGATACCGACCCCATCCACAAGGTAACAATCATTCCCCGGGGCAGGGCTCTCGGCTTGACCATGCAGCTGCCCATTGACGAGAAATATACCCATTCCAAGGACTTTTTGCAGAAAACCATCTGCATCCTTTTCGGCGGCAGAGTGGCGGAGCAGCTTGTTTTTAATGAAATAACCACCGGCGCCGGCAATGACCTGGAAAGGGCCACTGACCTGGCGCGCAGGATGGTCTGCGAATGGGGTATGAGCGATGAACTGGGGCCCCTGACCTACGGCAAAAAGGAAGAGCAGATCTTCCTCGGCCGCGAGATTGCCCAGCATCGTGATTTCAGCGAAGACACCGCCCGCAAGATAGATGATGCGGTCAAGAGGATAGTCCTGGAGGCCCGGGACCGGGTGATCAAGTTGCTGGAAGAGAATATTGATATACTCAAAGCGGTGGCTCTGGAACTCCTGGAGAGGGAAACCATCGTGCTTGAAGATCTTGACCGGATCATTAAGGAGCATGAAGAGCAGAAAGCAGCCGCTGCCGGGGCACAGGAGAGCAGTCCGGCCGGCGAGGCCGCGCAGCAGTAGTTCCTATCTTCTCTTTAAGGTATTAACGCCAAGGCACAGGGTCACACTCTGTGCCTTTTTTTTCATAAAACGGGATCAGTGAACAACATGGCAGTGGATACAGCACCTGAAATCATGGGGATCCTCAATATCACCCCGGATTCGTTCTCCGATGGCGGCCTGCTGATGGATGATGAAATGATTACCATGCAGATCAGCAGGATGCTTGACGCCGGGGTGGACATTTTTGATGTGGGCGGGGAGTCCACCAGGCCCTTTGCCGAACCGGTCAGCGAGCAGGAAGAGCTTGCCCGGGTCATCCCGGTCATCGGACGCATCCGCCGGATGACCGACCTGCCGATATCCATCGACACCACCAAGGCGGCAGTGGCGGAAAAGGCCCTGGCTGCGGGGGCCACCATGGTCAATGACATCAGCGCGCTGCGGTATGATCCGGATATGGTGCGGGTTGCGCGGGAATACAACGGTCCCCTGGTCATCATGCATATGCAGGGCACGCCCGACACCATGCAGATTGATCCCCATTATGATGATGTGATTGCCGAGATCATGGATTTCTTCCGGCAAAGGATAGACTGGCTGGCAGCCAACGGTATTGCCAGGGAAAGGATCATCGTTGATCCCGGCATCGGATTCGGCAAGACCGTGGAACACAACCTAACCATTGTCAGAAATATTGCCCGGTTTCAAGAGACCGGCTGCCCGGTCCTTATCGGCCACTCCCGCAAGGCATTCATCGGCAGAATCCTTGACCTGGAGGTTGACCGGCGGGACTGTGCCACGGCCATGCTTTCTCTTTACTGCGCGATGGCCGGGGCAGACATTCTCCGGGTCCATGACGTGCCGCTGACCAGACAGGCCCGGCAACTTGCATCAGCACTGCACCATTGCACCGGATAGCGGACAGATCTCTTTTGCGGATCTGCACCAAACTGTAACCGCCTGCAAGTGCTGTTAAAAACATCCCTAGAGCGCTAATATAATAAAAAACATGAATCTGCACTCTTTTCAACGAACCGGCCAGCATGGCTGTTATGACCAGGATGGCCGTGAAATTCCCTGCCGGGGCACGGGGCAGGATGGAGAACTGCTCCGCGGTCTTGAGTGGCCTGCCCCCCGTTTTGTCACCGCTGAGGAGACAGTGGATGACCGGCTCACCGGGCTGACCTGGACGTTGAACGCGAATCTGCCTGAATTCCCTCTCTCCTGGAAGGAGACCCTGGATTTTGTCCGGGACATGAACGCGCGGTCAGCCTTCGGGTTTGCCGACTGGCGTTTGCCGAACAGGAGAGAACTGCGGAGCCTGATTTCCTACCAGACTAAACGTCCCGCGCTGCCGGCGGACCACCCTTTTCACAATGTTTTTCTCGGCTGGTACTGGTCGTCCACCACCGCTGCCATCAATACGGCCTATGCGTGGTATGTCCACTTGGACGGAGCACGAATGTTTTACGGCAATAAAACCCAGGACTGCTTTGTCTGGCCGGTGAGGGGATCAAGCAGTCTTCTGCCCGAAACCGGGCAGCATCTCTGTTACAGTGAAAAAGGAGCGGTACTTGAGGAAAAGGACCCGGCGCAGGATGGAGGATCGGCAACAGGAGTCAGCTGGCCGTCCCGGCGATTCCTGGTCAACAATGCGTCGGTGTTGGACAGGCTGACGGGTCTGGAATGGCTTTGCCGCGCCTCACTGTCCGATGAAGTGGTCAGCTGGCCTGAAGCAGTGGATCTGGTCGGGGATTTGAATGAGCGTGATGCCTCTGCAGCCGACCGGCCCTGGCGCCTGCCCAATATCAACGAACTGGAGTCGCTGGTGGATTGTTCGCACCACGCGCAGGCATTGCCGGCTGATAATCCCTTTACTTCCGTCAGGGAAGTATACTGGTCGTCAACAACCAGCTGTTTTGAAACCGACTGGGCCTGGGCTCTGTATCTGGTCAAGGGCGCCCTGGGAGTAGGCGTCAAGAAAGACAGGAATTTTCATGTGTGGCCGGTGCGCGACGGCTGAGATGGTGCCGGGGTCAGGATGGAGCGGGATCCTGTAATCGCTATTAACTCAACCTTATGGCTTATGTTAACGCTTACCGGGGATGCGAAGGGGGCATGCTCATGGATTGCATGGGCAGGGAAAGCTCCACTTCAAGATCCAGCTCTTCATCCCGCCTCAGCGTATGCTCCCGCAGGATCTTCATGGTCACGGTATCGCCCGGATGCCTGTCCAGGAGAAGTATCTTCAGATCCTCGATGTCTTCGATTTTTTCTCCCTCCACCGAGAGGATAATGTCATTTTCCCTGACACCCGCCTCGCCGGCTTTGCCATGGGGGCTGATCTGCTTGATCCGCAGGCGGGTTCGGTCCGGATCGTCGTCGATTTTTTCCGCCTCAAGGACCACCCCGACCTTGGGTGAGGGTTCAAGTTCCATGGTTCTGGTGTAGACCAGGTAGTCCACCTTGTAGCCGGGGACAAGGCCCGTGCCTCCCTGGTGGATACTGGTGAGCACGCTCTGGGGGATATCCATCCGCCGGACCACCCTGGGAGGAATGGCATTGTCTTTGTATATATGGCCGTTGCCGGCAATAACGACCATTTTTTTCTCCGGGTTGGCGGCAAGATAATTGACAATGGATTCTGCCATGGCTTCGTCCCAGATTGACTGGGCCTGCATAAAACCGCCGATCTTGTCAGCCGTGAAATTTTGTTGATCGTGGGAGGAAAATGCCCGGGAAAGACGCTCCCGGTATCCCGGGGCATCGAGTTTACGCTCCGGGGGAATTACCTGCATCTGTTCTTCGTCAAGCCCGGCGAGACTTCCTTCCTTGAAAACCTTGCTGACAATGGCTTTTTCAATATTCAGGCCGACAATGGGTATTTTGTTGCGATGGGCATATTCTATGATATCCCGGTAATAGCGGTAATCAAAACCCCAGACGTTGAAGTAGTCCGATTGTTTGATGAACTCCTTTTCCGTATCAATGGCGCCGCTGATGTACCGGTCCAGGGCTTCCTGGGATGAGCGGGGGAACATTTCCATGCCGACGGCCAGGTCGGGGTCGGCCTGGTACAAAGCCTGGATCACCTGCAGCTGCAGCATATGGCTGCCCATATCAGTGTGCATTTCGCCTACATACACCACCCTGCTGCTTTGTATTTCGTCAATTATATCATCAAAGCTCCGGATGTCCGGCACCCGGACAGCTTCAGGCTCGGTAAACAGATTGACCCGCATGCCCTGCTTTGACGGGGAGGTATTTTTCTCGATGATCCGGCCGTTCTCAAAATAGAGGAAACTGTACTTGCCGTAATGCCGGAGTTTTCGTGCGATCAGGCCGGTCTGCTCCCTGTCCGGCGAGGTGATGATCGCCATGACGTGGGCGGGAGACAGCGGGTTTTCCCGCACATCAACAGTCACCCCACGGTCTGAATGGGATGGACCGGCAAACAGGCCGAGGGTGTGCTCGGAGCTGCCGAGAAAGAGAAAGCTGCCCCCGCCGAGATCCTCGTTGGCAAGTTCATCCGCCGCTATCATCTCAGATCCCAGCTCTTCAAGCATGGGGAGCAGGGGAGCGTATATCTCCGCATCCTTTTCCGATACGGGCAGAACAACGGTTTTTTCACCGGCGCCCATGAACCGGGACCAGATGGGCGGGGTTTCGCCGACGGTGATCATCCGCATCAGGTCATAGTCCGGATCAATGATCATTTCCACCGGCAGCGCATCAACGGTCATCTCGATGTCAACGCTCTGTTCGGAAACGGGAAAAGTCTGCTGCACCGTATTGGTCCTGGTCTTGACCGTGACCGGCACCAGCAGGGAATAGGGCTCACCACTATTTTGTTGAAGGGTAAATGAGATTGTTGACTGCCCTTTCACCTGGGTGACATCAATGGAAGTGATGTCCAGCTCCGGTATGTCCCGCCTGGTCAGCCACTGGTCGAAAAAGGGTGACAGGTCTGTGCCTGTAACATCGGTAAAGCTCTTTTCGATCTCGTCCCATCCGGCTCGGGTGAAACGGTATTTCCGGTAGAATTCCCGCAGTCCCTTGAAAAAGAGGTCGTCGCCAAGCTGTTGCCGCAGCATGTGGAAGACCATGGCTGATTTGTCGTATCCCACCGCCCGGATATGGCGGGCCATGGGCTGGGAGTCGCTGGGATTGTTGAAGTCCCGGAGGGCCATATCATTGTCCGCCGGAACATAGGATGCATAGCGCAGCAGCTGCCCTTTTCGGTAGTCCGCGCCCTGGTCTGCCAGCTCGGCATAGTAGTGGTCGCCAAGATAGGTTGTCAGTCCTTCGCTCCAGTTGCCCCCGTCCTCGGCGGTCAACACGCTGTTGCCGAACCATGAATGCAGTATTTCGTGACCGAGGGAGGTGTCCTTGATGAAGGGCAGGCGAACCACCGCCTGCCCAAGCAGGGTGTAGGTCGGCATGCCGTATCCCGTCGGCAGCCGGTTTTCAACGATACTGTACCGATTATAGGGATACGGACCCAACAGTTCCTGGTACAGTTCCAGGTAATACTGGGCTTTATCCAGATATTCTTCGGCCAGTTCGATGTCTTCCTCAAAAAAGAAGGCCGACAGGAGTATGTCGCCCGGCAGGGTTCTGCTTTTTACCGTATAAGGTCCGGCGGCGAAATGGATGGAGCGGATGGGATGGTCAAAGGACGTGGTAAGATACCTGTTGTTCAAATTATCCAGGCAGTAGGTGACGATTTCTCCTTCACTGATGGCGGTAAAGCCCTCGGGCAGCCTTGCCTCCAGCCGGTAGACCATATCAATATCCGGCAGCGGATGCCAGGACCCGGCAAGGGTTATGCCCTTGTCGCTGATCAGGTTGTTGTCCTTGCCCGTGGCAAGAAGGCTCCAGGAGACGTAGACGACCTGTTCCGTTGGTGAGGCGGGAATGATGAGAATATTCTGTGTTGTCGGTTTCAGAGAGAGCGGGGTTCTGCCGCCTATTTCCAGGATCGCTCCGGTAATCTCCAGGGGGCCGCAAAAGAGTTTGAGCGGAGTATCCGGGGGCAGGGTGATCCTGGACGTACCGGTCATGGATGACCGGGCCGGATCAAAGGCGATGTTGATGGTGTTTTCCGCAGGATTGTCGGCGCGGTCTGCAGCATGAGAGGAAGATGCCGGCACAAGGGCGGCAAAGGTTAAAAGAGCCATAACGGTCATCAATATTGCGTGAAAGTGAATAAAAGAGCGGTTTGTCATGAAAAAGTCCTTGTACATTTTCTGTTATCTTCTTGAATCCGTAAGCTTTCGATATCGTCCCATTGGCAGCGGGGAGCGGTTGAGCTTGCCATGCGGATTTCAAATGAAGCCATATCTTCAACCTGTTATTGCTTTCCCTACATGTCCATCCAGAAACGGTCTTTTTGCCCGATCTCTGTGTTATGCTCAAAAAATTATCCTCGGAATATCAGATATATGCCTGCGGCAATTTTTTTCGCATGCCTTGATCTCGAACAAAAATCCTTGTTTCTGGATGGACACAAATTACGGTCCGGTAAGGAAAATTACATAATGGGCAGAATTATTGGCACAGTTTTTTCATATCATATATCAAACTGATAAATATGACGTATGGAAAAATGGCGTTGTCTGAAATTCCAATCGGCCAACCCGCTTGGTGGTGTCTCCGAAAAATATGGATTTGAATGGCATAATAAGGGTCAAAACAGATGGTTGTACAATACAGCCTCTGGAAGCCGTTACAGATTCAGGACATTGAATAAGCGAACAAAAAAGGGGGGGGTATGAGAGATCGCAAAAAGGGAAAGGTGTTCATCCAGACGATATCATGCTTAGCTTTAGTGTCCGGCTGCTTCCTGCTGCTCATTGCAGAAAATGCCGGAGCAGCCAGAGTGTATAATCAGAACTTTTTGGCGACCTGCGGGAGCTATTTATCCGGCACGGTGAGTGGTTCAACCAGTTCATGGCGATGCGGATATTCAAATGTCATGGGTTCCCCGGACGGGGGAGCGGTGTATAATTACTGTTGGGGAACCAGCACGCATAATCCCTATTACCTTGAAGGTGGCTATACAAGTGAACACAGTTATGCTATGAGCCCCAAGATTGATCTCCGCTCATCTGCCGGCAAAACCTTTACTCTTGCCTGGCGTCACTCAATACAGACATATGCCGGAGATTCGGTTCGAGTGCAGGTTAGTAACAACAACGGCATGACCTGGACCGATGTCTACTTCTCCTATGGGGGCAGGGTCACCGGGTCATCTCCCTGTTATTCGGTAGTCTATACTAGCGCCAATTTAAGTTCGGATTATGTGGGTAGCGACTTTCGTGTCCGATGGCGTATTGATTCCAATCGTATCAGACCCTACCATACAGGCTCTGCCTGCGATCCCTCCGGTTATACAGGCTTCTTTTTTGATAATGTCACCATCGATGACTATGATGGGGTCATGCCGAATCTTGTTTACCCGCAGGTGCCAAACGGCGGTGATTACCTTCAGTGGTTCGGCCCCCCATCCAACCAGCAGAACGTGACAACCAGCACGGCTGCAGGTGACGTGACCATGCAGTTCCCTGCAGGCCTCGTAATATATAAAAACGGCCAGCCTTTTACCGGTAATTTTTACGCCCCTTATGTGGTTGAATATCCTGATCCTGTAGAACTTGGTCTGCCTGTTACGCCACCATATCTCCTGGCTCTGGAAATCGGTCTGGAAGATGAAGAACTGACTTTCTCGGCTCCTGTACGGATACTTATCCCCGGGGAAGCGGGGCGTTCTGTCGGATGGTCAAGGCTCAACGTGTATCATGAAATAACCACGCAACTGAGCGCGGATGACGGATCTTTGCTCGATTCTCTCGGTGTTGAAGATGGATATTTATCTGTCGGTGATGACCTGGTCATCTGGACCAAACACCTGACCACTTTTGTCGTTTATGGTGAAGATGCCATAATGGATAGTGACGATGACGGTTATCCTGACGACGTTGACAACTGTCCGTTAGTGCCTAATCCAATGCAGTATGATGAAGACGGCGACATCATGGGAGATGCATGTGATGTCTGCCCTTCTGACGTGGACAACGATGGTGATGGCGACGGAGTGTGTGGCGATGTCGATAATTGCCCTGAAGTGTTTAATCCTAATCAGGCAGATGATGATGGGGACGGTTGGGGCAACGTCTGTGATCCGGATGCGGATAACGACGGCATCGATGATAATGAAGACAATTGTCCGTTGCAATACAACAGCGATCAGGCTGATTTTGATGGAGACGGGATTGGTAATGTCTGCGACAATGATGCGGATAGTGACGGTATCGCTGAAGGCGATCAGTGTCCTTTCACCGCCGCCTATCAGTTGGTTAATGGTGCAGGATGTTCCGCTCAGGACCTTTGTCCGTGCGATAATCAATGGCGCAACCACGGAGCATATGTGAGTTGTATTGCCAGAACCGTTGAGAGTTTCTGGCTCGATGGCCTGATCACCGAAGCCGAAAAGGATGAGATGGTTGCGGAAGCGGCACAATCTGAGTGTGGTGTGAAAGTTAAAGAATAAAATAATTTCCGCGAGAAAGGAGTCAATACTGTCTTAACCCGCATTTCTCGCCAGAATCTGCTGCGAAACCGGAAAGCACCATGTCTACTGCGTTGCAGCACCGAAAACATTCTCGACATACGCACAGTATGCCTGCGAATGTTTTCGGTACAGCGCCTTGTATCCACAGCACTTTAAGGCTTCTCGCGACAACCCTTGTGAGAAAAGCGGGTTAACCGGAACAAGGGGACGGGTTTATTGCCGTATTAAATAAATCCATCCCCTTTCCACTTTCCATTCTATCTGGTGCCGACCTGGTAACGGATTTCTTCAAACTGGCTCCAGGTTCTGGGAACATCAAATTTTTCCTGCAGCCATTTGAAATGGCGCTTGTTCTCTTTCAGCCAGCCGTGCAGTTCGTGAAGTTGTTTTACCATGGTTGAGTCGTCTTTGGGTCCGGAAGACTTTATTTCTATGATGGTGGTCAGGAAACCGCTCCAAGTGTTGAAATCACCTCTTTCCGAACTCCATATTGCCCTGATCACATCATCCCACTTGTGGCGTTCTTGCGCAAGACTCTGGCAAAACCTGTCAATGCCGGACCAGGGATTTTTCAACCATTCTTCGGAGCGAAAAATATCGATGTTTTCGCGCCATATTTCCATGCAGGCTTCACGGCCAAGTGATCTGTAGACCTCGAACTGCTCCTCTGTAAAAAACTGGTCGGCCGTTGTCTCGTGGGGAAACGCCGGACTCTTTTTCCGATAATTGAGGATCGGCGTGCTTTCTTTCCCGGTCATGGTGTTCTTGATGACCAGCAGCCAGCTCTTTTGCCAGGGACGGTCCGGGTAAAGGATTCTACCGATGGCAAAATGTCTTCGGGTAAATCCTTTTTCATCGGGTATCAGGTCGTCCAGTGAAATATGTATCTTGATGTTGTAATCAACATAGGCGCGACGAATGGAATTGTTGAGAGAATTAAACACATGCTCCGGGTCGCATTCGGCATCCGAGGCGATGATCAGCTTGGTTTTTCTCTGCAGCAACGCGAGCAGGCCGAGGTTGTCGCCGCAATGACCGCCATCGCTGAGGTAAACATGGCTGTCCCGGGAATCGGTATAGCGGAAAAGTTCATAGTACAGGTTCTTCCAGTTCCAGGTCCGTTTCTTCAGCGTTCTTGCCATGTCCACGGGATTGCGCAGCCAGTAGCCCAGGCGGACCCCCAGGATTGTGCAGATAAATGATTCGGCCAGGGACCCCTGGGCTCCCATGACCGAGGTCAGCGCGGCGCCGCTTATGGTCATCGCCCTGCCGAGCTCAATGGGCGGGTTGTATGCGCTGGTCGCCAGGTAACCGGTTCTTTCCGACCCGGTATAGCATTTTGAAAAAAGAAAATTTTCAGATTGACGCCGATACCCCTGCAGGTCCCTGGCAGCGGTGAGATTCAGGGTTGCGTTGATAAGAAGATAAGGCCCTCTCGAGGCGCTCGCACTGGTGCCTCTTTCGCGGGGTTCGTTTCCATGCAGGTCGGCAAGGTGCATTTCAACTGAATTTCGGGCAAGATCCATCCGGGTCCGGATGTTTCCGGTGTTTTCGTCCTGGGGAGGGCACTTCATGAACGTTGCCAGAAAAGCCTCGGCAAGGCGGTCTTTGTAGAATACATGAGGAGATATGTTGTTGAAATTCAGCCGGGACAGGGTCAGCGCGAACAATCCTGCCAGGGCCAGCACGAATAATGCGCATGTGATATTTCCGGGCATGATCGTATGGGGCCAGTTTTCGCCGAAGAACGAACCCCCAAGAAAGGCGGCAATCCCTATGACGGCCAGAAGAATGAAAAGAGGCGCCAACAATCCCATCAGCCATTTGTTTATTTTGGCCAGAAAAACAGTAAGCTTCCTCTGTTTGATGTCCGGTGTTTTTTTCTTTTTCCCGGAAAGGTAGTAACGAAGCGCAATGATCACTGCCGCCTGAACCAGGGCAATAAAACCGGCATTGCCGGAAAGAATAAACGCGGGGAGGACTGCGAAAACACAGCTTCCGGCCAGGCAATAGAGAAAAATTCCAGAGCACAGGGAAAGTTCCGCTCGGGAAATACGATTCCATGTCAGGCTGCGCCAGTATCCCTCTTTTTCTCCGGTAGCGGTATGGTTGTCCTTTTTCCGGCGGCCCAAAGGGGAGAAATCAGCGGCCAGCAGGCAAAGCAATATGAGGCTGCCTGCCAGGCAGCCGATGGAAAAAACCACCGGGAATAACAATCGGGCGTCGGGGAAGGAGGACGTGCCCTTGAAAAGCTGGTAGGAAACTCCAAGAACACTGAACAGCATGGCGATGGTAACCAGGGATATGCATTTCAACTGTTTCCTGCCTACGAAGCTTTCCTTGTCCTCGCCGATCCTCCTGTTCGCCCTGATGGCTCTACCCCGGGCATGCATGCAGAAAGGCGCCGCAAGACCCCAGACCATTCCCAACAGCAAAAAGATCAGCCGGCTCGGGCCCAATTCTGAAAAACCTTTTGCCTGGACTGCCAGCCTGACTTTTATATCGCTGATTGCCCTGGAGGCTCTCGCCATGATGCCCTTGACGATTCCGCCGTCTTCGGTTTTTTCAGGTAATCCCTTTACGGTTATATCCGTCGGTTGTGTGCCCTTTAACGCCGGCCTGTCGGCAACCGGTGGAGAGGAAGCCGGATGGAACGCTGTTCCGTCGATTTTCCATGCCGGGAATGCGATGAGCATATACATGGTCGTCAAGAAAACAAGCAGACTTGCAAACCAGGTGAGGGAGAGGAGGGTGGTGGCGCTTACAGCCCCCATGGCCCTGATAACATGAGAACCAAAGGGGAGTGAGCTGGGAATCAGATAGCTTGCCCGGTCCCTGAGGTGAAAGACCTGGTCTCTTGAGGTGAAATTGCTGCAGTAGGCATTGGCCTCGCTGTAACCGGGGGCGGGATCGTCAGCCTGGTATTTTTTGCCGGCCACGGGAAGGTCGCGGAAGGGAAACGAACTCCAGCTTGCTGAAAAAAGAGACAAGTCGCTGTCGCCATTCTCGTAGGTGTATACATTGTCGCCGGTTATCGAGCCGGAATCGGGTTTTTTCAGTGACAGAAGGGAGGAGGCGCAACAGCCGATATACCCGCCGCCGGAAACCGTGCTTAGGTAATCGACAATCCTGAACAGGCCGACCCGGGACATTTCATACAGGACGCCGAGATTTGTAATGCCTGAGCGGATTCCGCCACCGGAAAGAGCCAGACCGACAAGATTTGCTTTGGAGTCGCCGGATTTATTTAGTTCGGGATAGAGCCTTTTTCGCCGTTTTTTTATGAGTTCATGTTCGTCCTCAATGACTTGTGCCAGCTTTCTGATTTCGGCTGCCATCCCTTTTCCCCCGCACAATTTAATTTATGGTGATCGTGAGCAAAAAAAAACGGGTTGCTGATCGTTACAGCAACCCGGCTATCTCGTAAGACCCGTGGTTTTCCGCCCCTGCCTCACGGCAGGTTTGGCTTTGTCTGGTATCAAATCATACTATTGTTGCTTTTATTATATGACTTGCGGATTATGAAAGTCAACAACGGGAAACGAGCCGGAAGGCCTGCCGCCTTAGAAAGGACGAACTCCAGCTGCCTTGACTGTCTTGGATTTTTTACGATAATCCGGACATAGATACTCGCGGGGTGGAGCAATCACGCATTGCGTTTTGGCCGACATTTATTTATTGCGGTTATAGGGGCCACGGGGCAGCGAAGGGGCCTGCCCGATGAGCATCAGGTATGCGGGCAGGCCGATGGATGACAAAAAAATGCGGCGCCTGTGACCGCTTACATCCGGCCAGACCAAGGAGGGGGCAGGCGCCCCCTCCTGTATGCAGTGTGTTTAATCAATCGGTATCAAAGCAGTCCGGCTTTGTCCAGGGCTATGACCGATACCTTGTAGGATATGAAAATGATCGCTATCCAGCTGATAAGCAAAAAGGTCGTCATGGTTAACTCCTTGCAGATGTTATGGTTGTTTGCATGGAATACATATCAGTAGGCCCCGTTCCGGCCGGCATCATCCGCGTTGATCTTGCGCATATCCATGGCCCGCCAGACATAAAAGATGTAGGCCAGGACAAAGGGGATGGTCAGGGCAACATAGGACATGGCGGTCAGGGTATAGTGGCTGCTCGATGCGTTGAATATCGTCAGGCTCGATTGCAGGTCTACCTTGGACGGATAAAAGGAGGTGTTATTGTAGCCGGCGGTAAAAAAGATCGCCAGCCCCACCAGCACGGTTCCGAGGCCGCCGAACCAGATGCCGCCGGTCCTGGTGGTTCGGGCGGTATTGATGACCCCGATGATCACCAGAACCAGTCCGGCCAGAAGTAAGCCGAGGATCCATGGACCCGCCAGCAGGTTGGTCAGGTACTTGCGGGAAACCATGGAGACCACTCCCTGTTCGTCCACGCCGAATCCCTGCATGAGCAGCAGGCTGATCAGGACATAGAGCAGGAACGGCAGTGAACAGATAAAACTGATCATGGTTGATTTGCGCAGGCGGGCCTCCAGTTCGGGATTGATCGAAAAGTCGATATTGTTGACCAGGTACATGGCGCCGAGGCAGCGGGCGTTGAAAACCAGGAACAGCCCCATGGAGAGGTTGAACAGGCTGAAGGCCGCCTCCAGCCCCCGCAGCGGATTGGTCCAGGTGACCAGGTTGTATTCGCTGAGCACAAAGTTGGAGCCGGTGAAAAATGTGCCCACCGCGGCGCCGATGAGGAGGATTCCCACCGAACCGTTGATGAACAGAAAAAGCTCAAAGGTTTTCGCCCCCAGCAGGTTGCCCGGTTTGGAGCGGAACTCGTAGCTGACCGCCTGGAGGACGAAGGTGAAGAGGATAAGAATCCAGACCCAGTAGGCGCCGCCGAAGGAGGTGGCATAAAATTTCGGGAAGGCGGCAAAGAGCGCGCCGCCGAAAAGTACCAGGGTGGTGAATGTCAGTTCCCATTTGCGGCCCAGGGAATTGATAATCAGGGCTTTTTCACCATCGGTTTTGGCCACCTGCCAGAGCAGGCTCTGTCCCCCCTGGACAAAGGTGAGAAAAAGAAACAGCGAGCCGACCACTGAACAGAGTAGCCACCAGAATTGCTGCAGGGTTGTTAACTCAAGATTGCCAAACATATCAGTTTTCCTCCGGTCCGATTGAGATCTGTTTCAACATGATTTTGATTTCGACGAGAAGCAGAAGGGTAAAAAGCGCCAGGAACATAAAGAATGTTGCCTGCACCGTGCCGGTGGTCAGATTTGACCGGGCGATCGTAACAGGTAGAAGGTCCTGAATGGCCCAGGGCTGACGTCCGACCTCGGCCACTATCCATCCTGCCTGGGAAGCGATAAAGCCCAGAAAAAACATGATCGTGCCGGGAACCAGGAGCCAGCGTTGCCTGGCCAGGGTGTCCTTGTAGATGAAAAACAGGTAGGCCATGAAAACCAGGGGAAAAAGGGTGCCCAGGATGACCATGATGTGAAAACTGTAGAAGGTCAGGCCCACGGGAGGGACCGCGTCCTCCGGTTTGTCCAGATAGCCGTAGCCCAGATACTCCTTGTTGTCATTGAATACGGCAAGAGCGGCGGTGGCGTGATCCTGCGCTCCGTCTTTTTTCGCCGCTTTGTAGCGGGCAAGGTTTTCAACGGCCAGCCTGCCCCTTTCCATTTTCTCGGTAACGCCCATGATGTTTTCTTCCGCGTTGCCGTACACCAGGTCATTGATGCCCGGAACAAAGGTGCCGGGAGAGCGGTTGGCCAGAATCGAGAGCAGCCCGGGCACCTTGACGGCAAGGCTGAAGGGGTCCTGGGAGTCGCCGGGCTGTTTGTTGCTGTTCAGGATGCCGATTGCCACCAGTTCAGCTCCTCTCTTGCCGTCATACAGTCCCTCAAAAGCGGCCAGTTTCATGGGTTGAAGCTGGGCACTTTCATAGGCATGCTCATCGCCGGTAAAGAAGGTCATGGCCGAGGAAAGGATGCCGAATACCGCGGCAACAATGATTGACCGCTTGGCCATTTTGATATGCCGTCCCTTGAGAAGAAACCAGGACGTCACCGAGATCACGAAAAGGGAGGCAAACAGCATGGATGAGCTAGTTGCGTGGGTGAATTTGGAAATGGCGATCGGTGAAAGAATGACTTCCATGATGTTCTGCATTTCAAAGCGGGCGCTGTCGGGATTGAATGCCTGGCCGACCGGGTACTGCATCCAGGCGTTGGCCACGAGAATCCACAGGGCTGAAAGATTGGCGCCCACGGCCACCATCCAGGTTGAGAACAGGTGGAATCGTTTGGAGACCCGGTCCCAGCCAAAAAACATAACGGCAAAAAACGTGGCTTCCAGGAAGAAAGCGACGATCCCTTCAATGGCCAGAGGCGCCCCGAAAATGTCGCCGACCATCCAGGAGTAGTTGGACCAGTTGGTGCCGAACTCGAACTCGAGAATGATGCCGGTGGCAACTCCGATGGCAAAGTTGATGCCGAACAGTTTCATCCAGAATTTGGTCAGGTTCTTCCACTGTTCATTGCCGGTTTTAACATAAATTGTTTCATAAAAGGCGCAAAGCCAGGCCAATCCAAGTGTCAACGGGACAAAAATCCAGTGATACATGGCAGTCAGGGCAAACTGGGCCCGGGCCCAATTGACCATTGTCAGATCCACATTTTCAATCATATCCTCTTGCCTCCTTGATGGTGTTTCATTGCCCACGGGCATGGCGGGTTATCTGTTCCAGGACATAATCCGCCCGCTGGGCATCGTTTGTAAAATTGGTTTGCAGAAAATCGGGAAAGAAAAAAAGCTTGAGCACGCCGAACATTATGATCAGTTTGATGATGATCACTTTCCACAGGGTGCGGCCAACAGTCATGCTGCGGAAGCCGTCAACATACAATCTGAAGATCCGCAATATCAGGGCAGGTTGTTTAACCGTTGACTGTTCCATGGCGCGATGGACCTATGGCAGGTTTTTGACAGGTTCCGGGGAATTGTCCCGGCCCCTGGTGTTGTTTAGACCGGTCAGATTTTTCACGTCCGATACCGGTATACAGATTTTTTTCTTGATGAGCTTGTCAAAAGTTGCCTGGCGCAGGGTGTCGCGCAGTTGATTGCGGGCCCTGATCCATACCTGATGCACCCCGCAGGCGCTGAGGGCATTGCAGCCGCTGGGTCTGGCCACGCAGTCGTTCAGGTAGATTTCCCCGATCATGGTTTCCACGACCTCGAGCAGGGTGATGTCCCGGGGTTCTTTCACCAGCACAAAACCTCCTTTGGCGCCCTGCCTGATTTCTATCAATCCGGCCTTTGCCAGATCCTGGCCGATTTTGGCCAGGAAGTGCGGAGGTATTTCTGCCCGTTCGGCAATGTCGTTCTTGTTGGCCAGTACTCCCCGGCCCTGCTTTGCCAGGTAGATGATGCAGCGTATGGCGTATTCTGCAGCCCGTGTTAGTCGCATAAAAAAAGAGAACCTTTAATAAGGATAAATAAGATGTTTGTTGTCTTGTATAAAAAAACAGGTGGGTATGTCAAGAAGAAATTTCGAAAATAATTCGCCCTGCAATCATAATGGCAGTGAATGGGTCTGTTTTATTCAATTTTTCTCTGCTTAATATTTTCCGGTGCGCTTTTTGCATCGGTAAGAATATTCGAGTGTTTTTTCCTTTTCCTTTGAGAAGGGATTGAATTATACCTGCTGATGAAGAAGGATAGGCAACATGAAAAAAGTAACTTCTTTTTCAAAAAAAATCCTGATCGGCGCGCTGGTCATAATCATCACGATTCTGCACTTGGGCTCTTCCGGGAATAACATGGCTCTGCATGTTCTGCACAGGGAGCTGTATTTTCTGCCGATTCTGCTGAGCGCTTTCTGGTTCGGCATGAATGCGGGATTTATGGTCTCCCTGCTTGTCGGTTTTTTGTATGCGTCGTACATCCTGGCATATACGAGCGGCCATGTCGGAATGGTTACGGTCATTCCCCAGGTTTTTGTCTTTATCCTGATCGGCACGATTCTCGGCTGGCTGGCGGACAGGGAGAAAGAACTGCAGAAAAAAAGAATGACCGACAATAATGTGATAATTCTCGGGAGAGCTGCATCCGCGGTATCTCATGAAATGAAGCAGATCCTCTCTGCAATGAAAAGCATGTTCGGCAGGGCCGGAGGCCTCAAGCAGGATGAGTATGACCGTGATTATGAAGCCGAACTGGGAAGGCTGGATAAAATGGTCGATATCCTGTCCTCCTATGCAAAACCTGAAAAAGGAAGAATTTTTTCACACGACTTGAATGTTGTTGTTCTGGATCGGGTAAAATTCTTTGAAAAGGAAGCGCTGGAAAAAGGGATCATTCTTAAAACCAGCCTTGATCCCGAGGGATGCCCCTCCTGGATAGACCCGGACAAGATCAGCTGGGTGCTTGATAAGATAATTCAGAACGCGATGGAGGTGTCAGGCAGCGGCGATACCATTGGCTTCTCCTCTCGGCGGGGCGGCGAGTATTGTACGGTATCGATCAGGGATCAGGGGCCGGGAATCAAGCCCGAGCATCTGGAAAAGATATTTACGCCTTTTTTTACCACCAAGCCGGATGGACATGGGCTGGCCCTGGCCGGTTGCCGCAAATCACTCCACGATTTGGGTGGGGATATCAAAGTAAAAAGCACCCTGGGAAATGGCGCGGAATTCATTATAACGGTCCCGCGGGAGCCTGCGGGTAAATCCCTTGCCCAGGATCCGGTTGCGGCCGTTTTCCGCGGGCAGGGCGATTCACAGTTGACCAGGGAATGAGTTGGCTGGGAAGCGGGAATTACAGGACATGACCGGAATGTTTTTTATACCTGTGGAAGGGAGATGTGATATGCCCGGTGTGATGAGAGTTGTGGCGGCCTGGGCAGTGTGCCTGTTGGTTTGGTGTTCTGCTCCTGCTGCAGCCGATGATGCAGGCATGGCATTGAGCCTGGAGCACGCTGTCAGCCTGGCTTTACGCAACAACCCCGATCTTTCGGCGGTAAAGGCGCGGGCTCTTGCCATGGCGGAGATGCCGGAACAGCAGGGGTCGCTTGCTGATCCACAGTTGACGCTCCGGGCCGCCAACTTTCCGATGGACACCTTTGCCATTGATCAGGAAGCAATGACCCAGCTGCAGGTGTCCCTTACCCAGGCCCTTCCTTTTCCGGGAAAGCTGGCCTTGCGCCGGCAGATTGCCGAACTGGAGAGCAGCGCGGCGGATTTTGCTTTAGCCGAGGAGCGGTTGCTGCTGATCCAGGACGTGAAATCGGTGTGGTGGAATATCTATTATCTTGACCGGGCCCTGGAGACAGTGGAGCGGAATCAGGAATTGTACCGGCAGCTCAATTCCATCGCCCAGACCAAATACGAGGTCGGCAGCGGTCTGCAGCAGGAAGTCCTCCTTGCCCGGCTGGAGCTCTCCAGACTGCTGGATGCCCGTATTTCCCTGGAAAACATGCGCCGGAATGAAATCATCCGTCTGAACACCCTCCTGAACCGGCAGGCGGATACCGGAGTAGTCCTCCCCCGGATTGACAAAGTCGATTTTCCCGAAATTCCCGCCCTGGATCAGTTGTTTGACCGCGCACTGCGCGCCAGCCCCAAAATACAGGATATGAGCAGCAAGGCTGCTGCCGCCGAAAGGCGGGTCAGTCTGGCGGAAATGAAATACTCGCCCGACTTCATGGCCGGCGCCACCTACGGATACAGGGAGGGAGAAAATCCCAATGGTTCGGACCGGGCGGATTTTGCCACCGTGGGGTTGACCATGAACCTGCCTTTTTTTAACCGGGCAGAGAAGGAAAGAGCGGTCAGCCAGAGCAGGCACGAGGCTTTTCAGCAGACCGACAAATTAAAAAGCGCTGAAAATGCCATAATGGCCAGGGTGGCGACAGCATTCAGCGATTACCGGAAAAATCAGGAGGAGATGGAACTGCTGGATGGCGGCATCATTCCTCAGGCCAGGCAGACCCTGGATTCCATGCTGGCCGGTTATCAGGTCAACAAGGTGGATTTTTTGAATCTGCTGCAGGCCCAGACCTCCCTGTACAATTATGAAACACGATACTGGAAAGCATTCAGCAGCGCCAATCAGGCATTAGCCCGCCTGGCAGCGGCTATTGGCGAGGAGGCCATTGATCAGTGAAAAAACAGAAAGCTGTAGTGCCATTTTTGATTGTGCTCGCCTTGCTGGCAGGGCTGGCCGGCGGATACTGGTATGCTTCCTCCGATAAACAGCAGCCTGCCGCCCCTGTTGAGAAAACCGAAAGCACAGAGGGTGAGCCTGAAGTTCTGTTTTACCGCAATCCGATGAATCCGGCGATCACCTCTCCCGGGCCGGCCAAGGACGAGATGGGCATGGATTATATCCCCGTCTATGCCGATGATGACCGGTCCGCCGGGGAACCGGCCGGCACAGTGACCATTGATCCGGTGGTTGAGCAGAATATCGGGGTCAGGACGGCAGTCGCGCAGAAGCAGGTGTTGAACAGAGAGATCCGGTCGGTGGGTCGGGTAGCCTATGATGAAGAACTGCTGTACCGCGTCCACCCCAAGGTCGAGGGGTGGATTGAAGAGCTGTATGTTAAAAAAACCGGGCAGAGAGTCAAAGAGGATGAAATATTGCTGTCTATTTATTCTCCCCAGCTGGTGGCCGGCCAGCAGGAGTATCTGATTGCCGTCAACAATTATGAAGCGCTCAAGAACAGTCCCATTGAAGATATCAGCAAGGGGGCCGAAGAGTTGGTGGAAAGCTCCAGGAAGCGGCTGGAATATCTGGATGTGCCGCCCCATCAGCTCAAGGAGCTGATTGAGGAGCACGTGGTGAAAAAAAGCCTCCACATTCACTCTCCCTATGCCGGGATCGTTCTGGCCGTAAACATCCGCGAAGGGGACAAGGTGGCGCCCCGGACCCAAATGTATACACTGGCCGATCTTTCCCGGGTATGGGCGTATGTTGATGTCTATGAGTTCGAACTTCCCTGGATTGAGGAGAACGATCCGGCGGAGATGACGCTGGCAGGGGTTCCCGGCCGTATTTTTACCGGCAAGCTGGACTATATTTATCCCTACATGGATAAGGAAACACGCACGGTAAAAGTGCGCCTGGAGTTCGATAACCGGGAAGGATTACTGAAACCCGACATGTTCGGCGATGTGATCATCAAGGCGGGCAGGGACGTTGAAGCGGTGGTCATCCCTGCTGAGGCAGTTGTTCGCTCGGGTGAGCGGGAGATCGTTTTTATCAGCCGCGGCAAAGGCAAATTCGAACCGAGGGAGGTGGAGATCGGCGTAACCGCATCCGGCCTGACCCAGATTCTCGCCGGAGTGGAAGAGGGCGAGCGGGTGGTGACTTCAAGCCAGTTCCTGATCGACTCCGAATCCAAGCTGCGGGAGGCGACCGCCAAAATGATGGCACAGCAGTCAGGCCCTTCCGCACCGGAAGAGGAACCGGCCGGGGCTGACGATATGGACATGTCGGGCATGTCGCTCGAGAATATGGAAGAAGAGCTGGATATGTCGGATATGACCCTTGAGAATCTTGAGTGAGGTTCCGGTGCTTAAAAAAATAATCGATCTCTCTCTGTCCAACAAATCGCTGGTGCTTATCACCACCTTTGTCCTGATTGCCGCCGGGATCTGGTCAATAAAAAATATCGCCATGGACGCGATTCCCGATCTTTCAGATGTGCAGGTGGTGATTCTTACCAATTATCCGGGGCAGGCGCCCCAGGTGGTTGAAGACCAAGTCACCTATCCGCTGACCACGGCCATGCTCTCGGTGCCGAATACAAAAATAGTGCGCGGCTATTCATTTTTCGGACTCTCCTTTGTCTATATTATATTCGAAGACGATACGGATATGTACTGGGCCAGGACCAGGGTTCTTGAGTATCTCAACTATGTGCGCTCCCGGCTGCCGGATGGGGTGTCGCCGGAGCTTGGCCCGGATGCCACGGGGGTCGGCTGGATTTACGAATACGCCCTGATTGATCGAACCGGAACGCATGATCTGGCGCAGCTTCGCTCCATCCAGGACTGGTATCTTCGCTATCCGTTGCAGACGGTCAAGGGGGTTGCCGAGGTCGCCGCCATCGGCGGGTTTGTCAAGCAGTACCAGGTTGAAGTCGATCCCAATGCCCTCCGGATGCTCAATATCCCCCTCTCCAAGGTGAAAAGCGCTATCATCCATTCCAACATGGAGGTAGGGGGCAAGATCATTGAAATGGCGGAAACCGAGTATATGGTGCGCGGCCTGGGGTATATTAAATCACTGGAAGATTTAAAGGTTATTCCGGTCGGCGTTGACAAAAACGGCACCCCGATCCGGCTCAGGGATGTGGCGCATATCCAGATCGGTCCGGAGCTGCGCCGGGGACTGGCCGAACTGGACGGGGAGGGGGAGGTGGTCGGCGGCATCGTGGTCATGCGATTCGGCGAGAACGCCCTGTCAACCATTGAACGGGTCCGGCACAAACTTGACGAACTGGAAAAAGGGTTGCCGGAGGGGGTGGAAATCGTCACGGTCTATGACCGGGGAGCGCTGATTGAAAGAGCAGTGCACAATCTCAGGGAGAAGCTCCTGGAAGAATCCATTGTGGTGAGTATCATCTGTATCATTTTCCTGCTCCACGCCCGTTCAGCCCTGGTGGCGATCCTTACTCTGCCCATCGGCATCCTCTCCGCCTTCATCATCATGAACTGGCAGGGGATCAATGCCAATATCATGTCCCTGGGCGGCATCGCCATTGCCATCGGGGCGATGGTGGACGGGGCTATCGTCATGATTGAAAATGCCCACAAAAAACTGGAACAGGCCGCGGCAAGGAAAGCGGGTGAAAAACTGACCAACGACGAACGGTGGGAAGCGATACGAATCGCCTCGCATGAAGTGGGGCCCGCCCTGTTTTTCTCCCTGCTCATCATTACCGTTTCCTTTCTGCCGGTATTTACCCTGCAGGCCCAGGAGGGGCGAATGTTTTCACCTCTGGCCTTTACCAAAACCTATGCCATGGGCGCCTCGGCCTTTCTGGCCATCACCCTGGTGCCGGTCCTGATGGGGTATTTTATCCGGGGGCGGATACTTCCCGAGGCCAAAAATCCGGTAAACAGGATCCTGCATTTTTTTCATAAACCGGTATTGCACCTGGTCATCAGGTGGCGCTGGCTGACCCTGCTGCTGGCGATCATTCTCCTTGCCTGCACCGTATACCCCCTCCAGCGGCTCGGTTCGGAATTCATGCCGCCCCTGGATGAAGGCGATATACTGTACATGCCGACCACCTACCCCGGACTGTCCATCACCAAGGCCAAAGAACTCCTGCAGCAGACCGACAAGATCCTGGCCACTTTTCCCGAAGTAAGCACCGTGTTCGGTAAGGCCGGAAGGGCTGAAACGGCCACCGATCCAGCCCCTCTGTCCATGCTTGAGACCACCATCCGCCTCAAGCCCAGAGAGCTGTGGCCCGATCCGGAAAAGACAACCAAGGAACTCATGAGCGAGATGGACAGGGCTATCCGCTTTCCCGGCCTGGCCAATGCCTGGACCATGCCGATCAAGACCCGTATAGACATGCTGTCCACAGGCATCAAGACCCCGGTGGGAGTGAAGGTGAGCGGCCCGGATCTCAAGGTGCTGGAACAGTTGGCAAACGATATAGAACAGACCTTGAAACAGCTGCCGGAAACATTGTCGGCCTTCGGCGATAAGGCGGCAGGAGGATATTTCCTTGATTTTGATATCGATCGGGAAGAAGCTTCCCGCTACGGCCTCACTGTCGGAGATGTCCAGAATGTGATCCAGACCGCCATAGGAGGGATGAATGTTTCGCGGACAGTCGAGGGACAGGAGCGATATCCGATCAACGTGCGGTATCCCCGTGAATTACGTGACAATCCCGAGCAGTTGAAGCGGGTGCTGATCCCCACCCCGACCGGCGCCCATATTCCTCTGGGCATGGTGGCCGCCATCGAGCTGCGCCGGGGACCGCCGGTAATTAAAACTGAAGATGCCAGGGCAACAGCCTGGGTCTATGTGGATATCAGGACTTCGGATATCGGCGGCTATGTCGCGGAGGCCCAAGAAGCGGTTGACAGTCAGGTGCAGATGCCTCCCGGTTATACCCTCAGCTGGTCCGGCCAGTTTGAATATATGGAGAGGGCCGCGAAACGGCTGCGCATCGTTTTGCCCACAACCCTTTTGGTGATTTTTCTCCTGCTGAACTTCAATTTCCGCAATTTCACTGAGCCGCTGGTGGTGATGTTGTCCATTCCCTTCGGGCTGATCGGCGGTATCTGGCTTATTTACCTGCTGGAATTCAATTTTTCGGTGGCCGTCGCCGTCGGATTTATCGCCCTGGCCGGAGTGGCTGCGGAAATCGGGGTCCTGGTCCTGACCTTTATCGATCAGGAGCTGGAGGTGCGCAGGGCAGGGAAAAAAATCCTTGGCAGTGAGGAAATAATGGAGGCCGTCCTGTACGGCACATCTGAGCGCGTCAGGCCCATTATTATGACCGCCACGGCCATTATTGCCGGACTCCTGCCCATCATGTGGGGATCAGGCACCGGTTCCGAGGTGATGCAGCGGATCGCTGCTCCCATGGTGGGAGGGATGGTTTCGGTCACCGTGTTGAGCCTGCTGGTTCTGCCGGTCATTTACGGACTTGTCCTGCAGGGCCAGGAAAGAATAAAACGAAACCGACATGAGGATTGATTCTGAAAATACAATTTTACCAAGGAGTTTGAATGATGAAAATTTCAAAAAGCATACTCGCAGCAATTTTCATCCTGCTGATGGTTGGCGCCCAGGCCTTTGGCGCCGAAAGCAACGGCGGCCATGAAGCAGGAAGCGACCGGATGAGCGGTATGGACATGCAGCAGGAGGAGGAAGTCTTCCTGGAAGAAAAGGAGATAGACGGGTATACCGTCTCCTTTCATGTGATGAAGGCCGCCCCGGGAGCGGAACAGGAAGGCAGCCATAATTTAATGATCAAGATCGAAGAGCAAGGCAGGGTGCTCGATGATGCGGTTGTCAACTCCAAGGTTATTGCGCCCGATGGAAAATCGGAAAGCAAGCTTCTCCGGAAAATGGGCGACTGGTATATGAACGCCTATGACCTCGGCGAGCCGGGGAAGTACCAGCTTATTATCCTTTTCAAAACCCCTGACGGTGAAAAACACAATGGAGGTGTCTATTACGAAGCAGTAGAATAATGGGCAGCGGAAGTTGCAGCCGGTTGTCGCCACTCCATATTTTTTTAGCTGATTATCATCGAAACTCAGCTTAACCCGGGAAACAGATTTACTTTGTTCGTCAACCTCAAGGGACAGAATGATTTTCGCGGCATTTGTGCGAAAATCATTCTGTCCCCGGCATAAATAAATAAGAGTGAAAAGGGGCGAGGTGCCCCTTTTGATTAGAATTTATTTTTTTACTGCTGCAAGATCTGCTGAGACGACCACCATATCCACTATGGGAAGCTGCGGGACTTCCTTGATGCCATAGACTGTCTCAAGGTCCATGTCCTCAGGGACGGCGGCCAGCAGAGCCTCGGCCACAGCCTGGTCGGCCTGCCGGTAGCGCAGCCTGGCCTCTACCTTGACGCTGTCAAGGTTGTCAGGCATGGAGATGCCGTAGTAGACATCTTTGTAGCCTCGCGGCGGTATGGTGTCGTGCCGGGAAAAGGCGGTGACGATCCAGGGATCAATGGCAAAATGAAAATCATCTCCCATGCCATCGGAATTGAACAGGCGGGTATTTTCCGCCAGCCGTCCCGTCTCATCCACTGTGCCGCTGCTGAATAAAACCTTGCCGTCAGGGGTTGTGGCAGTCAGTTCCAGCCACATCTGCCGGACGTTGGTCAGGGAAGTGGGCAGGTTATGGCCGGCGCGGATATTTTTCACCCGCACTTTGACTTCCGCCAGCCGGTTTTCCCGGTAAACCGGTGTTATCTCCAGATCAGCCGCTGCCTTCAGCCGATCGACGGCCATCCCGTATTTCTGCTGCACGTTTGCCGCCAGCGCCTTGTCGCCTGCCTTGTTGGCTGCCTGTTCGGCCAGGAAGTAGAGCAGGTAGTTGGCGCCATTGAAATAGTGATGATATTCGCTTTTTTCCGGTTTGGTAAAGGTGTCGGCGGAGCGGAGAAAGGTCTCTGTGGCGACCATGTGGCAGTCCTGGCAGAGAATCTCATTCTGGGCATAGGGACCGTGCTTCCACTCCAGGTAGGTGGCCTCCAGAGGGAAATGGGCATCATAATGATACACCTGGTGGCAGGAGGCGCAGAGTTCGGCGCGCAGGTGCAGCGAGGACTCTTCACATTGATGAAAGCCATCCCCGCATCCTTCATCAGGAGCAAATGGCCCGCGTTTGATAAGCACGCCGCCCTCGGTGGTCTCCACGCCGGGCGTCAGAATCATGGAGCCGTTTTCCGGCTCATGCGAGGGTGTCTGCCAGTGGGTGGTTCCGCTGATGGAATGGCAGATGTCACAGGAAACACCGGCCAGGGCCATGGGGCTGAGTCCGGCCAGGCCCGGTTTTTTTATTTCACCGGTGACCACGCCGGCTGCCGAATGGCACCCTTCGCACTGCCTGGAGATGTCATGGCCGATGGCCTTGACCGCCTTGTTCAGCTCACCCTGGTATACCGGATCTTTGAAGGCAAGGGCATGAACCGATCCTGTCCACTCCTCATACTGCTGTTCATGGCATTCACCGCACACCTCCGGCGGAGTGAACCCGGCATGGGATTTGTTCCACTTGATCAGTGACGGATAATATGGATACATGTCCCGGTCCACATCGAAAACCTTTGATTGGCAATAACCTGTGCCCGCCGCTCCCGCGGTAAGAAGCAGAACCGCCAGCAGTGTAATGGCGCTTTTCATACATACCTCCTTTCAGACTTGTTTGATGAACTCAACTTTCCGACCATTGCTCCTTCTCCTATTATATCGCAGGAAAAAAGTCGAAACCATTTAATTTTATTGAATATTTTTGTATTGCTGTAATATTGTGCACTTAGGAAATTAATTGAAAATGTCCATTTCCATGGTTGTCTGGCAGCTTCTTCTCCCGCACCGCTGGTCAGAAATGCGACTTTTTCCTGTATTTTACGGTGGCAAATCTGGTAAAATTACCCATCAGACAGGTTTCGTGGAGGTAAGCTATTCGTTGTCAAAACTCCCAAAATGTTATCCGTGCCGGTTTGCTGTTCGGGTCGATTTTCCTGATCGGACTCATCCTCCTTCTTGCCGGCAACTGGGTTGGCTCTTCCAAGGCAGGAGGGCAGGGGAGCACTGTGGTTCTTCATATTGAAGGCGCCATCGGTCCCGCCGTATCGGATTATTTCATCCGGGGGCTTGCCAGGGCCGAAAAGGAGGATGCCCGTCTCGTTATTCTGCAATTGAACACTCCCGGCGGATTTGACATTTCCATGCGGGAAATTATCAGTCATATCCTGCTTTCTTCCGTACCGGTGGCTACATACGTTGCGCCCGGCGGATCCCGGGCGGCCAGCGCCGGCACGTATATTCTCTATGCCAGCCATGTCGCTGCCATGGCGCCGACAACAAATCTGGGAGCGGCGACGCCTATCCAGGTGGGCGGATTACCGGGCAGTCCCCAGGAAGAGCCTTCCTCCCCGGAAAAAGCAGAGGAGAAAGACAGCCAGGCTGCTGCCAAGGATGCCCTGGAGCGCAAAATGGTCAATGATGCCGTCGCGTATATCAAGGCGTTGGCCAACAGGCACGGCCGAAACGCGCAGTGGGCGGAGAAAGCAGTGCGCGAGGCGGTAAGCCTGACCGCGGAGGAAGCTCTGGAAGCCGGGGTGATTGATCTGATCGCAGGCAGCATTGACGAACTCCTGCGCAAGATCGACGGCAGGCAGGTGGTCATGGAGAGCCGTACCTTGACGCTGGCCACCGCTGACCTGTCCATTGTCCGGATTGATCCGGACTGGCGCACCAGGCTGCTGTCGGTGATCACCGATCCCAACATCGCCTACATCCTGATGCTTCTCGGCATCTACGGCCTCATTTATGAGCTGGCCAATCCGGGATTTTTCCTCCCCGGCGTCGCCGGAGCCATCTGCCTGCTCCTTGCCCTGTATACCTTTCATATTCTGCCGATCAACTATGCCGGACTTGCCTTGATTGCCCTGGGCATAACATTCATGATTGCCGAAGCTTTTGTGCCCAGCATCGGGGCTCTGGGGATAGGAGGACTCGTGGCATTTGTCATCGGCTCCATTATCCTGATGGATGATGAAAGCATGCGCATCTCCCTGCCCCTGATCATCGGCACCGCACTTTTTTCCGGCGCCTTTTTTCTGTGGCTGATCGGCAGGCTGATATCAATGGGCAAAAAAAAGGTGCGCACCGGGGCTGAGGAAATGATTGGCGCCATCGGCGAGGCCATGGAGGATTTTACTGCTCAGGGACGGATATGGATCCACGGCGAATCATGGGGAGCCGTCTCGCCGGAACCGGTTAAAAAGGGTCAGAAGGTCCGGGTAGTATCGCAGGATGGATTACTATTGAACGTGAAGTTATCACAGGAGGATGTGACATGATTATGCCGCAATTTTTAGCCTCGTATGCTGTTCTTCTTGCTCTGGTCGTTGGTTTTATTATCCTCACCTTTAAAATTGTTCCGGAATATCAGCGGCTGGTGGTTTTTTTCTTCGGGCGATTCCAGATGGTCAAGAAGCCCGGGCTGCGGATTGTCGTGCCGGGCATTCAACAGGCGGTGCGCGTCGACCTGCGGGTGATCGTCATGGATGTGCCGAGCCAGGATGTCATCTCCCGGGACAATGTCACGGTGCGGGTGAACGCCGTGCTCTATTTCCGGGTGATTGATCCGGAAAAGGCGATAATCCAGGTTGAAGATTATTTTAACGCCACCAGCCAGCTGGCCCAGACCACCCTGCGTTCCGTGCTGGGGCAGCATGATCTGGATGAAATGCTGACCGAACGGGAAAAGATGAATGCCGACCTGCAGGAAATCATCGACAAACAGACCGATGCCTGGGGCATCAAGGTGTCCAATGTCGAGATCAAGCATGTCGACCTCAATGAAAACATGATACGGGCCATAGCGCGACAGGCCGAGGCGGAGCGTGAACGGCGGGCTAAGGTAATCCATGCCGAAGGGGAGTTGCAGGCCTCGGAAAAACTGCTTGCCGCCGCCAATGTCATTGCTGAGAACCCCCAGGCTTTGCAGCTTCGTTATCTGCAGACCATGAGTGACATATCAAGCCAGAACGGCTCAACAGTTATCTTTCCGCTGCCTATAGATTTGCTGTATGCGTTTGTGCAGAAAAAAGAGTGAGTCCTTTTCCCGTATAAGCTTAAGAAACAGGGGGGCGATCAGGTCGCGATGAACCATTTCGTGAGTGGGTCTTTTTTGTTCTGCTGATCGGAGACGTGGCTTCGTCGTGGATAAGGTCCGTCCTGCCGGGAGTATCTCAGCGATAGCGAGTGTCGCCGCCCATACCATTTATTTTCCAGGTTTTTGACGCCGGCAGTAGGTGCATTTAACTGATTTGCCGCCCTTGCTTTTCGGGGTAAACCAGCGGTTTCTTTGCCTCTGTTGTTTCCCTCCGGTTGGAGCAACAGTCTCGTTTTTTCTTGAACCCTGCCATATTTATACACACTGTCGTTCCGGGTTGAATAAAATACTGCACTTCTGCCAATATAAATATTAGATTAAATGATCTAACGCCGCCCCGGGTGGAGAAAATGAATGAGCTCTCATTTATTTGCTTGACATGAACAATGTCAATAATATAGATTACGATCCGTTATTACGGGATGTAATCGCTCCATGCCCTGAGGGGGAGTATGGAGTGTTCAGGTCAAAAACTGTTTGATAACAGATACTTTCCAGGTTTTATCAATGATGATTTTGCGATTTGCGCCGGCCTTTTGTTTCTGTTTTAAAAACTAGAATTATTCTTGGCAGAAGGGCTGATCAAGGAAGACCGGCCTGAATGGGTTTTGTTTGCTTTGGATAATAGATGAATAAGGTGCAGATTAACTATAAGTAATAGAAAAATAGTTAGTTGAGTAGTAATTTTTCCATGTGGAGGTTGCAAAGGAGGTGAACAGCTTAAAGAATTGAACAAATGTCATCGCGCGGTCTTTGATCGCTATATTTTATAGTTAAAACCATTAAAATTACAAAGGGGGGTTAATAAATGGTTCACACCAAAAAACAATTGATTCTGTCCGCGCTTCTTGTTTTTGCCGTGTCTGCGACAAGTTGGGCAAACAATCCACCGCCACCTGTTAATCAGCTTATCGGAATTCCGGACTCATCTTTTAATAATCTGAGCGAACCTGATTGCCGGGTTTGCCATGAAGATCAAGATATTGTTAACCCGGGAACTCTTCCCGACCGCCACCATCTGCTTGTGAATACGACTCTGGCGGATCCGACCGCTGCTCCATTCGTACAAACTGGTGATACAGTGTATCAGTGTCTCTCCTGTCATCAGCAGGAATGGGATTCCGCCACCAGTTCATATGTATTTGTTTCATTCAGGGATTGCCTGTTCTGTCATGAGCAGATTGCCGGCGAAGCATCCGTACATCATCTGACCAATCTTGCTCAATCACAGAATTGCAAAGCCTGCCATGGTCCAATCGATAACCCTGATGACGGCCATTATATTCCCACATATGCGCCGAGCCTGGTTACACCGTGGCCAAGCCGTAAACCCAATCCGGGAGAAAACGGCGAAGGCCAATGTGTCTTCTGTCATGAATCAGGTGTGGATGCAGGCTCAGGGCTACTTGTCCTCACCAACAACCAGACCCACCACAGCACCGGTCTGGGGCTCAATGACAGTAATCAATGTTTCTGGTGTCATGATTTTGATGTGCCCCCTGATGAAACCATACGCAAATGTGAGGCGTGTCATGGTGTAGCTTCTCTTCATAATATCCAAGTGAACTCGGACAACCCTGATAATCCTGATACAATAGTTCCGGGGGGGGAGAATCCCTACTGGGGTCATATCGGTCATAATGACGACTGCTACGGATGCCATGGGTTTACTGCCATGTCTGCGGCAGCCCCTTATTCCGGACCAGTTGTTCCCGATTTATCAGCTCTGAGCTTCTCCAATGTAACCGAAGGGACAGCTGCCGTTATTACCGCCACGGGGAATGGTTTTGTGAACGTGGTTGCCGGTCTTGAAGGACAAGAAATTGAGCTGACATCAATGGTTGTCCTCACCAATTCCGAAGGACGTGAATTTGAATTGCTTCCATCAGTAATTACCGCAAATTCTTTGACTGTTACTCTGCCTGCAGATCTGAAAGCGGGAAATTATGCCTTTCGAGTGGCCAAAGCTGACAAGATGAGCAACGCTGTCAATCTGTCAATTGTCCCGGCCATGGCAAACCAGAACATACTGTGCAGAAAAAACAGCATCACTATTACGGGAACCGGCTACTCCCAGTATGTTGATGCTCTTAATTCCGGTACGGGCCTGGTGGCTGTTGACCTGAGCGGAAATGAGGTGGACTGTACGGTAAGAAGCTGGACAGACACTAAAATTACCGCAACCTGCAGCGCCTGTCCGAGCACCGTTACTGTAAACTCAATCTGGGGCCAGGATATGGATAGAACGCGTTCGATAAGACCGCGCAGATAATCCTTATTTTTTTAATGCACAATACGTCCGGGGAGCAATTTAACGTGCTCCCCGGACTTGTATTATTCAAGACAAACAGTCGTCGACTGTCAGTTTACTTCAATTGCTTTTGAAAAATTGCGAATAACATCCGCAGGGAACATTTTCTCGTCAGGTTGCCGTGAAGCAAAACAGGCCATGCTGAAATGTTGGGGAAAAAGAGAAATCACACCGGGGAATAAATTTGGTCCGGTAGTTTAAACTGACTTCGCACAGTTTGTCGTCTGATCAATGTCAAGCCGTATTGTTCTCTCGAATTTTTCACAAGGTTGTGACGTGGTAAAAAAACGCTGTCTTTACTTCAGGTAAAAAAAGGGCTGCACCTGTTGTTTCCAGAATGAGGGGAAGAATGAAAAAAGGTTGTTTCGTAATACTGTGTTCGTGGTTTCTGCTACTATGGAGTTCGCATGTGCATGCTGAGATAGATCTGTGGGATTGGGGGATCAATATCGACGGCACCACATATTGTCTTGAAGGTCCCTGTGATTACGATTTTTTTACTGCAGGCTTATTGACTAGCCTTGCTGATCTGCCGCCTTCCATAGATTACTCTGATTTTGATCTGACCGATGACTGGAGCACCAATACCGGATTAGGGGTTCTTGCGGTCTCCATCACCGGCTCGGGAGAACATTCCGTATCGGTGTATCTCAATTACGACATAGATTTCTCCATAAACGGCTTCGTGAATGAGACTGGAAACAGGATCGGTACACCGGTTCCAGGTCTTTCGTGGGAGATAGATGAGATCGGTTGGGGTTTGCTCGAAAGCCCGGGCACGGCAGGCATTCCTTATTCAGGAAATATTTTTAACAATTTTGTCGACTCCGGACATCAAATACCTCCCAGTTCATTGCTGGACAATCTAATATTTTATAACGATTTTTCAGGGCAGGGGCTTGAGCCGCCCATAGAGGACGCGGCTTTAGCTAAAAGCTGGGATTTTGAACTTTTTGATGGTGAGACGGCAATAATCACCTTTGCCGCCGGTACAGTTGAGCCGGCATCAGGGTTTTATCTTGTCCAGCAGGATCCTGA
>JAMJFO010000149.1 GCA_023544645.1 Desulfobulbaceae bacterium | reverse complement strand
CGGGCGTCGTTTTTTTGGTTCGTTTTTTTGGACGAGCAAAAAAATGAACAGATAATTGGCATAGCCTTATGTCTCTGACCTGGCCCAAAGGACCTGGTTTTATATGTATAATAAACAAAAAAACCCCGGACCGACTGAAATCGATCCGGGGTCCCTGATTTTCCCGCAGATACGCAAACAGGGCTCATGTCCACGGAGCTCTGCCGACAATATATTTCAGGCAGGTCTTCTGACTTACCCTCCCTGCTGACGGCCTTCCCATCCCGGTGACGGGACAGTGGCACGCAAGGTCAACATGGTTCCATTCAGGAGTGAATGGGTGGGCTTACAGCGGCGGGTCCGTCCCTGACTTGCACAGGGTTCCCCTTTATGCTCCTGAGAGCGCCTGAAAATAATATATTACCTGAAGACATTCACCGAGTCAACAGACGAAAACAAAGGATTCGCAGACGCCTGGGGACCCGGCAAAATGATGGCCTGGAAATCATTGTTACCATATATGATGAACTCGCAAAAAATCATTTTATGTAATGGCTAAGCACCCATGTTCATATGAACATGAGTATAAACAAA
>JAMJFO010000148.1 GCA_023544645.1 Desulfobulbaceae bacterium | reverse complement strand
TATGGCATGTCTGGCAACTATCCGATGCCTGTATATGACCATCCGGTTTGCCGGGCGCTATAGAATCGTTATGACATTTGCTGCAGGCAACTGATACAGCGCTATGATCCATGGAGACGGAAGACCACTCCTCTCCAGGTTTTGTATGACATGATCCGCAATTTGCTGAAGTCGGCAGATGCTCTTCTGGTTTTTCCGTGGCAATCGACCCGTTATGACAATCCTTGCATATGCCGGATGAAGCATCGGTATGCACAAAACCGAAATCACCATTTTGAGGATTATGGCATGTCTGGCAACTATCCGATGCCTGTATGTGACCATCCGGTTTGCCGGGCGCTATAGAATCGTTATGACATTTGCTGCAGGCAACTGATACAGCGCTATGATCCATGGAGACGGACGACCACTCCTCTCCAGGTTTTGTATGGCATGATCCGCAATTTGCTGAAGTCGGCAGATGCTCTTCTGGTTTTTCCGTGGCAATCGACCCGTTATGACAATCCTTGCATATGCCGGATGAAGCATCGGTATGCACAAAACCGAAATCACCATTTTGAGGATTATGGCATGTCTGGCAACTATCCGATGCCTGTAT
>JAMJFO010000147.1 GCA_023544645.1 Desulfobulbaceae bacterium | reverse complement strand
GACAGTTATCTTCTCGAGCTGGTCAGGTACATTCACCATAATCCTCTTCGCGCCGGAATGGTTGACGACTTAAATCAATATCCCTGGAGCAGCCATCCTGGTTACCTCTCAGCAAATAAAAACTGGAACTGGCTTTACAAAGATTTTGTTTTGTCCATGCTTTCAGATAAGAAGGAGGCTAAGAAGGCGTACAAACAGTTTATGGCCATGGAGGATTCACAAGAGATCCAAGAAATTTTCGAAAAGAAAAAATGGCCTTCCATATTGGGCGGTGAGGATTTTATTGCTTGGGTGAAAGAGAACTTTTTTGCATCCAAAAAGCATCGACAGGTTCCTGAATCTTTTGCAGCTGGCTCCGGAACGGGTCATAATAATTAAAGAAGTATGCAGGAATTACGGAGTGAGCGAGGAAGAACTTCTCATTGCCAAACGAGGTAAGAAGAACGAACCGAGGAATGTGGCAATCTATCTTTGTCGGCAGCTGAGAAATGATACTTTGATAAACCTTGGAGAAGCGTTCGGAATGACAGGTTACAGCCCTGCCGGTAGCGCCATTGACAGGGTTAATAAAAACCTGCTAAAGGATAAAAAACTACAAATACGGCTCAATCAAATTATCAAAGCAA
>JAMJFO010000146.1 GCA_023544645.1 Desulfobulbaceae bacterium | reverse complement strand
TGCCTGACCAGCTCGGGCTCTATGTCTAAAGCATCCAGCCACGCCGCCACATTGCTGTCCACATCATCGAATCGCCCGTCCAGCACCCGTTTGGCTTCGGCCAGCCTGGCCCGCACACGGGCTTTGAGCTCTTCGGTCGCCGCCTTGGTAAAGGTCACGACCAGCAGTTCCTCGATCTTCATGTCCCGCTCGACGACAAAGCGCAGCACCAGCATGGCGATGGCATAGGTCTTGCCGGTCCCGGCGCTGGCCTCGATCAGATTGACGCCCTGGAGCAGTTCGGTTTGCACCGGATTGAAATCATGCATGTTCATTGTCCTGAATAATCAGTTGCCGTGTGTTGCCGCCCAGACATCCTGCAGCAATGCCTGGCATTGCCGCTCGAACGACTCGCCCAATGCCTGCGCGATATCCTCGGCATTGCGGTAAAGCCGCCTGAGTTCCGGCTCATACGGCTGTTCGACGGCTCTTGCCAACTGCTCCATGGCGATATCGAGCGCCGATTTGGCCGAGCGGCTGCCGGTATTGAGCTTGTGCGCCTGCCTGACATAGGCCAGGGCCGGCTCGACAAAGAACGCATCGGGCTGCCGCTGGCCCAGACAATAGATTTCTATCAGCTCGGGCAGGTATTCGGGCTGGC
>JAMJFO010000145.1 GCA_023544645.1 Desulfobulbaceae bacterium | reverse complement strand
CAGTAAAAGAGGGGAGCTGTGCCGGTGGCAGATGTCATCTCGATCGTACGTGAGAGATCTTTCCCTCAATGCACCAAGAATTGTTGGTTCCAAAACCAACGGTTCAGTGTGGGACTGATGGATGAGCTTTTCAATCTGCGAGTCTTGCAGTATTAGCCAATCGTGTCGGGATGGCTCCCTGCGTTTATGCCCTTCAAGGGTAGTCGAAATGACAAAAATACGCCAAATCAACATATTGCGAACCAGGAAAGCATCATGTCTACTGTGCGTTGCAGCACAGAAAACATTCTCGACATGTAGCAAGTGCCAGGATGAAACCCTGCGGAATTTTACTTGCTGATTAAAATGTATGGAAAAGCGCAGGATGAAAAGTTACGATACAGCGAGTGCATAGGAACAGAAACAAGGAAGATGCAAGGCAACCCTAAGCCGGAGCATATTTCTACCAGTTATGTAGAAAGACAAAACCTCACAAAGCGCATGGGAATGCGCCGATTCACTGGAGCTTGCTTGGGAGTTACGCCAGCTATGGCCTAATAAATTGTGGGAGGTTGAGGATATGGTTAAACTAATTAATTGATTAATTTTGATGGCGTCGCAAAAAGTCGCCAACTGCTGTGTTGCTGCAAATTGTCTCGTCA
>JAMJFO010000144.1 GCA_023544645.1 Desulfobulbaceae bacterium | reverse complement strand
CCGTCTTGAATCGCTGTATCCACAGGACCGTACCGATTGCGGGAGCGTGCGGGCGATCGATGAAGAGACCGGCCTGGCATTGCAGGAACTGCGTCGCCAGTTGCCAAAAATGCCGGTTCCGGAATTGACCCGGATTCTGCACGAGCGCCAACTGGTGACCGCTGGCCAGTCTGTCAGCCAGAGCACGGTGTACCGGTTTTTACATCAGCACAATCTGATGACAAACCAACCGGCCGCAGCCGTCGACCGACGCAAGTTCGAAGCCGAGCTGCCCAACGACATGTGGCAATCTGACGTCATGCACGGCCCGCATGTGACGGTTGGCAACATACAGCGCAAGAGCTATCTGATCGCCTTCATCGATGATCATTCCCGCCTTGTTCCCCATGCGGCGTTTTACCCCTCGGAAGCCCTGGCCCCCTTCATGGAAGCCTTCCAGAGTGCCCTTGGCAAGCGGGGCCTCCCGCGCAAACTCTATGTCGACAACGGCTCGGCCTTCCGTTCCCGCCAGCTGGAGTATACCTGTGCCGCTCTGGGCATCGCCCTGATCCATGCCAAACCCTATCAGCCGCAAGGCAAGGGCAAGATTGAACGCTTCTTCCGCACCGTGCGCACGCAGTTCCTGCCCGAGTTTACCGGACAGACGCTGGAGCAGATCAATGCGGCATTCGAGCG
>JAMJFO010000143.1 GCA_023544645.1 Desulfobulbaceae bacterium | reverse complement strand
ATCCACGCCCCCGCATGGGGGGCGTGGATTGAAACTTTAGACCCATATATGACGTGTCAAAAAGTGGCGTCGCCCCCCACGCGGGGGCGTGGATTGAAACGCTTGCCGTGTACGTTATTGCCGGGATGTATGTGTCGCCCCCCACGCGGGGGCGTGGATTGAAACTGATTGGGAGGACGACTATGCGGCATGCTCGGGAGGTCGCCCCCCACGCGGGGGCGTGGATTGAAACTTTTGTTGCAGAGGGTATCGTAGTTCATAACAGTCGCCCCCCACGCGGGGGCGTGGATTGAAACCGGATTAAACAAGGAGATAAGCCAGGGGGATAAGTCGCCCCCCACGCGGGGGCGTGGATTGAAACAGTTGGTTTTGCCACAGTGCATCAAACTTGGCCTGTCGCCCCCCACGCGGGGGCGTGGATTGAAACTGGCATCGTGAACCGCATTAATGATGTATGTGGTGTCGCCCCCCACGCGGGGGCGTGGATTGAAACCGGGTATCCAAACCTGTAACAGCATCTGCGGTTGTCGCCCCCCACGCGGGGGCGTGGATTGAAACGTAAGACCTACTGTACCAATCTGAGTGAAATCGCGTCGCCCCCCACGCGGGGGCGTGGATTGAAACATATTATGTTGATGCCGGATGAATACAGTACCTATACGTCGCCCCCCACGCGGGGGCGTGGATTGAAACTATCCGGGATGCCGAGACCCAGTTGAAGGGACTGGGTCGCCCCCCACGCGGGGGCGTGGATTGAAACCCGCAAATACGGCTGGGATGTTTTGTT
>JAMJFO010000142.1 GCA_023544645.1 Desulfobulbaceae bacterium | reverse complement strand
AGCGCCGGTATTATGGACCTCGTTGCCGGTCACCGTACCGGTCAACACGGTATTTATGCCGCTGCTTTGCAGGTAAATCCCCAGGTTGTCATGGTCATGGACATGGTTGTTGGTCAGGGTCACCGTGCGGGCCGTACCGGAGTGAACATAAATGCTGATCCCGACTCCCGCGGTATAACGAACGGTACTGTTGCTTATACGCACCTCGCTGAAGCCGTTGTCACTGTTATAAGCTATGCCGAGCAGGCCGTATTCGATGACGGTATGGTCCAGGGTCAGGGTGCCGTTGCCGGCCATTCGAATACCGCCCCAGTCGCCTTTGGCCGGGGTTGTGGAACTGGAGGTAAAGGTGATGGGGGAGGCTTCAGTGCCTATTGCGATAAAAGAACCTGCTACCACAAGCTCTGCCCGGGATGCGTCGGCGCCTGCTGATTGATCGTCAGCCAGGGCCTGGAAACGGATGGTGGTGCCTGGCTCAACAGTCAGGGTCATGCCTTCCGGTACGGTTACGTCACCAGTCAGAACTACTTCACCACTCCAGGTTTCATCGTCGGTCAACGCCCCCGTGGTGGTGGGAAGATTTGAGTCCGCGGTTACCGTATGGCCGCTACCGGGTGTTTCAACTCCGGATTCGGTGACCACCCGTGATTTCAGCACATAGGTGCCGTCGGCCGGGACCATCCATTCATAACTCCACAGGCTGGTGCCGGTGGCTATCTGCCAGGTCTGACCACCGTCCGTGCTGACTTCGACCTGGGTAATATCAGGCCGTGACGCAGCTACGCCATGGATGGTAATTGTGCCGCCTTTAAAAACAGCGTTGTTGACCGGATCAAGCAGCCAGGAAACTGGTGTCTCGGACAAGGTCTGTTCCTGGCCAAGCCACTGGCTGTAATCGACACTGCCCTTGGAGCCGTCGTCAAAGATGTCAAAGATACGGCCGATATTCTTGGGGTTATTGCCC
>JAMJFO010000141.1 GCA_023544645.1 Desulfobulbaceae bacterium | reverse complement strand
AAAGCAACTCGTTTGTTGCAACGTGGCCTGTTAGTCGCCCCCCACGCGGGGGCGTGGATTGAAACAAAGCCACACACCGGGCAGTACATCAAAGAGGCGTCGCCCCCCACGCGGGGGCGTGGATTGAAACATTTAACGCGCCCAAAACAGCAACGTTTTCTTCGTCGCCCCCCACGCGGGGGCGTGGATTGAAACTCCTCCTTTTTGACGTACACCTGAAAGTGCAAAAAGGTCGCCCCCCACGCGGGGGCGTGGATTGAAACAAGGACTGACGGGACGGTTGAAAAAAGGGTGATTGGTCGCCCCCCACGCGGGGGCGTGGATTGAAACAAGAGAAATCAAGACAAAGGGGGCTTGAAAATGGGGTCGCCCCCCACGCGGGGGCGTGGATTGAAACAACTGTTTTATTGCAAACTCCCGATCAAGCTTTAGTCGCCCCCCACGCGGGGGCGTGGATTGAAACATGCCACGGTCAACAAAAGCCTTGCCGGATACCAGTCGCCCCCCACGCGGGGGCGTGGATTGAAACCTGCCGTACCGGGTGCAGTTCTCGTCTTTGTATGTCGCCCCCCACGCGGGGGCGTGGATTGAAACAACATAGCTTTCAGGAAAACCCGTTGTGGTGATGGTCGCCCCCCACGCGGGGGCGTGGATTGAAACAAGGCATCAGTGGCAAAAACCGGCCTCAATGAAGTCGCCCCCCACGCGGGGGCGTGGATTGAAACAACAATAACAACCGGGTAATTGCCCGGGGGGATAACGTCGCCCCCCACGCGGGGGCGTGGATTGAAACCATCATCCTTGTCATACCTTGCGGCAATGGCCTTGTCGCCCCCCACGCGGGGGCGTGGATTGAAACTTGTCCCTCTTTGTTACGCGCCTGTTTGTCTGCGAGTCGCCCCCCACGCGGGGGCGTGGATTGAAACGCCGTACTTGCATTTGCCTGCTTGCCTGATAAACTGTCGCCCCCCACGCGGGGGCGTGGATTGAAACAGCCGCCCGCCGCCGATCAGAACAGGCGACAATGGTCGCCCCCCACGCGGGGGCGTGGATTGAAACATCCAGGTACCCTCCGGACAGGAACACCATAATAGGTCGCCCCCCACGCGGGGGCGTGGATTGAAACTAAAAATTCTGTGTGGGATGCTGCACGATTATATGTCGCCCCCCACGCGGGGGCGTGGATTGAAACAGTATCGTATACTCAAGGCTGGTCGCGCAATTCGTCGCCCCCCACGCGGGGGCGTGGATTGAAACCATTGATACTATGATTGCTGATCTTACCACTTGGGTCGCCCCCCACGCGGGGGCGTGGATTGAAACATATACAGTGTGCCAGAAGTGGCATCCCCGATTAGTCGCCCCCCACGCGGGGGCGTGGATTGAAACTGAGTCTCAATATTGTTAGTGACCGTAGATACGGGTCGCCCCCCACGCGGGGGCGTGGATTGAAACTCAAAATTGGGATTTTTTATGTTCTATCGATCAGTCGCCCCCCACGCGGGGGCGTGGATTGAAACAGGTGCATAGTGCCCGTAGCGCCCCTGCTCAACAGTCGCCCCCCAC
>JAMJFO010000140.1 GCA_023544645.1 Desulfobulbaceae bacterium | reverse complement strand
GCGCCTGGTCTACGAGCTGGTATCATAACAGTTTCCTTGAGGTCCGGAGGTCTGAGGTTCTGCTGCTGACGCACCAGGCCCAGTGACGTATTATCCAGAACGAAAATCTTCAGGTTGACCCGGTGTTCAGCCGCAGTGGCCAGCTCCTGGATATTCATCAGGATGCTGCCGTCACCGCTGAAACAGACAACGGTCCTTTGCGGATGGGCCAGAGAGGCTCCGATAGCGGCAGGCAGGCCGAACCCCATGGTGCCGAGCCCTCCGGAAGTCAGCAGTTGCCGGGATCTCCGGAAAGGATACGCCTGTGCGACCCACATCTGGTGTTTCCCGACATCAGTGGCAATGATGGCATCATCGTCGGCAATCGCCGCGATCTGCCTGATCAGCCCGTACGGCATGCAGGGGTCGTCCTGTCCCGGCATAATGAAAGGGTATTCCCGCTTCAACTGCCTTATTCTTTCCAGCCAGCCCGATCGCCTTTTCTGCTCGATCATCGGCATCATTTCCCTGAAAACCTCCCCCACATCGCCAACCAGCTGCATATCGGCTGTCCGCAACTTGTTGATCTCGCCCGGATCGATATCGATATGAATAACCCCGGCGTTCGGGCAGAACTCATTCATTTTACCGGTTGCCCGGTCATCAAAGCGGGCGCCGGCAACAATCAGCAGATCACATTCCTCCAGGGCCATATTGGTGTACCGCGCCGCATGCATTCCAAGCATACCCAATGTCAGAGAATGATCAGCCGGAATGGAGCCGAGACCCAGCAGGGTCATGGTGGCCGGCAGGCTGTTTTTTTCTGCCAGGCCGGCGGCTGCAGCGCTTGCGTTGCCGTGCATGACGCCGCCGCCGAGGTATAATATCGGCTTTTCCGCGCCGTTGATCATTGCCGCGGCCAGCTCAAGATCAGATCCGGCATACTGCCTGCTCTCCTTTTCCCGCCGCAAGTCCGGCCAGCTGTCAAACTCGGCAATTTCCTGCTGCACATCTTTTGGTATATCAATCAGTACCGGTCCCGGCCTGCCCTGGGCAGCGATCCGAAAAGCAGCCGGCACAACCGACAGAAGCTCCCCTGCCGAGCGAACCAGAAAATTATGCTTGGTAATCGGAATGCTCATGCCATAGGTGTCGATCTCCTGAAAGGCATCGGTGCCGATCAACGGTTTGGGCACCTGGCCCGTAATGCAGATAATCGGGATGGAGTCCAGTTTTGCATCGGCAATGGCCGTCATCACATTGGTCGCGCCCGGCCCGGACGTTGCAAAACATACCGCGGGCCTGCCGCTTGAGCGGGCTATTCCCTGGGCAATGAAACCGGCCCCCTGTTCATGCCGGGCAAGAACATGCCGAATGGTCCTGCTCTGCGATAATGCGTCATACAAAGGCAGGTTTGATCCGCCCGGGATACCGGCAATAATGTCAATGCCGAAACGCTCCAGCAGCTTGATGGTGAGCTGTGCTCCATTCATCCTGTACATCGTTATGCACCTCCTTTTCTGTTTGTCCTTTTCCATACCCCAAAAACAAAAACCCCCCGCCGACTTGCGCCGACGGGGGGTTTATAAATTGTTTTTTACTTACTACCCGCTAAGGCGCTCCATGCACATTACGCACCACGACCACCACGCTTACCAGAGCGACCAGAGCGAGACCGATAATGTTCATTTGAGGAGCTGTTTTGTTCATTCCATTTCCCGACAGGTATAAAGTGTGTATAAATAAAACATTTACTATTTTGAAAATGTTGTCAACACAATAAATATCAAGTTGGAAATTTCAATTCGGCAGAACGAAGTAAAACGTGGTCTATTCCCGATTGACTTACAAGAAGGTGAACCTGTTGTT
>JAMJFO010000013.1 GCA_023544645.1 Desulfobulbaceae bacterium | reverse complement strand
CGGTAACTTCGCATCCATTCTTCAAGGAGCTTGACATGACCGGGATTGGCGGCCAGGTTCGCCAGGGGCACCTGGTGGGAGCGCCAGGAGCCTTCAGTTTGCTTGCCGTCAACTTCCTTGGGGCCTGTCCAGCCCTTGGGGGTCCGTAAAATAAGCATGGGCCAGCGGGGACGCTTCGCAATCCCGGTATCGCGGGCCTCTTCCTGGATCGCCTTGATTTCGGCGAGAACAGTGTCCATGGTAGCTGCCATGAGCTGGTGCATGGCCTCAGGCTCGGCCCCTTCCACAAAATGGGGTTTATAGCCGTACCCGGAAAAAAGCTGCTCCAGTTCAGCATGGCTGATCCGGGCAAGGATGGTCGGACTTGCGATTTTATAGCCGTTCAGGTGCAGGATCGGCAGGACAGCGCCGTCATGGACCGGGTTGAGAAATTTGTTCGAGTGCCAGGAGGCTGCCAGCGGACCGGTCTCCGCCTCACCGTCGCCCACGACGCAGGCCGCGATGAGGTCCGGGTTGTCAAAGACCGCGCCATAGGCATGGGACACGGCATAGCCGAGTTCGCCGCCCTCATGAATGGAGCCTGGTGTTTCCGGGGCAACGTGGCTTGGAATGCCGCCGGGGAATGAAAATTGCTTGAACAGCTTTTTCATCCCCTCGCTGTCCTGGGAGATGTCCGGATACACCTCGCTGTAGGTCCCTTCCAGATAGGTGTTGGCGACCAGGCCGGGGCCGCCGTGTCCCGGCCCGGCGATATAGATCATGTCCAGATCATGCTTTTTGATCAGGCGATTGAGGTGGACATAAATAAAGTTCAAGCCCGGTGTGGTGCCCCAGTGCCCGAGGAGGCGCGGCTTGATATGCTCCAGGGTCAGGGGCTTTTTCAGCAGGGGATTGTCGTACAGATAGATCTGGCCGACGGAGAGATAATTCGCCGCGCGCCAGTAGGCGTCCATCGCTGCCATTTCCTTTCGGGTCAGAGGCTCGCTCATTGGTTTCTCCGCTTTGGTTAAGATTCTGTTATTTCTTCCCGGGCATAGCCGCTGATTCCCATCACCAATCGCAGCAAACCATAACTGAGCCAGCTCATAAACCGAAAGCCCACGGACTGCTGTTTCCACCTGTCCGGCAAAATCCGCAGGCCATCGGCTTCCATGGTTTGTTTCAGGCTTTGGGTCAGACTCGCGCCGAATTCCTCGTCATCAACGACAACATTCGCTTCGTGCGAAAGCAGCAGGCTGAACGGATCCAGATTCGAAGAACCCACCGTGGCCCAATGGTTGTCGATCACCGCCACCTTGGCATGCAGGTAACTTTTGCGGTATTCGTAAATTTCAATTCCCGCATCGAGGAAATGGCCGTAGAGCGCCTGTGTGGCATAATGCTGGAGGAAATATTCCACCCTCCCCTGCAGCAGTAAAACCACCCGCACTCCCCGGCCGGCAGCCTGGATAAGGGCATGGCGGAAATTTAGTCCCGGCAGAAAATAGGCATTGGCAAGGATAATCTCTGATTTCGCCTGGTCGATGGCCCGCAGATAAGCCGCTTCAATGTCCCGGCGATGGCGGACATTATCCCGCACCAGGAACGCCGCGCGCATGTTCCCCCCGGGGGAGGTCGGAGGGGGAAGCGCCCTGCCCCGGCCCAGCCCTTTGCGCAAACTATGCCACGCCGTCTTTGACCATTGGCGCCGGGCGGAAAGACGGATTGCATCCACCAGCGGCCCTTCCACGCTTACTGCAAAATCGTAGGGAGGGGGAATGTCGTCAGTCGGTTTTCTGTCATCAATAATGTTGATCCCGCCGACAAAAGCTGTCTCCCGGTCCACCACCGCGATTTTCCGATGCAATCGGCGCAGGCGATTACGCCGAAAAGTCCAGGGTGAAATCCTGGGCCGGTAAATAAGCGTTTTCACGCCGCCCGTCCGGAGGGAGTCCAGCATGCTCCGCGGCAGACCCCTGGACCCGAAGCCGTCGATCAGGACATAGACGTTTACGCCGCGCCGGGCGGCCCGCATAAGTGCGTTCGCAATCTTTTGGCCGGTGGCGTCATCTTGATAAATATATGTTTCAAGGAAAATTTCATGGCGGGCCCGGTCGAAGGCTGCTTCGATGGCGGGGAAATATGCTTCTCCGTTATGTAACAGGGTGACCTGATTACCCGGGATAAAGCGGGACAACCTCTCAGGCATCTGCATCAAATATCCTTTTTCTCATTCATGGCCTCTACTTACCACATTCTTCGCCGGCGTCTCACGTAAATTATTGTCCGCTTTCACCGGACACGTCCGAAAAAGAAGGACATCCGTAAAAAAGTGCGATATTCAACAATGCAGCGCAAATCTGGTACCACACTTTTTACTGGAAAAGCACGAAAGCTCGGGGTGGAGGCGAACCGCCCGTTGTCCAGAAACAGAAAATGAAGGAATCTTTCGGTAGCATGGACGCCTGCAAGAAGAAACTTGCCGGCACGGCAGTTTCCCAGTTCGGCAGCGGCTGGGCATGACTCGTACTGGATGGCGATAAACTCAGGGTCGTCAAAACCGCCAATGGTGATGTCCCTTTGACCACCGGCATGAAGCCGCTGCTTACCGTGGACGCTTGAGAGCATGCGTATAACCTGGATTATCAGAATCGCCGTGCCTAACCATGGCAGCGCCGTGATCGACAAGCTGATCAACCGGGAATTCGCGGCAGAGAACCTGGCTGACGGCAGCCTGATCGATTTTACTCATCCTGCGAAAAAATCACCACCGTGTAAGGCCCGATGCTGATTTTGCCGGGGAAGCGCCGGCATGATTTCCACACCATTGATCCCCAACTCCTGGAGATAGGGCAGTTTTTCAATAGCAGTGTCGAACGTGCCGACGTGATCTTCGTCCTTGACGTGAAAGGTGCCGACATGCATCTCGTAAATGACCAGTTCATTCCCCATGCCCGGGTTTGTCACGGCTGAATCATTATGTTCGTTCATGTTCACTCATTCCTGGTCGCCTCCCTTGCCACATTCGGCAAGGGTATTGTTGTTATTTTTTAGCGGCCGTAAAAGCGCTGACCATCACTTTGGCCGCCTCACTGATGACCACAGCGTACGATGCAATCTGGTCAGCGGTTGCAATGGCCCTGCTCGCCTCGCCAAGACCTGTCCGCAGTTCGCCGGTAAGGGCAACCACATCTTCCGAGGCCATGGCGATATTGGGAATAGCCGAGTCGAGCGATTGCTTATGTTCTTTGAGGAGAGCCCTGATATCCTTGGATGCGGCGTTGACGTTTCTCAGGGTGATAATGGCATAGCCGCCCACCGCCACCCCTATCAGAAACATAATAAGCAGTCCCAGTTGACTGAACGTGATGTATCCTTCCATAATGGGTTTCCTTTCCAGTGAAGTATTTCATCCAATTTTGTAACTACTCAGGAACACTCCTGAACAGACATTTTCAGGAGTGATCTGAGTAGTTACCCAATCTTTATCCTTTCTTTTCTTCGCTTTCCCCGGATGGTTCTTTTAACGATTCTCTGGCCGCATCAACTCCCTTTTTGGCCGCATCAACACCCTTCTCAGCCGCTGTGCGCACGCGGGAACTCTTTTCCTCCACCGCGCTGACTAACTGCTGCCCGGTGGTGGAAGCGTTTTCCTTCACCTTTTCCCAGGCCTCGGAACTGCGGCGGCTTAAATCTTCACGCGTTTCCTTTCCGGCCCTTGGGGCAAAAAGAACGCCTGCCGCCGCTCCCACCGTGCCGCCAATAACAACACCGAGCGCCAGCATACCGGCCCTGTTCCGCCGAAGCGTTTGTTCACGATGGAGTCCTGAACGTCGGATATTGTCTGCAATTTCTTTCAAAATCATGGCTGTGCCTCCAACTCTAATAATATTGTCTAATAGGGTCATACTGCCTCCTGAAAAAAGGTTTTCGCAAATCGGTTAACAGAGTAACAGAAAGTTGCGAGGGTAAAATTCTTTATTGCCATGTACATTACAATTGTCTTCCTTCAATCGGCGGAGATGGCAACCCTTTTCAGCGGGAACCGCCGCCCTTTCCTTTTCCCTTCTCCTTTCCCTTGTCCGACTGATCCTGTTCGGTTTCATCCGGCGAAACTTTTTTCAACTGCTGCTGCTTGGACGAAGCGGATGAATCCTTCCCGCCTTTGCCTGGCGCCGAGCCTTGCCCCTTAGAACCTGCAGGCGCTGATTGCATCTGCTTCGCTGGTTTCTTTTCCGCTCCTTTAGACTTCACCGGCGCGTTCATTTCTTCAGTCGGCCGAGATGGCAGCCCTTTTTGACGGGAAGCGCCGCTCTGCTTGTCCACCACCGGCGGGGCATGGACCTTCACCCTGTCCACCTTTGGCTGTTCAATTTCACGCGGCGAAATCTTCTTCGATTTTTGCTGTGGGGGTGGAGGTGCAGAACCCTTCCGGCCGCTGCTTGGCTCCGCGACGCGACCTTTAGGCTCTCCAGGCGCTGATTTCTTCCCTTCCGATGGCCTCATTTCCAATCCCTTACCCTTCTCCGGCGATGTCATTTCTTTTTTCATTTCACGCGGCGAATCCCTCTTCGGTTGTTGCTGTTGGGGAGGAGGCGCGGAACCCTTCCGGCCGCTGCTTGGCTCCGCGACGCGACCTTTAGGCTCTCCAGGCGCTGATTTTTTACCTTCCGATGGCTTCATTTCCAATCCCTTACTCTTCTCCGGCGACGTCATTTCTTTTTTCGTCGGGACTGGTGAAACGTGCTCCCGTGCCGGCCTGTTGTCCTTACGGCCAGGGCCCTGTGCCTCCCAATTGCGCCGTTCCTTGATAAATTTCTGAACTTTACCTGAATCCTCTGCTATCTGCGCCCGGCCTTTCGGACTGCTCTTCTCGAACTTGATTGCCGACCTCTTTAAATAAGCCTTGTCAGTGATTGGCGTGACTATCTGGAAGTTCTTTCGCTGGGGCTCAGGCACACTGCTCACTCTGCGCTCCATTTCGCGATAGGTCCGCGGCGGCCGAAGTGTCACGTCGGACCGGCGGCGGTCATATTCACGTCGCTGGTGGCGATCCCATTGCGGTTCATCACGATGATGGCGCCAGCGGGCATGCGCATAAATCGGGTCATACCAGGTGCGTCGCTGTTCGAACTCAAACCAGGGGAAAATGCCGATGCTGATATAGCTGCTATCGTAGTAATCGCCGAAGTAATAATGGCTGTATCGCGGGCGGGAAAACAGACCAAACTGAAAGTTATCAATATTGATTACGATGCTCAGCGGGTACGAATACCCCCGGCGCTCATAGATATGCCTCGGAAAATACACCGGTGCAAACAGTATTCCGCGACGATCAAGTGCGTAGTCCCAATGCCCGCTCACAAATACATAACCGCGCGGCGTCCATACGTAATGGGACGGCACCCATACCCAGTCCACCTGTGCCGCGATCCAGTAGCCGGGCCTGAGGATATATTGTCCGTAACTCCAGTACCAGCAAGGCGGTACCCATATCCTGTTCGGTGAAGGCGCAGGTGGCGGTTCTTCGATCACCAGCGCCGGCGGCGCCGGCAGATACTCAATTTCGGTATTGCTGACCGGTGCCCAGAATCCTGCCACCCACTGCCAGCCCGCCGATGCGCGCGCCCAGTAGCCCGGCACCCAGTACATATCCGGCGGCACTGCCCGCCAGCATCCGCTCACCCAGATATACCCGTTTCTGTCTGTATCCCACGCCCAGTAGCCCGGCACCCAGGCAAAATGATCGCCGGCCGGCCTCTCTGCCGGAGGGACTTCCTCTATGTCGGGAGGGGGCTCTATCGGCGCGGTAAAACCTGCCAGGGTTTCCAAATTTACCGGCTGGGCAAAAGCCTCGTTCACCGGTCCCCGCGTCAGTACCTCCGGCTGCTCTTCTGCCGGCATCGGCGGCGGTTGTCCTGTCGCCTCGCCATACAACATGGCCGTTGCCATAATCAGAGCCAATACAATCTTCATCGCACTCTTCATCCCCAACTCCTTCCTTTCATATCAATCATAGATAAAATGAAAACCGAGCCCGATAAACTCCTCGGGATCTCGTGCATAGAACTGTCCGTTAGGAGAGCTGCCGTTATAGTATTCGATGAGGATTTGCAGTTTGCGGCTCAGGAAATCCGGGTTTTCAAGCTGGACCCTGTCACGCAACGACACATTCGCATCCCAATCGCTTTCTTCGAAGTTCTGAAGGTCGAAAGCCGCAACCGGTCTGAGAGATCCGCCCAACCATGTACCACCACTCCTGAACTCCAAATCTGAGCACAATATTGGCCATCTTATTTTCCTACAGGTCCTTATTGTCGACAAACCCGCTCCAAAACCTTTTCGAAATGAAACCCATGGATGGCCAGTTCCACGGCCATGGGCAGTGCCCTGCGTTTGACGAAAAAGGTTTTCACAATCAATTTCCAATAGCGAAACCTGGCCTTGGACACGATACCAAGCCGCCAGCCGGCTCGAATAAACGCGAGCAGATCTTCCCCGGTTACCCTGGACCTGGCGGTGGGTGTGTAGTTCTTGAGAAAGGTGTTTATCCGCTGGTAATAGTGTTTCGGGGTATACAGTGTTGTGAGGAGCTGTTGATAGCCTTCCACGAGTTTCTCTTTTTCCATCCTGGGCCTGAAGTTCAGACAGCCGTCCGTATTCTCGCCGGTGGCGTCATTGAGCAGCCTGCCTTCAGCCTTCAGCCGATGCCAGAGCCGGGTCTGCGGCAGCGCGGTCAGGATGCCCACCATGGCCGTGACCACGCCGATCTGCTGGATAAAGCGCACCTGCAGGTCGAATATATTCTCGGGGTCATGATCAAAACCGACAATGAACCCGCCCATGACCTGCATGCCGTGGCGGTGGATAGTGTCCACGACATCCACCATGCTGTGGGTGGTATTCTGTTTTTTACCGCATTCGACCAGGCTGTCCTGGTTCGGCGTTTCAAGCCCCATGAACACCTTGAAGAAATTGGCCGCGCTCATCAGCTGCATCAGGTCCTCGTCGTCCGCCAGGTTAACGCTGACTTCGGTGAGCAGGGTGAACGGAAATTGATGCGCGCGCTGCCATTCAATCAGAGGGGGCAGCAGTTGTTTCACTTCCCGGGTATTGCCGATAAAATTGTCATCAACGATAAAAACGGATTTCCGCCAGCCGGCATCATACAGGGCCTGAAATTCCCTTTGCATCTGGGTCGATGATTTTACGCGCGGTACCCTGCCGTTCATGATGATGATGTCGCAGAACTCGCAGTTGAACGGGCATCCCCGCGAATACTGGATAGCCATGGACGCATAGTTTCTTAAATCAATCAGCGACCAGAGAGGAACCGGCGTTCGGGTGATATCAGGCCGCTCCGCGGAGGTATACAGCGGTTTCGGCCGGTCAACGGCCAGATCCTTGAGAAAGAGGGGCAGGGTTATTTCCGCCTCGTTGAGGATAAAATGGTCAACGCCTGCAAACTGCTCATGCTGGGTGGTAAAAACCGGGCCGCCGGCAACAACCTTTTTGGAGTGCGCCCGGCAGCGCTCAATGACCTGCAGAGCGCTTTCCTTCTGCACGATCATGGCGCTCAAAAAAACCATATCCGCCCATGCCAGCTGCTCATCCGACAGCGGTTCGACGTTCAGGTCCACCAGTTTTTTCTGCCAGTTCTCCGGCAGCATCGCGGCCACGGTCAACAGGCCCAGGGGCGGGAAAGCGGCCTTCTTGGCAATAAACTTGAGGGAGTGCTTGAAACTCCAGAAGGTGTCGGGGTATTGGGGATAAATGAGGAGAATGTTCATGGAGCGTCCTTTCAAATTATTGGTGGCCAACCCCTGCAATGCGGCTTCCGGTCGAGAACAACGGCGCAGTCATTTCCTTTGTTGCCCCAGCATGGTCTTATCAGTCCAGCGCCGGACCGGGCTCTTTTTTCACCAACATGATTGAACAGGGCATCCTTCTCACCAGTTCATCATTGCTGCGATTGAAAAAAAGATCTTCCACCCGCCCCTCTTCATGGGCAAGCATGACCAGCAGATCAATATTTTCCTGCTCAATGGTTTTGAGAATTTCCGCGGTGGGTTCTCCCTCCCGAACTATTTCCGTTATGGCCATTCCTTTTGTTTTTTCCGCATCGACAAGACCGGCCAGCTTTCGCTTGATGTCGACAATGCTCTTTTCGTACTCCTCGGCAAGCGCCCAGGTTCCAAAACCCCATTCCTTGGGACCGAAGGGGTTGTATACGGAATGAATAACATACAGGTCGGCCCCGTATTTCCGGGCAAGTGAAGCTCCGTGTTGAATGGCTGTTCTGCAGGTCTGGATCATTCTTGCGACGACGAGAATTCGATTAAATTCACTCATGATGATCTCCTCTGTTGTAGATGTGTTATCAAACATTTTGCAAAAGGCGTGCCGACAAACGAAAACATACGGAAACTTCGATAACCTGCAATAATTACAGGAAAAAATTGAAATACGAGTAAATGAAACAAGGATCGCAGCAACTGTCTGGCCTCACTATATTGCGGCCCATCAAAATATTGGGGGAAACCAAAATGCAAATTTCCGCTCGGAGAGTACTCGTAGATTTTTTTCCTTACTTGTCCAGAACCTCCCGCACCTTCATCACAAGCTCTTTCAACTGGAAAGGCTTGTGGATGAAGTTAAAATCTGACACGGTCAAATCCCTGGCCTTGATGATATCCATGGTATATCCGCTCACAAAGAGTATTTTTATCCGGGGGCTGATCTTTCTAATCGCCTCAGCAACCTCTTTGCCGTTTTTCTTCGGCATGATCATATCAAGCAGGAGGAGGCTGATACCTTCCCCGTTCTCCATGAATTTCGTGATCGCATCGTTGCCGTCCCCGGCGGAGACAACATTGTAGCCGTGGGCCTCCAGCATTCTTCTGATCAATTCCCTCAGGGGCGGATCATCTTCGGCCACAAGGACAGTCTCGTTTCCGCCCTTGACAGGGACCTCGGCCGGTGTTTTCCGTTCCAAGGACGGCTCTGTTTCGCAGAGTGGAAGGTATATATTGAATACCGTGCCATGTCGCGGTTCGCTGTAAACATTAATGTAGCCGTTGTGCTTTTGTATTATTCCGTAGGAGATCGCCAGGCCGAGCCCTGTCCCTTCGTCAATGCCTTTAGTGGTAAAAAAAGGGTCGAATATCCTCTTCTGGGTTTCCGCGTCTATTCCGTGTCCTGTATCGGTAACCGTGATAAGCGCATACCTTCCGGCCTTTCCATATCCATTCATCGCCACATATTCATCATCCATTTCCATGAGACCGGTGCAGATGGAAAGCTGTCCGCCCTCCGGCATGGCGTCCCTGGCATTGACGACGAGGTTCATCAGCACCTGTTCCAGCATCCCGGTATCTGCCGGCACCATCAAGGGGCCGGCCGCAAGGTCCAGATGCAACTCGATGCATTCCCTGACAATCCGGTCAAGCATCTTCCGCAGGTCAAGAATAAGCTCATTGATGTTGACGGGCTTGACGTCAACAACCTGTTTTCTGCTGAAGAGAAGCAGCCTTTTAGTGAGATTCGCGGCCCTTTCGGCGGCTGCGAGCAGCGTATTCATATCTTCTTTTGAAGGACTGCCTGATTCAAGTTTGTCCAGGACCATGCCGCCATACCCCATGATCACATTGAGCATATTATTGAAATCGTGCGCAATCCCCCCCGCCAGCGTGCCGACTGCCTCCATCTTCTGGGCTTGGCGAAGTTGGGCTTCAAGTTTTCTTTTTTCCTCTTTAAGTGTTTCCTCCGCGAGCTTCCGTTTACTTACATCGCGAATATTACATTGGGTCAGCTGTGCTTTGTCGACCATATAAATATCCGTGTAGAGAACCTGCCCGTCCTTGGTTTTCGCCGGAATATTTTCGTAATTAAGGATGCCGTTCCTGTCCAGGTCATTCATTGTTGCTGAGAAATCACTCATGTCGAGAGCAACGCCGATATCCTGCAGCATTTTCCCAACGGACTCTCCTTCCGAATACCCCAACATTTTCTCGGCGGCCGGATTGGTATGGGCTATATGCCCTTTATCCTTTTCAAGAAGCACTATCCCGTCGCTTGCGGTCTCGAAAAGTCTCCTGTATCTCTCTTCAGAGTTTCCCAGCAGTTCTTCCAGTCGTCTGCGTTCTGTAACGTCCTCGATGGCCAGAAGGATGATCCGCTCTTTGCCCCACGCCTGTTCAATCTGCCGGGCATTGAGCAGCATGATCCGTCGGCCGATGGTGGCGAAATCGTGCTCCACCTCATAGTCATCAAAGGTGGTCTTTTCGGGCAGAATGGTTTCCAGGAGATCCCGCAGCCTGGGGATATCCCACTGTTTGTTGCCCAGGTCATAGATAAGCTGACCTACTGTCTCTTCAGGCTTTACCTTGAAAAATTCATAGAAGGAGCGGCTGACGGTGACCACCCTGAGGTCCTGATCCAGAGAGATTAAGGGTTCGCGCACCGTGTTGATGACGCTCTCGGCGAAATCATGGGCTTCATCCGCGGATTTCTTAATAACCGCCAGTTCTTTTCTGGTCTTTTCCAGGCCGGCTTCTATCTCCTTGCGCTCGGTAATGTCCTCGATGGCCAGAAGGATGATCCGCTCTTTGCCCCACGCCTGTTCAACCTGCCGGGCATTGAGCAGCATGATCCGTCGGCCGATGGTGGCGAAATCGTGCTCCACCTCATAGTCATCAAAGGTGGTTTTCTCGGGCAGGATGGTTTCCAGGAGCTCCCGCAGCCTGGGGATATCCCATTGTTTGTTGCCCAGGTCGTAAATAAGGTGCCCCACGGTTTCTTCGGGCATTACCTTGAAGACACGAAAGAAGGAGCGGCTGGCCGAAACCACCCTGAGGTCCTGATCCAGAACGATCAAGGGTTCACGCACGGTGTTGATAATGTTCTCGGTATATTCCCGGGATTGAGTCAAGCTCTTTTCATTGACCATTACCTATCTCCTTTCTTGCAGTCAGGATCATTATCACAAATTCTGACCGACTGGTACGGCTCGCAAAAAAATATTTTTATCAGGGGACTGATTTTTCTAATCGCTCGATCGTCCTCTTTGTCCTTTTTCTCCGGCATGAACATCTAAACAGGTTCTACAGCCGATAATCTCCCCTTGAATTGTCTATGCAAGATATATGCCATCAGGCGAAAACGCATGGCAGCTTCAATGATTCCTTCCAGCACATCTCACTGCTCCGGTTCCAGGAAAACGCAAACGGTGTGGAGTTGCCTGTCGTCGCAAAGCGGGATGGCCCTGGCCGACACCGGAACGCCGTCCAATTCGACAAGAGTGATGCCATGGCTGACATGTTCGGGGTTTTCGAGCACGATGTTGTAGAAAGTGCTCTTGTGCCGGTAGCGCAGGCGAAAGCCGGGCCACTCTTTCGGGATCACCGGCTCCAGGGTAAAGGTATCGCCGCGGAGCTTGAACCCGAGGACATCCTCCAGCCAGACCCGATACAGCCAGCCGGCCGCCCCGGTATACCAGGTCCAGCCACCGCGCCCGACCCGGCCCTTTAACGCATAGACATCGGCGGCCACCGCGTACGGCTCGACCTTGTAGCGGTCGAGCTCCTTTTCAGCGCGGGCGTGTTCGATGGGGTTCAGCATCCGCAGCAGGGACACCGCCTTGTCGCCATCGCCCAGGCGCGCAAAGGCCTGCGCGACCCAGGCAGCGGCGTGGGTGTATTGGCCCCCGTTTTCCCGAACTCCGGGCGGGTAGCCCTTGATGTACCCGACGTCCTGTTTCGTTGTATCAAAGGGGGGGGTAAAAAGCAGGATCATCTGTTCAGTATCCTTGACGAGATGCTCTTCCAACGCGCGCATGGCACGGTTCACGCGCTCGGGATCCGCGGCGCCGGAGATTGCGGCCCATGATTGCGGCAGGGAATCGATGCGGGCTTCCGCGCTCTCCTTTGCCCCCAGCGAGCTGCCATCGTCGAAATAGCCGCGGCGATACCAGGCGCCGTCCCAGCCTTCGGCCTCGACGGTTCCGGCCAGGTTCCGGGCAAGAGCCCGGTATTCGGCGGCTTCGGCGGCTTCGGCTCGCAGTTCGAGCAACTGCGCAAAGTCGTTCAATACGCAAATCTGGAACCAGCCGAGCCAGACGCTCTCGCCTTTGCCGCCGATGCCGACGCGATTCAAACCATCGTTCCAATCGCCGCCGCCGATAAGCGGCAGGCCGTGCGGGCCGAAAACCTGGACGCGGGCAATGGCGCGCCGGCAATGATCGAGCAGTGGAGAGTGCGTGCCGGAGATTGCAGGGACGGAAAAGCTTTCGGCTTCGTTTTCTTCCAGCGGCCCGGCTTCGAGAAAAGGAACTATTTCGTCGAGAATCGCCGCATCACCCGTGATCCGCACATACTGAGCGGTGACGAACGGCAGCCACAGCAGGTCGTCGGTTATCCGCGTGCGCACACCACCGCCGGACTCCGGATGCCACCAGTGCTGAACGTCGCCTTCAACGAACTGCCGGGCGGCGGCGCGCAGGATGTGTTCGCGGGCAAGGTTCGGCGCGCCGTACACCAGCGCTAGCACATCCTGGAGTTGATCGCGAAATCCGTAAGCGCCGCCCGACTGGTAAAAGGCCGAACGACCCCAGAGGCGGCAACTGAGCGTCTGGTAGAGCAGCCAGCCGTTCAGCAGCAGGTTGGCGGAAGGCTCGGGTGTTTCCACCTGCATCGTACCGAGAAAATCACTCCACCAGCGGCACGTTTCCACGAACGCGGCCTCGACATTGGCGGGATCGCGGAACCGGCGCACGAGGGAGCGCACCTCGCGCTCATCGCCTCCCTGCCCGAGGAGGAAAGTTACTTCCGCTTCCAGGTTGGGCTCGATCTCGACGGTAACCTGCACCGCAGCGCAGGGGTCGAGACCCGCACTCGCACCGCCGGATAATCGAGCATGCTCCATGGCCGCCGGATTGCTCAGCGAGCGGTTGCGGCCGATGAAAACCGCACGATTGCCTGAGTACGAGGAAGGCTCCGGACTCGATGTGGCAAAAGTAACACGGTCGCCGAACTCAGGATCGTAGGAGTTGCGCGCGAAAAGGCTCCGGCTTTGCAGATCCCACTTGGTCGCAACATGCATCCGGGTTTCTTCCGGATCGCTGCCGAGAACAAGCGCGGCGTAGGAGGTCAATGTCAGCCGCCGCCGCTGCGGCGATCGGTTGCGCAAACGGAGCCGCTGCACGCGCACGGGCTGGCCGCCGCCGGCATCCACCGGCACGAAGGTCAGCAGCTCCTGCTCGATGGCATGGCTGTTGTGCTCAAAGACGGTGTACCCCTGCCCGTGCCGCGTGCGGTAGGCATCCATCTCGCGGATCGGCGCCGGTGTGGGCGACCAGAAAACACCAAGGTCATCGTCGCGGATATAGATGGCGCTGCCGGGCGGATCGGAAACCGGGTCGTTGGACCAGGGGGTGAGGCGATGACTCTGGCTGTTGCCGCACCAGGTAAAGCCCGCGCCCGATTCGGAAACCAGCGTGCCGAAATTGGGATTAGCCATGACATTGACCCACGGCGCGGGTGTCTGCGCTCCGGGGCCGAGGTAGATGGCGTATTCCTTTCCGTCCAGGGTAAAACCGCCAATGCCGTTAAAATACTCCAGTTCCATGAATGGCAGCGGTGGCGACGGTTCTTCGCGGAACTGTTTTCCGGGCACCCACATCACCGTTTGCGGGCTGGCTGGCGCGGGAGTTGCCAGTTGCTGGCGCAGCGATCCCCGCGCGGCCACGAGCACCGCCCGCGCGCCGGCATGGATCGCGAGCAACTCCCCCTTTGCCATCTTGTTCGCCGACCGCAGGAACACGCCACCGGGTTGATCCACGCCGGTAAGTTGGGCATGTGCTTCGGAGAGCTGGCGCAGATGGACCGTGAGGGGCTCCTCATAGCTCTCCATCTCCTCGCTGATGAGCACCAGATCAACCTTCAGTCCCCGAAGATGCCAGAAGGTATGGGCCGTCAGGACTTCGCGGACGACTTCGATATCGCGATAATTACCAATGGTCACGACAACGATGGGCAGGTCTCCCGAGATGCCTTGCGCCCAGAGCGCCAGCTGACCGGCCGTACCGCGGCCAAGCCGTGTTGACGGCGGCCGCAGCTGTGCCTGCGGCAACAGAATGTGCGCGGCGAGTTGTTGGAAAAGCTGCACGTCCCCGGGGTGGATGTGCAGGCGGCGCATCTCGATCTGCGAGCGCACCCACGCCGTCTCAAAGGCGCGGGTCGAGATGCGGAATTCCGAGTAGCGCTCGATCAGACCCATCACCGCCGCACGCGAATCAGCGACCATGGTGACGAGAGAAAACTGAAAACGCTGGTTCGGAGCGATGGTCACGGAGCGGCGGAGACTGAACACCGGATCGAGGACCGAGCCGGTGCTGCCTGTCAGGACTTCTCCGAGAGCCTGCGCATTTTCCTGCGTACGCCCACGGCCCAGAAAGCGTGCCCGGTCAGTCTCGAACTGGGGGGGATCAACCTGCGGCGATTCCATGACCATCAGATGTGCCGCCCAGACCGGCTGATCATGCGGCGAGCGCGGACGACGCCGTGCGAGCAGGACCTGGTGTTGCGGCAGCCACTCGGTCTCGATGAACAGCTTGTTGAACGCCGGATGCGCGCGATCCGCTTTGTGCGGTGCCAGCGCGAGTTCAACGTAGCTGGTCAATTCAAAATGACTCGGCTTGCGGGAAACGTTCACCAGGGTCACGAGTCGAACCTCGGCGTCGTCTTCGGCTGACACCGTGATCTCGGTATATGTGTCGCACGGACCGCAGCGGCGACGAAATAAAGCCTTGTCGGGGGTCAGGTTCCAGGTGTAGCGCAACTCCGCTAAAGGCACCGGCTGTTGGGTGACGCTCATAATGGTTCCACTGTCCAGATCCCGGATAAAACAGGCGGGTCCGGGCACCTCGCAGGTGGGATCCGCATGCCAGCGGGTGACATCGAGATCGCGCCAGCGCAGGTAACCGCCGCCGGAATTGGTCACCATCACCGAGCAGGAGACGTTGGCCAGGAGCTGCGTCCTTGGTACCCCGGAGTCGGGTGTGTGCGCACGGGCCGCACCACCGGCAAACGGACTCACGCGCGGCACCGGACGTTCCTCGTGCGCCTTGCCCGTGGCGGGCGAGATGGATGCCGGGATCTGCTCGTGGAGCAAAACCTCGGTGGCACGGAAGCGTGGATCAGAATGGAAACGTGTCTGCATTATCCCCTCGTGCAGAACGTTGTCAATCGCCAGCAGCGACATTCCCTGGTGATGTACCATGTAGCAGTGCACGACGATCCCTGCTTCGCCACCTGGTTCATGCCGCCGCGAATAGTCGATCGCTTCGTAATAACCGTAGTCGCCTACCATAACGGCATCTTCCAGTGCTGCCAGCCGCCGGAGGTTCTCCATCGCCGCCACCGGTTCCACAACCAGGGCGAGCGCCGATGCGTACGGCGCTATGACCAGGTCGCGCTCCTGGCCGCGCTTCAACGCGAGGGTTGGCACGCCGAATGCCTGGTATTGATACACATGATGACGGTCCAGTGCGCTGAAAGCTGATTCCGAAATGCCCCACGGCACGCCGCGTTGTTTGCCGTAGGCTTTCTGGCAATGCACCGCGTCGCGGCATACGCGGTCGAGCAGCGAATTCTCATGCATCCGAGTGAAGAGCACAGGCATGAGATATTCGAACATCGTGCCGCTCCAGGACAAAAGCGGCATCCGCCCATCCGTCGAGCCAAAGGGCCGGCCAAGCGCCCACCAGTGCTCAACGGGGACATCGCCCCGCGCAATGGCCAGCAGGCTGGTCAACCGTGCTTCGCTGGCAAGCAGATCATAGAAGGAGGTGTCCAGCCGCCGATCTTCCACCTGGTAGCCGATGGCGAAAATGCGGCGCTGCACGTCGTAAAGGAAGCGAAACCCCATGTCACGTTCCAACTGATGAATGCGCCTGACGATATCTTCCATCTGCGCCAACTGCTGCTGGGCTTTCTGTTGCGAACGGGCGACCTCCACCGCCAGATCGCCGAGCCATGCGCGCACCGGTTCAGGTACATTCAGTTCGTCGCACCGGTGCTGGAATGCGAGCAGCGCCGCCAGACGCGGGATGTTTGTGGTCGCGATGCTGTGCAGGGAAAAGGTCCCTGCGAGTACTTCGCGCCGGAATTCATGGACGGACTTACCCAGAGACATCAACTGCGGCGGCGATGCGGCAAGGATTTCCACCGGCCGCAGATATTTGTCGATGACCCCGTTCCAGGCCGCGACCTGTTTCTCCACCTGTTGCGCCCAGTAGGTCCGAGGGTCGCTGCCGTCAGCCGGCAACGCTTGCACCAGCGCCTGCGCGGGCCGTACCGCCGAGCGAAGCCGATAAATCACATCTTCGAGATCCACCGGCGCGGCTGCTGTCAGCCTGTCCAGCGCAAGCAACGCCTGTTGATACGCCGGCGCAATCGCCGGACCGCTGATCTGCCGCAATACATCAAAGGTGTCGGTCAGCCCGTCGAGCGCTGCTGCATCGAGCACTGGTTGCGCTATAAAGTCGTTCAGGCTCGCATTCAGCGCCCACAGGCTCGCAACCAGATTACCACTGTCCACAGTGGAGACATATCTGGGCCGCAGCGGTTCGAGCTTTTCGATGTCATACCAGTTGAGCAGATGGCCCTCAAAACACTCGAGTTTTTCCAGGGTCTCCATTGTATTCAGGTTACGCGCGGCCAGGTCATCGAGGGTGATGTAACCGAAGTCATGCGCCGCAACCGTCGAAAGCAGCCACAGCCCGATATTGGTTGGCGACGTGCGCAGGAAGAGTTCGCGGGTCGGCACCTCCTGAAAATTATCCGGAGGCAGCCAGTGGGTCTGCGGCCCCACGAAATCATCGAAATATCGCCAGGTCCGCCGCGCCGTGGCACGGAGCAGCCGGCGATCAGCGTCGGTCAACGAACCCCCCGGCGTACTGGTTGCCGGGCGATTGATCAAAACCACCGCCGCCGGGGATAACGCCCACAGGAGCAGAAACGGCCACGCCGCCGGAACGGCACCCACTGGTCCGAAGAAGAAAACGGTGACCAGGAGGAGCGCGGAAAAGACGGGAATCCAAAGCCTAGCGACGATAAATTGCCTTTGCTGGTTCTTTGCCCGCAGGTGCGCATCCTGCGCTGTCTCCCACTCGAGGAACTGCCGGTGTGAAATCAGTCGCCGATGGACAACGCGCGCAATCGCATCCAGCGCCATCCCGGCGCAATCAACAAGGAAAACCGTTGTAAAAAGCGAGCGCAGCAGACGATTCCGCGGCTCCCGCCAGTAACTTGTTCCCGGCGGCGGCGGATGTATCAGCGGTACGATCAGCGACGCAAACATCGGCCAGAGAAGCATGACCGCGATGAGGAGGCTCCACAGGGCGGGCACGGGAGAAAACAGCCAGCCGGTGATCAACAGCGCCAGGATCGAGACCGGCATAAGACTGCGCCGCAGGTTGTCGAAGATCTTCCACCGGCTGAACGGTGAAAGCGGATTAGGATAATCGCTGCCATCGCCCGCGGGCACATGTGGTTTCAGCCATTGGATGATCTGCCAGTCGCCGCGAATCCATCGGTGCTGCCGGTACCACCAGGCGATGTAGCTGCTCGGAAAGACGTCGAGCAACTCGATGTCCGTCGCCAGCCCGACTCGCACATGGACGCCTTCCAGCAGATCGTGACTCAGCAGGTGCGACTCCGGGAACCGCATGGACAGAATACGGTGAAATGGTTGCAAGTCATAGATACCCTTGCCGTGATAACTCCCCTCCCTGGTCAGGTCCTGGTACACGTCGGACACCGCTTGCGTGTAGGGATCAACCCCGCGCGGATCGGCGCAGATGCGCGAGAACCACGTCGCCCTGGCGCTGGGCAGGGTGGCGCTTACCGCCGGCTGAATGATGGTGTATCCACGCAGCACGCTACAGCCATCAGGCGAAAACCGCGCCTGATTGAGCGGATGCGCCAGTGTCTCGATCAGCCGCCGGGCCGAGTCGCGCAGGAGTTGCGTATCGGCATCCAAAGTGATGACAAAGCGGATCCCTGTGAGCTGCGCGGGATTGCCTACATAGAGCAATTCATCGAGTTCAGGCGCCGATTCGCCCATGAGAAACCGGTTGAGCTGTTCGAGTTTGCCGCGCTTGCGCTCCCATCCCATCCAGCACTGCTCGCCTTCACACCATTCCCGCTGCCGATGAAAAAGAAAAAAACGGCCCGCCCCGTGCCGGCTGTTCAACTCCTCGATGCCGCGTGAGACGATTTCGATGTATTCAGGGTCCTCAGGCATATGCTGCCGGGGAGCGTCCGCGAAATCGCTGAGCAAAGCGAAACGCAGGTTCTGGTCCGTATTGCCTAGATAACGAATTTCCAGGCGTGAGAGTTCATTGCGGATCGCTTCCGGCATCGTCAGCATCATCGGCACCACGACCAGCGTACGGCAATCGTCAGGGATGCCATCCTTTTTGAAAGACATCTTCGGCAGTACCCAGGGCGGCAGCATCCGGGTCACCAGATAGTTCAAGATCTGCAGGGCCAATTCGCTTGCGGGCAGCAGCAGCAGAATGCCAAGCAGGATCAGCACCGGGGTGGTGGCCCCGAAAGCCATGGTGAGTGCGAGAATGGCGGCCACGAGGATGGAGGTGAACAGGACGAGATTGCCGAAATAGAATTTCACGGCGTGACGTCGATGCCAGCGGCGCCAGCGTTCCGCAACCGGCACCCGGCAAGCGAGAGACCGCTCGAGCGTCATTCTGCCTTCATCGAGCAAATGGTAGCCCAAATGCCTCGCCAACTCGTCTTCGGCAGATTCCGCCTGCTCCAGCACGCGACCAACGACATCCAGTTCGGTGATTTTTGACCAGCGGGCGAGTTCCTCCACCGCATCGCGGCAACGGTTCCGCGTCTTGAAATCCATGCGCGGATAGATGGCCGCAGGATCATTGGCGAACTCAATATCCACCCGGCTGACTTCTTCGAAAAGATCCTGCCACTGGATCTGGGTGAGCCGGCGGCAGCTGGTGATCACATTTGCCAGCGAAGTCTGCTGCACCGCCTGCCGGCGGTGCTCCTGCTGCACGACCTCGATCATCGGCGTCCCGAAGAAAGGATCGAGCCAGGCGCTCACCATCGGCAACGCGGTATCCTCGTCGTAGAGATGCGCCACCAGTTCGCTGGCAAAATGCGCCGTCGGCTCCGGATGGTGCCGGACCAGCTCCGCCATCAACTCGACCAGCCGATCCGGACTGCGCCGCGCCGCAGTGATAAGCCGGTTCGCCCAGAAATCCGCATCCTCGCTTTCGTTCTGGAGCCGTTCGACCTGGATCGCCAGCGAGCGCAGGCATTCGACCAGCCTCAGCCGCAGCATCAGCGATACCGCCCAGAGCTCGCCGATGTTCAGCGGCGCCACGTCCTGAAACGCCATGAGGAAAGTCCGGATCGTCTCCACCTCCACCACGCCGTCGTTCTCTGCCACGATTTCCGTCGCGATCCGATAAACGCGGGGCAGTCCGGCCTGCGGCCCGCCGGCAATCACCGGTAATTGCTCGTAATAGCTTTTCGGAAGGCTCTGATGGATTTCGTTGATCTGCCCTTGAATCAGGTAGGCATTATCCAGCAGCCACTCTGCAGAAAGGGTGAATGCATGATGCCCCACCGCCGATATGGTCAGGCAGCCATCCGTCCACTTGAGAATCCGTTCGCTCTCACGCAACCGGTGCAGGAGGTGATGACCTCGCTGTTTCGCTCCGGCCTCAATGGAGAAGGAATGTGCCAGGCAGGCCGCCTTTTCCGCGAGGCGCTCCCGCGAAGGCACCTCGTGCCGGAGCAGGTTCGCCTCGGGCTCGAAATCAAACGTCGATGACGGCAGGAAGGAGAACGTTACCGGCGACTCGCCTTCCATGGCGCGCAAAATCGTCAAGACGCGCTCCGTCTCTCCGGCCGGCATCTCTACCAGCACCACCGTCTCGTTGCGGACGAGCCAGCGCTTAAACCTCGCCAGATGCGCGCCATGGACCCGCGCGGCCAACGAGCGAAACACCAGCCATCCCGCAAGCGCACCGGCGAGAGCGCACGCCGCAAGTTGGACGATGAGTTTGGGAATCGCTTCGGGATTCAGCATGCCCCACGACGGCCGGAGCGCGAGTATTGCAAGCAGCAGACCAACCAGCCCTGCCCACAAAACCCAGCGTCCCGCGGGGACACCATACTCGTCCACCCGCACCTCGCCTGTGTTCGAACAATGCACCGCCGCCGACCGGGAAAAACAATCGCGGCGGAGGTTCCGCAGAGCCTCCGCCGCGAGTTCCGGGCTTTGGTAGAAGCCGACGACCAGCGAGGGGGCCGCTTTCGTCCATGGGAGTTTCATAATTGATTTCAGCGTCCGGTCTCCTTATGAATCAGGAACGCACGGCCGCCGTTCACTCCCTATCCGCTCCAGGTTTGGGAAAGGATGAATTCCATGGCCCCGGGGCGAAGAAAATCCGTTTTTCGGAGGAGTAACATTCGGGGGGAATTCATCCCCCGCCGTGGATTTATGTAATATATATCGTAGGTGCCCAAGGTATCATTCTGCCCGCAAACGGTGGAAATACCACGACCACTCATCGTCAGGTCGAGGGGTTCAGTGTTTTTTCTCATTTGTAACTATCCAGCTCGAAGCCCCGAAAAGGTTGCATCGCCTCGTGCAGTTTTCCCCTGGCCGTATCTCGTTTGAGCCGCAGGCCTTGGATGGATTTGTGGAGTTTTTGCAACGCCATCAACCTTTGATGAACTCGCAAAAAGTCATCAAAAGAGATGGCTAAGCAAAAATCGTCAAATGCAAGGCGCGCAAATTTCGAGGAATGAGGCGTACATAGGTACGCCGCAGTGACGAGACAATTTGCAGCAACACAGCAGTTGGCGACTTTTTGCGACGCCATCAACTTTTTTTATTTCCCATAACCAGCAGAACAATGCCGCCCACCAGGGCAATACCCCCCACAATCGGCGGCAGGGGAATCGTCTTGTCGGTATCGGCCGATATCTCGAGGGGACCGATATCGACGACCTTCTCCCTGGTCGTGTAGGTGATTCCCTGATAGGCAAAGGCGATGACGGCGAGCACAATAAGGCCGATGCCGATCAACGTGTATGATTTCATGGTGTTCTCCTTTTCTGTTGTCATCCTGTATGAACTGTCAAATCCAGTTGATCACTCAGCGCAGCATCGATAAAAAATTCTACCGGTACCGATCCATATCCCTTTCCAGGGAATCAAGCCTGCGGGAAATGTCGGCGCTCTCCTCGCGCGTGGAGTATCTGCCGTCTTCCGTCATCCGTAAGTAATCACGCCGAATGGAGTCCAGTCTTTCCTGCATATCCCGCCACTCGTTCATAGACGAACGCCGGTTGATTCTTCCATCATCAATTCTTCTTTGCAGGGCGATAATCCTGTCCCCATTCCTTGGCAGATCAATACCTGAGGGGCGGCGGTCCAAGTCCCTGTTGATGTCATCCTCAAGCGCATCAAGTCGGGCAAAAATGATGTCCCACTCGTTCCGGTAGACCCTTTTGTCCCGCAGTTCCGTATAGTCTCTTCGAATACTTTTCAGGGTCGTCAAGTATATCTGGGTATGGTCGGGTGTAAGCGCGCCGGTTTTCAGTCCCTCCCCGATCTTTTCCTGGATTATAACCAACTTGTTCTCTGCGCTCCGTTCATAATCCGGCCATGTCCGGGGCATGGTGGCGCAACCCGAAAGCAAGGCGAAGCCGACAAAAACTACCAGTGACAACAAAAGAAACCGTTTCATTTTCTCACTCCTTTCTGCAAATGGGTGGCCACGGATTGCCAGGTCAGCAGATGTACCAAGGCAAACTGCGCGCCTGACAGTGATCTAATCAGGCTAGTACGCTGTAACTCCTACATTATGTAGGTTGGGTTAGGCCGTTGTCTGGCCGTAACCCAACATGCTGGCACCATTGTGTTGGGTTACGCTTCGCTAACCCAACCTACGGAATGCGAAATAATTCATGTTCCGGTGTGCTAGCGGCGCCCAGAAATAACGTTGACAAGTATCATGATAATCGCAATTACCAGCAGGATGTGAATTAACCCTCCCATGGTGTAACTGCTCACAAATCCCGCCAACCACAGAACTATCAGGACTACAGCGATTGTCCACAACATATCATCCTCCGTTTACTCCATTTTTCAAATGTCCGGACTCTTTACCGCCCGACCCGAATTGTTGAGATGTCTCCTATGACCCCGAAAACACTCAACAGCCAGATAATGACAACGATGATCACCACAACATTGAGGATTTTCTTAATGGTGGACTGCATCGGGATGTAACTGTTGATCACCCATAAAACCACCCCAACGAGAACCAGAATAATTATTAATTGAATCAAAGGCATAGTCTTCTCCTTGTCTTGTCCGACTGAGCGGAATTCATGGATTTCTCCCTGCCGGGAACAACGTGCAACCGTCCATCGCCTGAAAAACAGTTATTTGCACCAGCGCCATCTGGTCCCGGAACCAGATGTCCCGGGACCAAAGGCAGCTAAGCCGGCTTACTGATTTCCCTTAACACGCATGTCATTCTTGACCGAGGTCACCCCCTTGACCCTGCGGGCAACTTCCACCGCTCTGGCTATATCGGCTTCGGAATTGACAAAACCGCTCAGCTGAACCACGCCCTTGAACGTTTCAACGTTGATCTCGCTTGACTTCAGCGAAGCGTCCTTGAAGATTTCCGCTTTTACTTTGGCGGTAATAACCGAGTCGTCAACATACTCTCCGGTTCCCTCCTTTGTTGCCGTCGAAGCGCAGCCCAGTGCGGAAACCAGCAGAATGACGAGAAAAAAGTTAACGAACTGTTTGAATGCTTTCATCGTGTTCCTCCATGCAAGTGTTTTTTGTTTGTGCCCATACGGCCATTATGTATTACTTTCATGGGTACCTTTTTTTGATACAAAAATTTTGGAGCCTGTTATGAACGGGTGGCCGATTTCCTCACTTCCCGGCATACTCTTGTAGGAAATTATTGAACATAGTTCTGCCAGCAGATTCATTGCCCCCCGCAGCACCTTGAAACATTCAGACTCGCGATGGGCGGCAAAACTCTTCCCCGTATCCCATTCCTCCAGCAGACAAAGAATGTTTTCATCCTCCAGGCCATGAAAAAAATCACACCGCCCGCAGCCCTTTTCGGCCCTGATGGAGTTGAGCAGCGAGTCAATTGTCTGGGACAATTCCTTGCGTCTCTCGGCAGGCACCTTCATATGAATAATGATTAGAATCATATTGACATACTAGCAAGAAGCATGCCGACTGGTAAAAGCAGATACAATCATTTGGAAAAGCACCATTTAACAGATGATTGGGAGAGGCAGTGATAACAGGGCGCAATGAGCGGAGCGTGCGACTTGCCTCAATATGTGGCGGACCCTCGTAATGTTGAGGGAAACAGGCAGATACGGTTGCCGGTGCGAAACCTTTATGCATCTGTTGCCGAGTGGCGTGGCAGCGCGCCTGGTTTTAAACATCAACCTGTTGCAGGACAATGGTTTTTCGCTCTTCAGATGTTTCAAATACCTGAAAAGCATAAAACGTCATCCCCGCTCTCGCGTGGGAAAGCGAGGGAAAAAACATAGAAATCATGATTTTATTTTAGCGAAGAATTTTTTCCGCCTCAGTTCATTAATAAAATCCGCCAGGGCTGATCAGGGCCCATAGCATCAGTGGGCGTGACGCTGATCGTATTCGAGTCTAAGGTAACTGCGGCATTCCTTGCCAACGCCCGGCCGGTCAGAACTGCGCCGGTCATAACGGTGATTGCAGTATATGCCAGTATATTTCCTTTGAAGACAGAGGTCGTTCCCAGGGTGGCGGAACTGCCTACCTGCCAAAAGATGTTGTTTGCCTGGGCGCCGCCCGCCAGAATTACCTGACGGCCGTTGCCCACGATAAGTGTGGACGCCATCTGGAAAATCCAGACTGCATTCGGATCTCCCCGGGCATCGAGCGTAAGATCCGCTGACGTCATGGCAAACGAACCCGGCGCAGATTTGTAGAGGCCGGGGGCCAGAGTCTTGCCGCCCAGTTCGCCATCGGATACGACGATGACATCGAGGGTCCGTGCAGCAGCGTCATTATACGCGGTAGTCAAATCGCCCTGGGCCTGGGCTGCGATGGGATCTCCCAGGTGAAGCGTTCCGTTTACTTTGACGGGCGGAACGCCAACCACAAAAGCAGCACCTGGCCACACCCCGACATCGCCATTAATGGTGCCGCCGGAAGTGCTGGTAATCGTTGTGGCGGCGAGAACAGCGAAAGAGTCAGCCGATCCGAGATTAACCAGTGTTTGGTCTGCCGTCGCGTCCTGGTACGGAACAAATAAGGCCGCCGTAAGAACAAGGCCCTGTATAATCCATTTCGCTCTCGTCATTACCGGGAGCGATTGTGTATTCATTGTTTTCATGTACTTCTCCTTTTCCATGGTTGTTTTTCCTGTCGTGGTGAAAAACCGGCAGAATGTTGCGGGGTAAGGTGAGGGGCAGCGGACAAATCCGGTCGTCTGCGCGAAGATTTGTAATGATTATTCAAATAAGGCCCATCCGGCTTGCACCGGATGGGCCTGCGGATTCTTCTTCTCGTTTTTTTGTTCCTGCCTAAAACTGGAAGCGCAATCCCGCACCCAGGCGAGTTGAATTGCTGGAGGTCAGATTATCAGCTTCACAACGGCCTTCGATGAAAAGTGAAGTCTTAAATACGCCGGGATTCTCATAGACGAGATATCCCATATTGAGAATCAAATCAGCCTGGTCCTCGTCTCCGGCCCAGAACCCAACACCGCCGCCAACGAACATTTTCTCGGTGATGTAGTAGTTCAGCAGGGCATCAGCAATGAAGGCGTCTCCGTAATCATCGCCTTCAAAACGGATAAAACCGCCGATAAGAGCCATGGCAGACCATCTTTCAGCAAACGGAAACTCGTAACCGACGCGACCAAAAGCATAGGTGGCAGGGTCGAACATGCGCGAAACTCCAATATCGACCACCGGTCCGCCCCTGCGCTCAGCAACCTTCTCCGGCCGAGGAGCTGGTTCGGGAACTGCAACCGGTGGGGGAACCACAGCAGGCTTGCCGGGAACGCGGCCGGCAGTCCTCAAGCTCAGGTTGCCGCACTCGGTGGGGACTATGAACTCGTAGCGCCGGCCATCCTTGGTGATATAGAACCTGTAGGCATCAAAAGGTGCCTTGCCGTCCCAGGTCACATCCTTGATCACCTTGACCGGACCGGCGCCATTTTTCTTGAAAAGCATCCAATCGAGGCGTTCCCCTGGAGCAATCCGGATGGAGTCGATTGCCGCCGCCGGAAACTGGGCCATGAACTCCTCAAAAAGTTCAGGGTTTCCTGCTTTGGCAAACCCGGTCCGCAGTTCAGCGTTGTTGTTTTGAACCATGGTCCGCAGCTCTGTCTCTGTGTTCATTGGCGGCGAAAAGGGATGAGTCCCCAGACGTTTGAGGGTTTCGGCGGCAAAGGTGGACGACGCGCACGCCATCACAAGACATACTCCTAACAACAGTATCCATTTTTTCTTCATCTTTCCCTTCTCCTTTTCGTTTTTGGATAAAATAACTCTTTATCCAAACAAGCAAATTGCATGCCGACAATCACATGCAAGGTGGAAAAATGTGAGAAAAACCTGTTGCAGGGGGGATGAGATGAAACGGGGAGTAAAGCGAAAGAGGCTGACAGGATATTTCCGGCCTCAATATGTGGCAGAACCCTCGAAATATTGAGGGAAAGATGGAGGAAGCCCGCGGACCCGGGCCACGGAGCGAGGACTATTCATCACTGGCCAGGCAACGTTTGAAAAGCTGTTAGTTGTTAAGGCTATAGGCATTTAGGGGCGGTTTTCCCAAGCAGCCTAATAGACTTCAGCCTACAGCCTGATCAATAAGCGAGTTGAATACTCATACATTCTTTTTCTTTACAGTAAGTTAACATAAGTGATAAAATTGAGTTATTCGGTTTTCCCGGGGCCGGGAATCTCGTTCTCCCGGACCCTTTCGCGCTCGCGCTGTTCGAGTTTCGCATTCAAGGCATTGAGCGCCGCCTCTGTTTCCTTGAGTGCGGTTATATCCTCGAAGGTGATCACCACGCCGTCAATCACATTGTTCACCGTGCGATAGGGCCGCACCCGCATGCGGTAGACGGCCCCGTCCTTGCTCCGCACTTCCTTTTCCTTCATGCCGAGGTCCTGCAGCACGTCATGCGCATCCTCTGCCAGGTCCGTGTCAATCAAGGCGGTGGCAAAATGGCTGATGGGACGGCCGGAATCGATGGCGGCCAGAGGGATGATGTCCACGGCCTTTGGCGTGAACCTCCTGACACCCAGATCGAGATCGAGGAAAATGGTGGCAATATGCGTGTTGTCGAGCAGGTTCTTCATGTCATCATTGGTGGTGGACAACTCGTCGAGGCGGCTCTGCAGCTCGGCGTTGACCGTGGCCGCTTCCTCGTTCAGGGATTGCAGCTCTTCCTTGGAGGTCTCCAGCTCCTCATTGGTGGACTGCAGCTCCTCATTGGTGGACTGCAGCTCTTCGTTTGCTGACTTGAGCTCTTCGTTGGAGGTCTCCAGCTCTTCAATGGTGGTCTGCAGATTTTCTCTGGTGTGGCGCAGCTCCTGTTCCAGGGTCTCGACAACGCTGTTTTTTTTGCGTCCCCTGGCCTGGGTTGAGGAACTCTCCTTTTTTGCCGGGGGAGTTTTTTCCTTGAAGATGACCATCATCAGGCCGCGCAGAGCGCTATGCTCTCGGACCGGCTTCACGGTCAGATCAATGGTCAGATGGCCGCCGTTCTGCTCGATGGCTACCCCTTTGCGGACGCATTCCTGTTTGTTGGTGGCAGCACTGCGGATGGCGGCTGCCAGGTCCATTTTGAGACCGGGACGCGCCATTTCCAGGATATTGACACTGACTTTGCCGATGGCCGGCTCCAGGTACCTGCCGGTTCGGCCATGGAGGTAGACGATGTTGTTCGCCTCGTCGATAATGACGCAGGGAGGGGCATCGATCTGTCTGAGAATCGTTTCCACCATCTGGAAGGCGCTCAGCTCTTCGGCCTTCCTGATGCTTTCCGGCTGGGCCTGCCCCCCCCTCTCAGCTATTTCAGGGGCGGCCGGAAATGACAGGACCGGCCGGCCGACTGCCGATGCCGGCTTGCGCCGGTAAATTTTCCCTTTTTTGTCCAGGATAGCAAAAAGTTCGTGGGCCTGCCCGATGGATTCCGAGGAACCGAGAAAAAGAAGACCATCCGGTTTCAGGCTGTAGTGGAAGACAGGGATGAGTTTTTTTTGTAATTCCGGACCGAGATAAATGAGCAGATTACGGCAGCACAGCAGGTCCAGCCTGGTAAACGGCGGGTCTTTGATAATACTCTGCACGGCAAAGACCAGCATCTCGCGAATCGTTTTTTTTACCCGGTAGTGATTGTCCTCCTTGGAGAACCAGCGCTTCAGACGCGCCGCGCTCACATCTGCGGCGATACTGGCCGGAAAAATCCCTGCCCGTGCCGCATTAACGGCGTCCGCGTCAATGTCGGTGCCGAATATCTGCACGTTGAAACGGTGCCCCAGATCCTCCATGACCTCCTGCAGGAGAATGGCAATGGAATAGGCCTCCTCGCCGCTGCTGCAGCCGGATACCCAGACACGCATGGTATAGCCCTCCGGCTTTTCCCCGAGCAGTTCGAGCAGATTTTCCCGGAGCTTGTCAAAGGCATGGGGATCACGGAAAAAACTGGTGACCCCGATCAGGAGTTCCTTGAACAGGATGTCAAGCTCAACAGCGCTTTTCTGGAGATAGAGGATATAATCCTTAACCGTATCGATCTGGTGCACGTGCATCCTGCGTTCAATACGCCGGAGAATGGTGTTTTTCTTGTACAAGGAAAAATCGTGCCCGGTACGGTTGCGCAGGAGGATATAAATTTTCTGCAGGGTGTCGGGCACTTTCTCGCCATCGGCCAGGATCGTTGCCGTTGTCGCCTGGACCTTGTGGCGTAGATATTTGAGCAGTTGCCCCGGCATTTCGGCAGGCGGCAGGATATAGTCGGCAAGGCCCGTGGCAATGGCGCTTCTCGGCATGCCGTCATACTTGGCGGACCCTTCGTCCTGCACCATCACCATGCCGGCCTCGCCCTTGATCGCTTTTATCCCCAGGGTGCCGTCGGCGCCGGTGCCGGAGAAAATGATGGCAGTAGCATTTGGGCCCTGGTCCCTGGCCAGGGCCTGGAAAAAACCATCGATGGGCAGATTGACGCCGCGGGGCTTTCTCTGTTCCATAAGCTGCAGGACGCCGTTGAGAATGGAGAGGTCCTGGTTGGGCGGGACAACATAGACCGTATCGGGCTGCACCCGCATCCCGTCCTTGATCTGCAGGACCTCCATCCTGGTGCGCTTCCGGATCAGTTCGGGCATGATGCTGACATGGGTCGGATCGAGATGAGATACCAGGACAAAGGCAATGCCTGCGTCCGGCGGCATGGCGGTAAAAAAAGCTTCAAAGGCCTCCAGCCCTCCGGCCGAGGCGCCTAACCCGACTATGGGTAATGGTTTTCCGGTCCCGGAGGCGCCTTTGCGACCTGCCCGCACACCATTATCGCCGGTTTCAGCTTTTTCGGACTTAACGGTCTTTTGCCGCATCACCTATGCCCTCCAGGGATTTCTCCAGATCCTGCAACTGATATGGTTTATTGAGCGCGTCAAGAAAACCGTACTCCCTGAAGTTTGCCATAACCGGGTCATTTGAATAGCCGCTGGCAACGATGGCCCTGATATCAGGATCGAATTCCCGGAGCTTTTTGATGGTTTCCCTGCCCCCCAGGCCGCCCTTGATGGTCAAGTCCAGGATAACCGCGCCAAACGGCTCGCCTGCTTCTTTGGCATCCGTATAGAGTTTAATGGCTTCTTCTCCGTTGCAGACCGTTTCAACTTCATATCCCAGGTTTTCCAACATACTCCGGGTTACGTTGCGCAGCATTTCCTCATCGTCCATGAACAGAATTTTTTTGTTGGAGGCTGGCGCCTTTCGCGGCCGGGTTTCCCGCGTGTCGATGATCTGCCTGTCTCTCGCCGGAAGATACATGGAAACCGTTGTGCCTGCGTCCGGTCGCGATGCAATATCAATGGCGCCCCCATGTTTTTTCAGGATGGAATAGGTAACGGTGAGCCCCAGCCCCAATCCTTTTTTATTCCACAAATCCTTGGATGTAAAGTAAGGATCAAATACCTGGGTGAGAACCTCCCAGGGTATGCCCACCCCCTGGTCCTGAATCGAAACCTTGACAAGCTTCGCCTCCCGATTGTTCAGGACCTCCAGGTTTTCAGGGATAGAATCCACATTTTCAGCGCGAATTCGAATTAAACCTCCCTGAAGCATGGCCTCCCGGGCGTTGGTGACCACATTGCCGATGGCCTGCGTCATCTGGCCGATATCCACCGCAACGGGCCACAAGTCATCAGGAAAGGAACACTCGAAATCCACATTGGATCCGGCAAGGGCCAGGCTCACCGCGTCGGTAACGAGTGTCTCGACGGGAACCGAGGTTATCAACGGTACACCGCCGGAAGAAAAGGTCAGAAACTTCTTGGTCAGCTCCGCGGCATGCAGGCATGCATTATGCGCATCCTGCAATTTATCGGCAACAGGCAGCCCCTTGAGCAGATCTTCCTGCGCGACCTCCAGATTACCTATGATGACCGCGAGCAGATTATTGAAATCATGGGCAATGCCGCCGGCGAGCAGTGCCGTGGCTTCAAGTTTTTTGGTCTTTATGATTTCGTTTTCCAACCGCTTTGCATCCGTGATGTCATGCAGGGCAATCCGGATGTGGATGCCGCTCATCTCGCTTTTTGTCCTGGGAACACATTCCAGCTTGGCCCAGAACCAGTCACCATCCTTAGGCTGCATCCGCAGATCGAATACCAGCCGATCCATCGAGGCAGTAAATGCCCTGAAATGTTTATAGAATCTGTCCTGATCATTATAAAAGATGAAGCGGGTAAAGGATTGGCCGTGCAGCGCCCCCCTCTCTTCGCCCAGCAGGTCGGCCAGGGTCAGATTTGCCTTCACGATCACACCCTTTTCGTTGAGCGTAAGATAGCCGAACGGCGCAAAATCGTAGAGGTCAATATACTGGTCCCGGGTTTCCACCAGTTCTTCCTGGACCCGGCGCAGATCGTCATTCTGCAATTCCAGTTCGATCTGATACGTGCGTAATTCATGCAGCAGTTTGCGGACGTCGTCCCCTGCATTTTCCGGGGAATCGTCGCGTTCAGATTCAAGCCTTTCTTTTGCCCGTCGGCGCAGCTCATCCAGCTTCTGTTTCTCCATGTTCACCATCCTCAGGATTCCTGGTCCTCTCGGCAATCTGACGCGCCGGTGATCAGTTCGACCATCCGCTCTCCATCGCCGGGACCCTCACCAACCTGAAGCAAAAAACATGCCGCGAAAAGAAAAGGTGCGGAAATAGTTAAAAATCAAGTAATAACATAAGAGTGGTATTGGGGGAGAAAACAGGAGGAAAGGCGGAAGCAACACTTTGGCCACAGCATGTGGCGGCCCCTCAAGATATTGAGGGCGCTTTGAACTGCAATACACTCGGTGCGCTCACTTCTCAGAATTTGTTTGCTTGGCCTGGATTTTTGCTAAGCCACCTTTTTTTATTACTTTGGCAGGAGCATGCCGGGTGCCCATCAGGAGGAAGGGGGCTGCGCAGCGGCATCGCCGCGCTCTATCCCGAGTTTATGCATTCTCGCCCGCAGGGTGCTGGGGTGGAGCCCCAGGATCCTGGCTGCCCCGTCTTTCCCCTCGATGCGCCATCCCGTTTCCGTGAGCGTAGCCAGGATGTGCTTGCGCTCCATCTCCTTGACGGTACCTCCCGTGAAAGAGACCGGGGTGGGTGAGATATTCAGGTTATCCGCGAGCTGAAATCCCGGACCGGGGCAGAGGATCACGGCCCGTTCGATGATGCTTTCCAGCTCCCTGACATTCCCTGGCCACGGATAATCAAGCAATGCCTGCATCGTTTCCCTGGGGATCGAGGTGATCTGCTTCCCCATTTTGCGCGCAAATCGTTGGACAAAGGCATGAACCATGGGCGGGATATCTTCCGTCCGCATTCGCAGGGGCGGGACGGTGATGGGAAACACGTTCAGCCGATAGTATAAATCCTTGCGGAACCTGCCGCCGGCAATCTCTTCCTCGAGGTTTCGATTGGTCGTGGCCACGACCCGCACATTGACCTTGATGGTTTTGGACGAGCCCAGCCGTTCAAACTGGCCATGCTGGATGACCCGGAGCAGCTTGGCCTGCATTTCCAGCGGCAGCTCGCCGATTTCGTCCAGGCACAGGGTGGAGCCGTCGGCGATTTCGAACCGGCCTATCTGCCTGGTTTCGGCTCCGGTAAACGCTCCCTTTTCCCGGCCGAACAGTTCGCTCTCCAGCAAATTGGCGGGCAGGGCGGCACAGTTGACGGTAATGAGAGGCCGGTCTTTGCGGGGACTCAAGTTGTGGATGGCCGCGGCAATCAGCTCTTTGCCGGTGCCGGTCTCGCCGAGTACCAGAACCGTCGCATCTGTCGGCGCAACCTGCTCGGCGCGATAGAGAACATACTTGAGGCCATCGCTCTGCCCGATGATATGCTCGAACTGGTGCTTCTTTTCACTCACCTGGTGAACGTAGATATTCTCCACCACCAGGCGGTCCTTCAAGGCTTTGATTTCCTCCAGGGCCTTGAGCAGGGATTCCTCCGTCTGCCGCTGTTCTTCGTTTTTCTGCTCCAGTTGCTCACTGAGCATCCTGTGAGAGATCCTGCGCTCCGACACCCGCCGTTCCTTTTCGCTGCGATCTTGCGTTGAAGCAGGCATCTGAAGTTTCCAACCGGTGACATCGCGGATGTTGCACTGAATCACCTTGTGATGATCCACCAGATAGATGGTGCTGATAAATTCCACGGCAATGACCCGGCCGTTTTTGGTCTGCAGCGGCAGATTGTCGTAGCGGACATACCCCTTGCTCTGCAGCTCCGCAAATACGGTTTTTGACGCGCCGGTATCTTGCAGGCAACCGATTTCCCAGAGTTTTTTTCCCAGGACTTCCTCATGGGAATAGCCCAGCATTTCGATCAGGAAGGGATTGACATCAGTTATCTGGCCCGTCTCGGCATCAAGGATTAATATGCCCTCCCCGGCTGCTTCGAAGAGACGACGGTAACGGGTTTCCGAGGCCTGCAGCGCCTCCTCCAGCTCCCTGCGTTCATTGATGTCGGTGACCGTGGTCTGGCAGAGCGGATTTTCGTCGGGGCCCAGGGAAAACGGGATGGAGTCAAGCTGGGCGTAAAAGGGTGTGCCTTTTTCCTGCAGGAGGGTGAGGGAGCAGGTCTGTTTACTTTGGGCACCAAATACTTTTTTTAAATGCAGGTAAAAAAGATCACTGTCATCCTGGCTCATAAAGGAAGGGAAAGGTCTCTTGAGCAGGGTCTCCGGCTCCAGCCCCAACTGCCTGCTGCCGGTACGATTTACCCCCAGAATCCGCCCCTTCCGGTCAAGGGTGAAATACCCGACCGGCGCCTGGTCGTACAGATCCACATAGCGTGCACGGGACTCCTCGAGCTTGAGTTGCGTCTTGCGCAATTCCTCGTTTTGCGCTGCAAGTTCGATCTGATGCACTTGCAGATCATGGATGACCTCATCATAATCACGTGATGGAGCCCCTATCTTTTCGGTAATGTTTTTGGACTGTGATTTTTCCGCAGCGCGTTTATTCCCGCCCATGTCCGTTCTCTTTTGCGAAGACCTTATGCATCATCTTCCGGCAAATTCATTTTTTGGGTAAATCAATCAATGATATTGATGAATACATAAAATACATTATGTCAAACCAAACAAAAAAGCAAACGATTGCGGCGCTATGCAATCTGATGGGCCTCGCATTCACAGGTTGAAAACAATGTCATTTCGCTCAATGAAAACCCTCAACCGAATTGACTGAGGTTGATAGCACGGTGTCGCAAAGAAGATCAATACGGGAAAAATGTCATTTGACTGATGCTCGCACCGGCAAAGACAACCAGGGCAGCCTGCTCCGGCATGCCTGAAAGAGGTTGCACTTTTTTATTATCTCAACTTTCTGAGCTGATCTATCTGACTGAAATCATGAAGTATTTATATATTATATTATGATGGAATAGGCTGTAGCTGTCAAGGCTATAGGCTTTGAGGGTCGGTTTTCGCAAGTAACCTAATAGTCTTCAGCCTACAGCGGTTGAAACAGAGGAATCAGACAATTTTTCTCCTGCGCCGCACCAAAGTGCGAATGCCCCGGACAATGTAAGGACAAATACAATGGATATGCTTACCAGCTTGCATCGAAAAAACATCAACAATCTTCATGGGTTCCAGCCGGACCGGATTGACCTGTCCGGGTTCATTGCTGGAATGGGCGGGGTTCGTAACAGTTAATATACCAGCTCGCCGTTGTCATCCTCCACCAGGCCGACAACAGTTATGCCAAGCCGATTGGCGGTATCGGTCATCTCCTTCCGGTCAAACAATAGAGACTGTCCCGCTTCCACGGCCAGTACACTGCCTTTGACACCAGCCAGGGTTTCGATGGTCTGAATGCCGGTAGCGGGAAGATCGAAACGGAAATCCTGATTGGGTTTTTTCACCTTGACCACCACGGCCCCGGATCCGGCAAGTTCGCCCCCTCTGCGGATTGCCGCGTCGGTTCCTTCAATGGCTTCCACGGCCATCACGCTCCGCTCCCTGACCACCACACACTGGCCGATATCCAGACGGCCGATCTCCCGGGCGATCTTCCAGCCGAAGCGGATGTCCTCCAGTTGATCCTTGGAAAGCTTTTTCCTGGTCAGGAGTCCCTTGGGGAAAAAAAGATGGTCCAGGTAACAGGTTGAGGCAAGGATCCTGACACCTTCCTTTTCAAGAACTCCGGCTACGGCCCGCAAAATGGCATCGTCCTGACGAACGTCGATCTTGTTCCACAGAGTGATGGCTTTCAGATCGGGCAGCACATCCCGGAAGATCCTGGTCTTGGTGATGGTGCCGGCGAATACCGCCTCCTCCACGCCATGGCTGCGGAAAAAACTGATGATCTTCCCCAGTTGACCAAGCTTGACCCAGCAAACCACATCAGCAGCATTCTCAAGTTCCGGAAGCGATTCATTGCTATGCCCGACGGCAACAACCTTTTTCCCCCTGGATCTCGCGGCCTCGGCAAAAAGCAGCGGAAACTGGCCTCCGCCGGCTATAAGACCTATCACCGAACTCATGAACGTTGACAAAACAGATCAGTCATCGATGGTCCGCTTGACCACACCCCGTTTGGAGGTCTGGAAGAAGTCGACCAGGAGATCCACCTCGGGTGAATCAGGGATATCTTCCCGCACCTTGACCAGCGCGTCCTTGAGCAGCAGCTGCGGGGACCGGAAAATAATCTTGAACGCCTCTTCGAGCTTGTTGATCCGCTCCCTGCTCATACCGCTGCGCCGCATGCCGATCTTATTGATGCCGGTGATCCGCATCCTGTTTCTGGTGCCGGCGATAATGACGAACGGCGGCACATCAAGGCTGATTCCGGACAAACCGCCGACATAGGTGAAAGCCCCGACCCTGCAGTACTGCAGGACCGCGACCAGACCGCCGATATTGACATGGTCGCCAATCTCGACATGACCGGCCAGGGTAGCAACATTTGCCAGGATCACCCTGTTGCCGATTACACAATCATGGGCTATATGGGAATAGGCCATGATCATATTGCTGCTGCCGACAATGGTTTTCCCCTTGCCCGCCACCGTACCGCGATGAATGGACGCATATTCCCGTATCTGGTTATCGTCCCCGATGATAAGTTCGGTGGGCTCTCCCTTATAGGTTAAATCCTGGGGAGGTGCGCCGATGGAGGTGAAGGAGCCGATGGTATTCCGGGCGCCGATGGTTGTGGGCCCGGAAATGGAGGCATGGGCATTCACAACTGTGTCCTCGCCGATAACGACCTTGCCCTGGATTATGGCGTAGGGTCCGATTTCGGCAGTATCATGAATCTGTGCCTGCGGATCAACCATGGCAGTCTGGTGAATAGTCATAATCTTTCCTGAATTATTTCAATGAATTGTGATTAGTGAAATGGGTACGGAACTCTTTGTTTTGTTCATCAGCCAAAAGTAGCCATGAGTTCAGCTTCCGCGGCCAGCTGATCATCAACATAGGCCCGGGCGCTCATCTTGCTGAGTTTCGGTTTCATCTTGATGCATTCAACCCGGAACAGGAGCTGGTCGCCGGGTCGGACCATCTTCCTGAACCGGACCTTGTCGATACCGGCGAAATAGACCAGTTTGCTGCCGATAGCCTCTGGCATGGACTTGTATGCCAGTAATGCCCCTATCTGGGCCATCCCCTCGAGGATCATCACACCCGGCATGACCGGTTCCCCGGGAAAGTGCCCCATGAAAAACGATTCGTTGATGGTTACGTTCTTAATGCCGGTGATAAATTGTCTCTCTGCATATTCGAGTATCCGGTCAACCATGACAAACGGATACCGGTGAGGCAGAATCTCCAGTATTTCTTTAATATCCAATGAATTACCACCAGATGCTTCCATGTTTATCATTCCTCCCCATCAGTTTCCGTTGCTGTCGTCTGCCGAGGCAGCCGCTGGTGCAGACTTTCTATCTCCTTGCGCAAACGACGTATTTCCTTATACATGTCAGGCAGCCGGGCAAATACTGCAGATGCCTTTGCCCATTCCTTGACGTCAAAGGCCGGGGCGCCTCCGACCCTGGAGCCGTCCTTCAGGTCAGCGTGGACACCGCTCATGGCCGCGACCATGGACCTGTCGCCGATGTGCAGGTGGCCGGCGACACCGGCCATGCCGGCGAGAACGACATTGCGGCCAAGTGTCGTGCTCCCGGCAATCCCCACCTGCCCGACCAGGATGGAATTCTCACCGATATCGACATTGTGGGCAACCATGACCAGATTATCGATCTTGACCCCGCTGCGTATCCTGGTTGTCCCGAACGCGGCCCGGTCGACGCAGCTGTTGGCGCCGATTTCGACATCATCGTCTATCCGCACATTGCCGACCTGCGGTTTTTTCAAATGGATCCCTGTTTGGTGATCGGTGGCATATCCGAAACCGTCGCTGCCGATGGCCGCGCCGGCATGGATGATTACCCTCCTGCCGATAATCGTATCTGCTCCAATGGTGACATTGGGATAAATAACGGTATCTTCACCGATCACGGAGTCATTGCCGATGACGGCCCCGGGATGGATCGTCACCCTCGCTGCTATCTGGACGCGTTCGCCCACCACAACCTGTGGTCCGAGAGATACCTTTTCATGGATCCGGCAGTCCCTGCCGATATGCGCCGATGGATGAATGCCATGGGCCACGAATGGTTGGGCCAGAAAATAGCTGTGAATTATCGCGGCGGCGCATTCGGGGTTTTCGGCCCGGATATGAGGAATGCCGGGATCATCCAGATCAAGAGGAACAATACATGCGGCAGCCCTGGTTTTACGGAGGCCGACTGCTGCTTTGATACCGGTTACATAAGTAATCTCATCGTTGCCGGCATAGTCGATTCCGTTCAGGCCGCTGACCTGCAGATTTCCGTCTCCGACCACCTCTCCCTGCACAAGCGCTGCGAGTTCATTCAGTGTACACAATTTACCCATAATTTCTTTTCAGTTTTCAGGTAGTTCATTCAAGCTCAGGGACCATAGCGTATTCACATCTCATCGTAAAGAAAAACAGAACGGCAGAGTTCACGAAAACCGTTGATTTCATCCTCCCAGGAACGCTCAAGTTCCAGGACATCAACCCCTTGCTCAAGGGCATGGCGCACCTGCCGGTCCCCCAGGATCAGGTCCATGGGCAGACGGTCGAACTCATATTCATAGGGCGGCTCCTTGTAGGCAAACCGATCCGGATACAGGCTCATCAGGGCCTGGAGGAGGACCAGACTTGTCCGGTACGGCCTGAATCTCTGCGGATCGGTGACATGGATCTGGAAACCGTTGCATGCCTGATTATGCCATTTCCCCGAAGTCGGCTCAAAGACCAGCGGCCGCAGCACGCATCCGGGCAGCGGGGTCTGATCAAGATATTTCCGGACTTCCCGGTGACGGATATATGGCGCGCCGCAGAGCACAAAGGGCAGCGTTGTGCCGCGCCCTTCGGAGACATTGGTCCCCTCCCAGATCACCTGCCCGGGATAAACCAGCGCAGTGGCAAAGGTCGGCATATTGGGAGAAGGAAAAACCCAGGGGAACACCGATTCATCGACGAACATATTGCGCTTCCATCCCGGGGCCGCGATAACCTCCAGTTCGGCGTTGATGCCCATCTCGCGGTTGCAGAGCAGGGCAAGCTCCCCCAAGGTCAATCCGTGGCGCATGGGAATGGCATACAAACCTACAAAGGAGGCCCATTCCTTTTTCAGCAGATTGCCTTCCACCAGGTGGCCGCCAATGGGGTTGGGCCGGTCCAGGATCACCACTTTTCTGCCGGTCCGGGCTGCGATCTGCAGACAATGGACAACCGTCCAGATAAATGTATAGACCCGGGTGCCGACATCGATGAGATCAACAAGGAGCACCTCAAAATCATCAAACATCCGGGGATCGGGCACCCGTTTCTCCGCATAGAGTGAATACACCGGCAGACCGGAAACCGGATCGCGCATGTGATCCGATTCGACCATGTTGTCCTGTTTTTCGCTGAAAAAACCATGCTGCGGGGAAAAAAGGCACCTGAGCCGGCCGGGAAAAACCTGCTCAATTATCTCGCGGCTGTGCAGGAAATTCCGGTCGGTGGACGCCTGGTTGCTCAACAGGGCGAGATTTCTGCCCTTGAGGCTCGCGGGAGGAGAGGCGCGCAGCTGTTCAATGCCAACACCGATCATCAACGGGTCCGGCTAAAGAAATGACGGAAATTAACCATGAAAATCCTCCTACTCAACGGTCACGCTTTTGGCCAGGTTTCTCGGCTGGTCAACATCACAGCCGCGCCGGTTGGCGATTTCATAGGCAAGAAGCTGAGCGGGAATGGTATACAGCAGGGGATTCAAATCTTCATGAACCTGGGGCAGATAGAGGATATCCCCAGTCAGGGTTGCCAGGTGCTCATCCCCCTGGGTGCCGATCAGCAGCAACCTTCCCTGCCGGGCCTTGATCTCCTCCACATTGGATATGGTTTTCTGGTAAACCGAATCCCGGGGGACCATGGCCAGCACAGGCATATCCTTGTCAATAAGGGCGATGGGACCATGTTTCAGCTCCCCGGCCGCATACCCTTCTGCATGGATATAAGATATTTCCTTGAGTTTGAGGGCGCCCTCCAGGGCAATGGGAAAGTTGTGGCCGCGGCCGACAAAAAGAAAGTCGCGGCTATCGTAGTAGCGCTCGATCAATTCACGCAGCTCCTGCTGGATCCGCGGCAGTTCGGTTTCTATTATCTCGGCAATGCCGACCAGGGCCTGGCCCAGTTCCTTGATCTGTTGCGCCTCGGCGGCGCCGCGAACCCTGGCGAGATACAAGGTCAGCAGAAACAGAGCGGCCAGCTGGCTGGTGAAGGCCTTGGTGGAGGCCACGCCGATCTCCGGGCCGGCATGGGTATAGATAACGCCGTCCGCCTCCCTGGTCATGGTCGAGCCCACCACGTTACAGATGGTAATGATCCTGGAGCCGAGTTCGGCCGCCCGACGGATCCCGGCCAGGGTATCCGCGGTTTCGCCCGACTGTGAGATGGCAATGGTCAGAACCCGGTCATTGAGCAGCAGCCGCCGGTAGCGGAACTCCGAAGCGATATCGACCTCCACCGGGATGCCCACCCATTTCTCGATCCAGTACTTGGCAACCAGGGCCGCATGCCAGGATGTGCCGCAGGCGACAATGGCAATGCGTTCAATTGCCTGCAGTTCGGAATCGGACAAACGTATTTCAGGAAGATCTATTTCCCCTGTGTCCGGGGTGATCCTCCCGCTCACCGTATTGATGATCGCCTCGGGCTGTTCGAATATTTCCTTGAGCATGAAATGCTTGTAGCCGGATTTCTCCGACATGGAAGCGCTCCAGTCGATGGTGACGACCTCCTTGTCAAGGAAGGCCCCATCGTCAATGCTCTGAAAATCGATTGCATCCGGACGCAGGACCGCCATTTCCAGATCATCGAGGAAAACGACTTTGCGGGTGTAGGGCAGCAGCGCCGGAATGTCGGAGGCAATGAAACTGGCGCCGTCATCAACTCCGATGACCAGAGGACTGTGATTACGAGCAGCCACAATGGTTTGCGGCTCCTTTGCCCAGAGCACCCCGATGGCATACGAACCTTCCACCCGGCTCAGAGCTTTGCGCACGGCTGCCGGCAGATCTCCCTCCAGATACTCCTCGATGAGGTGTGCCAGGACCTCGGTGTCCGTGTCCGAGGAAAAGCGATGCCCCTCTTCCTGCAGCTCTTTTCGGAGGGCCCCATAATTTTCAATGATGCCGTTATGGACCACGACCAGCTCTCCGCTGCAGTCGCTGTGCGGATGGGCATTGTTCTCGGTGGGCGCGCCATGGGTTGCCCAGCGGGTATGCCCGAGTCCGCAGAAACTCGATACTCCGATATGTTCATCGACAACAGCGGCGAGATTATCCAGTTTTCCCTGGGCCCGGTACTTTACCAGCCTGTTTTCATAAAAATAAACCAGTCCGGCCGAATCATATCCGCGGTATTCAAGCCGCCGCAGTCCCTCCAGCAGGATGGGCACCACTCGCCTCGATCCTGTATACCCCACAATTCCACACATTTATATTCCCTCAACACGTACCAGTAATTTCAATGCTTATTTTACATAATGCAGTATTTATTATGGTAGCACAACACGTTATAGAATAACATAGAAAACCGGCTGCCGGGAGTATGACAGAAATCACTTTTATCTCAACTAAAAAGCATGTATCTTGAGAAAAAGACTTCAACTTATGGATTTGCACATGGACGAAAAATTACGACTCAAAGAGTTGCTGCTCAATAAATCTTACCGAGAAGGAACCTTTACGCTGACCTCCGGCAAGACCTCCGATTTTTACGTGGACGGCAAGCAGACCACTTTATCCGCCGAAGGGGCCTACCTTTGCGGACGGCTCCTGTACGGCCTGATCAAGGAACATCATGAAAAAATAAGCGGCGTTGGAGGCATGACCCTGGGAGCCGACCCCCTGGTAACGGCTGTTTCCATTGTCAGCCACCTGGAAGGCGATCCCATACCGGCCTTTATCGTGCGCAAGGAGTCCAAGGGCCATGGCACCGACAACTACATTGAAGGAAAAAACAACCTGACTCCCGGCGCCCTGGTTGCGGTGGTTGAAGACGTCGTCACAACCGGGGGCACGCTGGTCAAGGTAATAGAAAGAGTGGAAAGCGAGGGGTTCCGGGTCGGCCTGGTCGCGACCATTGTCGACCGCCAGGAAGGAGGCGCGGATACTCTGGCTGCCCACGGATACCCCCTGGTTTCGATCTTTACCCGTGAACAACTGGTGAACTGAACCGGCCGACAAAGTTATGAAATGTGAAAAATGCGGCGACAAACTCGAAGTTGTCAGACGTTGCAGCCAGGTGCGGCTCAAATGCCGGGGCTGCCTCCAGGAATTTCAGGTTCATGAAGTGGCATCCAGGCTTGACAGCGAAACAGAAGCTGAACTAAGCAACTACACAGCTATTATTTACGACTGATGCCATGGAAACAGTAAAAACATTTGTCCGGGAAGATGATACCGCCACCATTGTCTGCCCTGCCTGCAAAATGCCGAAAACCATCTCTGTGGCGTCCTTCAAAAACAAAACCCACTACCTCAAGGTGCGCTGCCAATGCAACACGGTTTTCAGGGTCCATCTTGACTTCAGGCGATTTTACCGCAAAACAACCGATATTCCGGGAACATACAAAACATTGAAACCAGCCGGGCACGGCGGCGGGATAATCCATATCAAAGACATCTCCCACGGCGGTCTAGGCTTCACTGTTTCCGGTATGAATACCATTGAAAAAGGCCACCGCCTGCTGGTGTCCTTCCAGCTGGATGACAAACGTAAAACCGCTTTGAAAAAAGAGGTCGTTGTTCAGTCGGTCAACGACAACTTTGTCGGATGCCGCTTCAGCTCCACCCAGGCCTATGAAAAAGAGCTGGGCTTTTATCTCAAAGGGTAACTGCTCTACATGTTGCCAAAAACGCAATGAGCGGCTGCTCTACCCCGTAGGTATTGACGAATACTCCCCCGCCGCTTTTCTCCAGCCCCGGACCATCAAAACCCGTTCCTGCCCACAACCGCCTGCAGTCTCGACTGCGCCTCTTCCAGAAACGGCGCCAAACTTCTTTCGTCCAGCGCGCTTATGGCTATGCCGTCAAAACGGGACATGCCGGGAACAGTCGATCCATCCAGCAGGTCAACCTTATTAAACACGCGCAGGCAGGGGATCGAATCAAGCTCCAGGTCACGAAGCAGTGATTCAACCACTTCCATCTGCTCCTGCCATGATGGATTTGACACATCAATGACATGGACCAGCAGATCCGCCTCGTGCAGCTCCTCCAGTGTTGATTCAAAGGCCTTCAGCAATTCGGCTGGAAGATGGCGGATAAAACCCACCGTATCGGTGATGATAACCTCCATGTCCCGGGGGAAACGCAGCCTGCGGCTTGTCGGGTCCAGGGTGGCGAAAAGCAGATCTTCCGCCTTGATGGTGCTCTGCGTCAGGGTGTTGAGCAGGGTCGATTTGCCGGCATTGGTATACCCGACCAGTGAAATAACCGGCACATCTTTCTTGCGCCGCCTTGACCTTCGATAATAGCGCTCTTTCCCCACGGTCTTCAATTCCCGGGCCAGCCTGGTGATCCGGTCGTTGATCCGCCGCCGGTCGATTTCCAGCCGGGTTTCACCCGGTCCCCTGGCTCCGATGCCGCCGGTAAGGCGTGACAGGGCATCGTCCCGGGTTGAAAGACGGGGGAGCATGTACTTGAGCTGGGCCATTTCAATCTGCAGTTTGCCCTCCCGTGACAGGGCCCTGCCGGCAAAAATATCGAGAATCAATTGCGTCCGGTCAATTACCCGCAGATCCGTATGTTCCGTCACCGAGCGAATTTGGGAAGGACTCAGCTCCTGATCAAAAATCAGCAGGTTGGCGCCAAGACGGAGACTGCGCAGCATGATCTCCATCAGCTTCCCCCGACCAAGAATGAAGCGGGGATGAATGGCTTTCCGCCGCTGCACGACCCGGTCCAGAACCATGACCTTTGCCGACTTGGCCAGTTCGGCCAGTTCATCCAGGGAAGCCTCCGCCTCCCGGACACTTCCGGTGGTCACACTGATCAGGAGAGCCCGATCGATACCCTTGTCGACCTCCCGGACAGGCCGGTTTCTGACGAACTCGTCCTCCAGGGCCTCGATAAAAGAAAGACAGGATACCGTCTGCTGTGCCGGATGGACACTTTCGAGCATTGCCCAGTCCTTGCCGTCCACAGGTTCCGGAACAAGGTAGGCGGTATGGAGAAGTTCCGGCAGCTCCCCTTGCATGGTCAGCACGGACATCATGTCAAGACGCAGACAGACCATATCCATGAGGTCTTCCTCGTTGAGCCCGGTCCGGCGGAAACAGGTATGGACACAGCGCAGCCCGCGCAAACGCCCGCCTGCTGTACGGATCATTGAAAGCGGCGGAATGGTTATCCGGTCATGATCGCCGACAATAACACTCTCCACGCTGCCTGAACGGTGGATCAGCAGGCCGACCTGGCGATTCATGGCGGAAGACAGGGAGCACAGCGAACGGGCCAGATCCCTGCCGATAATGTCATCAGGGTCCACCCGTTTCCTGGCCAGCCGCTCCAGATCCTTGATCTGTCTGGTCTTGAGCCCGGCAATATTTCCGGTAACAGTGGTAATACTTCCTCCTTATGAGGGGATCAGCCCGCATTTCTCACAAGGGTTGTCGCGAGAAGCCTTGTGAAAAATGCGGGCTAGCATGGGGCGGATCCAGGGGTTCTCGGAAAAGGAATCACCTCCCGGATGTTCTGCATGCCGGTCACCAGCTGGACCATACGTTCAAAACCCAGGCCAAACCCGGCATGGGGCGTAGAACCGTACCGGCGCAGGTCAAGATACCAGCCGTATTCTTCCCTGCTTAAACCCGCTTTATCCATACGCTGCGTCAGCTTGTCATACCTTTCCTCACGCTGGCTCCCGCCCACCAGTTCGCCGATACCGGGCACCAGGATATCCATTGCCGCAACTGTTCTCCCGTCATCATTCATCCTCATATAGAACGGTTTTATCTCTGCCGGGTAATCATAGACGATAACCGGGCCGCCAATGATCTCTTCACAGAGAAAACGCTCATGCTCTGACTGGAGATCAATACCCCATTGCACCGGGTATTCGAATTTCCGGCCGGATTGCAGCAGCGCATCCACCGCATCGGTGTAGGACAGGCGGCTGAAGGGTCGCGCGACAATTTCGGTGAGCCGGTCCACCAGCCCCTTGGCGACAAAGCGGTTGAACAGATCAAGCTCCGGTTCACACTCTGCCAGGACATTATTTATCAGGACGGTGATACACTCCTCTGCCAGATCCATATCATCCCGGAGGTCACAGAAAGCCATTTCCGGCTCCACCATCCAGAACTCGGCCAGATGGCGGCTGGTATTGGAATTTTCCGCCCGGAAGGTCGGGCCGAAGGTATAGACCCTGCCCATGGCCTGGGCGTAAATTTCAGCCTGAAGTTGACCGCTGACGGTCAAACCGGCACGGCGGCCGAAAAAATCCTCCGCGAACGCGTCCTGATCCTTTACCTGCCCGGGCTCAAGAGTGGTGACGAGAAACATCTCCCCCGCGCCCTCACAGTCACTGGTGGTGATGATGGGCGTATGGACATGGAAAAATCCGCGCTCCATAAAAAAACGATGCACCGCAAAACTGAGTACACTCCGCGTCCTGGTCACCGCTGCCAGGGCATTGGTGCGGGGACGGAACTGCGGGATGGTTCGCAGGAACTCAAAGCTGTGCCGTTTTTTCTGCAGCGGGTAGGTTTCCGGATCCGCCGGACCAACGATTTCGATCTTCCGGGCCACCAGTTCCACCGACTGACCCCTGGCCGGTGATTCTACCAGTCTTCCTTGAATATAAACAGAGGTGCCGGTGGTTATTTTCCGTATCTCCGACTCAAAATTTTCCAGGGTCTTTTCGGCAACAACCTGGAGACTGGCCAGGCAGGACCCGTCATTGAGCTCGAAGAATGAAACAGAACCGGAATCCCTCCGCGTTTTGATCCATCCCCGTGCATCAACCAGCTCCCCGACCGGAGGATTTTCAAGAAGTGCCTTAATCTGCGGCTTGAGCATTCCGCGCCTCCTTTTTCATAATTAATCCAGCAACCGCATTTTCCGGAGGAGAAGCCGACATGTCCAGCCGGGTCAGCAGACGGACCGTCTCCTTGACGACCAGATGGAGGATCTCGGGGTCCGTTGTGCTCAACCGTGCCGTTGACAGGGCCTGCCGCAAGAGACAGGCAGCACATTCAGGATCTGTCCGCATTAGGCCTGGGTCCCCCGACGCTCACTGCCTGGCGGGGTGAGAAGGTAGTCTTGCCGGACATTGGACAAGGCGGAAAAAATACGCATTTTGGCACCTGGAATTTTCTTATACAGGTCATCCAGCAGGTGCCTGACCTCCATGCGCCTGGTCTTCTCCGACAAGGGACAGTTCGTCCGCACCGGCTCCAGCTTCAGTTCACCGGCAAGATGCATGATTTCGTGCTTATCGAGAAATGCCAGGGGACGGATAAGGGCAAGCCGTCCATCGAACAGCTCCTGACGGGGGACCATTGTGCTGATGTTGCCGGCAAAACAGATATTCAAAAAAAACGTCTCGATAATATCATCCCGGTGGTGGCCCAGGGCGATCTTGTTAAAGGATTCCCGGCGGGCATGCTCAAACAGCTGGTTTCGCCGGTTTCTGGCACAGATATAACAGATGTCCTTCCCTTCCCCGGGAGAAAGATCCTGATCACCCTTTGAAAGATTTGACGGCTGCCGGAACGCCGGTATGATCGTACAGGGAATGTTGATACCGCGCAGCTGCTTTTCAATGGCGAGAGCTGCCGAACCGGCTCCGCTTCCGTCCGGTTCCATGTCAATATGGAGGGCGTGAACATGATAGGAAATCGGCGCTTTACGCTGCCAGAATTGCAGCAGCCAGGCCAGAAACAGGGAATCCACTCCGCCGGATACCGCAACCAGGATCCGGTCACCATCATCAAGCATACCATAGGTATGCATTGCCCTGCCTAAACGCCGGTTGACATCTCGGGGCAGCATTTTACAGGTCGTGACAATAACAGGACAACTTCTTTCTATCGGGAATCCCCTGAGGCGGAACCGGCAGGAGGCGTCATTTCCCCTTCAGGGTTGAAATACGGGCTGTCTGCAAGCTTTTCCCTGATCCCTTCCCGCATGAGCTCTTCAGCGGTGATCCAGACAAATCCCCGGGCACCTGCTTTTTTCCATTCCAGGACATTTTCCATCACCGATTTCTGGACCTCATCAAACTTGGCCGACCAGAGGACCGCACCGGTTTCCAGTGAAATGAGCCTCATTGCAAAGGCAACCGCTGCAGGTGATTCGACACTGTACCTGCCGCCGACTCGTTGGCTGAAATGGCTGACCGTACTCTCCAGGACAGCATTGCAGCCAATGCTCTCACCGACCAGGCGGTCAAACGTCAGCGGGCTTTCCCCGCCGCTTATCTGCAGAGCTGCCACCTGTTCAACGCCGACAAAGCGGATGTTTTCCTTACCGCCAAGCTCCCGGCTCAGAATCTCATCCATGACCTCGACTCCGCGGCGGATACGTTTCACCTCTGCGTCATCTTCGGCCATTTCTGCCTTGACCACCGGGGTTGCCGGTAAAACGCCGATGCAATTGATCCGGGAAAGTTGAGCCTGCCCCGGCTCATCCGGCCTTTCATCCTTTACCGCGCAACCGGACAACACAAAACTGCAGCCGGCAACTATTAACACTGTGTACAGAAATGATTTCAACATGTTACCCCTCCTGGCATATTCTCTTACCCTATTCAAAAACGGAAGCGGTTACAGGGCGCCGCATCTCCTTTGTCATCGGCCTCGCATACCTGATGTAGCGCGGCCAGGCGTCGTTGGGAATCCGCGCAACCCTGTGACCGCTGTAACTATTGGTAATAGCCTAATACGTGGCTGCTCTAGCCTGTATTTACCAAAAAACAGCATTCTCATCGGTAAATATATTTACAGTGTTCCCTTGGAGGAAAGATGGCCCTGCAGCCGTTCATCGATCTGAACAGCCTGTGCCAGGGCCCGCCCAAGCGCCTTGAACACTGCCTCGATTATATGATGGGTGTTTTCCCCGTGCAGCAGGTCAACATGCAAGGTCATCCCGCTATGCAGAACCAAGGCCCGCATGAATTCCTTGGCCAGTGATGTATCAAAGCTCCCCACTTTCTGATCAGGCAGAGCAACATTGAAATGGAGGTAGGATCTGTTCGAGAAATCGACACAAACCCGCACCAGGGCTTCATCCATGGGCACATAACTGTGAGCGTATCTTTGTATTCCGGCCATCTCCCCCAGGCTTTTTTTCAGGGCCTGGCCCAGGCAGATGCCTATATCTTCGACCGTATGATGATCATCAACAACAATGTCACCGGTGGCGCTTACCATCAGATCAAAAAAACCATGCACGGCAAACAGTGTCAGCATATGGTCCATAAAACCGACACCGGTGGCGATTTTCGCTGCTCCCTCGCCTTCCAGAGCAATTTCAAGGACAATATCCGTTTCTCTTGTCCGGCGTTGAATCTTCCCCTTCCGCATTCCCGATTCTGTCACGTTATGCTCCTGTCCCAAATCGTTTACCAGTGGTTCCAGCATAAATATATAAGCAGATTTTTAATGATATTAATGAATATCATATTATTGTTCAGCCAGATTAGCAACTTTTCTTCAATTATTTCACATCATTTTCCACGGAATATTTTCTGCAACCGACCATAAGTTTTTTATTGACATACCGGGGAAGCCTTTGTTAACATTTGGAGCTGTTTACAGTAATAATCAGGGCGGGAATAACTCAGTGGTAGAGTGCAACCTTGCCAAGGTTGAAGTCGCGAGTTCGAATCTCGTTTCCCGCTCCATGACTGCTAAAGGTCCAGACTTTGATCGGACCTTTTTTTCATACTTTATTGAGGCGCTGCAATGAAAACGTATTATACGCCGGTGAAAGATATTGACCGCAAATGGTATATTGTCGATGCCGACAGCAAAACCCTCGGGCGATTTGCCACCGAAATAGCCCGCAGACTCCGCGGCAAGCATAAACCGACTTTCTGTAATTTTCAGGATAACGGCGATTTCATCGTTGTCGTTAATGCTGAAAAGATCCACCTGACCGGAAAAAAATGGGACGACAAAAAATATTATCGTCATACAGGTTACATTGGCGGCATCAAGGAGCAGACGGCAAGAGAAGTATTAACCAAAAAACCTGAAGAGCTGATCAGGATGGCGGTCAGGGGCATGCTCCCCAAGAACAAACTCGGCCGCAAGCAGCTCAAAAAACTGAAGATCTACGCCGGCACGGATCACCCGCACCAGGCACAGAAACCTGAAAATATTGATATCTGATCAACGGAGCAAATCACTCATGTCTCAGGAACCTATTTACGCAACCGGCAAAAGAAAAACAGCTGTTGCCCGTGTATGGATAAAACCCGGCAGTGGCAAATTTTCCGTCAACAAACAATCATTCGACAATTATTTCGGCGGCATTTTCTTTGAACCGAAAATTGCCAGGCCCTTTTCAGTAACCGAGACAGCCAACAAGTTTGATGTAACGGCGACGGTCAAGGGTGGGGGCAAGTCCGCCCAGGTTGATGCCATTGTGCACGGTATTTCAAAAGCCCTCCAGGACATGGACGGCGAGCTTCGCCATTCCCTGAAAAAAGCAGGTCTCCTGACCAGGGATCCCCGTTGCAAGGAGCGGAAAAAATATGGACTGCGCGGCGCCCGGGCTCGCTTCCAGTTCTCCAAGCGTTAATTCCGGCGGAGCGGATTATTTTCACCAGTCCCTCTCTTTGTCAGTAGAATACCAGGGAATAACGATCAGCTTCGTTATTCCCTTTTTTATTGGATTTTTCCACAAGAGGACAGACCATGCTACGAGTAGGTATTGTAGGTGTTTCAGGCTATACGGGAGTTGAACTTGCACGGATCCTGAGCCGTCATCCCGAAGTTGAAATATCAATTGCCACATCCAGGCAGTTTGAGGGAAAACACCTTGGCGATGTCTATCCCAATCTTCGCGGCTGCCTTGATATTACCTGTGAGAATCCAGCGCCCGCTGCGCTGGCCGACCGGGCGGATTTCTTCTTTACGGCGGTCCCGCATCAGACAGCAATGGAAATAGTACCATCGCTGATCGCCGCGGGCAAAAAAGTTGTCGACCTGAGCGCCGACTACCGGATCCGCGACCTGGCGGTGTATGAGCAATGGTACCAGCGCCACACCAGCGGTGAACTGATCGGAGAAACGGTATACGGCCTATCGGAGCTGTACCGGGACAGCATAAAGAACGCAAGGCTGGTTGCCAACCCCGGCTGCTACCCGACTTCGGTAATCCTTGGTTTAGCCCCTCTGCTCAGGGAAAAGCTGATCGACCCGTCCACCATTATAGTGGACGCAAAATCCGGCGCCTCGGGAGCGGGACGATCGGCAAACATTGCCACGCTATTCTGCGAGGTAGCGGATGGTTTCAGGGCCTATAAGACTGGCGGCACCCATCGGCATATACCTGAAATGGAACAGGAGTTGACTGTGCTGGCAGATACACCGGTGACTATTTCCTTTACCCCGCATCTTCTTCCCATTACCAGGGGCATCCTCAGCACCATGTACGCAAAACTGACCACTGACATCAGCCGGGAAAAGGTGCAGGCCCTGTATGAACAAAACTATGGTGATGAATATTTCATCCGGCTGTGCCCGGGAGACACGGTACCGGCCACCCAGCATGTGCGGGGCAGCAACTTCTGTGACATCGGCATCAGCTTCGACGAGCGGGCGGGCCGCATCATTGTCTTCTCAGCCATTGACAACATCGTCAAAGGAGCTGCGGGCCAGGCGGTGCAGAACATGAACCTGATGAATGGTTTTGCTGAGGACACAGGCCTTCGGGGGGCGTCTCTTTTTCCGTGAGACCACGAAACATCCGCCTGCTGATTGCCTACGACGGCAGCGGCTACAGCGGATGGCAGCGCCAGCAAAATGCGCCCACCATCCAGGGAACCATTGAAGACCGCCTTGCGGTCATGACCACCTCCGGCATCACCCTCCACGGTGCCGGGCGCACCGATGCCGGAGTGCATGCCACGGGCATGGTAGCCAATTTTGTCACCACATCATCCATACCCTGCGCCGGTTTCATGGACGGACTGAACTCCATGCTGCCGAAAGACATCCGCATCCTTGATGTCGACGAGATGGAGAAAGACTTTCACAGCAGATACAATGCTGCCGGCAAAACCTACAGTTATACGTTCTTCACCGGCGCGGTCCTGTTGCCCACCGAAAGATTGTATACAGCCCATTTCAGGGGGGGCCTTGATGAAACCATGGTGGAGCAGGCATTGAAACATATTCGCGGCACCCAAGACTTTACCAGCTTTGAGGCCGCCGGCTCAAGGGATGTCAATATTCCGGGAGGACGGGGCGCGGTCCGCACCCTTTTTCAGGCAACACTGTCCCGGTCCCCGGCAAAAACGGATACCTGGGTGTTTTCATTCACCGGCGACGGCTTCCTGCGCCACATGGTCCGCAACCTAGTCGGCACCCTTATGGAAGTCGGCTCCGGCAGGATGTCCTCCGCCGAATTCAAGACTGTTCTTCACAGCTGCAACCGCGACAATGCCGGCCCCACAGCCCCGTCCTGCGGTCTGGTGCTGAACATGGTCCACTATAAACCCTTTCAAGCTGAACGATGAAGAGGGCAATGTTCAAAACCCGGCAGCAACTTATCCTGGCCTCATCATCGCCCCGGCGGCAGCGATTTCTGCGCAACCTCGGCATTGAATTCACCGTCATCACAGCGGATATTGACGAGACGCCGATTACCGGTGAAGCCCCTGACACCTTTGCCCGGCGGATGGCCCAGGCCAAAGCCGGCGCTGTTGCCAGGGCAAAACCCCGGTGCTGGGTCATTGGCGCGGATACGGTCGTCACCCTGTCGGATGGAACCATCCTCGGCAAACCAGCCAATGAAGACGAGGCCGCAACCATGCTTGCTCTCCTCAACAATACAACCCATCGGGTTATGACCGGCATGTGCTTCTGCTGCCTGGAACAGGATATTGAAACGACGCTGGTTGAAACAACCGAGGTGACCTTTATGGACGTTCCGGAACAAGCGCTCAAGGCGTATATTCAATCCGGAGAACCTCTGGACAAGGCCGGCGCTTACGGCATACAGGGCCGGGGTTCGTTTCTGGTCAGATCAATCAATGGTTCGTGCACCAACGTTATCGGCCTGCCGGTCAACAGGCTGGTCCAGCTCCTCCTGGAGCACAACATCATCGACACCCCGCTTTAACCTCCCGAAACAAGACTAAAACTTGACAATTTTGCGGTTCAATGCTACCTGATAAAATATAACAGCTTGGGACATGTCCAGGCATCAACCGGAGTAATCCGGAAGGTTGGAGCAGTTTTTTTTAAACTGCCGCGGTCCGGATTACAGAAGCTCATTGCAGGAATAACAGTTTCATTTATTCAGCGGCATGGACAAAAACATCCGGCCGGTGAATCAGGGAGGATTGCTTGGGACAACAGCAACTCAGCGGGCTGCAGGAAGCCCTCAACAGCCTTGCCAAAGGACAACATGACGTTCTGCTTGATCCAGCCGTAACAAAAATCCTGCCGGCAACGATTATGCGCCTGGCAGAGAATCAGAAACTGCCGGCTGTCGATGCCCTGCTTGCCCAGATATCAGTGGCTTCGCGGGCGTTTGACAAACAACTCCGGCCGGCGGCCGCAACCTGTTTCATCGCAACAGCGACAATGCTTGCTGATGCCCGCCACTGGCAGCGGCTCGAAAAAATCACTTCCGGCCTGAAAACCATTGTCGACAGTCCGGTATACAGGGAAGAAATCCGCTCCGGGGCCAAAACCCTGCTCAGCAGAATCGATTCCGGCCGCTCCGGCGGCCAACCCGCTGCTCCCTCCCAAGACCCCGCTCCTAAGACCCCCCTGGCCATCAGGGAACAACAGATCTTTCAGCTCGCCGAGGCCGGCAACACGGAAGTTGCCAAAAAACAGCTCTACGACCTGGTTGTCTCCTGCGCGAGAAAAAAAGATTTTGCCAACGCCGAGCGGCTGCGAGAACGTATATATGAAATTGACCCCATGGCCCTGATGGAAATCATCCAGTCCGGGGAAATCATCGACCAGGAAAAGAGCGAGGCAATCAGCGAGGATGACCTGGAAGTCTGGTCAAAACTGCGCAACGCCCTCACCTTTGATGAATTCAACGCCCTGTACTACTCCATGGAGGAACGAACCTACAAACCCGAGGAGGCCATTGTCACCCAGGGCGCGCGAAACGATGAACTCTTTTTCATCAACATGGGCAGCGTGCGCGTATCCTACATGGGCGGCGAAAAGGAACTGTTCCTGAAGAATCTGAACACCGGGCAGATTGCCGGGGAAAACTTTTTCAACGCCTCGGTATGGACCGTGTCCCTGACCGCCATGCAGCTGACGAAAATCCTGGCGCTGAAACGGGAAAAACTCACGGAGCTCGAAAAGCAAAATCCCGGAATAGAATCCAAGCTCAGGGATTATTACGGCCGCTCAAGCGACATCCACAAAATGCTTGAACTCAAGGGCATGGACCGCAGGGTTCATGACCGACACAAACTTGAACGCCGCATTCAACTGCAGGTGGTTGATGACCGGGACAGGGTGCTCAGCAGCTTCCGGGGAGAAATGACCGATATCTCACTGGGCGGCTACTCCTTCATTATCCGCATCACCAAAAAGGAAAACAGCCGCCTTCTTCTCGGCCGCAGCATCAAGGCCGGCATACCGGTCAACGGGCTGCCGGATAAAATTCTCCGCGGCACAGTCATCGGCGTGCAGAACGTTGACCTGATTGTCAGCGACTACTCGGTCCATGTCAAATTCACCAGTGAGCTTGACCGCCAGGCCCTGCAGGTGATCATGGGAGTATAATTTCAATGCCGGTCACTACAATGGCGGCAGATCGAGCTCCGGCTCCCATTGTATACAGACTTGGACGTCAAAGATACCGTTGCGTTTCGGACCGATGGAGAATACCTCCAGAGGGTAATTTTCCTGCGCATACCGGCTGGACACCGCTGCCGCTTTTTCCTGAAACTCACGGGCCAGGGCAGCGATCTCGCTCTGGATCCGCTCAGCTTCATCGACGGCTCTGTCCACATCTCCCTTCTCCTTGGCCATTCGTCCGGCGTTGCGCATTCCCTGGGCCGATCGGGAAGCGGTAGAAACAGACAGGGCCTTGCGGCCGAACAGGGCGCCGACAACAGCAATGCCGAAGGACAGGGCTGTATCCAGTCCCCTGGCCTTGACATCACCTTTTTCTTTTTCAATCCGCTCATAGACTTTTGCCAGGCGCCGCTCAAGCATATCCTCCTTGGAACGATAACGCTCCTCAAGGGTATGCATGGCCGCCTCCTTCTTCTCCCGCAGTGAATCGACAACCCGTTGGCGGAACCGGTTCTCCGTCTCCTCCGGCTGTGATTCAAGCTTTAAGGCGGGCACCCGCCACAGCGAAATCCGCATGGTGTGATACAGGTAATCATTGATCCTTTTTTCCGCTTCACGCAGGTTGTTCAATTGCCCAAGCATCGCGGGCAGAGTCCTGAACCGGGCCGAAGGCGGCGGCGTTTTCAGGGTTTCTTCAGCCTGTACCTGGTTGGCAACGGATCGGCTCCAGTCAAAACCGGAAAAAGAATCATCCAGGGCAAGCCGCAGACTGATATCATCGGTTCGATCGATGCCCCTGGCCTGGTTATGGAATCGTACTTTGGCTCTCCCGGCCAGCCAGGGGGCAAATGACAATTCTTCCGCGGAAATGGCCAGCGGCACAAAACACTGCGGTATGCTATCGGACAGAAGAGGAGGCGTTGCCTGCAGGCCGACATCTGCCGTACCGGTTTTCCGTACCGGAACAGGCTGCTCGCTGCCGGGCTGTTCGGCCAGAGCGACGCCGGGAAGCCGGCTCACCTCGGCCAGGGAGATAGGCCCCTTGAGATAGGACATCACCCAGCGTGTTTCAAAGAGCACCGGCTCATCAATATGGGCGGAATACATCAGGAAGGTGCGGCCGCGCATGTTGGCCAGCAAAGCGCGAACCTCTTCTTTTTCCCCGGCAGTGGAACCTGCCGCGATTCCCTGCAGAACACGGTCCTGATCCTGCCTGGTCTGCAGGCGGCCGATGAACCAGGTGCCGATATTCGATAAACCCTTGTAATCAAGATCAACAGGATTCTGGGTGGCCAGAACAACCCCGAGGCCATAAGCCCTGGCCTGCTTGAGCAGCATGAGCATGGGCTTCTTGGATGGCGGGTTGCCCAGGGGCGGAAAATAACCGAATATCTCATCCATGTAGAGCAGACACCTGAGGCCCGTGCTGCCTTCCTGCTTGCGCATCCAGCTGACCAGTCGACCCAGCAGCATGGTTACAAAAAACATCCTTTCAGGTTCGCTGAGGTGGGCAATGGAGAAAATGGAGATCCGGGGCCGGCCGTCGGCGTCATACAGAAGATCTTCAATCCGGAGAGGCTCTCCCCTGGTCCATCCGCTGAATGCGGGGCTGGCCAGAATATTGTTGAGCTGCATGGCCAGATCCATCCGCTTTGTCTGGGGATAGAAACTTTCCAGCCCGAAAACGCCGATCCGCTCAAAGGGAGGATTAACCACCGAGGCGATCAGGGTTTCCAGGCTCAGGTCAGTCCCTTCCTGCCAGTGATGGAGGAGTATCGATGACAGCAGGATATGCTCTCTGCTTTTGAGCGGATCAGCCTGGACTCCTATCAGGCCGAGGATCGAGGATACTGTTGAGCCGACCAGGCCGGCTGCCGTATCATTATCTTCCATGACTCCCGGATCCGGCGCCTCCAGGGTGTCAAGCACCGATACCGGACGGCCAGATTCCGCCCCGGGTGTGTAGACGGCAAGCTCGGTGGAAGACCTGAGGCGTTGAATCCTGTCGCTGCTCTGATCCCAGGATTCAATTCCTTTTTTCCAGGTCGCTGCCGTTTCGCGTGCCAGGTCCTCACGACTTACCCCCTGCTGCTCGGCCTTGATGCCATCGACCCATGGCAGAAAATCCTCAGGCAGCATTTCAGGGAAAGAGAGCAGGAGATTACCCATGTCTCCTTTGGGGTCAATCACTATTGCCGGAAGCCTGTCCATTGCCGCCTCTTCAAGGAGGCAGACCCCCAGCCCGGTCTTGCCGCTGCCGGTCATGCCGATAATGGCGGCATGGGTGGTGAGATGCCTGTTTTTGTACAACAGCGGCAGCATCGAGGTCTTGCCGGTCCGGCGGTCAATTTCCCGGCCCAGGTAAAAAAGATCCATTTTTTCATATGCTAAAGAATCACCCATGATAACCTCCACCATCATGCAATTTCATTGAACACTTTACCGCTTTCTGCTTCAATAGATACATGATGTTATATATTTGCCAAGGAGCAGAGAAAACGTGATGAGTAAAATGGACGCTATTACCGCATTCTATACCAATCAATTACCAGACGGCGAACTGAAAAACAACATTCTTCAAGCTCCCTGTCCCTTGTGCGCGAGAAAAAAAACGGCCGGCCCGGGCCGGCTCATTGTCTTCCTTAACCCCGACACCTTTTTCCACGGCTATTTCCGCTGCCAGAACCGCTGCGTGCCCGGCGGCTTCCCCCTCTATTTCGCCCGCCTCCTTGCCCTGAACATGATGAATGTGCCGGGATATGACCCGGACCGTGAATATGCCTCAGCCGGCATCGAATATCCGGTAAAAAATATAAATTCGGATATCCAGAGCTTCATGAACCGGATGACCGAGGAGCAGTATGATCATTTCAGCAGGATGGAAATCTCCCGGGAAGTGCTGCAGGAGATGAAGATCGGCTATAATGGCCGCTACCTTGTCTATCCCTATATTGAAGATGACGGCAATTGCTACAACGCCCGCTGCATTCATCCTGACCGGCCCGAAGACAGCTTCTGGTTCGGGGACGAGGAATTCGTCGCTGAGCGGAACATGGTCTATAACATGAATGATATCGAAAGGTGCGAAAACGGCACTCTTTTTGTCGTTGAAAACGAAGATAATCTCCTTACCATCAAGCAGCTCGGCCTCCCGGGTATCGCCGTTACCTCCCCGGCAAATCTGGAAAGGCTTGACGCTGCCGCCTTGAACTGGCTCACCACAGTCTTCCTGTGGGCAAACAACAGCAACGAATCCCAAAGCGCCGCCCGCAGCCTGGCCACCAGGCTCGGGTTCAAGGCACGCCTGATCCGCTGGCCTGAACATACGGAAAAAAACTACTCTCTGGTCGGATTATCCACGGATCTTGGCAAGGAATTTCAACAGACTGCATTCCGGCTCATCAAGGAATCCAGGGCTTTTTCGCCTTTCGCCTCGCCGGAAAAGGAATTTCTGCAGTTCCGCGACAGGCTTCAGAACGAGTCCGGTGATGCCTACCGGACCATGCAGTCGGGATTTACCCGGCTGGACCAGGCCCTGGGCGGCATCCATGGCATAAATATCGTCGGCGGCACGCCCAAGGCAGGAAAATCCTGCTTCTTCATCCAGATCGCCACAGAAATGGCCCGCCGCAGGATACCGGTTATTTATTATGATTTCGAGAACGGCCGCCAGAAGATCTACCAGCGCACCCTGTGCCGGCTGAGCCGACTTTCGGCGGAGCAGATAAAAAACAGCAGCATGGACCAGGACCATGCCGGACGCCTGCAGAAAGCCAAGGATGAACTGCGCGCGCTGCTGCCCTGGTTCAAAGTAGTTACCGACCGTAAACTGACCCCTGACATCATGCGCCGGCACATCGATTTTTTCCGGCACGAGACCAAAAATCATTACACCATGGTCGTCATTGACAGCCTGCATAAACTGCCCTTCCAGAACCTGTCTGAGCGCCGCACCGGCATTGACGCCTGGCTCCGTCAGCTGGAAGCCATCCGCGACGAGCTCAATGTTTCATTTCTGGTGATTTCCGAACTTTCCCGGGGCAAGGATGACCAGTATGACGCGCAGCCCCACATGGGTTCTTTTAAAGGCACAGGAGATATCGAGTATTCCGCCGACAATGCCATGATCCTGCTTTCGGACTGGAACTCCTTTGATTCCGGGCCCATGGACGAAAGAACAAACAGCCTGTGGCTGGTGGCGAGCAGGGAACAAAGTCCCGGCAAGATCGGAGATTATCGTCTTGACTATCCTTATTGGGGATTTGAGGAAAAAAGATAAGTTGAAAGCCGTTCCCATAAAGTTTACTATATAAAATTACGTTGCAAAACAATACTGACTACAGATTCTCTCATGCACGCGGAAACACATGATCACCGGCGTATTTTATGGCAAAGAAAATAACCTTTGAAGCTGCCCTCGACAGGCTGGAGCAGATTACCGCGGAACTCGAACAAGGTGATCCCAGCCTGGAGAAATCTCTCAAGAAATTCGACGAAGGCATCGAACTTGTCAAGTTCTGCAGCGCCAAACTTGAGGAGGCACGCAAAAAAGTCGACCTGCTTGTCAAACAGGATGACACCCTGACAACGGTTGATTTCCCTGGGGAAAAAAATGGAGATCAAGACCTATCTTGACGAGCAGAAAACGCTTGTCGAGAATGCCCTTGCCCGGTACATGATTCAATCCGGGGAAGCCTTTGCTGACCATATTGAAACATTGCGCTACAGCCTTTTTGCCGGCGGAAAAAGAGTCAGGCCCATCCTCTGTCTTGCCTCGGCGAGAATGGTGTCCGGCAGCGCGGATATAGATGCATCGACCCTCCCTATTGCCTGTGCCCTGGAATACATACATACGTATTCGTTGATCCATGACGACCTGCCGGCCATGGATGACGACGATCTGCGAAGGGGCAAACCGACCAGCCATACCGTCTATGGTGAGGCGGCGGCAATTCTTGCCGGCGACAGCCTGCACTGTTTTGCCTTTGACCTGCTCAGCCATCCCGACAGCAGCCGGATACCGGCCAACGACCGGCTGGAAATCATCTCGGTTGTTTCCAGGGCGGCCGGCCCGTTGGGCATGGTCGGAGGCCAGTATCTTGACGTTGTCAATGAAGGCAGGGAGATTTCTTATGAACTGCTGCGCACCATCCATCGCAGCAAAACAGGAATGCTGATAACCGCTTCGGTCATGGCCGGGGGGATCGCCGCCGGAGCTTCCATGGAACAGCGGGACCGGCTCAGCGAGTATGGCAATGCCATAGGACTGGCATTCCAGATCATTGACGATATCCTCAACGTTGAGTCAACAACGGAACAACTCGGCAAGGCGGCCGGCAGTGATGCAAAGCGGGGCAAGTCAACCTACCCCGCTCTGTTCGGAATCGAGAAAGCAAAAAAAATGGCAGATGAAGCCGTTGCCGAGGCTTTGCGGGCCCTTGAGACTTTCAGCGAAACAGCGGAACCATTACGCGGACTGGCCCGCTACATTATTGAGAGGAAAAAATAGCAATGCTTATGATCAACGCGCTGCAGGATCAGCAGACCGAACTGCTCGACGCCATCAATTCACCGGCTGACCTGCGCAGACTCAAACCTGAACAGCTGACCCAGCTTACAGGCGAGATCAGGACCAAAATCATCCAGACCGTGGCCAACACTGGCGGCCACCTTGCTCCGAGTCTCGGGGTGGTGGAGTTGACCATTGCCCTGCACTATGTCTTTGACACGCCGCATGACAAACTGATATGGGATGTCGGCCATCAGTCCTATGCCCATAAACTGTTGACAGGACGGCGGGACAAGTTTCACACCCTGCGTCAATATAAGGGCATCAGCGGCTTCCCCAAACGCTCGGAGAGCGAATATGATGTGGTTGAGGCCGGTCACAGTTCGACCTCCATATCCTACGGGCTTGGCATCGCAGCAGCCAAGGATCTGAAAAAAGACAACAATCGGGTAATCGCCGTCATTGGAGACGGATCCATGACCGCCGGTCTCGCCTTTGAGGGACTGAATCATGCCGGCGATCTGGACAAGGACCTGATCGTTATCCTCAATGACAATGAAATGTCGATCTCGCCCAATGTCGGCGCCATGTCCAGCTTTCTCAGCAGAAAGCTGACCGGCAAGACCATGAGCGGACTGCGCAAGCATGTTGAGGAACGCTTGAAATCGCTATCCGCAGTGGGTGAGAACATCCTCAATGTCCTGCGGAAAAGCGAGGAAAGCCTCAAGGGATTTTTTACCCCGGGCATGCTCTTTGAAGCGCTCAAATTTGAATACATCGGCCCCATTCCCGGCCACCAGCTGGACTCGTTGATCGAGACCCTGCAGAATGTCCGGGATAATCGTCACGGACCGGTGCTCATCCATGTCATAACCACCAAGGGCAAAGGATACGCACCTTCCGAACACAACCCGGGCGATTATCATGGGGTGGGGCCCTTTACCATTGCCAACGGCAAACCACTGCCTTCCATCGGCAACATCTCCTACACCAAGGTTTTCGGCAGCACCCTGTGCAAACTGGCCCGGGAGAATGACCGGGTCACCGCTATTACAGCCGCAATGCCTGCGGGCACCGGTCTCACATCATTCAGCCAGCAGTTCCCGGACCGCTTCTTTGATGTCGGCATCGCCGAACAGCACGCGGTCACCTTTGCCGCCGGCCTGGCAATGGAGGGAATGCGCCCCGTGGTTGCCATCTATTCATCGTTCATGCAGCGGGCCCTGGACCAGATCATTCATGATGTCTGCCTGCCCGACCTCCCGGTGACCCTTGCTCTCGACCGAGGCGGCGTGGTCGGCGATGACGGACCGACGCACCACGGCGTTTTCGACCTGTCATTTCTCCGCTTCATTCCTAATCTCGTACTGATGGCCCCCAAAGACGAAAACGAGTTGCAGCATATGCTCAACACCGCTGTCTACCACAACGGGCCGACAGCGATCCGGTATCCCCGGGGTTCGGGAGAAGGAGTGGAGCTTGACAAAGACCTGCTGCGCCTTCCCATAGGCAGGGGAGAACTGCTGCGCGAAGGCAGGGACGTTCTCCTGCTCCCGGTCGGCAACAGGGTCTATCCTGCCCTGGCCGCCGCCGACGGCCTGAAAAAACTGGGCATCGATGCCGCGGTGATCAATCCCCGGTTTATCAAACCCCTGGACAACGAACTCATCTGCGAGTGGGCGGAAAAAACCGGCCGGGTGGTAACCATTGAAGACAACGTCAAGAAGGGAGGTTTTGGCAGCGCCGTTCTGCAGCTGCTGTGCGAAGTGCATCTCAAGGTGCCGGTACGGCTGCTGGGATACGGCAACACCTTTATCGAACATGGCCCGCAGCAGATTTTATGGAAAAATCACGGACTGGACGTGTCAGGAATCATCAAGGGCACGCTGGAAGTAATGAAACAGTAAGGTTTCCCCGGGACAAGAATAAATTAATAAAAAATCAGCTTCAGGGTTGAACCCTGTAATATTCCCGGTACCAGTCGACGAAATTCCGGATCCCTTCCTCAATGGATGTAGACGGTTTGAAATCAATATCCCTGACCAGGTCGTCAACATTGGCATAGGTGGCCGGCACGTCACCATCCTGGAGCGGGAGAAAATTCTTCCGGGCCTTTCTGCCAAGGCACTGTTCAAGCACCTCGATGTAGCGCATCAGTTTTTCTTTTTTGTTATTGCCGATATTATAAATCCGCCACGGGCAATAGCTGGTTGCCGGATCAGGATCATCTCCGCTCCATGAAGGATCAGGCTCCGGCACCCGATCAATGATCCTGAACACTCCTTCGACAATATCGTCGATGTAGGTAAAATCCCGCTCCATGTTGCCGTTGTTGAACACATCGATGGGCCGGTCTTCAAGAATGGCCCTGGTAAACAGGAACAGGGCCATATCAGGACGTCCCCATGGCCCGTAAACGGTAAAGAACCGCAAGCCGGTGGAAGCCAGACCGAACAGGTGGCTGTATGTATGGGCCATCAACTCATTGGCTTTTTTGGAGGCCGCATACAGCGAAACCGGGTGATCCACGTTGTTATGCACGGAAAAGGGCATATTGGTGTTGGCCCCGTAGACTGAGCTGGACGACGCGTAGACCAGGTGTTTCACTCCGGTATGGCGGCACCCTTCCAGGATATTGACGAAACCGACCAGGTTGGTGTCCACGTAGGAATGAGGATTGATAAGAGAGTAGCGTACTCCTGCCTGGGCTGCAAGATTGACCACCGCATCAAAATTATTCTCCCGGAACAACACCGGCATGGCCTCCCGGTCGGCCATATCCAGCGGGGAATGCACAAATCCGCTGTACTCCATCAGCTGTGCGAGCCGGTCGCTCTTCAGTTGCGGATCGTAGTAATCATTGAGATTATCCAGGCCCACAACCTCCCTGCCGCTCTCCAGCAGTCTTTTTGAGAGGTGATAGCCTATAAAGCCGGCAGCGCCGGTAACCAGAATTTTTTGCATTCATCCACCAATGGCAGTTAATCGTCAAAATCGCCTTGCGGTCCCTTGTCCGTATCCAGCCGGGCCGCTTTCTCTCTTATCTTCTCCACCGTCCACTCAGCCGGCTGCTCAATGATCCCGACCTTGGGACCAAGGTCGTAGGTGCCGGCCTCGATTATCGCCTCCCTGGCATAATCAGCTGTGTTCTCGGCATTGCAGACCTCTACCAGCATGGTGTAGAGGAAGTCAGCCACTCTGCCGGCCATTCTTTCACGCACATCCCCGGCCTGGCCCAGTATCCTGTTCTCAAAAACAAGATTCAGCTTTTTGTAATCACCTTTTTTCCAGCCCTGGGCCGCTGCATATGTCTTCATTTCGTCCCACAGTTCCTCGGTGACCCCTTCCCCGGCGATCTTGACAAAATCACCATTGTCATCAAGCCTGGCGTTGCCGTAATCGTTGACTTCAAGCCCCCAGGAAATCATCTGCAGAGCCGTGGCAACATTCGCCTTGGTCGTCCTGGTCTGGGACACAATAGCCCGCAGCCGGTCGGAACTGTTGCCGGAGGTGCCATGCTGAGCGCCGGAAACATTGAACGGGGCAAGGACGTCATGGATCTCCCTTGTCAGCTCAACCTGGATCCCCTGGTCACTGGCCTCGATACCGTGCGTCGTCCCATTGTTCAGCGCAATCCAGTCGGGAAAAATCCCGTGGGCATTGAGTCCCTTGATGAGAAAAAGCGCCTCGTCCGGAGATGACAGACCCAACTTGCCCTTGATTTCGCCGATTTCCGTTTCATATCCCGCCCAGGCGGGTATACAGTCCGCCAGTTCAATGTTGGCCAGCAGGTTGTCATCATCGGCCATATGGGAGGCATCAATGGCAATTGAAGTCACCCCCGCATCGAACATTGACGGAATCTCAACCTTGGCAAAGGGGATATCGTCACTGCTTTTGATCCCGTAATGATCGGCATGAATAGCTACCGGGACGGTAATAGCCATTTCGTTGCAGAGAGCGTCCACCTGGCGGGCGATATTCCAGTAGCTGGTCGCGCAGTATGCCTTGGCGCCTCCTTCGGAACGGGCAATCTCAATGATTATGGCCGCATTAGCTCGTTGCGCTGCCAGCAGGGCTCCCCTGATAATCAGGTGGCTACGGCCATTGGCAGCGATGGTCATGGCTCTGCCCTTGGCAATCATTGCCCGATCGACCACCTTGCCGCTTACAACAAGGGCGCGGGAATGGGGAAAAAGCTGTTTAATATTCGGCGGCCTGCCGATCTCCAAGACCCTGTTGAAATCAATTGCACTGGACATATCTTCTCCTCTCTGCTGTTTTTTGCTCCTGCATCCGTTTACCTAATGTACCAGCAACAAACCGTCACGGATTGAGGTTATTTACAAAGAAGCCTGGTTTGAATCGTTGTTCTCTTTTTCCGAGCTGCTTTCCGAATGTTCACTTTCCCGGTTGAAATCGCTCAATGTCTTGCGGGCAAACAGGGCAACCGCGAATATACTCACCTCATAAAGGACAATCAGCGGGCCGGCCATGAGCAGCTGATTGACAACATCCGGTGTCGGAGTCAGAATCGCCGCAATGATAAAGCTGATCAGCAGCGCATATTTCCGATTGCGGCGCAGAAAAGCGGCATCCACGACACCGATCTTACCGAGGAAGACCATGAGCACCGGCAGTTCAAAAACAATACCAAAGGCAATGAGCAAGCGCAAGGAGAGTGAGAAATATTCACTGACCGCCGGCAATGGATCAAGGATATCGCTGGCATACCCGATCAAAAAACGGAATGCCGGCGGAAAGACGACAAAATATCCGAAGGCGGCGCCGGAGAAAAAGCAGCATGTCGAAATAACCGTGAAGGGGATCAGCGCCTTTTTTTCATGCTGATAGAGTCCGGGAGCGATGAAGCGCCAGATCTGGTAAAAAATAACCGGGGTGGCCAGCAGAACCCCGCAGACAAGGGCTAATTTCAGATAAAAAAAAACCCTTCCTGGTACGAGGTGAACACAAGTGATTTGCTCTCAGGGAGGACCTTTATGAGGGGACGGAAAAACCAGTCGCTGATGGGCCGGATAAAACCATAGGCTAAAGCAAAACCTGCCGCTACAGCAGCCAGTGAAATAAGAAGGCACGAACGGAGTTCACGGAGATGCTCTGTCAGCGATTGCTTGTCAAACTGGTCCTGCATGGTGTGCCTTTGAAGTATTGCCGCTGGGCATTTATCCAGCCATTCCCGATGTACCCTGAAACCCAGTAATAGCAAGGGTGCCGGGATAGGG
>JAMJFO010000139.1:1340-1965 GCA_023544645.1 Desulfobulbaceae bacterium | reverse complement strand
TGGCCGCCAATCCCGGTCATGTCAAGCTCCTTGAAGAATGGATGCGAAGTTACCGGCCTGATGAACTTTTTGACGACAAAGGTATGTTGATCCCGGAGCTTCAGGAATTACCCCCCAAGGGGCAACTTCGGATGGGGGCCAATCCCCATGCCAACGGCGGCCTTTTGCTGAAAAGCCTCAAGATGCCCGACTTCCGGGAGTACGCAGTCGAAGTGGTGAAGCCGGGGCAGGCCGTTGCCGAGGCAACCCGCATTCTCGGCCGTTTTCTGCGGGATATCATGGATCGGAACAGTGAAGCGCGCAATTTCCGGGTTTTCGGTCCGGACGAAACATCATCGAACCGGCTCGATGCCCTTTTTGAAGTGACCAAGCGGACCTGGCTGGCAGAGATGATCGCCGGAGATACGAATCTTTCCGTTGATGGCCGGGTCATGGAAATTCTCAGTGAGCACACCTGCCAGGGATGGCTGGAGGGATATCTCCTTACCGGACGGCACGGATTTTTTTCCTGCTATGAGGCGTTTATCCATATCATCGCCTCCATGTTCAACCAGCACGCCAAATGGCTCAAGGTCACCAGCAGGGAAATCCCCTGGCGCCGGCCCATTGCTTCCCTGAACTACCT
>JAMJFO010000139.1:0-1331 GCA_023544645.1 Desulfobulbaceae bacterium | reverse complement strand
AAGGTCACCAGCAGGGAAATCCCCTGGCGCCGGCCCATTGCTTCCCTGAACTACCTCCTGACCTCGCATGTCTGGCGGCAGGACCATAACGGTTTCAGCCACCAGGATCCCGGCTTCATCGACCATGTGGTGAACAAGAAGGCGGATGTTATCCGGGTTTACCTGCCGCCCGATGCCAATACCCTCCTCTATGTGGCCGACAAATGCCTGCGGAGCCGCGATTTTGTTAATGTCATTGTCGCGGGCAAACAGCCGCAGTCGCAGTGGCTTGACATGGACGCCGCCATTAACCACTGCACTGCCGGGATCGGCATCTGGGAATGGGCAAGCAATGACCAGGGCGGCGAGCCGGATGTGGTGATGGCCTGCGCCGGCGATGTTCCCACCCTGGAAACCCTGGCCGCCGTGCAACTGCTCAGAGGGCTGGTGCCGGAGCTCAAGATCCGGGTGATCAATGTCGTGGATCTGATGACCCTGCAGCCGACGGAAGAGCATCCGCACGGCATATCCGACCGGGAGTTCGATGTGCTCTTTACCACCGACAAGCCGATCATCTTTGCCTATCATGGCTATCCCTGGCTGATCCACCGGTTGACGTACCGGAGGACAAATCACCCCAATCTCCACGTGCGCGGATATAAGGAAGAAGGCACCACCACCACGCCGTTCGATATGGCCGTCCTCAACGATCTTGACCGTTTTCACCTGGTGGCGGATGTTATCGACCGGGTGCCGAAGCTCGGCGCCATAGCCGCCTATGCCAAGCAGGCCGTGCGGGACAAGCTGATCGAACATAAACAGTACATCAACCGATACGGTCAGGATATGCCGGAGATCCTCGATTGGACCTGGGACGTACAGGGAACCGAAGAAGAGGGTTGCGATAAAGGAGACAACTTCTCGAGGGGCAGCCATGAGTGATCAGCCGCAGGAAATATGGCTTATCCGCCACGGAGAAACGGCATGGTCGGCAGCGTGGCGTCACACGGGCAGGACGGATATTCCACTCTCCGAGGCCGGCAGACTCCAGGCCGAGGCGCTCAAACAGGGGCTGGCAGTGCGTTCTTTTCCCCTGGTGTTGACCAGTCCGTTATCGAGAGCCGCCGAAACATGCGGAATCGCCGGATACGGAAATATGGCACAGTTCAAGGACGATCTCATGGAATGGGACTATGGTCAATATGAAGGCCGCACCACAGCAGACATCAGACAAGATTTACTACCCGGTTGGACGATCTGGAACGGCAACCCGCCGGGTGGCGAAACACTTGCCCAGGTGGCCGGACGCGCGGGCAATATTGTAGAGATGGTCAAGTCCGCCAAAAGTGACG
>JAMJFO010000138.1 GCA_023544645.1 Desulfobulbaceae bacterium | reverse complement strand
ATTTGTAATATGTGTTTTTTGAGGGCCTCTGCCGTAATGGTGGGGGCTTTTTTAATTTGTGAAAGGTGGGAAAACCTTTAAGACCGGCGGGTTGCGCCCCGCCTTGACGCCTTCCTTTTCTTGCTCGTCCAAGAAAGATGGCCTCGCAAAAAACACATTAAACACAAGTGGCTGAAATTACATAAATAATAGCAAATTTTGACTTTTAATCTTTTCGGTTTTGTGGCAAATTCTTATGTAAAATCAATGTCTTGCCCGGAGAGCGGATGATTTATACTAAAGACCACAAAACCCTCAACATGTTCGAGCCGTTTGCTCATCTCGGTCCCAAACGGCTGAAGCTCATGGAACAGTCATGGGCCAAGTTGTTTCGAGATGATATCCTGCCCGTCCTACCGGTTCATAAGGTTGCCAGGCATTACGATCCCCTCAAGGGGCGGCCCACTAAAGAACTTTACGCCATGCTCGGGGCGATGATTCTGCAGGAGATGCATGATCTCACCGACTTGGAAGCGGTTCAGCAGTTCGCCTTCAATATCCAGTGGCACTATGCGCTGAACATCACGGCCGATGCCGACCGAGACGCCTATCTGTGTCCGAAGACACTCTGGAACATGCGCAGCCTTTTGACCCGGGAGGGGCATTATTCTTCGCTCTTCGATTCCGTCACCGACAAGCTCAGAGAAGTCTTCGATGTGGATACCGACCGACAGCGTCTCGATTCGGTCCACATCTTTTCCAACATGCGCCACTTGAGCCGGATCGGCCTGTTTGCCCAGACCATCAAGACCTTCCTTGTCAATCTGAAGCGCCACCACCGTCCGCTTTTTGATGGGTTGGAGGATGAGCTGAAAGATCGCTATCTGTTCAAACAAGGCGAGTCGGTCTTTGCAATGGTTAAACCTTCGGAATCAGCGCGCACCCTGCAAACGATAGGCACCGACCTCTTTGTCCTGATCGAACGTTTTCGCGCAGAAGAAACTGTCACCGGCATGCACAGCTACCAGCTGCTGGTGCGCCTGTTCAGGGAGCAATGCTGCGTTGAGGAGGCGACTACCGGTCATACCCCCAAGGTCTCGGTCAAGCCCAACAAAGAAGTCCCTTCCGACTCCTTGCAGAACCCCTCGGATCCGGATGCCTCCTATGACGGACATAAAGGCAGAGGCTATCAGGTCCAGATCATGGAAACCTACAGCCGGGAGAAAAACGGCGACCAGCTCAATCTCATCACCCATGTCCACGCCGAAGCGGCCCATCACAACGACGTCCACGCTCTACTGCCGGCAGTAGAGCAGACGAAGCAGCAACAGCGGGGTCCCAAAGAAGTGTTGGCCGACTCCCTCTACGGCAGCGATGAGAACTGCGGGAAGGCGGCCAAGGAAGGCGTCGAGGTCATCGCTCCGGCCGGAGGAAAAAACCAACCCGAGGGACTGGGGTTGGCCGACTTCACCTATTCAGAGAAAGGTCGAGCCACCGCCTGTCCGCAGAGCCATGCACCGCTGAAGACCAAATACAAAAAAGATCGACACAGCGCGGCTTTCGATCCGGAAATCTGTGCGCTCTGTCCTCACCTCAGCGAGTGTCCGGCCAAGCCGGGCCGTAAAGGGCATTATCTGCGCTATTCCAATAAGGAGCTACGCCTGGCCCGGCGCCGGGCCCATGAGAAGACGCCGGAGTTCCGTGACCGCTACCGGTTCCGGGCCGGCGTGGAGGCGACGATGTCGGAATATGACCGCAAAACCGGGGTCAAGCAATTGCGGGTACGCGGATTGGGGGCTGTTCGATATTGTGCCACCCTCAAGGCGACAGGACTCAATATCTTCAGAGCAACTGCGTTCAGAAAGCGGCAAACTAAGGCAAAAGATCCCGAAAAAAAGGCGAGTTCCAACAAATTGACCGTTTTTTTGGGCCGCCCAAGGGTTGTAGAAGGGCAAATTTCCGTTTTCCTGACCCACATTGCCGGCTGGGCAGGAAAATTTCAGTGCGCGGCCTATTGAACCCGAAATGGCCACCTGAGTTTTTACGATGCCATCAAGAAAAGGAAGCAAAAGAAGGACGCCCGGCTCCTTGCCCTGCGGGTTCCCTCCGCTCCGCCGTCCGACCGGGGGCGGGCAAAAACTCGCTGCGCTCAAACATTTGCCCGCCTTTTCCCGGCCGGTCGGCTACGCTCCGGCTGCGTCACACGGGAGGTGAAGCAGAAAACCC
>JAMJFO010000137.1 GCA_023544645.1 Desulfobulbaceae bacterium | reverse complement strand
GGGGCGTCATAGGAGAAGAAAAACTGCTGAGAGGCGTTGCCTCCCCCCCTGTAACCCGAATCACCCAGTAATCTGTAGTTGCCTCTTCCGGTTGATTCTGCAGGAAGCTCACCATAAGAGCCCGAGACGGTCACGGCCGGGACCCCTTGCCTTGTGCCGCCTCTTGTTCTGCCATGGGGATCGTGACAGCTTGTACAACCGAGGTTTTCCGATAGGTAGATGCCACCGGGTGATTGAGTATGACGGAGGTCCTGGCCCAGGTTGTAATCAATTGCCACAATATTATGCCCGTGACTGTCGGCCAGGCTCGAACCGCCGCTCCAGGTAAATGTCTTGGTAAGCCAGTAAAAATCACCCCCCGGGGTCATGGCGGAACCGTCAGCGCTGAATATCGAGGTGTTATCAGGTCCGCCCGGTCCGGCATGACAGTTCAGGCAGACCGAGCTGGGGTCGGAGGACACCAGCAGGAACCCGGTTCTATCTCCTGAGACCGCGTCTCTGTCCTTTGCCTTGTGCATGGAGTGGCAGCTGTCGCAAGCTGCGACCCCGCCGTCATGAAATGAGTGGGCCGGACGAATATTGACCAGGCCTGTCAGCAGAAGTAACAGTAATACTGGTGCAATATTACATAATTTTATTCTCATGGGTATATTTGCTCAGTTTTACTCCCTGCTTTAGCCCGGTTCATGCAATACAGGTATGGCTGAAGAATTGCGCCGCACCGGCATTTCATCTTCCCTTGTCCTAATGTGCCGGCAGGTGCTGCAGCCGTGCGGGTTGGCCGGTCATGCTTCATATCAATCCTCAAGTATCCTGAAGGCACTGACACCTCTATTCGCGGCCTCGGCCACATATATAACCCCTTTTTCATTGTTTATAGCCATATCATCCGGTACGACCAGGCTGCCGCGACGAAAGCCCCGTAAACCGAACTCGGTCAAAAAATTAAATGAGCTGTCAAAAATCAGGACCGCTGACCGCAGCCTGTCAGAGACATAAATGTTTCCCTGTCGGTCGGTGATGACCCCGGCGATAACGCCGAACTTGCCGCGGGCGCCTCCGGCTTGGCCGAACATCATAATTTCACCTTCGACCGGCATCTTGAAAACGGCAAACAGGACCGGGACGGTAAAAAAAATATTTCCCTCCGTATCAACATGGAATCCAAACATGTCCACGAATTTAAACCGCTCCGGGTCGGTTAATTCCTCTTCCCCGGGTTTGTCCTTGAAGTCTTCCTTCATATTTTCCAACTCGGCCTTGAGATGATATCCTTTCTGGAACAGGCCGTTGGTATCAGTTACCGCAACATCCATGGAATTGCCGTCTGCCAGGTAAAGGGCGCCGTCCATATATTGCAGGAAAGAAGGGGCGAACTCCTTGAAATCTTCGGGGAAATTTTTCAGGCTGATGGCGGCCACCGGCTCTCCTTTATAATTGAGCCGCATTATCTGCCGATCTTTGCCGCGCGGGTACACGACGAAAATATCCCCATCTTCTCCAAGATCAATATCCGTGGCGCCGGAAAGCTCCACATTGTCACCCAACGAGAAAATCTCCATGCTGTGCTCATTGAATATCCGTATCATTCTTTCCCGCTGGTTCAGGGTAAAGACCTCGGCCCGCTCCTCGTCCACTGCAATCCTGGACCACAGAGACGGCACAATTCCTTCAAAATTGGCCAGACGGTTCAGGAAGACCGCCCGCATGCCATTTGCCGGGCCGGCGGCTGTCAACAGCAGAAAGAACGATGCAAGGACGCAGTGTGTGAAGAAATATTTTTTTATCATTAAATGTATAATATAAACAAAGTGGATGAGAGCGCAATGTGCTTGCAGTAAACATATATTGCCCTTTGCAAATGGTTATGATTCTGTCAGGCTGACCAGGGCATATGTGCCTTACAGCAGGGAAGGGCGGAAAACCGGGGCTGTGTGGACCGCCAACGCCCGAATGCCGGGCGGAATGGACCGAGATCCCGGACGCCGTATTCCCGCGGGCCGCTGGTATTGCCGGTAAAATACAAACCATAGGTTTCACCCGGGAAGATGCTGTCGTGTTATACGCAGCAAGATGTTTATTTTTGCGTTCCCGGAACCCGGGCTTACAAATCCGCTCAAAATGAACTGGTTGGGATAAACAGCCACATCCCGTCACGGGGGCGGTCAAAAAACGTAATTGTTGTAGTTTTTTTTCAAAGACATTCAGCAAAATATACACTTTTGTAATGGTATAATAAAAAAT
>JAMJFO010000136.1 GCA_023544645.1 Desulfobulbaceae bacterium | reverse complement strand
CAAATCAGCAGGATTACATCAGCATGCGGGTACATGATCCCGCCGGCAACAAGTTTGATTTCCACAGGTGGAAAAGTGACAATGAAAATTTACAGATCGCGATGTCGCGCTGAAAAAAACCAAACTCAAATCTATTTAACAGTGCAAATGTTTAAAACTATCATTCTTACCATAGCAATATTATTGAACTGTACCATATCACCGTCATTTTCTCTGGCCGAGCCGGCAGTTCCCCCCAACAGGCAGGATGAGATTGCATTGATAAAAAAATATCTGTTGTCGGTAACAGATGTCAATAACCTCCTGCAACACAACTCGTCCGCCATTCTTGTAGATATCCGAGATGAAGAATCATTCATGCGAACTCGAATACCAGGCTCAATCAATATTCCAACCTCATTTATTAAAACTAAAAAGTATCTTACCGGCATGAAAGTTGTGCTGGTGGATGAGGGTTATCGTTTAATGGAATTACTCCCTGAGATTACCAGGCTGAATAATAATGGATTTGATGTGTCTATCCTGGCGGGTGGTATTGCGGCATGGCACCAAAGCGGAGGTGAATTTGCAGGAGATCGCTTTGACCTGGAACGGTTTCATTATATCCCTGCTCATTATGTCGCAGGTTTACGGTTACCTCTCTTAAAGACCTGGGTAGATATTTCTCCTCAGCAAAACAATGATGATGAACTTAACCTCTCTGAAATTATTCATATTCCTGTCCGGGAAACGCGGGATATCCAAAAAATAGTTAATAGTGTCAATAATAATGCCGATTCTTTTTCTGCTGTATTGATTTTTAATGCCGACGGCAATTATGAGTCGGTCGCATCATTATCTGAACTATCCGGTTCAACCATTTTTTATTTAAAAGATGGATTAGCTGGCTATAAAAAAGCCATCAATCAGCAGCAAGTCATGTTGCAGGCAAGGAGCATGAGGTTAAAAACCGTAGGGGGATGCTCAACCTGTTCCGAAGCCCAAGAAAAGAGCAAATAGCTAAATGGTTATGCAAAATAACTACTAATTTAAGAGCTTATAGTATGATTCAGTATTTAAACAAGATAGGAAGCAGGGCTTTATACATTTCATTGATTTTTCTTTTTGTGTGCATGTCCGGGGCATCGTCATGGGCAGCTACAGTTTCCGGCATAATTAATGAAGACGAGACGTGGTCAGGTACTATTAACCTGACTGGTGACGTAACTGTACCGGCAGGGATAACACTTAGCATTCAGCCAGGAACAACCGTTATCTTTCCTGCTCAAAGTGATGACCTTGCATCGGGTGCAGTGGTAGGGCTCACCGAACTTATTGTCAACGGTAGCCTGGAAGCTGTTGGCCAGGTGGCCGCCCCCATCATCTTTACCTCCAGTTCAGCGGCCCCGGCCAAAGGCGACTGGGGGGGTATTCGGATGGCCGGCAACGGCACCCTGACCCTGGAGCATACCGTCATCGAGTACGGCCTGCTCGGTATTGCTTATGACAGTGATGGCGGTTACAGCGAAGTGCGTGTAAGAAACAGTACTGTTCGTTATACCAAGGGAATCGGGATCAGCATTTATGTCCACTCCGGTACCCGCCCGGTGACCTTGACCAACAACCATGTCCATGACCATGATAAACAGGGGATTTACCTGCAAAGCAGCGGTACAAATACCGTATTGACCGGTACGGTGACCGGCAACGAGGTCCATAATACCGGCGCTACCGGCATCCATTTATATACATGGACTTCAGCCCGCGCCAAGTTGACGGTTGACGGCAACAACGTCTATGCAACCCAGGGCAACGGGATCTACAGCTACGCATATAATCATAGCGAGGTGACCGGCTCTTTCAGCAACAACGAGGTCCGTGATACCACCACCGGGCTGCACCTGTACAACTATTACTATGCAAAGTCACCTGAGCTCCTGGTTGAGGGCAACACGGTTCACAACACCGTTACCGGCATATATGTATACAATCGTGGTGCTTCCACCATGTCGCCTGCCATTCTGGACAATCTGCTCTATGAAAACAGCACCACTGGTCTTGAACTCTATGGCAACGGCGGGGCGTTTGTCCCGTCAGTACGGCATAACCAGATAACCAACAACGGTAAAGGTATTTACGTCCACGGTCCGGTCACCCCGGAAATTGTCTTAAATACCGTTACCGGCAACAGCATCATAGGCATGTCGGTGCAATGCACGGGTACTCCGGCCATTCTCCATAACAACATCCAGGGCAACGGCGGTAACGGTATTGACC
>JAMJFO010000135.1 GCA_023544645.1 Desulfobulbaceae bacterium | reverse complement strand
TCTTCGTTTTTGGCATATTCGCGGATAAGATTTGCACTGCTTCCTTGAAATCAACTTTATCGAACAGCTCCACGAAGCGGATCGCGTCGCCGCCGGTGTTGCAGCCGAAGCATTGCCAGAGATTTTTGTCCGGGGTGACTGACAGGGACGGGCTTTTCTCGTCCGCATGGAAGGGGCAGTGGCCTTTATAGCCTTTGCCGTTCTTTTTCAGGGTGATGCCCCTGGATTTGACCAGGGCCACCAGGTCAACGTTTCTTTTTATTGCCTCGATTCGTTCGCGTTCCATCATTGCCCTTGCCCCCCTTCGCTCAATGGCACAAGTCGGCCATACAGGTCTTTGACGAAGAAGGTGAGATCCTGGCTTCGGTAATTGTTATTGTTCAGGCGGAAAGGATGGGTGCCGTGCCGGATGGCCTCTATCCGGAAAATGCGCGGCTGTCTGGCGCTGTCGAGGCCCTGGTAATAGTATTTCGAGCTGCGTCTGATCTCGGCAAAGAGTTCCACTTCGCGTTCCTCGGCGGTATCGTGCGGGTTCGGCACATTTGAAAAACAGGGGATGATTGGTTGATCAGCGCTTTGCCTGGGTGGGCTGGTTGTTCCTTGTTCTCTCATGTCTTCTTCTCCTCTCGTCTCTCAAGTCAAACAGCATGTCTCGCAGTAAATTCAGGGAATCCCTTAACCGCACCGGGTTCACCAGGGCCTGGCCGCTCCGGTACTCATGGTCGAGCCGGTCAAGATCCTCGCCGCTGATCTCGAAGGCGGCGATTCCCCGGGCAGCGTCCTTGATCCGGATCCCGTTCAGACTCCCGCCCTTGCTCAGAAAAAACGCCCCGATAAAGATGTCCGTGGTCTCGTAGTGTTTTATGATCACCACCCCCTTTGAAATCGAAAAAAGTTAAGCCAAAATATTGGCTATCATATACTCAATACACGACACGTGTCAACGCGAATCATGCCACGTGTATGGATTTTTTTGTATCTGCCGGATAGAATAGGTACAAAACACTACCTTTTTACTCGAGAGGGCATTAATATGACGATTGCTGAACGTATAAAACTGTTGCGGCAGGAACGAAAATGGACTCAGGCGGAACTGGCCGAAAAACTAGGCATCCATCAGAAACAGATATCGGCCTACGAAAGAGGAGTAAACCTCCCCTCCACCGACATCCTGATCAAGCTGGCTGAGGTTTTTGATGTGACTCTTGACTACCTGGCCTTTGAAGCCAAGGGGGCAACCGGCAAACTCAACATCCAGGACCGTGAGCTTTTGCGACGATTTGAAATGGTGGATACACTTACGGAACAGGAAAAGAACCTGGCCAAGGAAATCCTTGACCTCGTTATTCTGAAACACCGCTTTCAGGAGCTTGCCGGAACCGGCTTAAGTTAAAGGAGATCATTTTATGCAGACAGTAAAAGAAAAAATCACCGAAGTCGTCATGGCTCAACCGGATGATGCCACTTACGAAGAAATCATGCGGGAACTGGCTTTTGAAAGAATGATCGAACGGGGGCTGAGCGACTCCCGGGCAGGCCGGATTATTTCAGATGATGATATGGCTCATCGGATTCGCACATGGCAAAGCTGAGGTGGACCAAGGAAGCCGAACAATGGTTGAAAGATATTCATGAATACATTGCCCGTGATAATCCAGGTGCGGCACGCAAGGTAATTGCCGGTATTTATGACAAAGCACAGATGTTGCCCGAGTTCCCGGAACTTGGCCAGAAATACCGTTCGGAGCCGGAAGGGGATATCCGAATCCTGCTTTATGGCCATTACCGGATCGTGTACTTGATAAGAGCCGATGAGTTCATTGATATCCTGGGCGTATTTCATGGTGCCTTGGATATCGACAGATATTTCCCCTGAAAGAGGACGGGGCATACGAGGCAATCAAAAAAGTATAGCGTTGTGCAGGCGACGGGGGGAGAACGCCCGTCACGCTGCTTGCAGTTCCGGCGGTTTGGAGGTTTTCTTCAACCGCCTTTTTTCTGGGTGCCGGGCAACCAGCGCGCCGGGCTTGGCGGTAGCGCGAATTCTTTCCCGGCGGCAACAGTCCGGCCTTTTTATGGCGGCTAAAGAAAAAAAGTTTTTGCTGGGGCCGGACTGTTGCCTCGTCGCGCTCTTGCGGTGATTCGGTGTTCTGTATGAAGTGTGGCGCGGGCTTCGTTCCTCAGACCGCACGGGAAGCAGCGCCGCACAGGCACGGCCACACGTTGCTCCACCCACCACCCACCGCAGCGTGGCCGTATCTGTGCAACGCTGCTTTAAACTCCCGCCCACCCTCTCAAGCCAAGGTTGCAGCTGAATCAAAAAGCGCAGAGACGGCTTGCGGCCGTCACAGCCTGTGCCGCTTTCTCCGAATAAAGAATGAAGAGAAAAAAGTTCTCCGAAAAGCACAGTCAGCGCCG
>JAMJFO010000134.1 GCA_023544645.1 Desulfobulbaceae bacterium | reverse complement strand
TCCCGCTCCACGTAGGTGGCAAAGTAAAAGGCGAGAGCCTCCCTGGGGTCGAGTTTCCTGTCGAATATCCGGGGATAGGAGCCGGAGTAAATGGCCTCGTCCATGGAAAGGGGGGCCGGTCGCAGTTTGCGGATCTCCGCAAGGGAAAATGGCAGCAGTCTTGCGATGGCCGTACGGCCAGCCAGGGATTGGCTGACGGTTTGAAGGAGTTCGAAATTCTGGCTGCCTGTGACCACGAAATGGCCCGGTCGCTGCCGTTCATCCACGATGCCCTGTATGTACGAGAGCAGGTCGGGTGCGCGCTGGATCTCGTCGAGCACGGCGCCGTCGGGAAATCGCACCAGGAAACCTCGCGGGTCGTTGAGGGCGAACTCCCTCTCCTCCGGGTCCTCGAGGGAGGCGTAGGGCATCTCAGGGAAAACCATTTTGCACAGGGTCGTTTTCCCGGACTGGCGCGGACCGGTGATGGTCACCACCGGGTACTCCCTGGCGTACCGTCTTACGGTATCCTCGATCTCCCTGCGGATCATGGTGAAACCATAATTGATGTGGTGCTGATTGTCAATACAATCTACAAATAGCACCGAAAAGGGGTTCCTGAGTGTTAACCGCCCTGACATAGGGGCGCATTTCCCCACATATATACGAACAAATACTACTGACTTCACATGATCGGTATCCAGAAGTATGCAAGCTGATCCTTGTCATCATCCAGCGCAACTTGTAATTCCCAAGTCCCCACAGTCAGGTTGTCAGTGGAGAGATAATAAATGTTCTGATCCTCAGTCGGAGCATACCGGAAAATATGGCCCTAATTAGCTGCGCCTGAAAAATTCATAACTAGTTGAATTTATTGGTTTATTTATTGATTTAGTGCTGTTAAAATCACCATAAATAGTTATTGGACCCCTAAAACAAGGTGATTTTATGAAGCCAAAAGCTCCGAATCATAACAATCAGGACGACCTTTTTCGGTCGCGACTCGACCACATTCTAAATCGTAAGCATCCGCTGTTTGTGCTTGCTGATCAAATAGACTGGTCGACCTTTGATAACAAGTTTGGCAGCCTTTACTCCGAGAACAAAGGGCGCCCCGGAAAGCCGACGCGCTTAATGGTCGGCCTGCATTACCTGAAACACGCCTTCGATGAAAGCGACGAATCTGTTGTTGCTCGATTGCTGGAAAATGGTTATTGGCAATATTTTTGTGGTTTCGAATTTTTCATTCATGACCTGCCTGTGGATCCAACCTCCATGACGCGTTGGCGGCAACGGATAGGTCCGAAGAATGTGGAGCAGCTACTGAGTGAGACTCTTGAAACAGCCAAGCGGGAAAAGCATCTGACCAGGCAGCATATGAAGCGTGTCAATGTCGATACCACGGTTCAGGAGAAGGCCATTGCCTTTCCAACCGATTCGCGGTTGTGTCACAAGGCTCGGGTTTTGCTGGTCAAAGCCGCCAGGGATCGCGGTATTTCGTTACGCCAGAGCTATCTTCGGCTCGGTAAGAAGGCGCTGATCATGAGTGGCCGCTATGCTCATGCCCGACAGATGAAACGGGCCAGGCGTGAGCAGAAGAAAATCAAAAACTATCTGGGTAGAGTGTATCGCGACATTCTCCGCAACTGCCCACAGCCCGATGAGCAACTGACAGAGTTGCTGGCGAACGCCAAACGTATTCTTGACCAGAAGCGCCATGATAAAAACAAGCTGTACAGCCTGCATGCTCCCGAGGTGGAGTGTATCGCCAAGGGAAAGGTGCACAAGAAATATGAATTTGGGTGCAAAGTTTCGGTTGTGACGACATCCAAAGATAACTGGATCGTCGGTGTTGAGGCTCTGCACAATAATCCATTTGATGGACACACCCTCAAAGGTGCCCTTGAGCAGATGAACCAGATCGTTGGCTGGGATGCCCAGAAGCGCTTACTGCGACAAAGGCTACAAGGGTAACCCGAAACAGTTAGGCGACACGACGATTCATCTGGCCAACCGGGGTAAGAACAGTATGCCCCGCAGCCAATGGCGTTGGTTTAAGCGGCGCAGCGCCATCGAACCTGTGATCGGCCACATGAAGCAGGATAACCGGATGGATCGCAACTATCTGAAGGGTACCGATGGCGACAAAATGTACGCCATCCTGGCCGTGTGTGGATTTAACCTGAGAAAGCTCTTGCGAGCTTTATTTTGGCTTTTTTTCAAAGAGCTGGAACGGTTCAAACTGCTGCTGAAACCGTTCAAATTGCCTGGCGCGCCAATGGCCGCGGCATTAAGGATCTAAAATATAATCTGCCAATACAAATTTATGCCCACAGTGGCGCTGAATGCGAATTTTTCAGGGACGACTAATTACCTGAGGCTTTTCGGGCTGACCGATGGATCCTGAAGCACCTGAAAACCCCGCTGCAGTTCATAAACATGCTGCAGCCCCGGCCAGGGCTTTCGATGTAAGAAAACTGGCCATATTTCTCCCTTCCTTCGAAATGGGTGGGGTTGAGCGCA
>JAMJFO010000133.1 GCA_023544645.1 Desulfobulbaceae bacterium | reverse complement strand
GTAAGAGTGCCGGCCCTGGCTATGATACTCTGCCGCGACGGCGCTTTGAGTTCGTTCCGTTGTGGGGGATTGCCGTATTCTTTTTGTACGCCATGCGGAGGGTTGATTGTCCTCGGTGTGGGATAAAGGTGGAACAGGTTCCTTGGGCTGAAGGTAAAAATCACCTGACCACGACATATGCCTGGTTCCTTGCCAGGTGGGCAAAGCACCTTTCCTGGAAAGAGGTTGCCGATGCATTCCAGACCAAATGGGACAACGTCTTTCGCTCCGTACAGATGGCTGTTGCCTGGGGCTTGGCCAATCGTAGCATGGACGGCATCACTGCGATCGGCATTGATGAAATCTGCTGGCGGAAGAAGGGCTCCAAGTTTTTGACTCTGGTGTACCAGATCGACAACGGCTGCCGGAGACTTCTCTGGATTGGCAAAGATCGCACGAAGAAAACCTTGGAGAGTTTTTTCGAAGAGTTCGGCGCGGAGCGTTCCGGGTTGCTGTGTTTTGTCTGTACCGACATGTGGAAGCCCTATCTGCTGGTTGTGGCTCAGAAGGCAGCTCAGGCCCTGAATATTTTGGATCGTTTCCATATAATGAGCCATATGAACAAAGCCATCGATAAAGTACGGGCGACGGAAACCAAAACCCTCAAGGCAAAGGGTAAGGAACCGGTGCTCACCGGCAGCCGTTGGTGTCTGCTCAAGAGGCCCGAAAACCAAACAGAAAAGCAGACCGTCAAACTCAACGAGCTACTCGCCATCAACCTCAAAACGATCCGGGCGTATTTGCTCAAGGAAGACTTCCAGCGCTTCTGGAGATATAAAAGTGCTACCTGGGCTGGCAAGTTCCTTGATGACTGGTGCACACGGACCATGCGATCACGTATTGACCCTATGAAGAAGGTCGCCAAAATGTTGCGCTCTCACCGAGGGCTTTTGCTCAACTGGTTTCTCGCAAAAGAACTGATAGCCCTGGGTGCGGTGGAGGGTCTCAACAACAAAGCAAAAGTGACTACAAAAAAAGCTTACGGATTCAAGAACTTTGAGGTTGTAAAATTGGCGCTATATCATACGCTTGGCAATCTACCCGAACTGCCATCTACCCACAGATTCTGCGGATGAACCGAAAAACTTAACGGGAAAAGCCCGGCAAACTAAGAGAAAATCATGCTCGGAAAAATCGCCGTCGTCATCCTGGTCCTGCTGGCAGCAACCGCCTGCACCCCCCAAAAAGAAGAGACCGTCGCCCGACCTACCTATAAGATCGGCTACATGATCTGCAACAGCGAAAAGGAAACCCTGGAAAGGTTTGTGCCCTTTTCCAAATATCTGGGCGACAAACTGGGGGTCAACTTCGAAACCATCGCCATCGACACCATCAACTTCACCCGGGAAATCGAGAAACTCGATTTCGTCCACGTAAACTCCCTGCTCTATATCATGCTGAACCGCTTTAACGGGGTAGAGGTCCTGGCCGCCGAGAAGAAAGGCTCCCTCGGCCATAGATCCCAGGGCATTATCCTGACCAGAAAGGACAGCGGCATCACCAGGCTCGGCGACCTGAAGGGCAAGACGATGATCTTCGGGCCGATGCTTGCTCCCACCGGCTTTATGGCCCAGGCCGATCTCCTCCAGCAGGCCGGAGTGGACCCGGAACAGGACCTGGCCTTCTATACCATTCCGCCGGGCTCGTTCAAGCACGAGAAGGTGATCTACGGGGTGTTCTTCGACAAATACGACGCCGGTTCGATCCCGATCGACGATCTGGAGATCATGGTGGCCGACGACCGGGTCGCCATGGACGATTTCAATATAATCGCCCGGAACGAACCCATCCCCTATTGTAATTTCGCGGTAACCCAGAAAATCGACGAGTCCCTGGCCCGTAAATTCAAGGAGGTGGTCCTCTCGCTCACCGAGGACGATACGGTGGAGATTGACGGCGAGACCATCAAGGTCCTTGACCGGGCCCTGGTTTCCGGTTACGTCGATATCACCGACGGCGACTTCGATATCGTCCGGGAAATGGCGAGGCGCACCAACATGCCTCCTTATCAGAAATATTGAAGGCCACCGGTCGGAGTGAATCGGCAAATGACAAGGAGTGAAAGTTTCCGATGAAAAACATTTTACTGGTTGAAAACAGTCCCGAGCTGTTAAAGACCATGGCATCGGCCTTCAAGAAGTATGAGTCGCAACTGGCACTGATTGTCGCCGAGAATGGCAAGGAGGCCGTCAGGACTCTGGAAGAAACGGCGGTCTCCGTTCTGGTCACCGATCTTTACGTGCCGGAGGTGGATTTTCCGGAACTGCTGGCCTGCCTGAGCCGCCGGCAAGTCGATACTCCGATTATCATGACCTCCTTCGGCAGCCCCTAATTAACTGATATCCTGGCCGACCTTAACATTCACCATATTCTCGGCAACCCTTTCAATACCGATGAACTGCTGCAGGCCGTCTCCGAGGCAATCAACAAGACAAGGAAGGGCGCTCCCCCTGAAAATCTATCCCTGAACGGCTACCTGCGGCTGCTCCAGGAC
>JAMJFO010000132.1 GCA_023544645.1 Desulfobulbaceae bacterium | reverse complement strand
CGAAAGAGGCCTGCCCGCTATACACCAGGTATGCGGGCAGGCCGATGACAAAGGAAATGCGGCGCCCTGTGGCCGCTTACGTTGCTTCGACTTCTGTTCCCTCTATCATGTGGCCTGTCCTGATCAGCCATGCGGCGATCATGGTCAGGGCCAGGACGATGATGCCGATATTGATAAACGACCACTTGAGGCCGAACCGATCCATGCTGAGGCCGGCGCCGATGGCGCCGAGGAAGACACCGGTGCTCATCGCCAGGCTGAACACTCCCATCATGGTGCCCTGCCCGTAATACCTGCCATCCTGGGTGGCCAGGGCTCCAAGCACGGGCCAGATAACCGCCTCGCCGACACCAAGAAGGACGAACAGCGCCAGCAGCCACCAGAAATTCGCCACCATGGGCACCATGCAGATGACTCCGCTGATGACCAGACAGCCTCCCCGGAGCATCGTGACCTTATCGAACCGGTCAGCCATCCTTCCGCAGGGAGTCTGCAGCAGGGCATTGACAAGGGTCCGGCAGGCGATGACCGCGCCGATCTGCTTGCCGCTCGCGGCAAACCACTGGTTCATGAGGAGCGGCAGGAAAGCCATGGTCGGCACCATGATGATCATGGTGCTCATCCGGGCCAGAAGTATCCCTCCCGTCCTCCTGCTGCTCAGCATGCTGACCATGGCTTTGAACAGACCGAGAGGGGGCTTGCGGCGGTTTTTGTTTTCCATGACCGGCATCTTGAACAGCACCAGCAGCATGGCAATACAGCTCAATGCGGCCATGGCGTAAAATGCGCTGGCCATTCCCCAGAGATCTGAAAAAAAGCCCCCGAACAGCGGCCCGCCGCCGATGCCCACAAAAATAGCAATATTGAGCATACCCATGAAGCGGCCTTCCTGGCCGAAGGGCGCCATGTCGCTGACATAGGCCATGGCAACCGGAACGATCATTGCCGATCCCACCCCATGAAATGCCCTGATGACGATCAGGTTGACAACCGAATCAGCCTCGGCAAGAAAGAGCCCGACCAGGGAATAGATGAATAACCCGAAGACCATGAACCCTTTCCTGCCCAACCGGTCGGACAGACTGCCGACAATGGGCTGCAGGATGCCGCGGCTGATGGAAAAAGCCGCGATGATCAGACCAAGGGAAAAGCCGCTCGCCCCCAGGCTGACGGCAAAAACAGGCATCACCGGCACGATGATGCCGATGCCGAACAGCGCCGTCATCACAGACAGCAGAAGGATGGCCAGGATCTGACGATTCATGACAAAAGAAAACTCCGTTTGCCGGTGACACACGACCGAAAATATTCATGAGCAGAGGACGGATGCCACTCCGCGTCTGCGCGGAAATCTCCAGCACTGTTTACCGTAAAGCGTAAATAAAACTGGTGAAGTGCGGGTTGAATAAAACTGAGAGGCACTCTACCACAGTAACAGACAAACATCGACGGTGAAGTCTGCAGACGGCTGGGCCTTTCCGGAATTCACAAGGGAGGCAACGTGAGTAATGACTGCAGCCTGTCAACCGACTGGACGCCTGTCGCCAGGATCCGGCCGCCCATTGCAAAAGCCGGCACAGCATTGACCCCGATCCTGCGGGCTTCGTCCTCATCGGCAACAACTTCCCGGGTAAAAACATTACCGTCAAGGGCTGTTGACAGGTCAACCGGATCAAGTCCCAGATCAACTGCCAGTCCGGCAAGCACCTCTTTTTTACCAATATCGGAACCCGACTCAAAAAAAGCCCTGAACAAGGCAAGGTTGAACTCATTAAAACGGCCATGGCTGCCCGCCCATTTCGCCGCTTCATGGGCCAGGCGTGACCGGGGCTGTACCGGCGGCAGCTGCAAAGGCATTTTCATTTTGCGCGCCAACGGATAGACATGGTCGCGCCAGACAGTCGTCAGATAATCGCCGCCGGGATCAAGAAGAGGCACCGGGTCCGGCCGCAGTTCAAAAGCACGCCAGCGGATGACCACATCCGGTTCGCGTCGCGACAATTCTTCCAGGGCCGGCTCCGCCAGCCAGCAGAATGGTCACAGGTAATCGGAAAAAACTTCAAGAACGCTCATTTTTCTGCTCCCGTTCATATACACCTGCCTCCTGTTTCCCAATCCATGCAAAATCTGCCATTAAACGCCACGGCCATCCTTCCACCGGCTTTTGCCCCATAGTATGCTTGCAAGGATCAGCGCCAGCAAAGGAATAACCCCCAGATTCACTGCCCGCCAGCCGTAAAGATGCTGGAGGACACCGGCTGAAAGAGACGACCCGGCCACACACGTAAATACAATAAAATCATTCAAGGCCTGCGTTTTAGCCCGCTCCGCTTGAAAGTAGGTCTCGGTGAGAAGAGTTGTTGCGCCGACAAAAAGAAAATTCCAGCTCACTCCCAGGAAGAGCAGGGCCAGCCAGAAATGACCGACGCTCTGTCCGACCAGATTTATTATTACACATATCACGCCCAGAATTGCACCCACAAACAAAATGTTCAGGATGCCGAAGCGTCGGATCAAATGCCCGGTGAACAAGGAAGGAGCGAACATGCTGAAAACATGCCACTGGACCACAAACGAGGTGTCGGAAAAGGGGTAGGCACAATGCTGCATGGCCAGCGGGGTTGCGGTCATCAGCAGCACCATAACCCCGTAACCCAGCATTCCGCAGACAAGGGCGACGATAAACATGGGCTGGGAAGCGATTACCCTGAGGGGACGAATCCTGTGCCCTGCCGCTGGTTCAGCGGTAACC
>JAMJFO010000131.1 GCA_023544645.1 Desulfobulbaceae bacterium | reverse complement strand
GTTTCCGAAAAAGCCGTGATGTCGGCTCGTATCTTGGCATGACGCCTCGCCGTGATCAATCTGGAGAGAGTGACAAACAGTTGAGAATCACCAAGGCTGGCGACAGATATTTGCGCAGGCTCCTGGTTCAATCAGCCCAGTATATTCTTGGTGTTTTTGGAGAGGATAGTAATTTACGACGATTCGGGCTGAACATTGCTGAACGCGGCGGCAAGAATGCTAAAAAGAGGGCGATAGTAGCAGTGGCCAGGAAATTAGCGGTGCTACTGCATCGACTGTGGGTAACCGGAGAGGTGTATGATCCTCTGTACAAACCAACAAAAGTGATGATACAGGTCGCCGCGTAATAATCCATCTGGATAGAGAATAACGGCGCGAACAAAAAAGTATGCAAACGAGGGAGTCGGCAAGAAGTTTGAAAGGTAATTTTTAATTCCAGCAAAAGAACGTCCCGTCCGAAAGACTGCGTAGTCTTCGCAGGCCAAGTCACTTGCCGGTGACAATCAGTATAAAAAGGCCGGAGGTAAGGTTGCAGCTTTCGATGACGGACTTTCCCGTGCACCGGGCTAAGGCAAAGCCCCTAAAGAGTGCGAATGGAAGCCAGACGTTATGGAATTAAAGAAAAATGTGGTTCGCCACGTCGAACTTTCTTGACAATACCTTCTCATGGAAGCGAGGAACGAGACTCCGAAACCAGCGCCCCCGGCAGCTGAATGCCAGCAGGTATTCATGGTGGCAGTCCCGGCAGCGAACTCGGGCAAACCCCTGGTGCAGATCCCCGCAATCAAGATATTTACGGACAACCCTTGAAATGACGGGCCGGAAAAAACCGTACCCTTTGGTGTAGCAATCGTCGTAGCTCTGTTCGAACCGGTCAAAATAATCGGCGAGAATCTGCCAGAGCGGTGTCTGCTTCGGTTTTCTTGACCGGTAAACGACAAGGCCGGGTGTAAGCTCCATCATCCCCCTCATAGTGGACTTTACAACCTGCCTGAACAGCTACTCTTTTTTCATTTCATATTCAACTGTTTTTGTTTTATTTACATCTTGATCATCTCTTCTAAAAAGTCACCCCCTCTGAAAAGAGTATGTAGAACCGAAACATTCGGCTTTTAAAAAAACAGAACGGGATGAGAAAAAAATATGAAAGAAATCATAACGTTATTTGCCGGCAAATATGGACTGACAAAACCCGAGGTAATGGCGGAAATTGAGACCGTTTTTTCTGTAACTCTCTCCCGCTGGTACGGCATGGAAGTATTGGCCCATTTCAGGGAGAACCTGCAACTAGAAGCAGTGGCTTACAACGATTCCGGGGGAATAATCAGGCAGCAGCAAATCGATCTTACTGAGACAAGAGGCCGGAACATTCTTTTGAGGCAGTTGGAAGAAAACTTGGCGAAGGCTGTAGTCTTCAAACAGACCGTCCGCTACAAATCTTTTGAGAGGGAATTACTTTGGGGCGAGATTACAGCTTGTGATGCTGAGCACAACCTATACGTCGAAACCGAAATCACTCCTGGTGAACGGGTTACGGCTTATTGCCCGCTTAATCGCATTGGAGTCCATGAACGACATAGCGGAAAATTTTCTATCGGAAGCAAAAGGGCCTTTCATCTGCGCCGGGTGGAACCGGTTTTGCTGAACGGTACACCTCGTCTAAAGGTCATGGTGGATCGAGTTTCCAAAACCATGGTTGAAAAATTGCTCAAAAGCCAACTCGGGCCGAGGTGTGAAAAGATTCAAATCCGCTGCCTCAAGCGTTATGTCGGCCACAAAAGCATCGTCCTGGCTACGAAGCGACTTCCCAAAGCGGCCATCATTGCTGTGGACCGGGAGCTGAAAGAGCGCGTGCAGGTGAAAATCGTCAAGTCATTGCCGGCAGGATGATGTTGAATCGCAAATCTAAGGAATCATGGACCTCTATCGGCACCGGGGTTCACCTTGATCATCCAAAAACAATCCTTGAACTTGGCTTTCCCGATTCTTTCCGAAAAGGGCATTTCTGGTGCTTCGGCACCACCAGGGTGGGCAAGACCAGGGTCTTGGAGCAAATCATCGAGCAGGACATCCGCAAGGGCTATTCTGTAGTGGCCATCGATCCCAAGGGAGATATCGACCTCTTTTCAAAGATCACCCAGATTGCCATCGCGACAGGCCGTCAGCATGATCTGATGCTGATCACCCCCATCTTCCCACAATACAGCGCCATTCTTGACCCGCTTTCCTCCTATTACATGCCGGAAGAACTGGTGGCCCATATCACGGCAGGGGTTGCGGTGGGCAGGGAACCTTATTTTTTCGGTGTCGCTTACGAGGTAAGTCTGGTTGTGGTCCAGGCCCTGATCATGCTGGCTGAAATCGCCGGCAGAAAACCTTCCTTCAATCTCAATGATATCAAGAATCATATCAGCCATGAAGATCTGGAACAGCTCAAAGAACAAATCGACTATATCGAAACGCCGGAGGCAGAGCAGCTTTCGCGGGATATCCAAAAAATCCTGAGCACACCGGCCGATTATTATTCCAAGGTGGCGAGTTCACTCAGGGTAGCCCTTACCGAGTTGACCTCCGGCAATGTGGGCAAGATCATTGGCAAGGCGGATGAAAACCGTTTTGTCCGGCGACTTGAACAAGGCCAAGGCATAATCCTGGTGGTGCAGCTCGGGTCACTTCTCACCAAGCGGGCCGCTTACACTGCCGGCAAGGTCATCATTTCCATGATCCAGGCCTTTGTCGGCCGGGTGTATTCCAGCGGCAAGAATGTCGCCCCTACCCTGGTCCTGCATATCGATGAAGCCCAGTCCGTCCTCTACCATGGTATCGAGGATCTTTTTGCCAAGGCCGGCGGGGCTGGAGTTTACATTCACGGTTATTGCCAGTCCATCAGCCAGTTGTATGCCGAGGTGGGCCAGGACCGGGCCAATACCATCCTCGACAACTGCAATACCAAGCTGTTCATGCGAGTCCCCGACGCCCACACCGCAGGTTCAGACCTCCGGACCCCAAGGAAACTGTTATGATACCAGCTCGTAGACCAGGCGC
>JAMJFO010000130.1 GCA_023544645.1 Desulfobulbaceae bacterium | reverse complement strand
TGAACTTTGAGAAAGTCAGCTTCCTCCAGAGTGTTTTCAGCCTGAAAAGCCTGCCGGATGTCCTGTATCCGGAAATTGCCTTTGCCGGCCGTTCCAATGTCGGTAAATCAAGCCTGATAAATCGGCTGGTCAACCGCCGTAATCTGGTCAAGACCAGCTCCCGGCCCGGGAAAACACAGAGCCTGAATTACTTTGTGGTTGATGACTGTCTTTACCTTGTGGATCTTCCCGGATACGGTTTTGCCAGGGTGTCCAGGGATGTGCAGTCATCATGGCAGGGGTTGATAACCGGTTATCTTGAAAACCGCGAAAGCCTGGCGTGCGTGGTCGTGATCGTCGATATCCGCCATGAGCTGAAGGAGCATGACCGCAGTCTGGTTGAATGGCTGCGGCACCTTGCTATTGAGTATTTGCTTGTCTACACCAAGGCGGATAAGCTTTCCGGCAACAAACAACAGCAGAATGCGGCCATTCTTGATGCCGGGTTGACTGTGACGCCGGGCCAGAGAATACTATTTTCAGCCAAGACCGGCCAGGGATCCGAGCTGATCAAGTCAAGGCTTGCTTCTTATGTGCAAAGATGATAAACAATAATTTGATTACGGCCTGTACTTGAAAACAGCATGCAGGTTGCATCGTTTTGTCTGGAAATCTTCAGGTAACAAAAAGGAGGTATCGGATGTCATTGGATACAGATTGGCCCTGTTGGGAAATTATGAAGTGCAATCCCGAAAATGCCAGACAGTGTCCGGCATACAAGTCTCCTCATCCCTGCTGGGAGGTGATGCAGGATATTGATGCCTATTCCTTCAACATCTGCCGAGACTGCATTGTCTATGTGGTCAAGCAGAAAAACTCGATCTTCAGCAAGGAAGAGATCCTGGACATCATGCACCGGAAAGGTATTGGCGCCCAGAGCAGTCACGGACTGCAGTGTCCGCAATACAAAATCCGGGGAAAGGAAAGTTTTTTGCAGGAGAACTGATTTCTTTTTTTTCCTTTTCCAGCCCGTCTGTTTGCAAGAAAGCCTCTCTGGGGCCCGGACCCTCAGGGGCTTTTCACATTACTGATCCGATTTAAGCACCGACAGGAACGCACGCTGGGGAATGTCGACATTGCCCACGGTTTTCATCCTTTTTTTGCCTGCCTTCTGTTTTTCCAGCAGCTTTCGTTTTCTTGAGATGTCTCCGCCGTAACATTTTGCCGTCACATCCTTGCGCAGGGCGGAAATAGTGGTGCGGGCGATTACCGTCCCGCCGGTGGCGGCCTGGATGGCAATCTTGAACATCTGGCGGGGGATTTCCTCCTTGAGGCGTTCGCAGGCCCGCATGCCGCGTTCACGAGCCCGGGTGCGGTGGACAAGTTGGGAAAGAGCATCCACAATCTCACCGTTCACCAGGATGTCAAGCTTGACCAGGTCGCTTTTGCGGTAATCGATAAGCTCGTAGTCAAAAGAGCCATATCCCTGGGTTATTGACTTGAGACGATCATAAAAATCATAAATAACCTCGGCCAGGGGCAGTTCACAGGTGAATTCAATGCGGCCGGGCATGGGGTAGTGATAGTTGGTGTTTTCGCCCCGCCTATCCATGCACAGGGTCATGACCACGCCCATGTAGCGTTCAGGTATGTGGATGGTGGCCTTGATGAACGGCTCCTCCACATGATCGATAAGGGTGGGGTCCGGAAAATGGGCGGGGTTGTCGACTTCCAGGATGGAGCCGTCATGCAGGTAGAAATCATAGCGGACAGACGGGACCGTGAGGATCAGAGAAATATCGAATTCCCGTTCAAGCCTTTCCTGGACGACTTCAAGGTGGAGCAGCCCGAGAAACCCGCAGCGAAAACCAAAGCCCAGAGCGCTTGATGAATCCTTTTGATAGCTGAGGGCGGCATCGTTGAGCTTCAGCTTTTCCAGGGCCGTTGCCAGGTCCTCGTAATCATCGGTGGATATCGGGTAGATGGATGAGAATACAACCTGCTGCACTTCGCGAAAACCGGGGAGAGGCTTGGCACAGGGAGTTTCGGCCAGGGTGATGGTATCGCCGGGACGGGTGTCGGATACTGTCTTGACGCCGGCAACTATATAGCCGACCTCTCCGGCGGAGAGTTTTTTCTGTTTTTCCCGCTTGAAACGGAACAGCCCCACCTCTTCAACTTTGTAACGGGCCTTGTGGGACATGAATAGAATCTCGTCGCCGGCCTTGACCTCGCCGTTGACAATACGGCAGGAAATAATGGTTCCCCGGTACGGGTCATAGTTTGCGTCAAAAATCAATGCCTGCAGGGGGGCGGCCGGGTTTCCAGCCGGCGGCGGCAGCAGGGTGACTATCGCTTCGAGAATGTCTTCGACCCCTTTTCCTGTTTTAGCTGAACAGAATTGGATGGTTTCGCCGGCCAGGCCAAGATCTTCCTCGATCTGTTGGGCAACCTTTTCCGGTTCAGCGGAAGGAAGGTCAATCTTGTTGATGACCGGAATGATCTCAAGATCGTTTTCCATGGCCAGGTAAAGGTTGGCGAGAGTCTGGGCTTCGATTCCCTGGGCGGCATCAATGAGGAGCAGGGCCCCTTCGCAGGAGGCAAGAGCCCTTGAAACCTCGTAGCTGAAATCGACATGGCCGGGGGTGTCTACCAGGTTGAGGATGTACTGCTTGCCGTTTTTAGCAGTATAGGGCAGACAGATCGTCTGGCTTTTGATGGTGATTCCACGCTCCCGCTCGATATCCATGGAATCGAGAAGCTGGTCTTTGAATTCACGCTCCGTCACCATGTCGCAGAGCTGGATCATCCGGTCGGCCAAGGTTGACTTGCCGTGATCTATATGGGCTATAATACTGAAGTTTCTAATGTTGTCCATGATCAGACAGGTAGTTGCGCTGTGCGCGTCAATAAAAGTATGTTGGGATTTCAGGTTTTTCGAGGTGCAAGTGATAGCATATATCCGGGGAAAATAAAACCGTTTCCCGCCGGGATGTCTCTTTTATCCGTATCAAGAGTCCGCGAGCGTTGGAGTGCGGTCCGGATGGAGCAAGGGTACGATTACGATTATCCTGGTATGATATCAAAGAGCTTCCGGGACTCCCAGTGGCACTGTTCTTTGAGGTGCGGATAAAATCCTTGCTGCGCTTCAGTGGGAATCA
>JAMJFO010000012.1 GCA_023544645.1 Desulfobulbaceae bacterium | reverse complement strand
CATTTAGAACTTATTATTATGCAATGAGAAAAAAAAGAAAAACTACCCTAAAAGATTATAAAAAAACATATAAAGAATGTCTTAGCTTAAATATCAATCTGAACACGTTATTGTGTAAAAACCTATTCATTGAATACAGAAAAGACCTCTCTTGTAACGCTGCTAGCAAACAACTATCTGAAGGCAAGGGCAGGTCTCCCTGGGAAACAGTAAGCAACAAACAAACAAGCTACTGATAAAAGACATGAAAGAAATATCTTGCCTCAATATTCGAAAAATTACTTCCACGTTGCTGGTTCTTATTGCTTTCTTTATACCTCTGTCTACGACTGCAGTTACTATCTTTTCAATTACGCTTTTTATATTTTGGTTAATCGAAAGGAGGTTCAAAAACAAATTTAATCAGATATTCACAAACAAAGTTAGCATTATGGTTATTATTTATATTGGCCTTTTTTTTGTCGGACTTATATGGAGTTGTAATCCTGCAGAGGGTTTAAACGTTATTAAGTCCCAATGGAAAATTATGTTAATGCCAGTTTTTTTATCTACAGTTCAACCAGAAAAAAGACAACTTTATATAATTTCTTTTCTTTCTGGCATGACTATAGCCGTTCTGATGACGTATTTAGCCTGGTTCGACCTGTTACACTTTTCAGATGTAACACCAACGCACTTAACGAAAAAAACTTCACATGTAGTGTTTAATCCAATGCTGGCTTTTTCTATTTATTTGATTTTTCATTATTTTTTCTGGGGAAAAATTAAAGACCATTGGCGCTGGGCGTTATTAACACTAGGCGTTGCGATGGCGTTTGATATGTTTATTACTGAAGGAAGGGCAGGACAAGTTGTCTTTTTTGTTCTTTTAGGATTATTCTTCATCCAATTTTTCAGGAAGAAGATTTTAAAGGGTATATTATTTTCTTGTCTTATAGTCCCCCTATCTATTGTTTTTGCTTTTTATTTTAGCCCAACATTCGAGAACAGAACACGTATGGCTTATGATGAAATAAAACATTTTAAGAATAATCCTAATACTTCTTTAGGGATGCGGATACATTTCGTAAAAAACTCCTGGGAGGTTTTTCTACAGAACCCATTAATTGGAGTTGGTACGGGTTGTTTTAAAGAAAAATACACCATTGTTAATACAAAAAATTCGCCAACACTTGAACCGACTGACAACCCTCACAATCAGTACATTCTTGTGTTGAGTAGATTCGGGATTATGGGATTTACAATCTTTCTTGGAATTTTCATAGTTCAAATGCGTCAAGCATTTATTGTACAAGATGATTTGAGCAGAATTCGTTTTGCATTTCCTTTGTTTTTTCTAACAATAATGTTTGCAGAATCCTATTTGGCTGTATATGAGACGAGTTTCCTTTTTTCAGTGTTTAGTTCGATTCTGTATAATTCAGACACAGCATTCACAAAACGATATTCATTCTGACCAGGGGATTCAGTACGGTAATGACGACTGGATCGTTTTGTCGCGAGACCATCGTCTCAATCCAAGCATGAGCAGGCGTGGTAACTGCTTGGACAATGCTGCGGCAGAATCGTTTTTTAGCAGTTTGAAGAAAGACGGATTGGCCGGAAAATTTATCGGACAAGGGTAGAAGCACGATCAGATGTGTTTGACTATATTGAAATATTTTATAACCGGAAACGGAGTCACAGCATCTCAGTCATGACCGTCCGTTCGAGTTTGAGAGAGCCCTTAAATGAAAGCTAATATGTGTCTACGAAATTAGGGGAAGTCCAGCTTCCCTTTTTGCTCGGTCACACCCGGCGGATATTTTTTATTAAGGAGTATGGATGAATAAAGAGGAAGAGGTTAGAATTCCAATCTCCGTTGTAATCATTACTAAAAATGAAGAGGAAAAACTTCCTGGCTGTCTTGAAAGTATCTCCTTTGCTGATGATGTTGTTGTCGTGGATTCGGGCAGTTCGGACCGGACTGTAGAAATTGCGAAATCATATGGAGCTAGGGTGTTTGTTGAGCCTTGGCAAGGATTTTCATATCAAAAGCAATTTGCAGTTGATCATGGCATGTATGATTGGGTCTTTATCTTGGACGCAGATGAGAGGATTCCTGAAGAAACAGCTTCCCAACTTTCTCAGATCTTAAAAGAGTCGTGTTTGGATGTAAATGGTTTCAGTTTTAGGCGAAAAAATTATTTTCATGGGAGTTGGGTCAAGCATTGTGGTTGGTGGCCCAACAGGGTTCTCCGTCTTGTGGATAGAAGAAAAGGCTCTTTTGACGGCAGGTCAGTACATGAAAGTTGGGTTGCAAATGGCCCTGTTAAAGCGCTTGATTGCGCAATAATCCATTTAAGTTTTCGAAATTATTCAGAAATGATTACCAAGTTGGATCTGTATACAAATATAGGTGCCTGCGATCTTTATGGAAAAAACCGAAATTCCAGCGCTTTAAAGCCAATTACTCATGGTTTGTGGATGTTTTTGAAGGTTTATATTTTGGAGCAAGGGTTTCGTGATGGGTTCGATGGCCTGGTTATTTCCTTGATGCATGGTGCTGGTTCATTCTTTAAGTATGCAAAACACAGGGAAATTACAAAATACAGTGCTCGACTTAATGATTATACTATTAAAAACTCATGAAAAATAACGGTACAAAAGAAAAAAGGAAATGGTTGGTTCTTGCTTATTTTTTTAATAATGATGGCAAGGCAGCAAGTCAAACAATCACAGATCGGATTCCTTTTTTTCTAAAAGAGAACATTGTGCCAGTGGTATTGAGTTCTCCCCTTGGATCCAAGGATACGCGTTTTCCTCATGCTCGTATTTTTTCTTTAGCGCCATCAGGTTTGTATTATGAGACCTGTTATCTTCTTAAGAATAAAAGACATTTTGATTTTGCTTGGAAATCGTTGAAAGTCATTATAACAATAATATTATTGCCTTTTTATTTGATTGAACGTCTTATAATTCACCTTGATTCGCATTGGTCGTGGGCGGCAAGTGCTATATTCAGAGGAATATTATTATTTTTTCAACACTCGCCAGAAGTTATTTATTCTACAGCTGGTCCAACCTCTACACATTTAGCTGGGTTGATTTTACATAAAATTTTTAAAATTCCTTGGGTGGCAGAGGTTCATGATCCTCTTGTTTATGATTTTGAAAAAGGAAGAATGAATCAACGATATCTTTTTAATGTGTGGTTAGAAAAAAAAATTTGTTGTCATGCCAGTGCAGTAATCTACTTTACTTATCATGCTTTGGAAAGCGCTGACCGCCGTCATCGTGTTGCGGGGATGAAAGTTGTTTTGCGTCCAGGGGCTGATCCACCAAGTCGTCCTGATGTGTTTTATTTTAAAAAGGAAAAAATTCATTTCGCCCATTTTGGTTCATTAGCCACAACAAGAAATCTTTCTGTGCTTATTCAAGCTTTTCATAATTTGCTCAATGAACATCCCGAGTTTCAACACTTACTTTCCTTGGATATATATGGGTCGAAACTTGATCATATTTCACAAAAAGTATTGACATCTTTTCCCCTTGGCCCGGTGCTTAAAGTTTACGGGCGACTCGAATATGACAGTCGGTTAGGTAAAACAGGTCGTCAACAAGTGATTGAAGCAATGAAGCAAAGTGATGTATTGTTAATTTTACACGGTAATGGTGTCGTATGTGAGGAATATATACCTTCTAAGGTCTATGAATATTTATTGATAGGGCGACCTATCCTTGGGTTAACCCCCGATACATCTGAGTTGGGGCAAATTTTACTTGAATGTGGTCATAGGGTTGTAGACCCAAATAATGTTCAGACTCTTCAGAAGCAACTGTTAGGCTATATTTTAACATGGAAAGAAAATGGAATAGACAGTGTAAAAGTTACTACACCCTACACAATTGAAAAAACAGTGCAGAAACTAATTAGTTTAGTTGATAGCTTAAATTGAGGGTGTATGTTGTTTTATGTCTATTGGCTTAGGGGACTGTAAATGTGTTGCATTGGTCGCAGAAAAGGCTTTCTGTCGCATACTGGCTTCACCCTTCTTGAGGTGATGATCGCCGTTGCCATCATTGCCATTGCCTTTGTCACGCTCATCGGATCGCAGTCACAGAGCGTTTCCATTGCCGGCCACACCCGTTTTGCCGTTACCGCCGCCCTCCTTGCTCAACAGAAACTCACTGAGATCGAAGCGGCTGATTTTGAAAGCGTTTTCTCCGCCGATGGTGATTTTGGCGAAAATTATCCCGGCTACAGGTGGAGTTCGGAAGTTGCCGAGCTGAGCGAGGATGAAGTCGGGATAGCCGGTTCCGCCGGCATGCTGAAGACTGTGGATCTGGTGGTTACCCTGGGCGGAGATGAGGGTCCGTCCTACGGAGTCAGGTCGGTGATCATGCAGAAGATCGAGCCGAGGAAATGATGAAGATCACCGACAGTTCCCCGTCCTCCGGCGATAACCAGCATGGGATGACCCTGCTGGAGATCATGCTGGCCCTGCTGATACTGAGTACGGTGGTGACCATGGTTTCCATCTCGCTATCCGGCAGCCTGAATGTCCTGAACGCCACCCAGCAACAGGGAGAGATCTACCACCGGGCCCAGGTCGCCCTGCAGCGGATAAGCGAGGATCTCGCCTCCGCGGTGCTCGTTGAGGACGTGGATTTCATCGGCAGCGCTGAACAGCTTGACGGAGAGGATGCCGACACCCTCCAGTTCACCTCAACGGCTCATGTTGTTTTTAACCGGCAGCAGGACAATCCCGGGATCGCTGTTCTATCTTATAAAGTGGAAGAAGATCCCGGGAGTCAGGGCGGACTGGTTCTGATCCGATCCGATGAGCTCCTGGCAACATCGGCGGTGACAAACGGCGGCCAAGATGCGGAGGGGGGCTTTCTCCTCTGCGACGGACTGCGGTCCGTGCAGTTCCGTTATTTTGATGAAAGCGGCGAGGAGACGGACACCTGGTCCACCAGCGAAGATGCGCTCAGCAGCCAGGATGAGCGTAAACTGCCGGTTGCCGTATCCTGCACCCTTGAATTCTGGCTGGATAGAGAAAATGACTCCAGCATCGAATTCAGTACAGGCGTACTTCTTCCGGTGGGGTTGATCAATGCCCAGAGTCTGCGGCAGAATGCGACGCCATAATCAGAAAGGCATGGCCCTGGTGCTGACCCTGATGGCGGTGAGCTTCATGGTGGCCATCACCGTGCAGGTGGCGACCTCGGTCAACTGGCAGATGCAGGGAGCCGGCAACCTGCGTGACAGTGTCCAGCTTGACGCCATGAACAGGTCCGGGCTGAGCCTGGTGAGAGCAGCATTGCATGCGGACCTGCAGGAGGACGTGAAAAAGAACCAGCTCTTTGACAGCAGCCACGACAGCTGGAACAAGATGGGAAGTGAGGACGCCCCGGACCTGTTCGGCAATGAAAAACTGCATGTGTCGGTGACCGATCTTTCCGGGCTGCTGCAGGTCAATGCCCTGGTGCCTGATGAAAAAGATCAGGAGAAATTCAATACAATGCAGGACAAACAGAGAGAAATATGGCGCAGGTTTCTCGACCCGGAGAAATTTGCGGTTGCCGATTCCGACGAGGCAGGGGAAATTATCGATGCAATCATCGACTGGATCGACGAAAATGATCTCGTCCGGGATCATGGCGCGGAAAGCGGGTACTATCTGTCTCTCTCTCCCTCGTATAAACCCAGGAACGCCCCTTTTTCCTATCCTGAAGAACTGCTGCTCATTCGGGGCATGACCAAAGATCTTTTTTATGGTAATGAGGATTATTTAGGATTGGGGCAGTTTGTGACCGTTGCAGGGCGGGACGGCGCAATAAACATAAACACGGCGCCGGCGGAAGTGCTCATGGCGCTTGAAAAGCGCCAGAATATGAGCGATGAGACCGCGCAGGATCTGATTGATTTCCGCGCAGAGGAGAGCAACATGGCAGCTCTTGCCGATCCGCAGTGGTATAAGCAGGTGAATGGCAGTCTTGAACTGGAAGAGACTCTGGCCGTAGTCCAGAGCCGGTATTTCAAGATTGAAGTAACGGCAGAGCATAATACCATGGCGCGGAGCGGTGCCGGGATACTGGAGCGTGACAGGGAAACCAGTGTGCAGAAGCTTTTATATTGGGAAGTCAGGTAAGTGATGAAACGCCAGGTTCTGGGACTTGACATCAACGAAGAGTATGTCACCGCCGTTGTCATCGCCTCGGGCGGCAATGACCGGGTGGTGACTGCAGCCGCTCTGGCAAAACTTGACCATCGGGTTACCCTTGCCGAGGTTCTGCCGCCGCTGCTCGAAAAAGTGGGATGGAAGGATGGCGCCAGCATCTGCGGCATCTCGCTTTCCGGGGTCAGTCTGCGTAATCTCACCATCCCCTTCACCGAGAAAAGGAAAATAGCCCAGATCCTGCCCATGGAACTGGAGGATCAGCTCCTTGTTCCGGTCCGTGATCAGGTCATTGAGTATATTCTCGCCGGCGTTGACGGCAATAAAAGCCATCTGCTGGTAACGGGAATTACCAAGGACAGATTGAAGGATGATCTGGAGGTTCTGAAAGATTCCGGGCTTAATCCCCCTGTCATTACGCTGCGCACCTTTATTCTGGCTGAACAGTTTTTGCGGGTCGGCGGGCAGGGAGAAAATTTTCTTCTCATCGACACCGGCATGCACGAAATGAACATGGTCATTGTCCGCCATGGCCGGATAGCGTTCATGCGCCGCCTGGTTTATCCGGACAGGGTCTTTACCGACCTCCCTTTCTACTTCGGGGATAATGGCATTGAGATAGTACACCATGATGAGGCCATGGAGTGCATTGCTTCTCTGTGTGATGATATCAAGCAGACCCTGGGATTATATCAGCTGGAAAGCCGGGCTGAAACCTTTCCCGAGCAGATAGTTATGTTCGGCCCCATGGTGGGAGGCGCGGAATTCAGGGAGAAAATAGAAGCCGAATTCGACCAGCCCGTATTGATCGGTGACCTGCCGGAGCATTCAGGAGTCAGTTGGACCGCGGAGACCAGGAAAGCTTGGCGTCCGGGTCTTTTCGATCATGCCATCGCCCTGGCCCTCCAGGGATTGACGAAAAAAATCAGCATCAATTTCCGCAAGGATGAGTTTGTCCAGCAAGGATTGTTTTTTGCCTCCAGGACAAACCAGATAGTTGCCGTCGCTTTTCTGGTGCTGGTCCTTGTGGGCATAAACGCATACCTGGGCTATGATTATCGAATCCTCAATGCCAGGTACAATGAACTCGGCGGCCGGATGACCGATCTTTTCAAGGAGACATTTCCCGAAGCAACAAGGGTTGTTGATCCATTGGTCCAGATGAAGACAGGTCTGCGCAATGTTCAGGCACCTTCCATTGCCACTCCTGTTTTTTCCGGAGATAAACGTTCCTTGAATATCCTTGCCGATATTTCGCAACGGGTGCCGGAAGCGATTGAAATCCATGTTTCGCGGTTGGTCATTGACAAGGAATCGGTAATGGTCAAGGGAACGACCAAGAATTTCAACGATGTAAACCTAATCCAGGGTGTGTTGCGCAAGTCCCCGGCCTATGATGGTGTTGATATTATTTCGGCTTCCGCTGAAAAGGATACCGGTTTGATACGATTTGAGCTCAAACTCCAGGCAGCAGGTGCGTCATGATTAAATTGACTTCCCGCGACCGGATAGTCCTGGCGGCAGGAGGGGTGGTTCTGCTGATCTTTCTGTTCCTGCAGTTTGGTATTTTTCCCCTGATGGAAAGTCGTGACCGCCTTGAGCGGGGGATAGCGGAGCGGGAAAAGGCGCTGGTTGAGATGGCGGAACTGCAGGTGCAATACCGGGAATTGCACGGCAAGGCCAACACCCTGCTGGATCAGCTTGTCCGCCGGCAGAACGATTTCAGTCTTTTTTCGTTCCTTGAGCAGATGGCTGCCAGGAGTGATGTCAAAAAGAATATCACCTACATGAAACCTTCTGAAACTGCCACTGACGGACCGTTCAAGGAGATTCTGGTGGAGATGAAGCTGCAGGCGGTAAGTCTCAAACAGCTGGTCGATTTTCTCCAGCTGGTGGAGTCCCCGGAAAATGTGGTGGCGTTGCAGAGAATATCCATCCAGGAGAACACCAAGGAAAAAGCGACCCTGGATGTCATCATCCAGGTCGTCAGCCTGGATCGCAATCCCGAGGCGGAAGCGAGATAAGGGCCGAGATGAAAAAGTTCGTTCACTGGATATTGTCGACGCTCGGGTACAGCGTCTATACCTGTGCGGTTCTTTTTTTCCTGCTCTGGTTCCTTTTTCCGGCAGAGAGCGCGCGGGTATGGCTGCAGAGACAGCTTGACCGGCTGAGTCCTCCGCTGATCTGGGAAATAGAGGAGTTGCGCGTTGCATGGCCGCTGAGTATTGTCCTCCGGGATATAGTCGTGGAGCGAAAAGAGGGTGGGAACGCTTTTGTGCAGGTCAACGAATTGAAACTCCGTCCGGATGTCACAGGAATAACTCGTCTGCGGGAGGAATGGCCTGTTTCCTACCGGATGGCAGCCCTGGGTGGGACGGTCACCGGCGGAGCGTCTCTGGACAGGGATCAGGCAAGGGTGAAGTGTTACGGGGAAATCAACAACCTGCAGATAAGCGAACTGGAAGGGATGTGGCAGCAGATGGGCCGCAACGGCAGTGGGAAATTGTCCGGTTCATTCAGCTATGAAGGTGAATTGCCCGAGATCCTGTCGGGCGATCTGCAGGCGGATCTGATGGTCAGGGACGGGTCGTTGGAACTGCTGCAGCCGGTTATGGGGCTTAATAATCTTCCATTTAACCAGCTGATAACATCGCTGAGCCTTGCAGGCCGCGTTGTTACGCTTACCCGGGGGAAGGTGGATTCGGATCTCTTTGCCGCGGACTTTGAAGGCACTGTGGACCTGGCAGACAACCTGCTTGGCAGCGGGCTTGATATCAGCGGTTCATTTGAACCGCGCCCGGAACTGATGGGCGGCCTGAAGGATCCTGCTGTTGTGCAGCTGATAAAGGGGCAGCTCCGTGACAATAAATTGACGTTTCAACTTTCCGATACCCTGTTTGAGCCCGGTATACGTTTCCAGGGGGTGTCCGGAACCATTGACGGCGTAATCGAGGGGAGCGGCAGGTAACAGTGGTCCGGATACTCGTTAAACTTTTTCTCATTTTTATTCTGCTGTATGCCGGTGTCACGATCTGGTATGGTCGGCTGGAGGAGAAGCTGCAGCAGGATAGTGTTGCCGGCAGGACAATCCAAGCGCCGCCGCCTGAAGAAAAGACGGAAATATTGCGAAAGCCGGATGATTATACAATAATAGTCAGGCGCAATATTTTCCAGGCTGTTGTGGAAAAAAAGGAAGAAGACGCCCAGGTCGTTGAACAGGCGCCGCTAGAACCGACAAAACTCAAGCTCTCATTGATGGGAACCATTTCCGGTATTGAACGTGACGCGCGGGCGATAATTTCCGATGACGCAAAGAGGAAACAGGATATTTACCAGGTCGGGGACAGCATCCAGGGGGCCATGATCAAGGAAATTGAACGGGGAAAGGTTGTCCTGACGGTCAACGGTAAAGATGAAGTGCTGACTCTCAAAGACCGGGAGGGCGGCGGCGGCGTTTATCAGCCATCTCCCTCGGATTTTTATCAGGAACCGCCGGAACCGCAGCAATCAATTGAGATGCCGGAATCGGCTGAATTACAGGAATTGCCGGAGGGGGAGGAAACGGCGGAATCTTCGGAAACGCTGGAAACACCGTCAGTGCCGACGCCAACAACGTTGAATCAGAGGCGGCGTGTAGTAAGACCTCGTCCTGTTCGGCGGCCGCCCCGTCCAGGCAATCCGGTAAACGGAATTGACCAGCCGTAGGAAAGTGCGGCTGCGGTAAAGGATCAATCATCATTGAACGGCATTGATCAGGGGATCCGTGCAGGATGTTGTTGGGGAGACTTGAAATCATATGAACAAGCAGGTAGTGCATACCATGGAAATGTTACGCAGGTCATGCGGTCTCCGGCCGCTATGCAGAGTTGTGATTCCCCTGCTGGCAGCAGGCTGTCTTCTGACTGCCCTTATTTGTTCCGCACCGGTTCAGGCGCAGGAGCAGGGGGACCAGAGCCAGCGCTTTGTCACCATTGATTTCAATGATGTGGATATCAATCTGTTCATCAAGTATATCAGTGAACTGACCGGCAAGAATTTTATCGTTGACAGGACGGTCAAGGGAAAGGTGACCATTATCTCGCCGACCAGGATTTCCGAGGAAGACGCGTACCGGGTATTTGAATCAGTGCTGGAGGTCCATGGTTTTACGACGGTTCCGAGCGGGTCGGTCACCAAGATCATACCTTCCGTCCAGGCGCGGTCCCAGAGTATTGAAACTATCCGGGCGGATCAGGAAATGTATCCCGAGGATAAGGTGGTCACCCAACTGGTTCCCCTGGCCCACTCCGACCCGGAAGAAATGAAACGCCTGCTGGCGCCCCTGGTGTCCAAGACCAGCGTGGTCATCGCTCATAGCGATTCCGGCATGCTGATCATTACCGAATTCCAGTCCAATATCAACCGCCTCCTGGAGATCATTGAGGTGGTGGACGTACCCTCGGTTGGTGAAGAGCTGGTGGTCCTGCCTCTGAAGTATGCGTCAGCAGGCGATATCTCCAAGGCGGTGGGCCAGCTTTTTGCCAGGACCGCCGCCACCAGGGGACAGCAGGTTGAAACGATCAAGCTGATACCCTATGAGCGCACCAACTCTCTCATTGTTTTTGCTTCGAAAAACAATATCCAGAAGGTTCGCGAACTGCTGGCCAAAATCGATACCGAGGCGCCGAAAGGGACCGGCAAGATCCAGGTCTATTACCTGCAGCATGCCAGCGCCGAAGAGATGGTCAAGGTATTGACCAGTCTGCCGGAAAGCAAAGGTTCGCCGACCGATCCCTCGGCTGCGGCTTCCGCCCCGCCCATCTCCGAGAATGTCAGGGTCATGGCCGATGTGGAAACCAACTCATTGATCATAACCGGCCCCCGGGATGAGTACCTGGTGCTGGAAGATGTGATAAAGAAGCTGGATATTCCCCGCAGGATGGTCTACATCGAGGCCCTCATCATGGAGGTCAGCGTCAGTAAGCAATTCGAGATCGGGGTGCAATGGGGCACCGGCGGTCTTTTTGACGATGGCACCGGCAAAGCGTACACGGGATTCAGCGGCACGAGAGATACACCATATTCCGAGCTGCAGGGGGAAAATAATATTGTTTCCGGAGATCCGTACTTGATGCCGGCAGGTTTTGCTTTCGGCGTCCTGAAGCAAGGTATCCAGATCGGCAATATGTTTTTCCCGAATATCAGCGCAGTGCTCAAGGCGTACAAGGACGACTCGGATGTTGAAATTATCGCCACTCCGCAGATCCTGACCACGGACAACAAGGAGGCCGAGATCATGGTGGGGCAGAATGTGCCGTATATTACCAGCCAGAACACCACCGCGGCTCAGCAGGATTATACCAATTACGAGTACAGAGACGTGGCAACCTCACTGAACATCCTGCCCCAGATTAACCAGTCCGATCTGGTTCGCCTGGAAATCGGGGTTGATGTCATCAAGCTCAAGGATCAGAATGATTCCTCCGGCCGTCCTACAACCCTCAAGAGGACGGCAAAAACGACCGTTGTCATGCACAATGAGGAAACTGTGGTTATCGGCGGCATCATCGGCCAGGATTCCTCTGCCGGTGAATACAAGGTGCCGCTGCTTGGCGATATTCCATTGATCGGATGGTTGTTCAAAACCAGAAATACCTTCAGTGAAAAGACCAATCTCTTTATCTTTATCACCCCGCATATTGTTGAAAATCCGGCGGAACTTGCTTCGATTTATTATGAGAAACGCGATGTCATGGATTATGTCAAAAGCGGCTCCAGCCAGATTCCGGACAGAAAGTTCCAGAACGTCAAAAACAAGAAGCACGCGGTGGCGCTGACCGATATCGGTTTCACCAACATGCAGAATAACGATCTGGACCGGGCGCAGCAGTTTTTTGACCAGGCCTTGAAGGTCGATCCGCTTCATGCCTCGGCCATTCTCAATATGGGGGTTCTCAATGAGAAAAAAGGAGACGCGGCCAATGCCGTCAGGCAGTATAAACGGGTGTTAGAATTGCAGCCCCGTGAAGATGGTGAAGATGTTGAAGCAAAGAACCGGCATCTGCAGGAAGTGCAGGAACTGGCTGCCAGAAACCTGCAACGCCTGGGGTTTGAATTCGAGCCGTCCACCTTTCCACCACCGCGGCAAAAGCAGGATTCGATTCAATGAAACTTTTAGGGCAGATCCTGGTCGAATCATACGGCCTGGCTCCTGAAAATATTGAACATGCCCTGGCGGTCCAGAAGGATAAAGGCGGAAAACTGGGCGAGATCCTGGTGCAGCAGAAGGCGCTGACGTCCACCGAGCTGCTGGATGCCCGCAGCCGGCAGTGCGGCATGGAGCTTTTGAAAGAGCTGCCGCCCAATCCGGATCCTTTTTTTACGCCAAGGGTACCGATCCATTTTCTGAAAAAATTCAAGATGATCCCGGTGGCAACGCCGCGGGAGTCTTTCATCGCCCTCGCGGATCCATCCTATTTTCAGCAGGTGGATGACCTGCAGCACGTTCTGGAATGGGATGGGATGAAAACCGTCCTGGCGCCCCAGGAGGAGATCTTCAAGGCCATCAACAGCGCCTATGACAGGACCAGCCAGGATCATGCCGACCAGGTTATGCAGGACATGGATGTTGAAGATCCGGAAGCCATTATTTCGGAGATTGAAGAGACCGCAGATCTGCTTGATGATACCAGCGACGCGCCGGTCATCAAACTGGTCAACCTGATGCTTTCGCAGGGCGTCCGGGACAATGCAAGTGACATCCATATTGAACCGTATCAGGACATGGTCAAAATCCGCAAACGGGTTGACGGCATCCTTTATGATATGTATACGCCGCCCAAACACGTCAAGTCCAAGCTGGTATCCCGCATCAAGATCATGGCCAAGCTTGACATCGCTGAAAAGAGACTTCCCCAGGATGGCCGGATCGAGATCCGGATTGCTGATCGGAATGTGGATATCCGTGTTTCAACCCTGCCGACATCGTTCGGGGAGCGGGTGGTCATGCGCCTGCTTGACAAGTCGAACGTCCTGCTGTCCCTGACCGATCTCGGGATGACCGAACGGGACCTGAAGATTTTCCATAAACTTATCAGGGCGCCGCACGGCATTATCCTGGTAACCGGCCCCACGGGAAGCGGTAAGACAACAAGCCTGTATTCCGCGCTCAGCATTCTCAACGAACCGGATATCAATATCATTACCATTGAAGATCCGGTGGAATACCAGATCAAGGGCATCAGCCAGGTCCAGGTCAATCCCAAGATCGACCTCACCTTTGCCAACGGGCTGCGGACCATTGTCCGCCAGGACCCGGATGTCATCCTGGTCGGTGAAATCCGCGACCTTGAAACAGCGGAGATTGCCATCCAGTCGGCATTGACCGGCCATCTGGTTTTTTCCACGCTGCATACCAACGATGCGGCAAGTGCGGTGACCAGACTGATTGACATGGGGGTGGAATCATTTCTGGTCTCATCTTCGGTCAACGCCATTATTGCCCAACGGCTGGTCCGCAAGATCTGCAAACATTGCATGGAGCCGTTCTCCCCGTCTCCCGAATATCTGGCCCAGGTCGGCCTGTCCTCTGAAGATCTTGGCGACAGGCCGCTATACCGGAGCACGGGGTGCGCGGAATGCCTGCATACCGGTTACCAGGGGCGGATCGGTATATTTGAACTGATGGTTATGACCGATGAGCTGAAGAGTTATATCCTGACGACTTCGGATTCCAACCAGATACGGCACCGGGCCCTGGAGTCGGGTGAGATGCTGACTCTGCGCCAGGACGGGCTGCAGAAGGTCATGGCCGGATTGACGACCCTTGAAGAGATATTCAGGGTTACCTAGGAGCCTGTCAGCGGATCAGCTGGTTCATTTCAAAGATGGGCAGCAGGATTGAGAGGACGATAAAGAGCATGGTTACACCCATCAGCAGGATCATGAAGGGTTCGATCAGGGAAGTCAGCGCTTTCATCTTGGTCTCAACCTCCTTTTCATAACTTTCCGCCACTTTTTTCAACATTTTTTCCAGGGTGCCGGTCTGCTCACCCACTGCGATCATCTGTACCATCATCGGCAGGAACCATCTGCTTCCCCGCAGAATTTTTGACAGGTTGCCTCCTTTTTCGAGCTCCTCCGTGGCATCATCAATGACATCGGTTATCAGGACATTGTTGAACATATTCTTGACGATGCCCAGCGATGCCACCAGCGGCACGCCGGACTGCAGCAGGCTGCCCAGCGAACTGCCGAACCTGGCCGCGGCGATTTTGATGTTCAGGTCTCCCAGCAGGGGCAGGGTGAGTTTCAGGCGGTCCCAGACAATTTTTCCCTTGGGCCGCCGGATAATCTGGCGAATTGCTATAATGATTCCGACGAGACCGATGGCGATCAGCCACCAGTAGCTGCTGAGAAAATCGCTGATGTTGATCAGGATAATGGTGGGCAGCGGGAGCGCCTGCTGCGAGTTTTCAAAAACCTTGGTGATGTTCGGCACCACGATAATCAGGAGAAGGGTGAGGATAACAATGCCCACCAGGGAGAGAATGATCGGGTAGATAAGGGCGGCGCTGATCTGTGAGCGCATGATCTGCTGATTTTCACCGAAATCCGCCAGCTGTTCAAGTACGACATCGAGAGAACCGGAGGCTTCACCGGCTTTTACCATGTTGATATAGATCCTGGAGAAGAGACGTGGGTGACCGGCAAGCGCGGCGGTGAATGAATTCCCTTCGTTGACGGAATCCTTGAGCTGGGCGACAACTTTTTTCAGCGCCTGGTTCGAGGTCTGTTCGATCAGGCCGTTTAAAGCCTGGATTAGGGGAATGCCGGCGTTGAGCAGCGTTGCCAGCTGTCTGGTCGCCACGTGTATCTCCTGTCGACTGATTCGTTGTCTGAACGTGAACGAACTGGTTTTTCCCTCTTTTTCTTTTTTGGACACCGGGGTTGATTCCCGGATGTCAACCGGATACTTGCCGGCATGGCGAATTTTCTGCCGGGCAGCGGCCAGGCTGTCCGCATCAATAATGCCTTTGCGTTTTTTTCCTGAGTCGTCAAGGGCTGTGTATTCGTAAACAGGCATGGTGAAATGTATCGAAAGGCTGTGTCAGTTTGCGAGTTGGATAGTGTTAATTTTTTATTATACCGGGTAAGTCCATTGTTGGAAACAAAAAGGACGTATTTATTGTTCTCGGGTAAAATGTCTGATTTGCTCAAGGCAATGGTTTGCATGGTCTGCATGATATGATAAGATGTTGCTGCATGCACAATGAGCTTACTGTTCTACTGACAAAAATAAGCCGAGGATGGATATGAAAATCTCAATTGAATACTGCCGGAACTGAAATTATGAACCCCGTGCCTCCAGTCTGGGGGACGAGTTGAAAAAAGAACTGGGTCAGGATCTTGAAGTCGAGCTGATAGCGGGATCAGGCGGTGTTTTTGAAGTTTGCGTTGATAAACAGCTTGTATTTTCCAAAAAACGGCTGGGCCGGTTTCCTGAAGATGGCGAGGTTGTCAGGCTCATCGGATGATGGGCCGTGTGACAATAAGGAGCGATTTTGTCACGGGTTTCGCGCAAATAACAAATAAACCTGGAGGTGATCAGGCCTGTTTCGCGCGGCTGAAGGCAATAAAATCCTCGATCAGCTGCCTGCTCTCGCCGGGACAGGTTTCCAGGTAGTCGATGAAATTGATCATCTGGTCGATAATTTCCTGGGGGGCGGCATGTTCAACCCGGCAGGCCCCCTGTTCGGCAATGTCCTGCTTGATGCCCAGCACATCCATGAAGAACTGTTTGAGTGCGTTATGGCGTTGTACAACATCCTCTGCCGCTTTACGGCCGTTGCTGGTCAGTGTTATTGCTTCATACGGGGCATAGTTGATGAGCCCTTTTGCCGAAAGGGAACGCAGGGCCTCGGTGACCGAAGCGCCGCTGACATTGAGGCAGGCGGCTATGTCTTTGCTGCGGGCTTTCTGTTTTTCCGTGATAATGTTATAGATGGCCTCAATGTAGTCTTCAAGGCTGGCGCTGAGTTTGGTACGCTTACTCATTTGTTCGGTTCCCGGGCGATTGGCGGCTTGGTTGGAGAGATACTCTGCGTTTAATGCACTGGGATGAGGATACCTGCTGCCCTGCTTCCCGTCAAGACCAATGTCGGGGGGCGTGAGTGTGAAAAATTCTGATGAACTAGTGTCCGTCCAGAAATGAGGATTTTCGTTCGAGGGCAAGGCGCGAGGGCGGCTGAAAAGCGGAGCGTACCCCCTGTACGTGAGCATTTTCAGACAACCGAGCAACACAGCAATCGGGCGAAAAGACCATTTATGGACAGACACGAACTAACCTGAACGTGAAGCCATGCTTCTGGAACTTCGAATCGAAAATATGGCCCTTATTGATCGGCTGCAGCTCGACCTGGCCGTCGACAATAACGGGCTGGCCGTGTTTACCGGTGAAACCGGGGCGGGAAAATCCATTATCCTGCAGGGGATCCATCTCCTGGCCGGCGGCCGCGGCGCTTCATCGTGGATCAGGAGTAACTGTGACAAAGCCGTGGTCGAAGCCCTTTTTTCCATCAGGGGCGATCAGGCCGAGGTTTTGGCCCTGCTGCAGGATAACGGGATTGACAGCGTTGGTGAATGCATAATCAGGAGAGTATTTTTCCGTAACGGCCGCAGCCGTTTTTATGTCAACGACCGGCTTGTTACCGCCGGCCTGGTGGGCGAATTAACGGAAAACCTTATCAATATTGCCTCCCAGCATGACCACCAGCAGTTGCTGGTGGCCCGGCGGCACCTTGATTTTCTTGATAATTATGGCGACCTGGAGGATTTGCGCAGGGAATTTACCAACCTTTTCACCGACTGGCAGAATCTGGTCAAGAGGTTGACCGATCTGCAGCACAAGGAAGTGGACAAGGAACAGCGGCGTGATTTTCTTGGCTACCAGCTGGCTGAAATCGAAGCCGCCGGGCTGGTTCCGGGGGAGGATGTGCAGCTGGCCGAGGAGAGGGATCTTTTGAAGTCCTCGGGCATCCTCGCCGAACTCACCGGCAGCAGCCTGCAGCTCCTCAGGAATTCCATGCTCGACAATTTGTCGGAAATCCGCAAAAACATGGAACAGGCTTCCAGTCTGGATCGACATGTCAGTGAACTGGCCGAGCGCATATCTTCAGCCTGTTATGAGGTGGAGGATCTGGAGCTGGCTCTTCGGGACTATCTCCAGTCCCTTCCCAATGACAGCTCCAGGATGGCGGCGGTCACCGAACGTCTCTCCCTGATAAAACAGCTGCAGCGCAAGTACGGTCCCGGCCTGGAAGATATCATTGAATATGGCAGCCGGGCGGCGGAGGAGCTGGCTTCCCTGGACAGCATGGAAAAAGAGATTGTCCGGCTGGAAAAGGAAGTTGCGGAGAAAAGCAGGGAAGTTTACGCCGCCGCCAGGAAATTGTCGGCCCGGCGGAAAAAGGTCGGCAAACGGCTCAGCGCTGCCATGCAGGAGGAACTTGCTGACCTGAGTTTTCCCCAGGCGGTTTTCGAGGTTTCCATCGTTGTCAGGGACGATGCGGATATGACCAGCCTGCAGGCAACCGGGATGGATCAAGTGGAATTCCTGTTTTCGGCCAATCCCGGTGAGCCGGTCAAGCCCCTTGCCCGCATAGCTTCCGGGGGTGAACTTTCCAGGCTGATGCTGGCAATGAAATGTCTGCTGGCAAGGAGGGACCAGGTCGAAACCGTGATTTTTGACGAAGTGGACGCCGGAATAGGCGGCAAGGCCGCGGAAGCGGTGGCCAGGAAAATACAGGAGCTTTCTTCGCATCACCAGGTGCTCTGCATTACCCATCTGCCGCAGATTGCTGCCTGGGCGGATGAACATTTCATGGTCGCCAAACATGTTGTTGACAGCCGCACGGTTTCAACTATTAACCGCCTTCAGGTCGAAGACAGGGTGATGGAGCTTGCCCGCATGCTGGCTGGGGAAAATCTGACCGACCAGACCATTGCCTATGCCAGGGAGCTGGTTGAAATCAGGCCGTCGCGGCCGGTGTCATGAAGCTGGCAGCCGCCATTGGCCTCTTTTCAGGAGGGCTTGATTCTATAACGGCCTGCCGGGTCATAATGGCCCAGTCCATCCGCGTTGTTGCCCTCAAGTTTGTCACTCCCTTTTTTGATGACCGGCTTTTGTCCCGTGAGCAGGAATACCGGACCGAAGTGCGGGAAAAGTACGGTATTGACGTCCGGATAGTCGACCTGAGCGAAGGATATATTGAACTGCTCAGAAATCCCGGGCACGGCTTTGGCAAAAATTTCAATCCCTGCATCGACTGCAAGATATTCATGCTCACCCGGGCCCGCAGGCTGATGGCCCAATATGGCGCCTCTTTTCTTTTTACCGGTGAAGTCATCGGTCAGCGACCCATGTCCCAGAGGCGCGATACCCTGCGGGTCATTGAACGGGAAAGCAGGTGTGAAGATATCCTGCTGCGCCCGTTGTGCGCCAGGCTGCTGAAGGAAACGCGGCCGGAACGGGAGGGCCTGGTCGACCGGCAAAGATTGTATGCATTCAGCGGCCGTGGGCGCAGGCAGCAGATTGAGCTGGCCGGACAGTTCGGCATCACTGATTATCCCAGCCCGGCAGGGGGCTGCATCCTGACCGATGTCAATCTTGGCGCCAGGATAGAAAATTTTTACCAGGGACGTTTGCGGATCAGCAGCGGTGGATTTGATGCCGATGATATCCGCCTGCTGCTGGTCGGCCGCCAGTTCCGACTGCCGGGGGGGCAGTGGTTTGTTCTGGGACGCGATGAGAAGGAAAATGAGAGGCTGCTCGAACTGGCAGGTGAAGGAGACGCAATCCTTTATATGCGGGAAAGACCGGGGCCGACGGGACTGCTGCGCATGGGTCGAAACAGCGCCGGGACAGGTGCGCTCGCCAATGAAACCATTATGCAGGCTGCCGGCCTGGTCGTCAGGTATGGGCGGAAGGTTGATGGACGGGTGATGCCCGCGGAGGTGAGTTTTACCCAGCGGAATGTCAAAAAATCGTTTGTGGCTGAGCCGTTGGGCGATGATCAGTTCAGCGGCTGGCAGCTGTGAGTCTTTTTCCCGGCCGGGAGGCAATTTTTTGCACGATAATCAGGGAAAGAAGCGCAGAAGGATGCTTTCCCGGTCCGGAAAGAACTGCCGGTAGGGAATCCGGGCGCGGTCCAGCATGATCTTTGAGGCCCGCACCGAGTCGGTGTCCTTGTATTTATCCGAAAGGTAGATGATCTCCTTGATCCCGCACTGGATAATAACCTTGGTGCATTCATTGCAGGGGAAAAGGGCGACATAGATGCGTGCGCCCTGCAGGTCTGCAGTGATGGAGTTGAGCACCGCATTGAGCTCGGCGTGGCAGACGTAAGGGTATTTGGTTTCGAGATAGGTTCCCTCTCGCTCCCATGGCAGTTCATCATCCGAGCAGCCCCAGGGAAAACCATTGTAGCCGACTCCGACAATCTTGTTCTGGGGATTGGCAACGCAGGCGCCGACCTGGGTGTTGGGATCCTTGGAGCGGTGACCGGAAAGCAGGGCCACGGCCATGAAATATTCATCCCAGGAAAGGTAGTCTGTCCTTTTGCCCACCATGTTCGACCTCAAATAGTGATTATCCTGAATCCGTGACGGCTTCGTGCCGTATTCACAGGTAAGTACTTAATATTTGTGGAATAACTTGAAACTACCGTTGTCGTCCGGTTTCACCCCGCCGCCCTGCGGGGCGCCCGATAAGGGCGCACCTGCCGTGTTGGCAACTCGTTGATATACCCTCAGTATTATCAACATCGTTGCCGCCTAGCGTATGCACCCTTCTCGAACGCTCACGAATACAGGATTATTTTTTGAAATCCTTTCTCCGCTGGCGCCAGTTTGCAGTGCCGGTGACCTTGTCAACATAGACCTTGATGGTCTGGAAGTAAAGCATTCCGGCCACGGCCATAAGGGTGTTATGGTCCGCTCCCGGCACGATCTGCAGTTCCTTGCTCCTGGCGCCGCAGGCGGCATGGAGCTTCTGCCCCTGCCACAGGGGGATCAGCGAATCCCGCTGGCCATGCAGGATGAACGTGGGAATGGTCACCCGGGAGATCTTGTCACTGTTGCCGAAGCAGTCCTGTTCGCTGATGCCCATGGCTTCCAGGTCTATTCCCAGCGTCCGGGCAAGGGGAATTGTTTCGGCAAAGCCGCTTTCAATGATCAGGCCGCTGAGTCCTTCCTTGCCGTATTCAGCGGCCAGGTCGATTGCCGGGGCGCTGCCCAGTGACCTGCCCATGACAAAGAGTTTGCCGGTATAGCTGTTATCCGCCAGCCACTGGCTGATGGTTTGGTATATGGTCCGTCCGTCATTGATAATGGCGCTGGCGGACGGGTTGCCGGAACTCCAGCCATAGCCCCGGTAATCGGCGACCAGAAAGTTGAGCCCCAGGCCCGCATAGAGGGGGCCGATATCATCGTAATCCGTGACGGTCTCGCCGTTGCCGTGAAAAAAAAGGATGACCGGATCAGCCTTGCCGGCGGTGAAAAGGCGGCTGCCGATGATGGTACCTTCGGCCACGGGTATATCGATGTTCACTGCTCCTTCCGGTGGAGCGGTTTCGGCGGTAGCGCGGGGATGAAAGAGTACAGAGAGGATTTCCGGTTGATCAAGTTTGTGCAGGTCGGACATGGCGGTCTCCGCGTGTATGTTGTGTTGATGGGGAAATATCAGGATAACGGCAGCCGTCAGGGCCGCACAGAGCATCCGCACCGGCAAAACGACCCGGCAGCGGGTCAAACGGCTGGAAATGTTCCCGGCAGAGGGCATCAGTCATCAGCATGTTGTTTCTTGCGAACGACCACCCTGGCAAGGCGCAGCAGGAGCAGCAGTGAGGGAAGCAGGTGGAAAACAAGGTCAAAGATGTCGATGGGGCGGCGCAGGTCTCCATGCACAAGCATCCGGATTTTCTCGAGCGCGTGGGGCTCCGGCACGAATGGCGCAAGGCCGAACAGTATCGAGAAAATAACAAGGAGGGAGACAGGTGTCCGGTCAAGCCATTGCATGGGGATGCTCCACTGGCGGCCAGGGCTTCAGATGGTGCGCCACTGTTTTCTGGGAATGTCGACAAGCTGGGTTACCTGCACCGATGTTTCCTCGATGGATTTGCCGTCCGTTTCCAACGACTGGATGCCGTAACGCAGGTAGATCTCTTTAGCCTGGTTGAGCTCCGTTGCGCAGGTCGACAGTTTGGCATAGATGCTGCCGCTGTATCTCTGTTCCCTGATCTTGTGGAGCAGTCCCGGCGATGTCATCAACCCGACAACCTTTTTGCGGTTGCGGACGATTTCCGGAGGCAGTTCATAACTGTCAAGGTGCTCGGAGGTCAGGGGGAAGTTGGCAGACTTGATGCCCATGTGCGTGGCCAGGTAGACACTGACCGGGGTTTTGCCTGACCGGGACACGCCCAGCAGGATAACCTCGGCCTCGTCATATTCCCTGGAGCGGGTGCCGTCGTCATGTTCGATGGAAAAATGGATGGCCTCAACCCGTTTGGCCAGGGTTATGTCATCAATGTTCCGCGAATAGCCGGGAACCCGCAGGGCCTTGGTTTCCAGGCAGTTTTCCAGCCTGTCCAGGACGTTGCCGAAAACATCGAAAAATTCGACTTCAGGGGAGTCGAGGATTTTTTTGATACCGGCGTCCATGATGGTGCAGAAGACCAGCGGCCGAACACCGCCGGATTGTTCCAGGATGTGCTGCATGGCTTTTTCCGCAGCCGCCCTGGTTTTAATGAAGGGAATTTTTTCCTCGTTGAAGCTTATCTCCTGGAACTGGCAGAGCAGGGCCTTGCCCACATCTTCAGCGAGCAGGGCAGTTGATCCGGAGACATAGTAGACGTCCTTGGAGCTCCACATGGTATCACCTGGGTGCGAGTTGACTTGCCGATCGTTACTGCTGCTGCTTCTTGTGGCAGAACAGACAGCGGTACTTGGGAGGATGGTCCTCGGGCAGAGGATAGACCCCGTCCTCGTCGTGGCATTCATTGCAGAATTTTTCCGCTTCTTTCTTGTCCATGGTCATGAAGCGTTGGTGGTTCTCGTTGTTCGGCAGCCTGGCCGTTGTTTCCGGTGGAGCGCTCCACAGAAACAGGAACAGGCCGGCGCAGAATATGAGAAAAAGTCCGTTGTAGACCATGATTTTTTTCTTGTTGTCCATCTTGTGCACATCCTTGTATTCGACGAATTTCTCATGAGGGTGATCAGGGTATACAGATATAATGGTTTATCATCCTGTAATGTCAAGCATCCTATACTGACATTTCCTGCCTGTGAAAATCAAGGAAATAACAAAAATGCTCATTTCCGGACAAAGACTACTTGCCGATAACCCGGTCATAAACCTTTATCTTCCCGTGCTGTTTTCGGAGGGAGGCCTTGGAGGAGTCTGCCAAGACCTCTTTCACTCTGATTTCGCCGAGGATTTCAGGTTCCCCGCCGACAATCCGGCCGGTGACCGGATGTCGTATCTGCAGACCGTCGCGGTAGCAGATCATGAGCATGCCGGGTTCGATATGTTTATCCGCGCCGATATTGATGGTCACTTCATTCTCCCCGACGTCGGTGAGCATCCCGTGAAGCACCGGGAAATCCCGTGTGAACCGGGCGGCAAGGTTGTCGAGCATACCTGTGAGTGATGAAAAACTTTTGTCTTCGCTGAAAATGTCGTTGGCGGCCAGGACGGCGGATGTTTCGGCGTCAATGAGCCTGGCAATGATCTCCAGGGAATCCGCTGTTTCGATAATTGTTCCGGCCAGGACGGCGTCAGCGGCGGTGCTTTTGTCGGACTCGCCGGCTTCAGCGGGGGCGGACAGGTGGGCGCTTTGCTGTTTAACGATATTGAATCGCTGCTGTTGCCGGAAGGAGTCAATCATCCGCTCCCGCACCAGTTCCACGGGGTGTGTTGCCTCGCCCACGTATTCAACAGGAGAGACCGCGACAGCCAGCCGCGAGCTGATCTGACGGATATTCTGGATCTTGCGGTGGATTGTAATTGTCTTTTCCGATCTGTTGCCGTGGATGTCGACCGCGGCGACAACGAACCCATTGTCGCCGCGGTCCAGTTGCTGCCGCTGGGAAAAGTAGAGCTGTCTGCCGTTTTTGATGGGCACGGGATCGCCGTTGATTGAAAAAGAATTCACAGGGGATGAATCAACAATCGTTCCTTCCAGCAGGAAGGAGTCCTCATATGTCACCTGGTTCGGGCCGGAACTTTTCAGGGTGATAATCGGAGAATCCTCGTCTGTCGGCGAAGCCTCGCCCGGGGCGGACAGGAGCATATCTGCCGCAGTTGCCGCCGGTTCCTCCGGCCGGGAGGGAGGGTCTAACTCCAGGTCCGCGTCAAACGGATGCAGGAGCGGATCGTAGCCGGCCTTATCTTCAGTGAGCGCAGCGCTGGTGATATTTCCTGAACGGTCTTCAGCCGCAAGAACCGCGCCGCCCTCGGGCAATGAAAACTTGAAGTTATAGGCAGTGGAGCGCCCGGATATCTTCCATGGGCTGCCATTTAATTTCAGTGATTTTAGCCCTCCTTCATCACTGACGATGCCGCGGACAATCCGGGTGTCGGCATTGTTTTCAATCTCCATGATTTCCATAAGCGGACCGCTGCGGTCACAGAATATCTCAAGGTTCTGGTCGGTGGTTTTTCCGGCCAGGTCCGTCACCACCATCCTGATGGTGTTTTCACCTTGCTTGAGCGGAATTTCGGCGGTAAACACGTGCTGTCTTGCCGCGAGTTCAAGTGGTACGCGCCTGTCGCCGATCTGTATGGAGGCAAGGTAGGTGTCATCCACGGCCACGCCCTTGATCACATGGGTAAAGCTGTTGGTGGTTTTTGTGGTTGAGCTGCCCTGCAGATGGAGTTCCGGGGGAAACATATCCCGCTGCTCCTGGCGGATTTTTGCTGTTCGGGCCTTGTTGAGATAATAATGGGTCTTGGCGCTGGGCGTGCTCTGGAGGGACAGTTCCAGTTCGCTGATTGCCTGATCATACAACTTGCGCTTGAAATAGACAACCCCCAGTTCCCGGTGCGGGAAGTAGCCGGCAGCGTGGCGCAAATTATCCATGCGCGTTTCTCGCTGATCCCGGTCGCGTCCCTCGATGGCCTTGTGGAAATCCCTGGCCGCTTCCCTGTAAAGTCCGTTGTCGGCAAAGGATCTGCCCCGCTCATAATAGTTCCACCAGTGTTCCCTGAAAGCGGTATCGGTTTGATCGTGTTCCTTGTTGTCGCGAATAAAGTGATTATTTATCTTTGCGCAGCCGGCAAGGGGGATTGCCGCCAGGAGGAGCAGCAGAATTAGTTTTGCAGACATTGTTGTATTCATGGGGCGGATTCTTTCATTTTTTCTCTTGACCGGGGTGATTACATGGAAAGCTCTTGCTGAAAATCAACTATTTTTAACCGCAGCAGCAGCACCAGCGTTTCCGTGAGCAGGGTGCACCGTAATCCGCCGCGGGCTGCCAGCTCCACGATTTTTGCATGTTTCCGGTGTTTGGCGGCCATCCCGGCGATTGATTCGGCCCGGTGGCCGGGATCGATAATCTTGCGGGCAATCTCATTGCCGGATACAATGGCCGGATTGATTCCTTCGCCGGTAAGTCCCGACGCCAGCCCGGCGGCGTCGCCTGCCAGCCAGGTGGTGCCGAACTGGTAGCCGCGAAAGTCATAGTTGATGAATTCGGCTCTGGTCGGGGTGTTTGCCACATCAAAGCCCCGGGTGGCGGCCCAGGTGATCAGGCTTGCCTTGAGGCGGTCCGGATTCATGGTGCCCCGGGTGGCGTAGGCGCCGATGGAAATGCTCTGCCGGTGGGGAAAAATCCAGGCGTAGCCGCTGCCGAAAAGGGAGGTGTTCAGGTGCCATTCCATCTGTTCATACGCGCCTTCAACCTGGTAGTTGATGCCGACGCCGATTTTTTCCGCCGGTATCCCCAGGAAACGGCGCACCAGGGAGGTGCTGCCGTCTGCGCCGACCAGCTGGTCAAAGCTGAGGGTAAAGGCGCTGCAGTGCTCATTGACGGCGGTGAGGGTACGGTGGGCGATCTCCCTGACATAACAGCCGGTCCTGATTTCCGCTCCGCTTCGAACCGCCTTCTCCATCATCCATCTGCCAAGTTCTTTGCGGTTGACCGTGGCGATGATCGGATCCGGTTTTTTAAAGCGTATCCTCTGCCAGTTGGAGAAAATATGCTGCTCCGGGAAGGTGCGTTGGATCAGGTCCGCCGGAACCTGCCGGATGAGGCCGTGCCAGGTTATCCCCCCGGCGCAGACCTTGGAGCCGATATTTTTTTTCCGCTCCAGGAGCACGACCTTTACCCCTGCCGCGGCAAGAGCGGCGGCGCAGGAAAGCCCTGCAGGCCCGCCGCCGATGATGGCAACGTCAAACCTGTTCATGCGGCGGATTGCCCCTTCTGGTGGGTCGCTTCCTGAGCGACCGAGCGGAGTCTGACAGGCTTCTGCCGGCGTTTATGCAGCTTCATGTTCAGGATTTCGACAAGGGCGGAGAAGGCCATGGCAAAATAAATATAGCCCTTGGGGATGTGAAAATCCAGCCCTTCGGCAACCAGTGCGGTTCCAATGAGCAGCAGGAAACTGAGCGCCAGGATTTTGAACGTCGGGTGCTGTTCGATGAACCTGCTGACGGATTCGGTCAGAAAGATCATGAAGCCGATGGCGATCATGATGGCCAGGATCATTATCGGCAGGTGTTTTGCCAGGCCGATGGCCGTGATAACCGAATCAAGGGAGAAGACAAGGTCAAAGAGCATTATCTGGGTTATGATGCCGAAAAAACTCACTGTTGCTTTGCCGATCTTGAGATGCTTCTCCTCCTCTCCTTCCAGGCTTGAGTGAATCTCCATGGTACTTTTAAAGATGAGAAACAGGCCGCCGCAGATGAGGATAAGATCACTGCCGGAAATTTCCCGGCTGAAAATCGCGAATAGCGGTTCTGTGAGCCGCATGACCAGGGAAATGGAAAAAAGCAGGGCTATGCGCATGAACATGGCCATGATCAGGCCCACGGCCCGGCCTTTTTTCTGCTGATGTTTTGGCAGGCGGTCGGCAAGGATGGCAATGAAGATGATGTTGTCGACACCGAGGATGATCTCCAGGAGCGTCAGGGTGACCAGCGCTATCCAGGCTTCCGGCGAAAAAATTAGTTCCATGGAATTCTCTCAGGTGATAATTCGAAGTTATGTTGTACCTCAGGTGTTAAGAAATATAGTAAAGATACTGGAAAAGCAAGCATCGCGATGGTTTGAAGTATGTTGCTGCCGTCTGCTCTCCTGCGTCGGGATGGCCAGGCCGGCCAATGGATGGATACTGTAATAGCCTGATCTGAATAAGGATTCCAGTTCGTGCGCGATGATTTATACCTTTGTTTGACTTTTGCGGCCTTGTCGGCTATATTTTCCGGGTTTAAGGTTCGACTGCCATCCGGTTGGAGGGGAGATCGGCCTTTTCTTTTGTTTATTATTCAATTTTTCAGGAGTTTTTCATGGCCAGTGTGGTTGTGGTCGGCACCCAGTGGGGAGATGAAGGCAAGGGGAAGATCGTTGATCTGCTCACCAGGTATGCGGACTGCATTGTCCGTTTTCAGGGCGGCAACAATGCAGGTCACACGCTGGTCGTCGATGGCAAGCAGTATATTTTTCATATAATCCCTTCGGGAATACTCTATGAGGACAAGGCATGCATGATCGGCAATGGCGTGATCATTGATCCGGGTGTGCTGCTGGAGGAAATTTCCGAATTGGCCGGCCACGGTTTGCCGGTAACTCCGGACCGGCTGATGATCAGCGAGAATGCCCATCTCATCATGCCGTACCATAAAAGCATTGACCTTGCCCGTGAGGCCTCTCTTGCCAGGGGCAAGAAAATCGGCACCACCGGGCGCGGAATCGGCCCCTGCTATATGGACAAGGTGGGGCGTTTCGGCATCAAGGTCGCTGAATTGCTGGATCCGGACCTGTTCCATGAAAAGCTCAAGTTCAATGTTGAGGAGAAAAATTATCTTCTGACGCAGAAATTTGGTGCGGAGCCCGTGTCCGTCGACCGGATCAGGGCTGAGTTTGAGGTGTTTGCCGAAAAGCTCGCTCCCTTTGTCGGCAATGTCTCCATGACCCTGGACAAAGCGCGCAGGGATGGGCGCAATATCCTTTTTGAAGGGGCCCAGGGCACCCAGCTGGATATCGATCACGGGACCTATCCCTTTGTGACCTCGTCCAACACCATTGCCGGCAATGCCTGCATCGGCAGTGGTTTTGGTCCGGCGCATATCGATTCGGTCATCGGCATACTTAAGGCCTATACAACCCGCGTTGGGGAAGGGCCTTTCCCGACGGAGCTGCCGGAAGGGGATGCCGTCGGGGACCAGCTTCAATCAAAAGGCGGAGAATTCGGGGCGACAACCGGGCGCCGCCGCCGTTGCGGCTGGCTGGATGCAGTTGTTGCTTCGGATGCCGTGCGCTTGAACGGTTTGACCGGCCTGGCCATCACCAAGCTCGATGTTTTGAGCGGGCAGCCGGTCCTGAAGATTGCGCGCAAGTATACGGCCGACGGCAGGGAATTTGACTGCATGCCAGGCAATATCCGCCAGACCGCGAAGCTGCAGCCTGTGTATGAAGAGCTGGGCGGTTGGGACGAGGATATCACCAGAGTCCGCCAGTTTGACGATCTGCCGCAAAATGCCCGTGATTATATTCGTCACATAGAGGATATCACCGGGGTGGAGCCGGCCATCGTTTCCGTTGGACCGGACCGGGAGGAAACCCTGCTGCTGAAAAATCCGTTTGCAGAAAAATAGAGAGGAAAGGGGTTGGCAATTTCGCGAACCTGTTCAAAATTATTATCGCTAAAATTGTAGGATATCGAGGGACGGACCGGATCTGGTTTTCAGATTCGGATGCGCCATCCACTCAATGGAGGAAAAAACATTATGGCTCGTATCACAGTTGAAGATTGCCTGGCACAGGTCGGCGACGACAATCGTTTTGCCCTTGTGCACCTGGCTGTGGAGAGGGTTCGTCAGCACCGTGAAGGAGAACCTTTCCTGGCCCAGGGGAAGAATAAGGAAATTGTCATGACTTTGCGCGAAATTGCGGCGGGCAGTGTCACTTTTGATAACATTCTCGAACTCCCCAAGCTGCGCAAGGCCAAGCTGGCAGCGCAGGTCGAGGAAGTGGCGAAGGTGGAAGAAGCTGCGGACGATGAGGAGTAGACGGTCCGCCTTCCCTTGATGCTTCTGTGTGCATAAATGGTGTCAATGCCTGACTGACAGGAAACGATGAACAGAGATTATTACGACATACTTGGCGTTGCCCGCGGGGCCAGTGCGGATGAGATAAAAAAATCATACCGCAAGCTGGCCATGAAATATCATCCCGACCGGAACCCGGGGGATCCCGAAGCCGAAGCCAGTTTCAAGGAAGCGGCCGAGGCTTACGAAGTGCTCTGCGATGCCCAGAAAAGAAAGATATATGATACCTATGGTCACGAAGGCCTGAAGAATACGGGTTACAGCGGCCCCGGAACTGCCGAAGATATTTTTTCCAGTTTCAATGACCTGTTCGGTGACCTTTTCGGTTTTGGCGGACGCAGCCGCCGGCGTAATCCCAATGCCCCTGTCCCTGGCGACGACCTGCGGTACGACATGGAAATTTCATTCATGGATGCGGTGCATGGAACCGAGCGTGAGGTTGATATTACCAAGCGGGAAACATGCTGGACCTGTGAAGGTTCAGGAGCCCGTCCCGGCCATAAACCCCAGACCTGCCCCACATGCCATGGCCGCGGCCAGGTTATTCGTTCCCAGGGTTTTTTTCAGGTCAGTTCAACCTGTCCCCAGTGCCACGGTTCAGGGCAGGTCATTGCCGATCCCTGCGTGGACTGCAATGGCCAGGGGTTGGTTAATAAGACCAAAAAAGTTTCAATCAAGATTCCGCCCGGCGTCGACAACGGGGCTCGGATGCGCCTGCGCGGCGAAGGTGAAGGCGGCCGCCGCGGCGGTCATGCCGGTGATCTTTATGTGGTTATCCATGTGCAGCCGCACGAGTTTTTTCTGCGGGAAGGGCAGACTATTTATCTGCGTTATCCGGTGCCCATGGCCAGAGCGGCCCTGGGGTGCGAAGTGGAAGTGCCCACTGTACACGGCGCCGCGAAGTTGAAGATCCCCGCCGGTACCCAGGGCGGAGAGCGGTTTACTCTTCGCAGGGAAGGCGTTCCCAGTCTGCGCGGCGGCGGCAGGGGCGATATGGTTGTCGAGGTCCAGGTGCAGACTCCGACAAAATTGACCAAGCAGCAGAAGGAACTGCTCAAGGAATTTGATGCGCAGTACGAGGAAAAGCATGAAGAAGGTTTTTTCTCCCGCCTGTTTCATGGCCATTTCAGCCAGGGCGACAAGAAACAGCACGCCGGGGACGCGTAATTGATGGCCGGGAAAAAAAGCTTTTCACATTTCGATGCCGCCGGGAATGCCTGGATGGTTGATGTGGGCTCCAAGGAAGAAACCTTCCGGGAGGCAACAGCCGCGGGAGCAGTTGTCATGAATCCGGAAACGTACCGGATGATCCGGGAAGGTTCCGCCGCCAAGGGTGATGCCATAGGCGTGGCCAGGATAGCCGGGATAATGGCGGCCAAAAAAGTGGACAGTATCATCCCGCTTTGCCATCCGCTGGCATTGAGCAGTATTGCCATTGACTTCCGGTTTCTCGATGACGGCAGAACGATTTCCATTGAAGCCAGGGTAGGCTGCAAGGGACAAACAGGGGTGGAGATGGAGGCGCTGACAGCCGTTTCGGTGGCCGCGCTCACTCTTTATGATATGTGCAAATCCGCTGATAAGGGCATGGTGATATCAGACATCCGTTTATTGCGGAAAAGCGGTGGCAGGAGCGGGGTTTTTGTCAGGGAGCAACAAGGAAGCTAAAGAGCAGTGAGCGGTTCATAACCGTTTGCCGGAGAAAGAACATGGATGAAAAGCAGATATTGAAATTCAAGGACCAGCTGGAAGAGATGAAAGAAAAGATCATCAATGATGTTGAACAGACTCTTTCGGAAATGACCACCCAGAACGGAAATATTCCCGATCCCAATGACCGGGCCACAGTTGAATCCGATCGGAATTTTGAATTGCGGATACGTGATCGTGAGCGCAAACTGATGAATAAGATTGAAGAGGCCCTGGGCCGCATTGATGAAGGCACTTACGGGATCTGTGAAGGCTGCGGCGAGGATATCGCTGAAAAACGGCTGGAGGCGCGCCCGGTGGCAAAATTCTGTATAGATTGCAAAACAAAGCAGGAACAGCGGGAAAAGGCTCAGGGCCGGTAAAACCATGCCTGAGCTGAGAAAAGATCCGGTCCTGGGCCGCTGGATAATTATTTCCAAGGAGCGAAGCAAGCGGCCGACGGATTTTATCGTCGAAGAGCCCAGGGTCATTGAGGGCGGTTTCTGCCCGCTGTGTCCGGGAAATGAGAAGACAACTCCCAATGAAGTGCTGGTTTTTGGCCGGGAGCCGATCCTGCCTCCCAACTCCGCCGGCTGGAAGCTGCGGGTTGTGCCGAACAAGTTCCCGGCCCTGGTCATCGAGGGTGATCTCGAAAAACAGGCTGAAGGGCTGTATGATCGAATGAACGGCATCGGCGCGCATGAGGTTATCATCGAGAGCCCGAACCATGAAGACCGTTTTTCCTTCCTCTCGCAGGAGCAGATGCTGTTCGTGTTCCGCGCCTTTCGCAACCGCATTCTCGATCTTGCCCATGACAAACGTTTCCAGTATGTTATGGTTTTTAAAAATTACGGCCGGCCGGCCGGCGCATCACTTGAACATCCCCATTCCCAGTTGGTGGCGCTGCCGATTCTCCCCCGGATGGTGATCTCCGAGCTTGATGGAGCGCTGTCCTATTACAAGTACAAGGATCGCTGTATTTTCTGCGATATCATCCGCCAGGAGATCCAGCAGGACGTACGGCTGGTCTGCCAGAATTCTCATTTTGTTACTCTCAGTCCATTCGCTCCCCGTTCACCTTTTGAGATGTGGATTATGCCCAAGGAGCACAGTTCATCCTATACCGAACAAAGTGAGCAGTCCCTGGCCGCCCTGGTGGATATTTTTTCCGAAAGTCTGCAGCGGCTTGATGCCTGCATTCCGAACGTTCCCTATAATTTTGTTCTCCATACCCAGCCCCTGCGGTCGCAGCCCCTGGATCATTTTCACTGGCACTTTGAGATAGTGCCCAAGTTAACGAGCATTGCCGGCTTCGAGTGGGGTTCTGGTTTTTATATTAATCCGATGCCGCCCGAGGATACCTGTACGTATCTGAAAGAGGCCATGTAGGAGATGTCCGTGAAGAAGAAGCGTATACTGCTGGTTGATGACGAGGAAGGAATCCAACTCCTTTACCGTGAAGAGTTTGAGGATGAAGGCTATGAGGTCACCACCGCCTATAACGGCGAAGAGGCCCTGGAAGAATTCAGCAAGGAGCCTCCGGACCTGGTCATTCTTGATATCAACATGCCGGGGATGAACGGCATTGAAGTCCTGCGCCGCATGAAGGAGATCGATCCGGATCTGCCGGTTATCCTGAGTTCCGCCTACCAGGAGTATAAACAGGACCTGGGCACCTGGGCATCAGAAGAGTATATCGTCAAATCCTCCAACATGGACGAGCTGAAAAACGCTGTCCGCAAACATCTCGGTTAATTCCGCGACTGTTGATATCAAAGCGCATGGCTGAATCATGTGGCGTGAATTGGTGAGGTTGCAGTGAAGTGCCGCTCCATGGCCAGCGGTTGTCCGTTGTCGTTTTCCAATCCCTGCCAATGAAGGATATTCAGAGCCTGTGCGATGATCGGCGCATAAATATCAGGAAAGTCGGCGTCAAGACTATATCCTATCCTGTGAAAGTCCTTGACAAGGAGAAAAGGATCCAGGACACCGTTGCCACTGTGAACATGTATGTTAACCTGCCGCACCGGTTCAAGGGCACGCACATGAGCAGGTTCATCGAGATTCTCAACCGGTTTCACGGCGAGATCAACCTCAGGAGTTTTCACCTGATTCTTCAGGAGATGAAAGAGCGGCTCGATGCGGAAGCTGCGCATATGGAGATACAATTTCCCTATTTCCTTGAGCGCGAGGCAACGGGCAATTCCCTGGGTATTCAGCGATATGAGTGCAGGATGCACGGGTCGCTGCAGGAGGTTGATGACCTGGTCATGGAAATTTCAGTGCCCCTTATGCTCGGATTGTCCGTGCATGCAGCCGGCGGGTTGCCGCGGTCAATGGGGCGCTGGGGAACGGCCAGGGTCGCCGTACGGTTCAACCAGTTCATCTGGATAGAGGATTTGATTGCCCTGGTGGAAAAAGGGGTTGTCCAGGGAAAGGAACCGCCTGATTCCGTGGAGTCGGTCACCAAGAACCTGGGGCGGATATTTGCCGGCCATCCGGCCATCTCCTGGTACAGTATTATGGTAGAGAACTTTACCGAGGGGTATGCGACTTTTGCCTCGCTGGAATCAAGACCTTGAACCAGCGGAGAAAATAACCAGTTCAACTTTCAGACAATGAGATCCGGTAGCAATGAGCGAGTTACTTTTTGAAATAGGCACTGAGGAAATTCCGGCAGGATACATTGAACCTGCCTTGACCTTTTTTGGCCAGGCAGCAGAGAAACATTTTGTTGATTTGAATCTGCAATACGGGAACATCAGGACCGTGGGCACACCGCGGCGGTTGACCCTGGCGGTGGACGGTCTGCAGGAACGGCAGCCGGACAGGATTGTAGAGCACACCGGTCCTTCAAAGCAGGCAGGGTTAGACGCCCAGGGCAATCCCTCCAAAGCGGCTGCGGGATTTGCCCGGTCCCGGGGGGTTGCCGTGGAAGATCTCAAGATCGTTGAAACCCCAAAGGGCGAATATCTCATGGCGGTAGAGCAGGTCAGGGGCGTTGAGACCATTGAACTGCTGCCTGATGTTCTGGCAAAGCTTGTCCGGGAGATGCCTTTTCCCAAATCCATGCGCTGGGGTGATGGCAATATTTCCTTTGCCCGTCCCATCCAATGGCTGGTGGCTCTCTTCGGTGGCAGATTGGTCGATATTTCCATTGATCAGGTCAGGGCGGGTGATGCCACGTTGGGGCATCGGTTCATGGCCCCCGGCCCGATTCCGGTCAGCGGCTTTGACGAGTATCAGGAGAAGCTTTTGCAGAACTGGGTCATTGTTGATCCGGCAGAACGCCGTCAGGCTGTGGAGGATGAGGTGCGAAAGGCGGTCGCCGGAAGCAACGGGGCGCCTATTCTTGATGAGGGCCTGGTCAATACGGTGGCCAACCTGGTGGAGGTTCCCTGGGGGGTCTGCGGCTGCTTTGATGAAAAATTCCTTGAACTGCCGCGGGAAGTGCTCATTACCTCCATGCGGGAACATCAGAAATACTTCCCGGTTGCCGATTCCAGGGGGGAACTGCTGCCCTTGTTCGTGGCAGTCAACAATACCCGGGTGGACGACCGTGATTTGGCTGTCAGTGGTCACCAGCGTGTTTTGCGGGCCCGCCTGGAGGATGGATTGTTCTTCTTCCGTGAAGACAAGAAGAGGCGGCTTGTTGACCGGCGGCAGGATCTGGCGGGAATTGTGTTCCAGAATAAACTGGGGACAATGCTTGAAAAATCGGATCGCATTGCTGCGCTGGCGGAAAGCATAGCGCAGCGCATAGCGCCGGATCAGAAGGATGAAACGGTACGGGCGGCAAAACTTGCCAAGTGCGACCTGCTGACGGAAATGGTTGGCGAGTTTCCTACCCTGCAGGGGGTTATGGGCAAAGAGTACGCCCGCCTTGACGGTGAATTAGAATCGGTTGCCGCGGCGATCCATGAACATTATAAACCGGTTCGTTCCGGCGGTGAACTGCCCGAAGGGATCATCGGGGCCATCGTCGGTATGGCGGACCGGCTCGATACCCTGGCCGGCTGTTTTGCCATCGGCGAGAAGCCGACCGGCACCGCCGACCCGTTCGGTCTCCGGCGCCAGGCCCTTGGTCTGTTGCACATTATTCTGGGCCACGGTCTGCATGTCTCCCTGCGGGACATGGTTGATGACGCCCTGGCCGGTTACGGCGGGAAATTTCAGCTGAACCCGGGCACTGCCGACCAGCTGGTCGATTTTCTCCGTCTCCGGTTCGAGAATGACGTGGTTGCCTCTGGCGTCAGATCGGAAATCGTTGCGGCGGCCACGGCAGTCGGATTTGATGATGCCGTGGACTGCCGCGCCCGGATAGAAGCCCTGAAAAACATTTCCAGCCTAGAACAGTTCGGTGTTCTGGCCGGTTCTTATAAACGGATCAGAAACATCATCAAGGAAAACTCTCATACGGCCATGGATGTGAAGCTGTTCAGGGAGGAGGCCGAGAAAAGGCTTCATTCGACGCTGGTGGAAGTGCGGACCAGGACCGAACCGCTGCTGGAGAACGGGTGCTATGATGAAGCGCTGGAGATCATGCTGGAGATGAAAGAGCCGGTTGACCGGTTCTTTGATGAGGTGATGGTCATGACCGATGACCCGGCTGTTCGTCATAACCGCTTGAATCTGTTGACTTCTCTTGGCGAGATGGTGCTCAGGGTCGGGGATATCTCCAGAATGCATCAGGAAGGGTAGCCGGTCTGCCTGCGGCTCCTTTTCAGGGGTTGCCGGGTCAACTCTTTCTCCGGATCGGCAATGGGCTTGCTTGGTCAACAGTCAACGGGTAAGGCAATCATACATTGGGCTTTTGCCGACATTTGCGGTCACAGGGCAGCCGTCCTTTTTTTGCCGCAGAGTTCCCTGTGGGGATGCGTTTTGAAACGGCCCTGCGGTCTCGCCTGAATGTGTTTGAAAATACGCCATATCGCCGGCGCTTGACTTGACGAACTGGCTGTTAAATGTTATTTTTTCAAGTTTCATGCGAGAGTGGCGGAACTGGTAGACGCACTAGACTTAGGATCTAGCGCACTCTGTGCGTGGGGGTTCAACTCCCCCCTCTCGCACCAGGAAATGCAATGGATCCTGCCCGCTGGAGACCAGGAACAATCATCAAGCCTGAGTGGCAACAATACTATAAAAGGAATGCGATCAATGGAAGTCGTCGTCGAAAACGTAAGCGAACTAACAAGAAAATTGTCAATAACCCTCCCGCCGGAGGAAGTCACCAGAGAACTTGACAAGGCGTATAAAAAGCTGGGCAAGGAAGTTAATCTCAAGGGTTTTCGCCGCGGCAAGGTTCCCACGTCGGTTCTGAAGAAAAATTTCCGGGACCGGGTCGAAGGCGAAGTTGGCGAAAAGCTCGTGCAGGCAACCTATTTTGATGCCGTTGAGCAGGAGAACCTTGATCCGGTTGTCCATCCCGAAATCAGGGAGCACGCATTTAACGAAGACGGAACCTTTGTCTACGTGGCAGAGATTGATGTCAAGCCTGTTTTTGAACTGAATGAATATAAGGGTATTGAGGTGGAAAAGCCGGCGACCACGGTTACCGACGAAGAGGTTGATGAAAAAATCGAGGAATTGCGCCGGCAGCATGCTGTTCTGCGAAGCGCCGACGATGACTATGCCATTCGGCTTGATGATGTGGCCATTGTCGATTTCCAAGGCTTTCACGATGAAAAGGCCATGCCCGAGGTTCACAACGAAAATTATTCCGTTGATATCGGTTCCGGCAGCCTGGGCAGGGAATTCGAGGAAAAGCTTGTCGGTCTGAAGCAGGGCGAGAAGACATTGTATGAGGTTGAATTCCCCGCTGAGTATCCCAACCCGGTGCTGGCAGGGAAGAAGGTTGAGTTCAAGGTTGATGTCAAAGGTGTTAAGCAGCGGATCAAACCGGAGCTCGACGATGAATTCGCCAAGGATATCAGCGGAGAGTATCAGAACGTTGCCGATTTGAAAGAGGGTGTCAGGAAGCAGCTCCAGGAGGAAAAGGAAAAGGCCCTGGAAGGTGATCTGGATGATCGTATTATGCACAAATTGGTCGAAAGCAATACCTTTGAAATTCCTGAACGCCTCGTCCGCTTTGAAATCGAGGAAATGATAAAGCAGACCGAGGGCAATCTCGAGCGCAGCGGCCTGACCCTGGAGTCCGCCGGCATAAACCGTGAGGAGCTGGCGGAGCGCAATCGCGAGGTAGCCGCCAAGAGGGTTAGGGGTGATTTCATCCTGAAAAAAATTGCTGAACTTGAAGAGATAAAGCTGGAGGACGAGGACCTTGAACGCGGATACCAGCGCATCGCCACCCAGTACAACATGACGGTTCCCGAGGTGAAGCAGTTCTTCCAGCGCCGCGAAGAGGTGCTGCCGTTTATCAATGAACTGTTGAACGAGAAGATCGTCCGGTTCCTCCGGGAATCAGCCAAACTGATCGATGAAAAACCAGGGGACAAAACAGACGAAAAGAAGTGAGTTCTTCGGCCAAGGACAGCTGAAAAGGATAGATAACTCGATAAAAACGAATGCAATGGGTTGTTTTTTTGCCGAAACGTCTGATATTTATAAAGAGCACAACTCGCAAAATGGAGCTGACATAATGAACCTTATTCCCATGGTAGTTGAACAGAGCCCCAGGGGGGAAAGGGCTTTTGATATATATTCGCGTCTGCTGAAGGAGCGGATCATTTTCCTCGGCACGACTGTGAACGACGATGTTGCCAGCGTGATAATCGCCCAGCTTCTTTTTCTTGAAGCCGATGATCCTGACAAGGATATCACTTTTTATATTAACTCTCCGGGCGGTTCAGTGACCTCGGGACTGGCTATTTACGATACCATGCAGTATGTGCGGTGTGATGTTGCCACCCTGTGCATGGGCCAGGCAGCCTCCATGGGAGCCCTGCTGCTGACTGCCGGTACGGCGGGGAAACGCTTTTCCCTGCCCAATTCCCGGATCATGATCCATCAACCCATGGGCGGGTTCCAGGGACAGGCTACTGACATCGATATCCATGCCCGTGAGATTCTGCGGATGAAAGCCGATCTGAACAAGATTCTGGCAAAGCATACAGGCAAGACTCTCAAGAAGATCCAGGCCGACACCGAGCGGGACTATTTCATGAATGCCGAAGAGGCCTGCAAGTACGGAATTGTTGATAAGGTCCTGTCCAACCGTGAGAAGACTGACAAAGAGAAGGATAAATGAGCGACGATATTCAAAATGAACATTTTGTTTCCTGCAACTGCTCGTTCTGCGGCAAGAGCCAGGATGAAGTCGGCAAGCTGGTGGCCGGTCCCAATGTCTATATCTGTGATGAGTGCATAGATCTGTGCAACGAGATTGTCCATGATACCATGGGAACGGAAACCGATGATGCCAGGGAATTCAGCGTTCTGAAACCCAAGGAGATCTTCGAGTATCTCAACGAGTATGTAATCGGCCAGGATTTCGCCAAAAAGGTTCTTGCTGTTGCGGTGCATAATCATTACAAGCGTATCGAGTCGCAGACCAACAACATTTCCGATGATGTTGAACTGCAGAAAAGCAATATTATTCTTATCGGCCCGACAGGGAGCGGCAAGACCCTGATGGCCCAGACCCTGGCCAAGATCCTCAACGTGCCGTTCACCATTGCCGATGCCACGACCCTCACCGAGGCCGGCTATGTCGGCGAAGACGTGGAGAATATCCTTGTCAGCCTGCTGCAGGCGGCTGATTACGATATGGAGCAGGCTGAACGGGGGATTATTTACATCGATGAGATAGACAAGATCGCCCGCAAGTCGGACAGCCCTTCGCTGACCCGCGATGTGTCCGGTGAAGGAGTGCAGCAGGCGCTGCTCAAAATTATTGAGGGAACCATTGCTTCGGTCCCGCCCAAAGGCGGCAGGAAACATCCTCAGCAGGAGCTGGTGCGGATCAACACCTCGAATATTCTTTTTATCTGCGGCGGCGCTTTTGTCGGTCTCGATTCGGTGATCAGGAAACGCTCCGGTTCCAAGGCCATCGGTTTCGGCGCCAAGGTGATGAGTGAGAGCAAAAAGGATTTCAGCCAGGTTATTGCCGAAGTCCAGCCCGAGGACCTGCTTAAATTCGGTCTTATCCCGGAGCTGGTGGGCCGTCTGCCGGTCATCGCCACCATGACCGAATTGAAGCAGGAAGATCTGGTGCGGATACTTCAGGAGCCGAAAAATGCTCTGACCAAGCAGTACCAGAAACTTTTTGATTTCGAAGGCGTTACTCTCCGCTTCACCACCGGGGCCCTGGAGGCGGTTGCCGCCAAGGCATTGAAAAGAAAATCAGGCGCCCGCGGTTTGCGGTCGGTCCTGGAAGAAGCGATGCTTGAAGTCATGTATGAGCTGCCGTCCGAGGAAAATGTGACCGAGTGCGTTATCAATGAACAGGTAATCAGTAATGGCGACTACCCTGTTTTATTGTTTGAAAACAAGGAAAACAAGAAGAGCGCCTGAAGACGAATATGAGCGATTTTGACAACAATGTTTATCCGCTGATGCCGCTCCGGGATATCGTTATTTTTCCCGGTATGGTCGCTCCCCTGGTTGTGGGTCGGAAAAAATCCATTGGAGCGCTGGAAAGCGCCATGGAAAACCGTTCACTGATTTTTCTGGTCAGCCAGAAGGATGTGGGGACAGAGGATCCGCACCAGGAGCACCTGTATGGAGTGGGCACGCTGGCAACGGTCATGCAGCTTCTCCGGCTGCCGGATGGGACGATCAAGGCGCTGGTGGAGGGAAAACGGCGGGCCAGAATCACCAGTTTCCTGGAGACTGAGCTTTATTTTTCCGCCGAGGTTGAGGAGCTGCCGGATACCGACGCCGAGGGCCCGGAGGTCGAAGCCTATGGCCGCGAACTGAAGCGGGTGTTTGAGGAGTTTGCTCAAATCAACAAGAAAATTCCCAAGGAGGTCCAGGCTTCTATTTCGGCCATTGAGAACATTTCGAGGCTTGCCGACAATATCTCCTCGCATCTGCTCCTGAATACCCAGCAAAAGCAGGAAATACTGGAGACGGTTTCCCTTCCGGACCGGATATCGGTGCTGCTGGAGGCGATTTACCACGAAGTGGAACTCTCCGAATTTGAAAAAACGATCCAGGCCAAGGTAAAGAAAAAAATGGCCGATACCCAGCGCAATTACTATCTGGGGGAAAAAATCAAGGCCATCCAGGAGGAGATGGGTCATGGTGAAGGGGTCGATGACACCGGCGAGTTGGAGGAGGCTATTGCCAGAAAAAATCTTCCGGAGTCGGTCAGGGAGAAGGTGACCAAGGAGTTGAAGAAACTCCGCCAGATGCCGCCCATGTCCGCAGAAACCACGGTGGTCCGCAACTATATTGATGCGATTATCAGTCTGCCCTGGTCGGAAAGGAGCGATTCGAAAATAGACATCGTCAAGGCTGAACAGGTCCTGGATGAAGATCATTTCGGGTTGAAGAAGCCCAAGGAACGGATTCTTGAATATCTTGCGGTACAGGCACAGGTGAAGAAGCTCAAGGGGCCGATCCTTTGCCTGGTCGGTCCACCAGGCGTCGGCAAGACTTCGGTGTGCAAGTCCATTGCCAGGGCCATGGACCGCCGGTTCATCAGGCTATCCCTCGGAGGTGTGCGGGACGAAGCAGAGATCAGAGGCCATCGGCGAACCTATATCGGCGCCATGCCCGGCAAAATCATTCTTTCCATGCAGAAGGCAGGGGTGGTCAATCCGGTATTCTGTCTGGACGAGGTGGACAAGATGAGCATGGACTTCCGGGGAGATCCATCTGCCGCCCTCCTTGAAGTCCTGGACCCTGAGCAGAATTTTTCCTTCAATGATCATTATCTTGATCTTGATTATGATCTGTCCGAGGTTTTTTTCATTACAACCGCCAACAATCTCCATGGCATTCCCCTGCCGCTGCAGGACAGGATGGAGATCATCAGGCTGAGCGGGTATACAGAAGAGGAAAAGCTGAAGATTGCCGAAGGCTTCCTGGTGCCCAAGCAGCTTGAGGAAAACGGCTTCAAGTCCGACGATATCAGTTTCAATGACAAGGCCCTGCTGGAAATAATCCGCCGCTACACCCGAGAGGCAGGGGTCAGGAATCTTGAGAGGACCATTTCGGCGATATGCCGCAAGGTGGCCCGCGATAGATTGAAGAAGAATGATCTGGATAAAAAATACCGGATTTCCAAACAGGGGGTCAGCCGTTATCTCGGGGTGGCCAGGCATCGCTACGGTCATGCCGAAGAGCGTGACGCCATCGGTCTGGCCACCGGTATGGCCTGGACCGAAGTGGGCGGCGAGCTGCTGCAGATAGAATCCACCCTGATGCCCGGTTCCGGTAAATTGACAGTCACCGGCAAGCTCGGCGATGTCATGCAGGAATCCGCCCATGCCGCCATGTCCTATGTCCGATCTCGCGCCATGCGGCTCGGCCTGGAACCAGATTTCTACCAGAAGATTGATCTGCATATCCATGTGCCCGAGGGCGCGATACCGAAAGACGGGCCATCGGCAGGTATTACCATTGCGACAAGCATTGTCTCCGCCCTGCTGAAGATCCCTGTTGATCACCTGATCGCCATGACCGGCGAAATAACCCTGCGGGGCCGGGTGCTACCCATCGGCGGGTTGACGGAAAAATTGCTGGCGGCGAAAAGAGGCAATATAACCCACGTTCTTATTCCCAAGGAAAACGAGCGTGATTTGAGCGAGGTGCCCCAGCGCATCCGCGGCAGCCTCCAGGTTGATCTTGTGGATCATGTTGACGAGGTGCTGCAGCACGCGTTGAAGGTTCGGGAAGGGGAAGATCTGTTCACGGATGTATCAATGGAATCGATATATAAGGATATAACTCTTTCTTCCCATAATACGCCCGCGCACTGATCAACCGGGAGAGCCGGCACGATCCATAAATGCCCTTTTAATCAGGCTGGGGATGGAGGTAATACTTTTTTGATGCCACGGCTTTTTTTCTTGACGGAGAGTGGTTATCCTGATAAATACCACACATCCTGAGTGGGCGGATAGCTCAGCTGGGAGAGCATCGGCCTTACAAGCCGAGGGTCACAGGTTCGAGCCCTGTTCCGCCCACCACATACTCTGGGGTCGTAGTTCAGTTGGTTAGAACGCCGGCCTGTCACGCCGGAGGTCGCGAGTTCGAGTCTCGTCGGCCCCGCCAGAGCAGAAACAAGGACTTAGGCAGCAATGCTTAAGTCCTTTTTTTTTGCTTTTTTTTCAAATGTTTTTTCCAGTTTTCCTGGGAGCATGTTTGTCAATCTGTCCAAGCGGGCGGAATTATTTTGTTTGTGTCCTAGAAAAATCCACTGTACAATTTTGCCGTTATCATGACGGATCACGCTGCGGCGGCAAACCTTTCTGATTTTCTGGTGGTTTGACTTCATCAGCGTATAGGGCCGGCCTGTATTTTTATGGGCTGCATTGGTCATGTCGCGAGCGATTTTGCACACTTTACAGGAGGAAATTCATGAGGTCTCTGGTGGTGGTGAGCGTAATGGTATTGGCTTTGTTTGGTGGTGGATGCGGCACCCATCCATTGGTGCTCAACTATGACCGGGAGCCTGTTCCTTCAAAAGTCGATGGAACGCATTACAGTATCGAGGAAGTCCGCACGGCCGTCCTTGCCGCCTGTCGAAAAAAGGGGTGGTCCGCGAATCTCGTTCAGCCGGGGATGATAGAAGCATCCATAACTATCCGCTCACGTCATAGAGCAAAAATAGAAATACAATTCAGTTCGACCCATTACACCATACAGTACCGGGAAAGCTCCGGTCTGGATTACCGTAATGGACGGATCCACAGCAATTACAACCACTGGATAGCCCAGCTGGACGCTGCCATTAAAAATGAACTGGGGCTCAGGACCCAGCGTTTCTGAAAAAAAAACCGGAGTCGTTACGTTATGAGAACACTGTTTTTTGCCTTTGGAATAGGGCTTATTGTCTTTCAACTGTGCTTTGTCCCGGTGGTATCGGCAAAGCTGTATACCTGGGTCGATAGAAACGGGGTGACACGCCGCACCTATTATCCGCCGCCAAAGGACCAGGTCGGAAAAGGGAATCAGATGCAGGGGTCCAGTGTTAAACAGCAGAGAGCAGACAATCAGGTGGAGCTCTATATCACCAGCTGGTGTCCGTACTGTAAGCAGGCTTTGGATTTTTTTCGTTCCCGGGGGATTGCGGTCACCGTGTATGATATTGAAAAAGACAGGGATGCTGCTGCAAGAAAAAAGCAGCTGGATGGGAAAGGGGGGGTGCCGTTTGCCGTTATTAACGGCAAATATATCTCGGGGTATGCGCCATCACAGTATACATCGGCTTTGAAATAGCCCGGTCCCGGAAGAAGCGAATTCCCCTGGGTGCGACAAAATGCCTCGTTGTGCTTGGGGGAAAACCATCGTAAAGAACGATAATTGAATATTTTTTTTAAATCAGGCTCTGCCTGATGCATGCCATGGGCGGAAAATGTAAAGAAAAAATGAGGGGGGAAACATGGACCAGTATTGTTGGGATATCATCCAATGCGATGACAAGGGCTCCTGCCCGGCGCGGTTGTATAACAAAAAACCATGTTGGGAAGTGATGGCGGAGCACAACTCTTTTCAATGTCATTACGGACTCTGCGAGGAATGTATAGTGTATCTCAGCAAGTCCAGGGATACCTCGTTTTCCGTTAAGGAACTGGATGAGCTTATGCGAATGCGCGAAGCAGGACATCAGCTTTACTGAGGAATTTTCCAGGGGGTAAGCGCCGCGCCCTCTGCTGGAACAGGACCGGTTGTCGACCGGATATGTTTTATCAGAGAGATCAACCAACGGTCTAGTGCCCCGGTTTGACATTCTGTCGATTGAAACAGTATAAAATTTTTTCCGGATCATGTTCTTTCCAGCCGGGAAACGTCCTTTGGCTGTTCATGTCCACCTGCGTTTTCTGTTGCTGGATTGACAAAAACGCCGGGCCTCCATAATTCTGCGCCTTTTTTTTCGGAAACTGTAATTTATTTCAGCCGTCATTCACTTATTTTTTGATATAATATTCTGATATTATATAATTGCGGGCAGGGGGAATGTTTATGCCCGACTGAAATTGATTTTTGCTCTTCTCCGGATAGAGACCTGCAAAGAGTGGTGGAAAAAATGACAGGAGAGGATCATGGCTGAGCAAAGAAGTGTAGTTGTCGTCAGTTCGCTGGGCAAGATGTATAAGGGATTGGTTGATGTTCCCAATGAGACCTACAGGACGACAGACCTTTTTAACAGCGCGAGTATTTACTGGCGGGATTCCGCTCAGAAGTGCTTTGAAAATGCCATCCTGTTCCGTGATGTCAAAATGGTCATTGGCGGGTCCGCTATTTCCGTTAAATTTGATCAGCTTCAGATAAAGCTCTCTGAAGTATTGTATTTTTATGATGACCTGGAAAAAATAAGTGATGAGAAGGAAAAAATGCGGGCCACGTCGATGACCCAGAAGTCCAAAGAGGAATCACAGTCCGTGGATATCATAACCACTGAGGTGGCCAATTCGTTCTATCATCTCACCGGCACCTTTTTTGGTCTTTTCAAGAAAAAATCCAATGACAGGTTTATTCCCCTGACTAATGTGAAATTAATTGAAATTTATCATAAAGGTGACAAGTGGTTTCAACGACAGGTGGAGCTGCCTCACAAATTCATCGGGGTGAGCACCAGACATATTGAAGCGATGCGGATACGGTAACAAGCATTCTGAACTGATCGTGAGGTTTTTTTCGGGGGTGTGCCTATGGGTAACAAATATGGAAAATCACAGCTCATCAACTGGTTGTTCTCGGCAGTTTTTATCATTGCCGGACTCTATCTCGCTCAGCTTTATCTGATGGAGTTTCCCGATCCTGAACTGCACTGGGAGGGAATCGTTCCGCTTCTGGTGTGTCTCGTCTATTATATTGTTTCCTGATCCCTGTTCCCGTCAGCATGGGGGATATGGGTAATCGATGGCCGGCAGGTGTATCAAACTAGAGGACCGGGTGGATAATAACAGGCTCTACTATAAACTGAATATTGTTTTTATCCTTATGGTTCTCCTGCCGGCGGCCGGATTTCTTTATTTCGGCTTCCAATACGGGTATCTGCACGATAAGTATGTCAAATATTTTGTTGTCATTGCCCTGATCTATATTTTTGCCGGTTTTCACCTGCTGCGAAAGATTTTCGATAATATTATTGAACTTTCAGCCACTGTTAAGGAAAAAATTCGTCAGGATATTGCCGATGGCATGGTTGATGAAAATCAGAACGAACTGCAGCAGATCGTCCAGTCCTTCAATACCATTGAAACCCGGTTGCGCACCAGCACCGAGCTGCTGACCAGAAGAACATCGGAAATTTCCATACTCAAGGAGCTTTCCGATATCTGTTATGTGACCCTTGATCCCTGGGAGATCCTTTATGTTACCCTTGAACGGGCTCTGCTGCTGGCCAAAGCGGATATGGGCTCGGTTCTTATCATGGACAGGGGCGATAACAAGTCCTTTATCGTTAAGGCCAGTATAGGTCTTGGCGATTTTATCAAGATGGACGATCGGATAGATTTCGACACGTCCATTGCCAAATATGCGGTCATTAACAAGAGTCCCCTGATTGTCCAGGATATTGAGAAGGAAAGGCGTTTCGGGCGCACCAACCGGCTCCATTATGGAACCAAATCGTTCGTCATCATGCCCATCAAATCCATCAAGGACGTAATCGGGGTCCTGACCCTGTCGCGCGAGGAGAACACTGTTTTTGCCGAGGGTGATGTTGAGGCTCTGGTCCCGCTGCTGAGCAACGCGGCATTCACGTATGAGAATTTGCGCCTGATGGGAGAGCTGGAGCTCGAAGAGAAGCATATGGCCGCAATGAAAAAGATCTCCAAGTCCCTCAATTCCAGCCTTCGGGACAGTGAGCTCATTCATACCATTTTAAACGAAGTGCAGGCCATCCTTCCCTTTGAGGTCGCAATAATTCTGGTTCAGGATAAAAAACGGGCGGACACCCTCAGGGTCTGCGATATTGTTTCCAACCAGGCGGTCAGGGTGGCCATTGGCGATCATTTCCCGTTGCCTGGTTCGGTGATGGACCATGTCATGCAGCAGGAAAGTATCAGAGTCATTGATGATATAGACGATATTCGCAGCAATCTCGACGAAAAGCTCGTGGTAGCGGGATTGCGGGGATGCGTGCTTGCCCCGATATCCACCCGGGGCAAAGTGAACGGAATCGTACTGTTATATTCCCGGAGGACTGATTCGTTCCACAGGAGTTTCAATATCATCGGGTGGCTGACAAATATAGTATCCTTTGCCATAGAAGAAAGCAGGTTAATGGCTTCGGTCGCCAAGAGAAATCAGGAGCTGGTGGCCATCAAGCAGATCGGCAGCGCTTTGGCTTCCTCCACATTCGATATGCAGCAGGTCCTGGAATACACCATGGAAATGATCAGGACCCTCATGAATGTTGAAGCCGGTTCTCTGGCGCTGGTCAAGGGGAACGAGCTTGAATTTGCGGTGGCTTTTGAGATCGATCTGGCAAAGCTCTCCAATGTCAAGCTGGTGATGGGGCAGGGGATATCCGGGGCAGTGGCTGCAAGCGGGGAGTCCGTTATTGAAAACGATGTCCAGAACTCCAGCAGCTTTTATCCGCAAATGGACACCATCACCGGTTTTACCACCCGCTCGGTACTTTGCGTCCCGATGATTTCTCAAGGAAAGGTTATCGGCATCATAGAGGTCATGAACAAGCGAGAAGGCGAGTTCAGCGATGATGACCGTGATGTGCTGCAGTCCATTGCCACATCGGTGTCCATTGCCATGGAAAATGCGCGACTGTACAAGGAAACGGTGGCCATGGCAGAGCAGGAGCGCGGCATTCGAGGCATGTTCCAGAAATTTGTTCCCAAGGAGATTGTCGACAAGATCGTTCATGACTTTTCCACCGGCAAAACCGTCATCGATGAGTTTAAGACCATTACCCTTTTGAACATCGATATCAGGGGTTTCTCCAAGATCGCCGGGAGCATCGGTCCCCAGAAAAGTGTCGCCCTGCTGAATTATTTTTTTTCAGCCATGGGCAGCATTGTTTTCAAGCACAGCGGTATTGTCGATAAATATCTCGGGGATGGTTTTCTTGCTCTTTTCGGAGCGCCGGTTTCCACCTCCATGGATGCCCAGAACGCTCTTGCTGCTGCTCTGGAGATGCAGAAGGCGATACAGCACATTAATGATAAGTATGTAAAGGAGCTTCTTGATGAACCTGTCCGCATCGGCATAAGTATTTGTACCGGTGAAGTGGTTGTCGGAAATATCGGATTTGAGATGAAAATGGACTACACTGTTATCGGTGACACGGTGAATAATGTTTTCCGGCTCCAGGGACTGACAAAATCCATTCCGGACAGTATTCTTATTGCCGACAGTACGGCAAGAGCTGTCCGCTCACCGCTTAATGTCCGGGAAATGGACAAGACCATTGGCGGCATGAAGGTCTATCATCTGCTGGGATTCAAGAATCCCTAGAATGGGCATTCCCGGTGAAGAATATTTTTTACCGGGAAAAATTTTTGTCCTTGTTTTTATCCTGCCATCGCGACCACCCAAGGCGAATATAATATTGCTGGCCGCAGTCGGCCCATTTGGAGCAGGAGTCTTCCTGTTTGACCATCGGCCTTGGAGCGTCCCGATTCCCTGATTCCCGCACCTGGACTTTGCAGTGACCGCTCACGGTGTCTTCGATTTTAAAAAATTTACAACTCATGCATGTTGATTTCATAGTCTGCATCCTGTAGGTCGATTTTATATTTCCGGTAGTATAATCACGATTATTGGGGGGCGCATTTTTTTTCTCACCCGAGCGGGGCCAGCGGTGATTTTGTCAGAAGTGGCTGAATTTGTGTAATTAGGTAAAATTGCATCTGGGTACTATATATTGTTTGTTTGTCCTTGCCATAGCACCATATCTTGTGATATAAAAGGGTAATTTTGCAAAAAGGGTCCTGTGCGGGAGGGATCCTGTCTGGAGGGCAAGGGAAGAATAACAAAAGGTGGATGTACGTCCCGGGGGAGATGAAATGACCAAAGAGATGATTAAGCAGGAATTGAGCGCAGCGGCGGAAACAGTATTGCAGCGTCGTTATTATTTGAAGGATGCCGACGGCAGGCCCCTGGAGAACTGGGAAAGCCTTTGCCGCCGTGTGGCTGATGCCGTCGCGGATGTTGATCGGGAAAGCGGTGATTATGAAACCCTGCGTGACAGTTTTTTCAACATGATCTACCACCTGGACTTTCTGCCCAACTCGCCCTGCCTGATGAACGCCGGCACAGACCTGGGACAGTTGTCCGCCTGCTTTGTCCTGCCCATTGAAGATTCAATGAACGGTATTTTCAGCTCCATCCGCAATGGAGCGCTGGTGCATAAGACCGGCGGCGGAACCGGGTACTCATTTTCCCGGCTTCGGCCGAAAAATTCTGCTGTTCAGTCCACCCAGGGGGTGGCTTCAGGCCCGCTCAGTTTTGCAGCGGTGTTTGATGCCGCAACGGAAACCATCAAGCAGGGCGGCAAGCGCCGTGGCGCCAATATGGGCGTTCTGCGGGTGGATCATCCTGATATCCTCGATTTCATATCGGCCAAAGAGGATCAGACCCGTTTTACCAATTTTAATTTCAGCGTCGCGATCACCGACCATTTCATGGAAGCGGTCAAAACCGGTCTTGAGTATGACCTGGTCGACCCTTCCACCGGACAGGTTGTTGAATCCCTGGATGCGGGTTCGGTTTTTGACAAAATCATCGACCTGGCCTGGCACAACGGCGAACCCGGGGTGCTGTTCATAGATGCCGCGAATCGGGCCAATGCCACGCCGCAGTTGGGCGAATTTGAAGCAACTAATCCCTGCGGCGAGCAATGGCTGCTGCCTTATGAAAGCTGCAATCTCGGGTCGATCAACCTCGGGCATTATGTGGTTGATGACGGCGATATTGACTGGGACCGGCTGGCCAAAACCGTCCACCTGGCGGTCCGGTTTCTTGACAACGTCATTGACTGCAACCGTTTCCCCATCCCTGAAATTGCTGAAATGACCCAGAAAACACGTAAAGTTGGTCTGGGAATCATGGGTATGCATGACATGCTTATCCAGACGGAGATCCCGTATGCCAGCCAGAAAGGGCGGGACTTCTCCGCTAAAGTAATGCGGTTTATCCGGGACGAAGCGGAAAAATCGTCCATTGCCATTGCCGCGGTCAAGGGGCCTTTCCCGGCCTATGATCCGGAGTTCAACCACTATCCCCCGCGCCGCAACGCCGCGCTTACCTCCATTCAGCCTACCGGCACGGTGTCCATGATCGCTGATTGCGCTTCCGGGTGCGAACCATACTACTCCATTGTCATGGTCAAACATGTCATGGACGGCGATAAACTGTTGATGGTCAACAGGCATTTTGAACGGATAGCCCGGCGAGAAGGGTTTTACAGCGAAGAAATAATGGAAAAGGTCGCGGAAAGCGGCACGGTTATCGGTCATGATGCAATTCCTGTTCACTGGCAGGAGGTATTCCGGACAGCGCAGGATATTGTGCCGGAGGATCATATCCGTATGCAGGGGGCCCTGCAGGTAAGCGGTGTCGACAGTTCCATCAGCAAGACCATCAATCTGCCCGCGGACGCCACCCGGGATGATGTGCGGCTCTCATATGAACTGGGCTTCGAGCTTGGCTGCAAAGGCTTGACAGTCTACCGGGATGGTTCCAGGGACTCCCAGGTGCTGAACTCTTCCGCCAGGTCGGCGGACGCCGAGAAGACGGCCGTGGTTGGTTCGCAGGGCATTGTCCGCAAGAAGAAGCTGCCGGACATGCTCAGTGCCAAGCGCTACCGGCTTAAAGACGCTAACCAGAATACGATCTATCTGATCGTCTGTTTTGATGACGATGAAAACCCCATGGAGGTTTTTGCTAAATTTCCGTTTGACAACCGCGTTGATTTGAAGGATAAGTCCACCATGTGGACGACCACCTGCCGGCTGGTTTCCCTGGCCCTGCGCTACCAGATCCCCATGAATGAGGTCATAAAACAGCTGGACCGTTCCAGCGGACACATGCTGGATCTGCCGGCACAGCTGGGCAAATTGCTCAAATCGTTCATGGCCGGAACCCAGCGCGGATTTTCGTCAACCTGTCCTGAGTGTTCGGGTAAATTGATATTTGAAGAAGGATGCGAAATCTGTCACGAGTGCGGATACAGCAAGTGTTCGTAGTTGGTGCGTAACAATGGTTGGAGGCAATGGTTAAGATCGGTCGCAATGAACTGTGCCCCTGTGGCAGCGGTATAAAATATAAACGATGCTGTTTACAGCAGAAACAGGCCCGTGAAGCTGTTTCACCCATGCGGCAGCTGAGGATATCCCTTATGGCGGAGATCGAAAAGATTCAGCGGGCCGCGCAGCAGCACGAGGAAACGGTCAGGGAGCTTGGTGTTTTTGTCCTCTGGTCCAATCGGGAAGGCGATGCCTGGCTTCTGGAGATCAGCGAGAGCGATGCGGTGCAGGTCGCCCGGGGCGGGGAGGTGCTGGAGGCGCCCATTGATGAGAATCCGGAAACAATCGAGATTAACTGGAGCCATACCTTTGTCATCCGGGACAAGCAGTTATTTGCCACTGCCTATGCCGACAAAGTGGAGACCTGTATCGAAACCGCGCCGACCAAGCGCATCAGCGCCGCCATCAGGCGAATAAGGAAGAAATACCCGGAGGAGGTGTTGAATCAGGTTCATATCAATCCGCCGGAGACCAGACCATAAATTATATCCCTAACACGCCGCAATGAACACAGTGGCCCGCAGTATCCGCATCGTCCCCGTGACCCTGGTCATGGGGACGATTTTTTTTCTCTCCCACCAGCCGGGGACCGAATTGCAGCTGCCGCACCTGCCCGGACTGGATAAACTGGCGCATGGACTGATCTACGCCGGGCTGGCGGCCGCCGGACTTTATGGTGTGCCGGAACAATTTCGCCGGGCCAGACCGAAAACCGCCGGTGCGCTGGTTGTATTTTTCTGTCTGCTGTATGGCATAACTGACGAATATCATCAGTCATTTATTCCCGGACGGGTGGCAAGCCTAGGTGATCTGGCGGCCGATGCCGCGGGAGCGGCATTCCTCGTCGGTTTATGGCTGCGCAATGGTCCGGCGGCATCAGCGCCGCCGGACTTCCCCGATCAATAGCTAGCCCGCATTTCTCACAAGTGTTGTCGCGAGAAGCTGTAAAGTGCCGTGGATACAAGGCGCTGAACCGAAAACACTCGCAGGCATACTGTACGTATGTCGAGAATGTTTTCGGTTCAGCAACGCAGTAGACATGGTGCTTTCCGGCTTCGCAGTCCCGAGGTGTCGGGATGAGAAATGCGGGCAAGAAATCACCGCTTCATGAATTGAGCAGGAGGCGTCCCATCTCCTTGGCGCAGTAGGTGAGAATAATATCCGCCCCTGCCCGTCGGATGGAGAGCAGGCTTTCAGCCATTATCTTTTCCCCGTCTATCCATCCCTTCTGCTCCGCGGCCTTTATCATTGCATATTCACCGCTGACATGATAGGCGGCGATGGGCAGGTCGAATTCATCATGCAGGCGGCTGATGATGTCGAGGTAGGCCAGTGCCGGTTTGACCATCAGGATATCCGCTCCTTCTTCAACATCCAGCGTGGCCTCGCGCAGGGCCTCGCGGCTGTTTGCCGGATCCATCTGGTAACTGCGCCGGTCGCCGAACTGCGGTGAACAGTCGGCCGCGTCCCTGAACGGGCCGTAAAATGCGGAGGCATACTTGACGGCATAGGACATGATGGGGATCATGTGAAAGTCGTTTTCATCCAGAGCGCTCCGGATTTCGGCAACCCGGCCATCCATCATGTCGGATGGGGCGACGATGTCCGCACCAGCCTGGGCGTGGGAAAGGGCGGTGCGGGCCAGGAGCTCGATTGTAGTGTCATTGTCGACGGTGTTGCCGATGAGGCAGCCGCAGTGGCCGTGATCGGTGTACTCGCAGAGGCAGACATCGGTAACGACGGTCATCTCAGGCGCTTTGTTTTTCAGCTCCCGGATGCCCCGTTGGATGATGCCGTCCCTGGCATGGGCGCCCGAACCCATGGGGTCCTTTTTTTCCGGCAGTCCGAAAAGGACCACCGATCTTATTCCGGCTGCCAGGCAGTCCTCTGCCTCCTTGGCCAGCTGGTCGACCGAAATCCTGAAAATACCGGGCATTGACGGAATTTCTTCCCGCTTGCCCTTGCCGGGCATGATGAACAGGGGGAAGATCAACTGCTCCGGTGCCAGGCGGGTTTCCCTGATCAAGGAACGCAGATTTTCGTTGAGCCGCATACGGCGGGGACGGTATTCGGGAAAGACCATGGTTTACTCCTTGTTTAATTCTATGTTTAATGATTTGACTTTCTTGTGCAGATGGCTTCGTTCCATTCCTATCTGCTCGGCTGTCTGCGATATATTCCAGCTGTTTTCCAGCAGTTTTGCGGCGAGGTAGTCCCGTTCGAAATGTTTTTTTGCCTCTTTATAGTTGAATTGCTGATACTGGGCCGGAACAGCGGCGACATGGGCAAGACCGTTTCCCGGTCCCAGGAAAAGGGCGACATCCTTTTCCGAAATATCTGGGTGCGGGGACATGATCATCAGCCGTTCGACGAGATTTTTCAGTTCCCGGACATTGCCGGGCCACGAATGCTGCTGCAGAAGATAAATCGCCTCAGGAGAAAACTTTTTGCTGCCGAGTCCTTTTGTGCGGAACTGCTTGAGAAAATCCTCAACCAGCAGCGGTATGTCCTCGATCCGGTCACTGAGGCTCGGTACTTCAATGGGGACGACATTGAGCCGGTAAAAAAGGTCGGCCCGGAAGGTGTCTTTTTCAATCTCTTCTTCCAGGTTTTTGTTGGTTGCGGCCAGGATGCGGACATTGACATGGATGGTCCGGCTGCCGCCGACCCGCTCGAATTTCTGCTCCTGCAGGATGCGCAGGACCTTGGCCTGGCTTTTCAGGCTCATGTCGCCGATCTCGTCCAGGAAAAGAGTGCCTCCGTCTGCCTGGTCAAACTTGCCCTGCCGCCGTTCCGTCGCTCCGGTGAATGCTCCTTTTTCATGGCCGAAAAGTTCGGATTCGATGAGTTCCTCGGGAATGGCGGCACAGTTGACTTCAACCATGGGCTTGTCTTTACGGGAAGACAGGGCATGGATGGTCTGGGCCACAAGTTCCTTGCCGGTCCCATGTCCGCCGCGGATAACGACCGATGCATCCGTCGGAGCGACCCGCTCAATCTGCAGCCGCAAGTGCTCTATGAGTTGTGACTTGCCGGTGAGCTGGGTCCTGGTCGGGGTGATATCGCGCAGGATCCTGTTTTCCCGTTCCAGCCTGGCCAGGTGGAGGCCGTTGTTGATGGACAGGAGAGTCTTGTCGTAGGAGAGCGGTTTTTCAATGAAATCAAAAGCGCCTTTCCGGGTTGCCTGGACCGCTGTTTCGATATTACCGTGACCGGAGATCATGATGACCGGGATGTTGTGCCGGTCAACAATACGTTCCAGCGCTTCCATTCCATCCATGCCGGGCATCCATATATCAAGCAGAACAAGGTCTATATCCGCCTGATCAAGCATTTTCAGGCCTTCCTCGGCCGAGGAGGCCGCGAGGGTTTCGAATCCCTCGTCGCCGAGGATGCCGGAAAGGGAGTCCCTGATGGATTCTTCGTCGTCTATGATCAGGAGTGTAGCGCTCATGTCCTCTCTGTTCTTCTGCTGCCGGGGAAAAGGATCAGGGGAGGTTCAGGTCTCATCGGCCCGCATGGAGGTATGTTTTTCATTCAGCGCATCTTATCAACTATCTAAAGGGAGCTCAACGATAAAGACCGCGCCGGCAGGATGGTTGTCACGTACCTGTATGGTTCCGTTATGCTCTGTAACAATGGTGTGGGCGATGGCCAGACCCAGTCCGGTGCCGGATTTTTTGGTGGAGAAATAGGGCTCGAAAAGCCGGAACTTGATCTGTTCGCTGATGCCGGGTCCGGTGTCGGCAACCTCCATGACCATGGTATTTTCCGCATGGTTGACATGCAGGGTGATGGTTATGTTGCCGCTTTCCGGCAGGACAGAGACGCCATTGTCAAGCAGATTGATCAGGATGCGTTTGATCTGGACAGGGTCGAAAGAGAATTCCGGGATATCCTCTCTGCAGTCCAGGGTAAATGTAATATGCTTGTGCGCTTCGCGATACAGGCTGAGAATATCTTCAACGATGGCTACAAGATTGCCGGGCTTTTTCCTGACCTGCGGCATGCGGGCAAAATCCGAGAATTCACTGACCAGCCGTTTGATCTCTTCAACCTGGTTGACTATGGTCCTGGTGCACTGATCGAACACCTCCGTATCATCGCTGATCTTGTCGAGGTAGCGTTTCCGGAGCCGCTGGGCTGAAAGCTGAATGGGGGTGAGAGGATTTTTTATTTCATGGGCTATGCGGCGGGCAACTTCCTGCCAGGCTGCCAGCCGCTGGGCTTTTTCCAGCTTGGTCAGGTTGTCGAAGACAATAACATAGCCGATATGCCGCCCCTCATCTTCAAGGCGGGTGATGTTGACCAGCAGCGAGAAGGTTTCCCCGCGGCGGACGGTCAGGCGAAGATGGCGTTCAATGGTCTGTTTGCCCGATTTCTGCAGTTCATTGAAAAAGGACTCCAGGATGGCGACGTGTGGACGGATGAGAACATCATGGAAGTCCTTGTGCAGAAAGTCGGTGGGATCGATGCGAAGCAGTTCTTCTGCGAATTTGTTGATGGTGTTTATTTCATTGCGTTCGTTGATCGCGATAACCCCGGCAGCCACGTTTTTGAGGACCGTTTCCATGTAGTGGCGCCGCTGTTCGGAGATGATATTGCTTTCCTTGAGCGCGTCGTGCGCCTTGGCAAGATTCCGGTTGCCGGCGGCCAGATCGGCGGTCATGCGGTTGAAGGAGTCGACCAGGAGGCCCATTTCATCGTCCGATTCCTTTTCCAGTTGAAAATCCAGTTCGCCTTCGGCAACCCGCCGGGTGGCCTCCGCCAGTTTGTTGATGGGGCCGGTCAAACCGTGGGAGATGTAGAATCCGAACCAGATGGCGCCAAAAAGAATAAGCAGGGTGATGATCAGGAGCATGATGATCAGGCTGAGCTTGATGGGAGCCTTGAGCATGACCAGCTGCCGGTAGTCGTTCAGCCCTTCGGATATTGTCTGCATCCTGGTCAGCTGCTCCGAAGGGATCAGTAGCGAGGTGACAAGAAAGTAGGATGTGCCGCCAACGCCGGGCAGGCGAAGGTGGATGATTGAACGGACCAGTTCGCCCGCTCCGGCTTTCTGGGTTATCACTTCGGGCTTTTCCCGGTTCTGCGCCAGGCGCAGGGCTTCTGTCGGGACATTGGGAATTGTTGTGGCAAGCAGCCTGGATCCCCTGATCGAGACAATATCCCTGGGGCTGTTATCAACCAGGGCCAGGGCATCGGGAGCGCCGGGTGGGGTATTCTGGAGAATCCGGGCAAAAAGCTGCTCTATATCGAGCTGATTTGCCGGGTCGATCCTGCTTGCAACCAGGGCTGCGCCGATTCGCGCTCCCATGTTTTCCGCTTCCTGCTCGGTATCCCGGTAAATGGTTTGGGCCAGTTTGAGTGATGACTGCAGCGAGTCCTCGACATTGGTGTTGAACCAGTAATCCATCGATGTTGAGACAAAACTGAGGGCAATGAGGAACAGCAGGGCCGTGGGCACAAACGACAGCGAAACAAAGGAAACCACCAGGCGGGTACGCAGCCTGCTGCCAAGGATGTTATGCTTTCGTTCAAAAATCAGCTCCACCAGATTTCTCAGCACAAGGTACAGCATGAGCAAAAGGAGCAGGCCGTTGATGTTGATCAGCGCAAAAATGAGGATTGTGCTGCTGATGGGCAGAGAGAATGTTCCCTTGAGCAGTATACGCTGCAGCAGGGCAAGCAGCGGAATAAGGGCGCAGCAGAAGATAATGATATAGCGGATGTACCGCTTCTTTTTCTGTCGTTGCTGCGGGGTGAGCATGAGGATCAGTAGCGGAATTCTATGGTGCGCCAGTCGGTTTCAAAATCCCATAATGAAATAAAAGGGATGATGTAGTGGATGTACAGGGGGAGGGTTTTCTTTGCCAACGTGGCCTTGACATGGAGGGCGTAGGGCGCATCGGGCGTCAGTTCATCGCGCTGGATGATCTTGATGCCGTTCAGTTCAACCATCAGCTCCATGGCCTTTTCCAGGGAATCCCGGATGAGCGGATTTTTTGATTTCTCCGAACGGTGAATCTCGTAGCGTTCCTTCAGCGAATCGTAGACCAGGGTATGCTCAATGGTCATTTCGGTCATGCCCCGGTCGAACCATTTGCTCCTTACCTGTTCCAGTTCGACCATGAAGGTGAATGTCACGGGAATGCCGTTATGGATTCCTTCGATCATTTTCGGAGTGAAACTGTTCTTGATTGAACAGAATAAAAGCAGATGGGTCTGGGAGGTGGTAATGAGTATGTCGCCGATGTGAGGTTCCACTTCTTCCTCAGCCGCAGCCGGAGCAATGAGGAGAAATATCAAAAATACGCTGGATAATATAGCGGGAAAGGAATATTTCATGGATATACTGGGCCGGTTATAAAATTGAGGGTTGCTGAACCTGAACCCGTTGCGTTTTTCTATGTTTATTATAACTTTTTAATATTACTTTATTTTAATTTCTTTGTCCATAACCCGGTGAGATAATTCCTGCCGCCAGGAGACGGTTTCGGCCCTGGCTTGAGCAGGCAATTCGTTTCCGGTTTGACAGAGGCGGTGACTGGTTCTATAGTAGCAGACCTTACGGAGGAACAGGCTCCGGCATGATGGATCCGGGATGAGCGCGGTTTGGCGGCCCGGTGTTTTCTGCCCTGAGCGGATATTGCGGCTGAAATAATAAAGAGTGTAGGGATAAACATGGCGAAAAAAGTTCTGGTTACCGGCGGTTGCGGTTTTATAGGGGTAAACTTTGTTCGCCTGGTGCTTGAAGCGCGGGAGGATTGGGAAATTGTCAATCTGGACAAACTGACCTATGCGGGCAATTTGCGAAGCCTTGATGGTGTTGCTGACAATCCCCGGCATCACTTTGTCAAGGGTGATATCTGTGATCAGCATCTTGTTGAATCCCTTTTTCTTGAGCATGATATAGACACTGTTGTCCATTTTGCCGCGGAGTCCCACGTGGACCGGTCCATCACCGGCCCGGCCGATTTTATCCGGACAAATATCTTCGGCACCTTTACCCTGCTCGAGGCAGCCAGAAAACACTGGCTGGACCGACCGCGGCAGGCCGGCGGGGACGAGTGTTGTTTTCTGCACGTCAGCACCGATGAGGTGTACGGATCCCTGGGAGCAACCGGATATTTTACCGAATTGACCGCCTATGACCCCAGGTCTCCCTACTCGGCCAGCAAGGCCTCTTCCGATCATCTTGTGCGGTCCTATTTCCATACCTACGGGCTGCCGATCCTGATCACCAACTGTTCAAACAATTACGGCCCGTTCCAGTTCCCGGAAAAGCTGATTCCGCTTGCCGTCAATAACGCCCTGCAGGGGCGGGAAGTTCCGGTCTACGGTGACGGAGGCAATGTGCGGGACTGGCTCTATGTCCAGGACCATTGCGAGGCGATTGTGCGGGTGCTGGAAAAGGGCGTGGCCGGTGAGTCTTATAATATCGGCGGGCATAATGAAAAACGCAACCTTGAGGTGGCGGAGCTGCTCTGCGATATCCTTGACCGGAAGGCGGGGCCGTTGCCTTCGGGACAGCCCCGCCGGCAATTGATAACCTTTGTCCGTGACCGTCTCGGCCATGACCGCCGCTATGCCATTGATGCCGGCAAAATCTCATCAAAACTGGGATGGACGCCGAAGATGACCTTTGACGTCGGTCTGGAGAAGACCGTGGACTGGTACCTCAGCAACAGAACGTGGCTGGACGCCGTGGTTAACGGATCGTACCGGCAGTATTATCAACAGATGTACGCCAACAGATGAGAGAGGGTTCCTCAGCCTCCGGATTGAAAAAATGAAAAAAATTGCAACAGCTATTCCCGATGCCTTTATCCTCGAACCCCGGGTGTTCAGCGATGACCGGGGGTTCTTTTTTGAGAGCTTCAATCAGAGGCTCTGGCAGGAGCTCACCGGCATGGATATCTATTTTGTCCAGCACAACCACTCCTGCTCGGAACAGAATGTCCTGCGCGGGCTGCATTACCAGATCAAACAGCCCCAGGGAAAGCTTGTACGGGTGATCAGGGGCGAAGTGTTTGATGTGGCCGTGGATATCCGCCGGAGTTCTCCGACGTACGGGACGTGGGTCGGAGTCCGCCTGTCCGCGGAAAACAAAAAGCAGTTCTGGGTGCCCGAAGGGTTTGCCCATGGATTTTATGTGTTGTCCGACAGCGCTGAATTTCTTTATCTTGCCACGGATTTCTACGCCCTCCAGCATGAACGGACCATCGCCTGGGATGATCCGGATCTGAATATTTCCTGGCCACTGACCGGTGAGCCGATTCTTTCGGAAAAAGACCGGAATGGCGTGCCATTCAGGGAAGCGGAGGTTTTTGACTGATTGCCGCAGGTTTTATTCAGAATTCTTTACTGCGGCGGCTTCATTTATTTTGATAACTAATTCGCCGATATCAACCGGTTTCATAAGGTAATCGAAAAGTCCTTTTTTCATGCCTTCAATGCCGCTGGCTGTTGAACCGTGCCCGGTGAGCATGATAATTTCGATTGCCGGGTCGTGGTTCTTGATAATGTCGCCTTCTCTGGTCAGCGGCTGCTCTCCCTGCAGGGCCTTTTCGATGCCGCCGGTCCCGAAATTGAACCGAATAACGTGTTCGGCCCGTATTCCTTTTACGGCGCCGGAAGCATGTCCTGTAATGGCCTCAAGTTTGCAGTTCATGGATGATACGCGAAGCTGGGCATCAAGAATCGCAACCGGGTGCGGTATGCCGTTGATTACGTCTTCAGGATTCACATTCGTCCCCTTTGGTGAACGAGCAGTAAGCATGATGAACAGGCAGGGGTTAGAGTTCTGTTTCATCACGTCTTAATAAGTTTCAATTTGCGTAAATGACAGGGTTTTGTCAATTTTTTTTTCATAACATTTTTATATACCTGTTATTTTGTATTTGTTTGTCGTTCCTTTTTTTTCAAGAGCGAGCCGTGGCCAGTACCCGTGTATTACTTGTCCGGCGATTGTTTCGAATTGTTTCTCAATGTATCAAGGAGGCTGGGGCGTGTTTGTGTTTGTTTGTTTAACTGCTCGTTTTTATTGATATTTTTATTCTGGCACCGTAATTGCTATAAGGGGGGAAGGCGCGAGAAGTATATGCCAGATTATTGAATCCGATGGAGGTCCGACATGAACGAATCGTCTGATAAATATCGCGGTTGGATGATGGCTGTCACTTTTGACGAAGCAGGTGAATGGGAGGTCGCCAGGGAGATGATTCCTCCTTCCACTCCCAAAAGCAGGCTGGGGTATCTGCAAAAAGCATTTATGGCGGTCGCTTTTGCCGAAGGCGGGCTCCATGAAGAAGCAATACGCATCATGGATGAACAGCCCCGCCGCCATCATCACAGCATTGAAGATTTTCTTGAAGCGACCGGACTGCGCGGAGTGTCGGTAACCTATGCCGTGGTTTCCGTCAGGGCAAGCTGAAACCCTCGTTGCGGCAGATGCTTGGCGGTAACTGCGGACGCATGGAGCGGGCAGACGCCGCGCTTCTTATCGTGACCCAAGACGATTCACTGCTGGAAACACTTGGCGGGAAACTGCGGCAGTGGGGTGCGACCGTCCACCAGCATAAGCCGGGGAAGGGGTAGGGATGGCCTGCTGCAATCGACGTTGTCCTGGTCGATGTTCGCCATCAGGCCGAAAAAATGCTTGGCGGGCTCAGGCTGATTCGCGAATCAATGCCTTCCGTCGATGTGGTTCTGATCAATTACAGCGACAACGTGAACGCCTCGATGGCTGGCATGCGGGCCGGCGCCAGTGATGACCTGACGGTTCCGTTTGACATGGAGAAGTTGAAGCGCAAGGTCGTTGAAGCATGTCATCGCAGCAGGAAAAAGAGCGTTGTCAGGCACAGGCGCTCGCTGCAGAAGCTTTTCGAGGATTCGATGAGCGCCGTAGCTTTGCCCAGGCCGGGGAATTTGATACGGCGATCAGCATCATGGACGCATCAGCTTCGGAAGAAAGCGTTGATAACGGCAAAAAAGATTCGGGCGAAAGCAGCACGAATAAAAACGCAAGAAAGAGGTAACAGTATGGAAGATATCAAAATACTACTGGTGGACGATGAGGAAAATTTTGTCAGGACACTGGCGGAGCGACTTGACCTGAGGGATTTGTCCAGTGATGTCGCGCTTGGCGGGCTGGACGCCATTCGTGAACTGAACGGCGCCGCGCCCGATGTCATGGTCCTTGACTTGAAAATGCCGGGGATAGACGGAATGGAAGTTCTTCGTCAGGTAAGGCGGAATTATCCGACCATTCAGGTAATCGTCCAGACAGGGCACGGCGCCGACGAGGAAACTGCTGAGGCCTGGAAACTGGGAGTTTTTGATTATCTCAAAAAACCAGTCGATATCGAATTGCTTGCCGAGCGCATCAGGACGGCCGCGCAGGTGAAAAGGCAAATCGATGGAATGAAGCTGGAATCAGCTTTTTAATCGGGCGGAGGGAATGATGACGCAAGGGAAGGTTGAACTGATGAATTCTTTGCGCAGAAAGCGAAATGTTTCGCGAAGAATAAAACGCAAGTCACTGTCGGCTGATAAGACTCCTGCCGGCAGCGGCAAAGCCGAAACAGATCCCCCCCGCCTCAACGGCGGGAACAAATCCGGCACTGATCCGGCTGAAAACCGGCTGCCCACGCTGAGGGAGGTGGAGTGTAATCACATTCTGCACGTTCTCCGGCATGTTAATCACAACCGGACCAGGGCGGCGGAAATACTCGGGATCGACCGGGTTTCGTTATGGAGGAAGATAAAGAAAATGGGCCTGTCTCCTTAGCCGCGCCATTACGGTCATTTTGAAATACTGATCAGTAAATCTGCATAAGCAAGTTTTTAATAATCACAAAGGAAGAAAAACACCATGGATACTGTTCGCAGAATGTTTAGATCGCCGATGCTCCGACCGCCGAGGGCGGCATGTCGGTCATGCAGATCGGACTGGTCTCGCTGGGCTTTTTTCTTCTCAGCTTCGGGACTGGTTGCAATGCACTGATTCCCGTTATTTTTAAACGGTGCGGTATGTGTTAATATCCATATCGCACCGTTTTTAAAATCAGGAGATGAAATTTTGAGGCATTACAATAAAATTCTCGTTCCCTATGACGGCACCATCTCCACGGAATACACATCTCAGGATGTCCTGCCGCATAGCACGGTGGAATGAGAGCCATGTGCTTGTGGTTGTTCCTTTTTTTGCCAAAGATATCAGCGGGGACGAAAGGGATGATGTCGTCTCCGGCGTGAAACTTATTTCGCGGCAGGAAAAAGTGGCCATGGATGTGTTATTCCAGGACGGCAGGCCGTCGGATACGATAATTGATGTTTCCCACAAAAAAGAAAACGATCTGATCGTCATGGGAAAGGCTGAAATGTCAGCCCTGGAGTTAGCTGGTTCTGCTTTGTAATTTCATGGAGTATATCCGATGAGTTTTAAAGAAAGTGAAAAAATATGATATAAAAGGTTGTTGAGAGTATTGGGTGCCTGTATATGAATGAAATAAACACAAAGATCTATACTATTTTTATGCCTGGAGAAGAGCGATATTTTTTCAAATATTTTCACCTCTTGGGGTTGGCAGCAATGATTACGTTCACCATACTTGGTGTTATATATTCAGGAATGAGTGCAGAGGAATCGTTTATTCAGGCCCTGGTATTTGTGGTGCCCTTGTACTTTGTGTATTTCGTGTTCGGAAAACGGTTTGCCAGGCAGGTGACGCTTGATTTTGATGCAAAGAAAATTTCCTTCATCTTCCATGATCAACGTGGGATTGTTGTAAAAGATTTCGCAGAGGTAAAGAAAATTCATTTTCAATACTATCTCACTTTTGTGCTTGAAGACGCTAAGGTCATGGTCAAGCGTCCCCCAGATAAAAAAGAAGTTTTTAAGAAACTCAATGCGGATTTCATACTCCACAGGGGAATATTTGCGGCTCCATGAATCAATTGCCGGGGTTTATTATAATCTGCACTGTGTCAATGAAGAAGGAAGGGTATGGTACGAGGTAAATTTGCAGGAAGGGCAAGTGGCCGGGAGGAGTTCCGGATGTCGATTCGTGAAAAAAAGATTGAGATAACCACGCTGTAAATAAAACCATAATAGTTGAAAATGAAATGAAAAAAGAGTGGCTGTTCAGGCAGGTTGTAAAGTCCAGCGGCATGGGGCATTCCAAGGCTGGCATAGCCCCAAAGGCGATTATCCCCCAGATGAGCGCCCTGTTGCGAGAAGCACCGGCTTTGACTTGCGCATAAGGGTGAACTCCTCAGCCATGACAAGGGCATGGTCCACCACAAAAATTATCTTTCTATCCTTTTCTTAAGCTGTTTTTTTGCACTATCAGCTTTTCAGTTCTGATTACTATGCTGCTCACGGAACTGTATTTATCGAGGCCAAATTCAACTCCTATTTCAGATATCTTTAACCCGAGAAAGGCCGAGCAGGCTTAATTCTGCCGACGCAAAAAGCCGCGCGGCACATTAGTGACCTTGCCACAAAACAGTGGACATTGAGTAAAGCCGCTTTTTGATTATTTGTGAGAAGACGAGACTTAAGTTGACAGTCCGGAAGAACCTGGCCATTGTCAACTCAAGTCTGGTTCAGGGCAGATTGTTCCACTCAGTTGATTGCCAGCTCTCTTCTTATGCCCCCTTCATAAAGAAAGACCTTCTTGGGGACAAAAAAATTATTCGCCGGGTTTTCAGCCTCGTAGTCGACATTGATGCCGCCGATATAAATGGATTTGGTGCCGCTTTCTTTAAGCAGAGCGTCAAAAATGTCGCAGCCAAGCTCCTGGAGCTTTTCAGCGATAGCAGCCATCGGATAGGCTGTCTCTTGTATTTTGTCGAGATGGGGGAGAAGCGCCTTCTCTGTTTCGTGCATTTCAAAATCGCGGAGGACGGGAGGGATTATCCCATTGCGGCGATCGTTATGGCGTTTCAATATTGCGGCAAGCAATCCGCAGGAGGCGCTGGGTTTTTTCATGCCGTACCGGTCCGTCATGCCAAGGGTGAATTTTGAATCACAGCCCACATGGGTGGCGTGGAGCACCACAGTCCATGGATCCTTCAGCAACTCAGGGATATGATGCGAAGGCGGGCCAAGGCTTTCGAGGCTGCGTCCCGCAGGAAAGGCGCCGAAGGCATTGAGGTCAAACCATCCAGTACTGCTGCCGGTGCTCATGAGCAAGGCGCCGATATGATCCTGATTGTCGTCCCGGCAAAAGCATTTTATGCCAAGGGCGTTTTTCCCAAGGGTTACGCCTTCATTATTGAGATGTTTTTTCAGGATAGGAACGAAATCGTTGTATGAATACATCATTTCAGGGCTGCTTTTCGCAGCAAAGGCGACTTTGATTTTTTCGGTAAGCATGTTTATCGCGGCTGGCTTTACGAGAAAATCAACCACCCCGAGTTCGGCGGCTTCTTTTTTGTCGGTATCAGTGCCGTGGCCGCTGAGAATGATTGTTCTGATATTTGGGTAATTTTTCTTGACCCTTCTCAACACTTCCATGCCATCCATTCCGGGCATTTTGAGATCAAGAACCATGACATCCGGTTCATCGGCGCCGATGGATTCCAGAGCCTGGGTGCCGCCAAAAACCGCCTCTGATGCAAGATCTCGGGTTGTCAAACGTTCGGATAGGGTCTTGGCAAAGGTCTCTTCATCATCAACAAGCAGCACTTTTATTTTTTTTTCTTCCTGCATAGCTCTACTTTCTCCAATATAAGATCCGTCTTTCCGTGCATGGCAAAGGTTCATTGTCCTGGTGTCTTCGATGTTATGGGGTCGGCAGGTAGACCGTCATGCCCATTATCGGCCAGATGAACTGAACCGCAACCCAGGTGACCACCATCAGCAGTAAACTTGCAGGGATGCCGTACATGAAAAATTCAGCGGTCGTAAACTGCTTCGAGTTGTAAGCGATAGCGTTTGGCGCAGCCCCAACAAGAAGCAGAAAGGGCATACCGGCCACAATCAGAGCGGAAAAGACGATAACCTCGCCGCCGACGCCGAGATAAGGGGCGATAACAAGGGCAACCGGCAGGGAGATGGCGATTGCGGCAACGTTCATGATAAAGTTGGTCATTATCATGACAAAAAAGGCCATGCCGAGAATAAAGACGATGGCAGGCGCGTTTTGAAACATGGTGAGCCAGTTGACCGCCATCCACTTGGCAGCCCCGGTCTCCCAGAGGCAGAAGCCGATGGACATGGCACCGGCGAAGAGGAGAATGATATTCCAGGGAATTTCTTCCAGGTCGTTGATGTCGAGAATGTTGACCACGAAAAAGAGAACGGTTGAGACAAGAAGCACCCCGGTTTTGTCGAGCTCAGAAAAAGCAGGAACGAAAGATTTAAGCGAAATAACCAGAATGGTGGACGCGACAATGACAGCGGTCATGATTTCTTTGGTGCTCCAGGAGCCAAGCTCTTTGTACATACGGCTCGCTTTTTCTCTGAGGCCTGGAATGGTTTCCTGTTCGGGCTTGCAGACCAACATGAAAAACACCCATAGCAGTATGGTCATGCCCCAGCCGATCGGAGCCATGTAATAGGTCAGTTGGAAAAAGCTGATGTCCTGACCGGTGATATCTTTGTAAAAACCCAGTGCCACAGCGCCACGGGCCGCACCGAGGAGGGTGATGATACTACCGGCGCCGGCGACGTAGGCCATGCCAATAAATAACCCCTTGCCGAACTTTGTAGGTTTTGTTTCGTCGCTGTAAAGGGCATATATGGCCATGAGCAGGGGGAACATGGTTGCCGCCACCGCTGTGTGGGCCATAATGTGGGTGAGCGCAGCGGTGAGGACAAAGCAGCCCAGATAGATCATGCTTGTTTTTTCACCGACGATGGCGAGCATTTTATAGGCGATGCGTTTGGTGAGGCCTGTTTTAGTAAAAACCATGCCGATGACGATGGAGCCGAAAATAAAGAGGACGGATGGGTCCATGAAATCCTTGAATGCCACTTTTGCCGGTCTGATGAAAAAAAGAGCCTGGAGCAGGCCTATGGTCAGGCTGGTAACACCGATGGGAACCACCTCAAAAACCCACCAAGTGGCAGCAATTAGAAATACTGCGATGGCGCCCTTGCCTTCCTTGGTCAAAATAAAATGTTCTCCCTGGGGGTCAACAGCATCCGGCCAGAGAGGAGAAAAGTAAACAACCCCGAACAGGGTTATACCCGTAAGCAGAAAAATTATCCTCTTCCAATCAATGGGCTCTTTTTCAGTCATCACGCCCATCTCTGTTGTTGCATTCGTCATGGTTCCTCTACCTCATTTCCTTTATTGATTCGAAACTTCCCAACCTTGTTTACAAACCGCACCGAACACTTATCTCTTTGAAAATCTCTTCGAGACGGATCACGCCGACAACCCTTTTCCCCTCTACCACAGGGAGAAGTTGACAATTCAAGCTCAACAGGATTGACAGGACTTTTAACAACGAATCGCTGGTCTTGACCATGTTCTTTATCGGTGACATGAATTCACGGACAGGCCTGGAAACACCTTTGGCGCATCCAACAAAAAAAGCATCTTCCCAGAGGATGGTCAGGTTGGGGTAATCTGATCCCTTTCCTGCAAACTCCTTCACTTTGGGGATCTCAGAAAAACGTTTGTCAAGGCCACGTAAAACATCCAGGATGGATAAGCGGCCTGCCAGCTGGTTCTGATCGTTTACCACCATGATTTCGGAATACCTTATACGGTCATTTTCACCGCATGTGTACGATTGAATTACCTGTACAGCATCATGGAGAGTCTTATCCTGATTGACATGGGGATACCTCTCAATGGGAATGACAAGGTCTTTTACTGCCGGGATATCAGTAGTCACGAGCCTGCTCCTTTTCTTTACTTGTTGATATTTTGGTACTATTGTTCATGTATTTGGTGCAGATATGCCGTCCTCCTGGCGAAGGCGTACGTTTCCTGTTAAAGATTCTCCTTCTTCAAAACAAATCGTTCTATATCAGATGCCGGAGCCGACTCGGCTCCCAAGATGGTACTGTTACCAGCTCTTACTCTTGATTATTTTTTTCACCTCTTTCTGGTGTTTTTTTTCGACAACGATCATTCGTTTGTGCTTGGCTTCAGATATTTTCTCCAGGAGCACGTTGATATCGATTGGTTTTTCCAGAAAATCTTCAGCGCCGATTTTCATGGCCTCGATGCCGTCCTTGACGTTGGCGTGGCCGGTCAGCATGATAATTTCAATATCCGGCCTTTTTTCTTTAATCTGTTTCAGGGTTTCAATGCCGTTCATGCCCGGCATGGCCAGGTCCAGCACAATCGCATCGTAATTGTGATCTGTTACCCGATCCAGCGCCTCTTCTCCGCTGGTAACAGTATTCACCTTGAGTCCACGGGTCCCAAGGCGCTGGGACAGCATGTCCAGAAACTGCTCTTCGTCGTCAACCAGCAATACGCTTGCTTCTAATTTTTTTTCCATGGGGAAGCTCCTAATTCTTTGAATCGTCTTTTTTGTCTTTTTTGTTTTCCTGTATCATTATCTTCCGGGCCTCGTCATGTTCGCCAGCCTCTGCAAACGCGACTGCTGTCATTGACCGCTGTATTTTTTCCAGGTAGGCTGCTTTGATGCGCTGGGCAAGCGTGTCGATGTCAGCGGGTTTCTTCATGTAATCGAACACGCCGAGCCTTTTGGCTTCCTCCTCGTCCAGATCTGTTCCGTGTCCAGTCAGGATAATGACCCGGATGTTGGGATATTTTTTCTTGACTTGACGGAGAACCTCCATGCCGTCAATCCCGGGCATTTTCAGGTCCAAGACCATCACGTCCGGTTCGTTGTCGTCAACAAAGTCCAGCGCCTGTTCTCCGTTAAACACCGAGTCACTTTTCATGTCGCGCATATTGAGGCGTTCCGACAGTGTTTTAACGAATGTTTCCTCGTCATCTACTAGAAGTACTTTCATTTCTTTCATAAATGCCCATCCTGATGTGAGGTTTGAATTGCTTAATCGCTCGAGTTCTTTTTCTTTGACGCCTTTTTTGATTTCTTTCCACTATCCATGAGGCTCTTTGCGGCGTCAAATTCTCCTGCCTGTGCAAAGGTTGCCGCCATCATGTTTTTTTCGAAAAACTTAGAAAATGAAAATCTTCCTTCTCTTTTTCTTTTCACTTTCAGGGCGGCACCGATTCGCCCGACAAGTTTTTCTACGTCAAATGGTTCTGCTATGTCATCAAACGCTCCTTCCCGCATTCCCGCCATCGCCCACCCAATGCTTTCCGCATTACTTAGAAGGATGACTTCAATTTCAGGATGCTCGTTTTTTGCATGAACCATTGTTTGAACAGCTTTTTCTCCGTTAAAGCGGACGTCGAGAAGTACAACATCCACCTCGCCATCATTCAACCGGATGAAGATATCCTCGTCACTGGAGGCCGTCTTGACGGAGAGCCGGTGTTGTTGCAATTTTCTGCTCAAGGTCTCCAAAAAAAGCAGATCCTGATTCACAAGCAAGACACGCGGCTGCATTTACGTTTTTCCCCACAAGCATCGGATTGTTTTTGCTGATTCCGGCAAGTCCATCATCGCTGGTATGCAAACACTCGCCTCTTGATATTGGGCTTATCATTCGCAACAAACAACCCCGTAGCGCAAGTGTATTCTCCCTATCCCAAGTGCCGCCAGATCGTCCTCAAAGCTTTTTTTCGGTGTGCAGCGGCCTTGTTCAACAAATTGCTGCGCATAATGATGAAGCCCTTCTTCGGCAAAGGCTACTGCGGCAAAAACACGTGCAACCAAGCTGATTTCTGTGTTGGGGCGGCTTTCAGGAATCATTTCTTTAGCGGTATCCCATTCACCTGCTTCAGCAAAAGCAGCTGCGGCCATCCAACTCTTAATATTGTTGCTGTTATTGTTTTTCATAATGGCCTCCCTGGTTCAGGATTGATCTCATGTGCTTGCGCCCTATATAATGCAATTGGCATGCCAATTGTTGATTGTTTTGAAAAAGTGTCATTAATTCAATGAGTTTCAAGGAATTGCCGCTGCCGTTTGGCGTTATGGACGCGAAACAATATGAAACCGATTGAAACGAAAATAACGGAGCCTCCTTTGGAGTCGTTACAAATTCCTGTTTTTGTGTTATAAAAATGGTACGGACCAAAACGTCCCAAAACGTATCTATCTGAGACGTTTTGACGAGCTTTGGAGGTGCCTGCGAGAGTTAGAGGCCGTTGGGGGTGGAAGGGAGTGCAATAACAACCTCTTCGCTGTTGTCCTGAGAGGATACCGATGCCAGTCTGGCGTAAATTTTTTCGAGAGCGAAGGTAAGTGCCGGGGAGCAGAGCGTT
>JAMJFO010000129.1 GCA_023544645.1 Desulfobulbaceae bacterium | reverse complement strand
CAGGTCGCGGAAGGCGACCATGTCGGCATACCAGAGGTATTTGGCCGCATAGAGCATACGGTCGTTCTTTCTTCGGAGTTCGGAGGACACTTTACTTATTTATTACGAGTTTGTTATCAACCATAACCGATTGAGTAATAAACTCAAAAGGTTATGTCAGGATTGTATGGGATAATGTGAGGAGGTTTTATTGGTGGGCGGAGCCCACCCCTGAATCCGTGACGACCTTGAGGTAGATTCAGACTTCCTGACCTCGAGTGTTTTGCCAAAGCAAAGAAGGCTGGGCTAACGCAATGAAAAGAGGTTGAAAAAGCAGCAAATCGAGTATTGGAGCAATCAGTATGTTGATGGAGGGGCAGGAATTAGATAAGATACTATCTTTTCGCAAGGATCTCCAACCACCATTTCCGGGACCGCCATCATGCCTCAACTCCAACTGCCGATATTTCCTCCGGGAACGACGCTGATCAACCAGAATATTGGTTTTATCCGCGAAGATAACACCGTTACCTATATACATGGAAGTTTGCCCGTATTTCGCCATGATGTTGCCGACCTGAAGGCCTTCCGCATGTTTTCCAGTCAGTTGTATGTCAACGGCAGCGCCACGCAGGCGGAAATATGCCGGGCTTTCGGCATAAGCAAGATCGGCATGATCCGCAGCGTAAAATTATACCGTGAAAAGGGCATGGCCGGATTTTTTGCCGAACCTAATCGTCGCGGTCCTGCGGTGTTGACGGCGCCGGTTCTGGACAAGATTCAAGGTTTACTCGATGAGGGCTGGACAATACCCGGGATCGCCAAAGAGTTATCATTGAAAGCCGATACCCTGCGCAAAGCCGTGCAGGCCGGCAAACTGCACAAGCCACAAAAAAAAAGGACGAGACCAAGGCGCCCCCAACCCCGGCCGGGAGCTGTAAAAGCAACAGGAGCAGAGAAGATGCGGCGGCTCCCATAGGGATGGGGGCAACGGACACGGAGGGGAGATTGCTGGCCAGTATTTTCCAGTGCGGTCCGCTCGATCCCTGTTTTCTGTCCAGTCTCGATGTGCCGAACGGCGGCGTATTGCTCGGCCTTCCTGCCTTGATGAGCATGGGATTGTTGCGTCATACGGCCGGATATTTTGAGTTGCCGAAAGGCTATTACCGGCTGGACAGCATTTTTTTACTTTTGGCCTTCATGGCGCTGGCGCGGATAAAAACGATAGAAGCGCTACGATATTGTGCTCCGGGAGAATGGGGGAAATTGCTGGGCCTTGACCGGATCCCGGAGGTGAAGACATTGCGGGACAAGGTGCATCTGCTGACGAATGATGACCGGGCCGGCCAATGGGGGGCGGAGCTGAGTCGGGATTGGATGGAGATGTTTCCGGAGACGAGCGGCGTTCTGTATATCGACGGGCATGTGCGTGTTTACAGCGGCAATCAGACCGAGCTTCCCCGCCATTATGTAGCCCGGCAGAAACTTTGTCTGCGGGCCACGACGGATTATTGGGTCAATGCCATGGACGGTCAGCCCTTTTTTCTGGTGAACAAGGCTGTCGACCCCGGTCTGCTCACGGTACTGGAGGAGGATATACTTCCCCGATTGGAACGTGATATTCCCAACCAGCCGAGCCTCTTTGAACTGGAGGAAGAAAGGCTGCTGCCCCGGTTCACCCTGGTTTTTGATCGTGAAGGCTACAGCCCGGATTTTATGTGCCGAATGTGGTCAAGGCGCATTGCCTGCCAGACCTACCATAAATATCCCGAGGGGATATGGCCGGAATCGGAATTCGCGGAACATAAAGTCAGCCTTATATCCGGTCATGAGGTGAAAATGAAACTGGCGGAACGCGGCACGATTCTCGGCGGCAAGATGTGGGTGCGGGAGATTCGCAAGTTGAGCGATAGCGGCCATCAGACAGCGATTATTTCAACCAATTTTGCCAGGGACATGAAAGCTACGGCTGCCGCGATGTTTGCCAGGTGGTCGCAAGAAAATTTTTTCAAGTACATGCGTGAAAACTACAACCTTGATCGCCTTATTGATTATTCGACGGAAGCTATTCCTGGCACCACGGAGGTAGTCAGTCCCCTGTTCAGGGAGGTTGACGGCGAAGTGAGAAAACAGGCGGCCCAACTTGCCCGAAAACGCTGCGAATGTGATGGGGTTATCCTCTGTGACGATATCGAACCGGCCAGGGGGGAGGTTGAGGCGTATGAGATGGAAAAGCAGGCCCTGCGAGAAGAAGTAGAGCATATGGCAAAGACGCTCGAAGACTTGAAAGCCTGCCGGCGAACGACACCAAGGCATGTCAGGCTGGCCGATCTGCCGCCGGAAGATCAGTTCAAGAAGCTTGGGACCAAGAGCAAGGATTTTATCGATACGATCAAGATGGTGGCCTACCGGGCAGAGACAGCCATGGTAAATATAGTCCGCCGGACAATGAGTCGCCAGGAAGATGGCCGGAGCCTGTTGCGCGGTCTCTACGCAACAGAAGCGGACATCCTGCCGGACTATGAGAAGATGACACTCAAGGTGCGCCTGCATCAACCCGCGAACAGATGCAACGCGGTTACCATCGGACAACTGTGCCAGGAACTCAACGCAACGAAAACGAAATTTCCCGGCACGGATTTGCGGTTGATTTACGAAATGGTGTCGTAACAGAATCTCCTGAGGTCAGGAGATCTGTGATTATATCGCTTATCTTGCTCCAGGTTTCATCCGGGGCTCTCTTCGGCGGGGAACGCTGGTCTTTCAGCTGGGCTTTCCTCCATAAATCCCGGGACGGGCAGGTGAGTTCTCTTGATTTCGAGGCGGAGCAGCCGGTTTCGGAGGGGGAGCTTCTCCGGCTTTACCTGGAATTGCACGACGGCGCCTTTGTCTATCTGTATCTGTTTGATTCGCAGGCGGATCTTTATCTGGTCTTTCCGCCGAGCGCCGGTTTTTACAGTGGCGAAATTCCGACCGGTTATCAATCCTACATCCCGCCCGGCCGCAAGTGGTTTACCCTGGACGGCTTGAAAGGGACCGAGCGGTTTTATCTTTTGGCCTCGGGCGAAAGACTTATCGAGCTTGAGAGATTGACCGAGACCTTTCTTGGCGACGGGAACCGTGAGCTTCAGGCGCGATTACTGGCGAAACTTGCTGAAACGGCGGACAGACTCTCCGGGGCCGCATCTTATGAAGTCGACCGCATCCCGATCCCCGCCGTCGCGGCGGGGACGGGCGCTGATTCGGCGGAATATGTAAACGCGCATAAGATTTCGGCAATCGGCGGATACGGGCGGGTCCTCGATCTGGTCAATAAATGATGGCCAATAACCTGAATCCG
>JAMJFO010000128.1 GCA_023544645.1 Desulfobulbaceae bacterium | reverse complement strand
CGGAGGCCTCTCTGTTCAAAACCTCTTCCAGCTTGTCCAGGCTTGCCTTCCACCGGTCTTCGTTTATTTCTCCAGCCACGAGCAGGGCCTTTTGCGTTCTGAGATATCCTTTCAAGTCCAGGACCTTGATTTTTTGGGCGTACATCCTGTGATAGCCAAGTACTGTCAGGGCAGCCGTCAGCAAGGAAATGGCGATCACTTCAAGGTATCCGGGACCTCTTCGTAGACCGGGTTCGCTCTGTTTGTTCAATGTCTCGGTTTCCGTATTGTATTAATGAAGTTGTCCAGTGTGGAACTTTTCGCTTCCCGATTGATCAGTTCCAGGAGATAGTCAAACCCGGCATCTCCTTGGACCAGGAAACCCTGTTCTTGATTTTCATACACAACCGTAGGCACCCGGGTGATTCCGTATTGTGCAAAGAGAGGGGACTTCAGCTTGATCTTCAATTGGTAGCGTTGGCATGGCTCCCTCGCATTTTGGCAACTCAGGTCTTTTTTCAATATCCGGCGAAAGTACTCCGTACCGGCTTGGATATCTGCCATGCCTCCCACAAATCCCCGCATCACCGGGATAACATTGGGCTCGCCGGCATCAGCTATAGCAGACAGGTAGGCATGTACGCTTTCATCCGGCATTGAACTTGAGAAAAAGAGGTAGACCTGTTCCGTATCAGCAAGGCCTCCGGTTTGCCCGGATTGCCCGTCGGTTGATTTTTCCTTCTTTTCCCAGGCGGCAATGTAATCGCCAAAGACTTCCGTCTCCAGCCGCTTCTGTTCGCATTGAATCCGTTCCTGGAAGTCAGGGGAATAAAAGGTGCCGGCAGCCTTTTTTGCCGCTCTCAACCCTTTCTCGGCATGCCGGTTGTCCGGCAGGGTCATCTCTGCACCGTCCTCTTTCGCTTTCTCCATAATTGCGGAGAGGGTTTTCCGCGCGGTACCCTCGGCACCGGTCTGGTAGAACCCCGGGAGGATCATCAGGAACAGGAGGATAACAATTACAAAATATTTCATTGGCAGCAGGTACAACAGCGTTGTTTCCTGTAGACAACCCACAGAAATTCATCGTTTGAACCCTTTGCGCCCATATACGATGGATTAAGGCCTGAATCATAAAACTTGGCGCTTGTGCCGATGGGATAGGTCGAACGGTCATCCGGCCGGGCAGTGTGCAGCTTGTAATGGCTCTTGATCCAGACCGGCGTATTATTACAACCGCACAGGTTATCGGCCGGGTCACAGATCATCCCGATCCGGTTCAGCTTGAAGATCAACCGTGCGGCAGCGGTTGAATTTGCCTGGACGATATTGTCATTGTCCACATGGCCGGTCATGGGATAGGCTGATCCGCCGCTGCCGACACACCATGGCATGAAGTCGAGCGGCCAGCCGAGATTGACGGCCGCGGCATCGGCCATACAGGCCATCTGCATGGCCTTGTTGGCGTACAGTCTTGCTTCAGGATGGATAAGGGCGGATAACTCGTCGTTCTGCCACATGGCATCATATTCGGTCATCCACATGCCGTAATCGCTGCGCTTGCAAACTCCGGACATGAGCGGGATCAGGTAGGCATGAGCCTGGGCAAAGGTCGATTCATTGGCGATTTCCGCTGAATCCGAACTTTTGTTTTTACCGCCGAGTTCATCAATTGCCGAGGAACCCGTTGATGTGCCCTGATAAGGTGAATAATAGGCCACAGAAACTGTGTCTTCCAGGAGAAAGGGTTCCCAGTAGCTCACGATTATGCCTTCTTCATAATAGACAGGCGGAGGGCGAGGGCAGATACATACCCCTTCCACTTGAAAATCGATTTCATCCCAGTGAATATCGGTTGAAGAGTTGAACGAATCCCCGGATTTTACAGCATCAGCGGAGTTACTGAATACCGTCAGCAAGACAATGAGGGAGGTTGTCAATGATGTCTTATTCTTTGTTGTCATCACTTGTTTCTGGTCCATCCACGGGTACATGAAATTCCCGCACCTGGAGCTTGCCTTCCTTTTGAATGACAACCGAGGGTACAGCTTTCAGCGCCAGGCGTCCGGCAATGTCATCGGTCAGGTAGAAAACAGGACGTTTCAGGGTCTCGATCAGCTCAGCGGCATGACCGTCTGAGAGCAGCAGCCTTGCCCGGTTGTTTTCAAAATAAGGAGAGGCGCGGAACCACTTGACCTGCGAGGTGTCCTGCCCATCGATAACCACCAGGCCGCCGGAAAAAGAAATGTAGTCCAGGGGATTGAAGGAGAATCCTCGGGGATAGATTATCCTGCCGTCAGCATCCGCCAGGTCCCGGTCAAGGGTATAGGTCATATCCACCAGGAATGTCCTGTCCGCTGCTGCGCGCGGCAGGGTATGGAGACTTGTAGGTTGGTAGGTTTTTATTCGCTCAAGCATGGCATGGTCTTTTATTTTTGCCGCATTTTGCCTTACCTCCGCGACAATGTCCGGCTCCTGCACCGGATATGTTTCTCCGACAATGCCAAGATTATGGATCACTGCTGCCCGGGCCGAAGTTACGGCAATAAGCGATACGGTCAGGACTGCTATTGGTAAAAAATTACAGCTCACCCTGTTCCCTCAGTTCGACCATTTCCCGGATTGCTTCATCATGGGTTTTTCCCTCGCGGACCATCTTTTCAATCATGGCTATCTCACTGGCTTTGGATGTGTAGATGAAATAGGCGTAGTGGTTGACCACCAGCCGGGCCACGCCCACTCCGAAAGGGGTATCAAAGAACAGTTCCGAGTATCTCGGCGGGTTGGACTTGACGCTTTTGAGCAGTCTCATGGTGAAATCGTCATAATCGATCAGTCCCTTTTTTCTGGCCTGGTCGAAGTCGGAGGATTCCAGGAAGATCTTGAAGGCTGAGTTGCCGTTGATGACAGTGCCGACCTCGCCGAAGTTTTCCAGGTCCAGAATTGACTGGGTGATGACCATGAAGCTGCCGGCATACTTCCGGGCTCGGCGGTAGCCCTCGTTGATGACCGGGGCGAGCATGGCCGCCTTGTCGAGAAACTGCCAGGCCTCGTCAAAGATGATCAACCGCGGCCGGGAACGGTCCGAGAGATAAAGGTCCTGGGTCACGGCATTGATGACCAGCAGGGTGACGACCCGGTAGAGATCGGGCTGGACCTTCAGGTTTTCCAGCTCCAGGACCACGAATTCATCGTTGCGGATGTCAAAGGTGCAGGGCCCGACGAAAAATTTGCCATGGAAACCATGACTGGTGAATTCCCGGATGTTAAAGGCCAGTTTCCTGGCGGTCTCGATCAGTTTCGGGTTGTCGGCCATTTCATCCAGGTCGGCGCCGGGGGTTTCAGGAAATTTCATCAGAAACTCGTATACCGTGTCTGAGTCCGCCTCCTGGCCCTTTTGCTGCCAGGCCCAGCGGACAGCATTGCGGATGAGGTTCATTTCGGTATCGTCGCACTTAGCGGTGTCGGAGTTGGAATAGGCCATCTGGGCGAAGACTGCGGTCACGCTTTTCAATTCTTCATCCGGTTCCCAGATGGAGGTAAAGGGGTTGAGGCACATATCGGTGCCGGGTTGAAAGTCCAGGTACCTGCCACCGAGCATGTTGGCCATTTTCTTGTAGGAGCCCCCGATATCGACGATCCTTACCAGGGCGTGGCAGGCGTAGTAATTGAAGGCAATAAAGTTGACCAGGAACGACTTGCCTGAGCCCGAGGTGGCACAGCAGAAAATGTTGTAATTGGTTGTGGCCGGATCAAAGAAATCCAGAGACACCAGTTGCCCTTTACGACCGGTGAAAAGCAGTTTCGGTTCACCCCCGGAACCGGCAAAGTCAGCCTGGACAGGCAGGATCGGTGTAACCGAGCTGATGGGCGCGATGAAATCACGCTCCATGGTCTCCAGGTTTTTGCCGGTGGTGTACAGGCAGAAGGGCA
>JAMJFO010000127.1 GCA_023544645.1 Desulfobulbaceae bacterium | reverse complement strand
TCCCTGGATTGGGTTGTTTTAACCGAGTCCATCAGGGGGTGGCCGACAAAGTCAACCGCAACATTGCGCTGCCGGTAAAAATCCTTTTCAAACGGTAGGATTACGGCGATGCGGTCGGCAAGCCTGCCGATCCTGGCAACCCGGCCGCTGCGCCAAGCCCATACCTGGGGACTGATATAGTACATTACCGGAATGCCCAGCTTTTTGGCCTTTGCCGCCAGCATCAGGTTGAAATCAGGGAAATCAATAACTATCAGCAGGGCTGGTCGGCGTTTTTTCATCTCCCGGATGAGGAGGCGGCGGGCGGCAAAAATATCCCGGAGATGGCTGAAAACTTCTGTCAGGCCCACTACGGATATCCGGGCGGCATCAAAAAGAACATCGACACGGGCGCTGATCAACTCAGCGCCGCCCATACCGAAAAAGCGCAGGTCGGATGAAATTTCCCGCAAAGAACGGACCAGGTTCGCGCCATGCATGTCACCGGATGCTTCTCCGGTAACGATCATGATCGGAATTTCCCGGGGGGGAGACAGATCTTGGGAGGCCACGGTAATATGGTGATCAGCTGTCCAGCAGGGAGCTGTGAACTCCGGCAAGGGTCTGCTCCATGCGGGCACGGTTTTCATTGATCTGCCCTACGACCTGCAGGGCCACGTCGAGAGCCCTTCTGCCTTCATGACCGGATACGCTTGGCCGGGTATGGTTGCGGACATTGGCGATAAAGTCCTTCAGCTCAAGTTCAAGGACGTCCTGGTCGCTGAAGGCCTGTTTGGAGATCTCGGGTATCGGCATAACATTCGGGCTTTGTTTTTTCAGCCGGACAGCCATGACTTCCTTTTTGGTGAATTCAACGGACAGGTATGTGCCGGGCTGGAAGATGCGCATGCGCCTGATGTTGTCCATGGAGATCCTGCTTACCGTGACGTTGGCGGTGCAGCCGTTTTCAAAAATGAGCCGGGCATTGGCAATGTCCGTCAGCGGAGTGATGACCGGCGCCCCGACAGTGTGGATTGTTTGCAGGGGGGAGTCGACAATGGAGAGGATGATGTCGATGTCGTGGATCATCAGGTCGAGTACAACGTCGACATCGGTGCCCCGGTTCTTGAAAACACTGATGCGGTGCGCTTCGATAAAAAGGGGATGGGTGAGCAGGGGCTTCATGGCCATTACCGCCGGGTTGAAGCGCTCCAGGTGGCCGACCTGCAGAATGCAACCTTCATTTTCCGCCTGGGCAATGAGATCATCGGCTTCTTCCAGGGTCGTGGTAATGGGTTTTTCGACCAGGATATCCACCTTCTGCTGCAGGCAGGAAATGGCGACTTCATGATGATTAACGGTTGGAACCACGATGGAGACGGCGTCGACCTTGTCGAGCATTTCCCGGTAATTCCCGTAGGCGGTGGTTGAGCATTCATCAGCGACCCGCTGGGCCTGCATCGGATCAATATCCGCCACGCCGACCAGTTCCACATCGTCCATGGCGGCGTATTTCTGGGCATGATAGCGGCCGAGATAACCAACTCCTATGACACCTACCCTGATTTTCTGCACGTGTTCATCCTTACTCAACTTTCTGAGTTAATCTATTTGTCTGAAATCATGAAGTATTTATATATTAATCATAGTGGAACGGGCTGTTAGCTGTTAAGGTTATAGGCTTTTAGGGGCGGTTTTCGCAAGTAGCCTAATAGCCTTCAGCCTACAGCCTGATCAATAAGCGAGTTGAATACTCATACATTCTTTTTTTTACAGTAAGTTAACATAAGTCAGAAAGTTAAGATCCTTATGTATGCAACCCTTTAAGGTTGATTCCAACTGTATTGATTAAAAGTGTGACCTGCACAACCATCTGTGACAATTTTCAGTCTTTTTTGGCGGGTTCGTCTTTTTTGAAATAGTCGCCGTAGAGTTTTTCCGCGCACTCGGGACATATGCTGTGACTGAATTCCGCTTCAGAGTGTTCCCTGATATATGATTCTATCTGGTTCCAGTATCCTTTGTCATCCCTTATTTTTTTACATGACGCACAGATGGGCAGGAACCCGCTCAAGGTCCTGACTTTGTCCATGGCCAGCTGCAGCTTTTCGATGAGTTCTTCCCTTTGCTCCTCCAGTTGCCGGCGGGCAGTGATGTCCTGGAACGTTTCAATGATCCCGGCCTGCCTGTTGTTCATATCAAGGTACGGTGTTGCTGTTACAACAAAATATTGCCTGGTGCCATCTTTTTCTTCCTTCGTGGATTCGCATGTGAAGAAGGGCTTTCCCTCATGGATGATCTGGTGATGCGGGCATTCCGTTGTTTCGCACTTGGGACCGGGCCGGGAATCGTAGCATTTTATCGCCACGCCGTTTTTTTCCGTTGCCCCGAATATCCGACGATAGCTCCTGTTGGCGTTGATGATGTTGAAATCATTATCAGTGATACAGATGGGGATGACATTGTTGAAAATATTGTTCAGGGCGATCTCTGATTCTCTGTGTTTTTTCAGGTAATGGGAAAGGACAAGCCCGAAACCGGCAAACATAATCAGGACACAGCTCCGGATATATAATTCGTGGGCCGGTATATCGGTTATGAACAGGTCGAGAAAGGAATATTGTCCCTGATAAAAAAAGAAATAGTCAATGAGGGAGTCCAGGACCCAGACGGCTGCTCCCAGGAACAGAAATAAAGGCAGCACCTTGCGGTGCAGATGATTCGAGGTGCGACCAATTATGGATTCAGATTCCAAGATATGCTTTCCGTATATCGTTGTTCCTTAATAATTCTCCGGCGTTACCGTGCATGGTGATCCTGCCGTTTTCCAGTACATAGCCGCGGTCAGCAGCCTTGAGGGCCAGGTTGGCATTCTGTTCGACCAGGAATATCGTTGTATTGTGTTCCTGGTTGACTCGCTTTATTATATCAAAGATCTGCCTGGTTACCAAGGGGGCGAGTCCCATGGAGGGCTCGTCAAGCAGCAGGAGTTGCGGTTTGGCCATCAGCGCGCGGGAAATAGCCAGCATCTGCTGTTCACCACCGGACAGGTTGCCGCCGGGCTGGTTCCTCCGATTGCCGAGGATGGGGAACAGGGAATAGATGTAGTCGAGATCTTCCCTGACGGACCTGGTGTCGGTGCGGAGAAATGCACCCATATCGAGGTTTTCGCTGACCGTGAGGTCGGGAAAGATATGCCGGCCTTCCGGTACCTGGCTCAGCCCCAGGGCGACAATCTTTTCCGGAGCCAGGCCGTGAATGGGAGTGTTCTTGAAAAAAATGCGGCCCTTGACAGGCGGCACGATGCCGCTGATGGTCATCAGGGTCGTCGACTTGCCGGCCCCGTTGGCCCCGATCAGGGTGATGATCTCGCCTTGGTCAACCTGAAGATCGATTTCATGCAGGACCTGGATGTTGCCGTAAAAGGTGCTGACCTGCTCCAGCTCAAGCATGGGCATCGGTGACATCCTCGCCGAGATAGGCCTTTATGACTTCCGGGTTCTGCCGCACCTCCTCCGGGCTGCCTTCGGCGATCTTTCTGCCGTAATCCATGACGAAAATATGATCCGAGAGGCTCATGACCAGCTTCATGTCATGCTCGATGAGCAGGATGGACAGGCCTTGGTCGCGAATGCGGCAGATAAGCTCGTCCAGCTGCTGGGTCTCCCGCGGATTCATCCCGGCTGCCGGCTCGTCAAGGAGCAGGATCGCCGGTTCGGTGGCCAGGGCCCTGGCTATTTCCAGCCGGCGCTGTGCTCCGTAGGACAGGTTCCGGGCAAATTCGTTGACCTGGTCGGCCAGCCCCATCTTTTCGATGAGACCATAACTGAAGCGGACAATCTGCCGCTCCTCTTTCCGGGTGAGCGGACCCCGGAAAACAGCCCCCAGCACACTTGCCCTGGTGCGGCAATGCCGGCCGATCATGACGTTTTCCAGAACCGTCATGTTGGGGAAGAGACGGATGTTCTGGAAAGTGCGGGCCAGGCCCTGCCTGGTGATCTGGTTCGGCTTGAGTCCATTGAGC
>JAMJFO010000126.1 GCA_023544645.1 Desulfobulbaceae bacterium | reverse complement strand
GTGATTTCGTACATCCCAGCGGCAGCAGTGAAACCCTCAACAGTGAAATAGTGTCCATGTACAATAGCTATATCAATACCGGAGACCTGATGGCAAGCGCTACCGGTACGGGAACGGGAGATATCGCCACCGCCTATCTGCAGTTTGTTCCTTTTGAGCGGGGAACAAATGACACGCAACTCTTGGATCCCACCAGCACAAGAGGCCCGAACACCAACTCGAGAATCATGTGCCTCACCTGTCATCGTGCCCATGCCTCGGCCTTCAGCTCAATTGCCAGATGGGACTTCGATGCTGTCCTGCTGGCAGATTCCCATCCAGCTCCAGGTGATGGCGGCTTGGCGGGAAATGATGTGCATCACAGCTATTACAGCAGAAATATTCCGCTGGAGTTTGGATCGGATCAGGGTCCGTTTTGTGAAAAATGCCATGGTTTGAGCCTGGGCGTACTGGAAGAAGGTTCGGTACAGATCTTTGAGCAGGATTTCGATTTTGAGCCAGAACCCGGTCTTCAACAACACCAACCAATAATAGATCCGCTCCTGCAGGATCCCTTTACAAGGCAACCTTAACCCGGAGTATTTTAAACCTGTGCCTATCGTTCACTTCATTTTTCTCCTGCTGTTCATGACTCTTGTATCCGGGTGCACCCTGCCGCAGGTGCCTCCCACCTATAAGCCGCCGCTGGGAGAACAGGGTGAGCTGTATCTTTACCTGCAGCCGCTGCCCCAGGAAATGCTGCCGCTTTCCTTTACCATCAGCCAGATAGATGTTATCCCGGAACAAGGCGGCGCCGCGCTCCCTCTTCTCACAGACCAGATTGTCGTCAGAGGGAAAGAAGCAACAGGCATGCAGAAACGGCTGGTCACATCAACCCTGCCGCCGGGCAGATACACGGGGTTTGCCCTGGCCATTGATCAGGCAACCATTGACACTGAAAAAGGCGAGATGGATCTGCTGCCGCCTGACGAACCGATCCGCCTTGACTTCAGCTTTTCCATTCTCCGCGAAGAATCGCTGGCTCTCTTTCTCGAACTTTCCCATGAATTTCTTCTCACTGAAGGTTATCGCTTTACCCCGCGCTTTGCCCTGGGAAAAACCTATATGCCGCCAAGGAATTACCTGGGGTTTATCAGCAATTTCAATGAAAATATTGTCACGGTTTTCAACAAAAGATCCATGGAAGTCATCCAGGTCATTCATACCGGCGTCGGCCCGAAGGGCATGGCGCTCGACCAGCGCAACGGACTGGTGTATGTTGCTGCTGCCGGAGATGATGTCATAGAAATTATAAACATTGCAACCCTGGCAATAATAGGCACGATCAGGCTGCAATCCGGCGACGAACCTTCCGAACTTGCTCTGACTCCGGACGGGAGAATCCTTCTTTCCGCCAACTATGGTTCCGGCTCGGTCAGCATCATCAATACCCGCTCCATGTCCGAGAATGAACGGCTGTTCCTTGATCCTGATCCGGCATGGATTGTGGCCGGACGGGACAACGAAACTGCCTATGTTCTGCATACCATGTCAAACTCAGTATCTGTTATAGATGTCAACGGGAGAAGGCTGCTGACCTCCATCCAGCTTGATGAATCTCCTGTGCGGGGCGCATTAAACAGCAATGGCGACCGCCTGTATATTGCCGCCGAATACTCGGCAACTCTCCTGGTTGTTGACACACATTCCTTTGGAATCACGGACAGAATTTTTATCGGGAGCAATTCCTCTTCAGTCACAACGGATACAGAAAACAATCGCGTGTATATTGGCAAAGCATCGGGTGAAGTTGTTATAGTTGACCCTGAAGCCGGCATGTTTATCGACAGCTTTGGCGCAGGCCGGGGAGCGGATTTCATAACCATTGAAAGGGAGGAGAATGTGCTCCTGGTTGTGTCGTCTGCCGGAAACAGAGTCCGCAAACTGAACCTGGTCAGCAAAAGAAAGCTGGCGGATATGGAAACGGAAGGTGGAGCCCATTCCCTGGTTGTTATGGGTGAATTATAATGATTCAGCAAAATCGTCAAAAACAGTGGGCCGCCACAACACCAAATCAAAGAATTATCACGCTGATCCCTCTGCAGAGCAACTCTTTGCGAGTCCAGCAAATGTAGATTATGGTCAAACGGTCTGCTCTCAGGAGGATAATTCCGATAACAGCGGCAGCGCTGCTGCTTGTATTGCCGACACAGGTTTATGCCGATGGAATATCACTTGTGGCCGATCTGGAATATTTTTTCACCAGTCAAAACTCCACCGAAAAGTCCACCGGAATAGTCACAGATTCAGAATCATCCCGTTTTACCCAACTTTACCGGCTTGATTTGACCAGGGCCATATATCCGAATATTGTTTTCAGACTTGGCGGCAATTATGAAAATGACGATACCGACAGCGAGTTTCAGGTTTCCGACCTGCCCGGAGTGTCAACCGATATCTCGGAAAGAACCATCCGCCCCTATGTGTCTGTTGACCTTAGAAACCCTATTTACCGGGCCGGCCTGGGTTACCAGACAAGAGATGTGAAGACAAGCCGCAGCTTCGGAGACACGGAAAACCTCATGGTAGATGAATATCGTGGTCTTTTCAGCTGGCGTCCGGTGGGCCTCCCCCAGATCAATGCCACTTACCAGCGCACCGAAATAAAGGATGATCCCCTGACCATAGATTCAACAAATGATGTGATGAATGTACTCACAAGGTACAATTACAAGGATTTCCGGTTTCAATATACATTCAGCGGCCGTGATACGTACAACAATATCGAGGACTCCGGCAACCTGACCCAGACGCATAACGCTGGGGTGGTTTACCAACGTGGTTTTGAGTACGGAGATAATATTTTTAATGTAAATGCGGCAGCAAGGATCATCCAGAGCAGCGTGGAATTCTCCGGCGGTGACAGCGATCAAACAGTTGACACACCGGCTGCCGAACAGGGCAGTCCTTTTTACATTCTCAATGATTCAATCCCGGCCAGCAACGAACCGTTCGAGCTGACCCTGGTGGAAGGCGGCAACCAGTTGACCAGCATCAATATCGGCAGGGGCGGCGGCATCAATCCGGTGAGCGTCGGCCTCACCTTCGGCATCTCCACCGAACTGTCAACTGTCTATATAGAACTGAGCAATAATACAGAGAGTTTTCCCGACCTGGCATCACCCAGCCAGATTGCGGAAATCGCCTCTTCTTTCAGGTGGCGGTTGTACAGCAGTGACGACCAGTTTGAACTGAACTGGACGGAACGCTCCATTTCCTCAGCCGTTTACAACAGTGTGGACAATCGCTTTGAAATACGGCTGTCCTCCCCGGTCAGCGCTCGCCGCATCAAGGTCACCACCACTCCCCTGAACCTTGTTGGCCCGGGGGAAATTCGTTACCAGCGCATCAGAGCCTTTACGACTCTCGGCAGCGAGGAGCCGGAGAATCAGGACCAGAGTTATTCTTTTGGGCTGCGCTGGTCACCGGGTGAAAAGACCACCATGGGTTACGAAGTTTCCTACCGGGACCAGGAGTCGGAACCGGGCGGCTCGGAAAGGTCAACATGGACGAACAGCATGAATTTCCGGCATATCCTGAACCCCATTTTTTCAACCTATGGCAGGCTGTATCGTATTAATCGGACCAGGAGCACTACACAGGGCGATGCAGAAGATACCGACCAGTCGTACAGTATTGCCCTCAGGGGAGATTATCTTGAAACCCTCAACCAGTCGCTGATCTTCACCGGATTTGACAGCAGCAAATCCAGTGGAGACACCAGTTCCAAATCAGTTCTTCTGCGAACCAATGCCATTTTATATGAAGGCTGGAGCATGAGCATGGATCTGAATTACTCGCTCAATACCCTGGCCACCGGCGCCGACCAGACAGTCAAATCACTTTATCTGGATACGCAAATAGATCCCAACAGGCGGATAAACATCAATCTTGACTATTCAATAATCTGGTCGGACCAGGAAAACAGGATTGACAGCCGGAACCAGTTTGGAACATTCCAGGTCTTGCTGGCCATTACAGACACCCTGAATACATTTTTCAAGTACAGCTTCCGGGATCAGGAAGGAACAACCGATGATTCGGCATACCTCAGGGAGTTTAATATAAACTGGTCACCTTTTCCCGATG
>JAMJFO010000125.1 GCA_023544645.1 Desulfobulbaceae bacterium | reverse complement strand
GCATTGGCCGTACCCGCTATGACGCAGTAGATCGGAATTTTTACGACGCCATCATCAATAGGCAAATTGAAAATCCCTGGTTACGCCGGCTTCTTTGAGCAGGTTCAGGGTGTGTAAAAAATCCTGCTCCGTTGTCGGGATATAACCGGTAATCCGGAGGGATTCCTTCAATTCCATAGCCTGCGGCGAATTGTCATCTGCCAGTCCGAGCAAAACATTTTTCACCTTTTCCACCAAAGCCTTATCCGTCTTGTTCGAAATGATCATGGTGTTATTGGGATTTTCGCCCTTATCCTCACCCACCTGTTCCAGGCTGGGGAATTTTTCCTTTTCCGAATCCCATACCCTGTTTTTGACAATGGCAATATCGGCCTGTTTCATGGATAGAGCCTTGATGGCAATGCCATGGGAGCCGGCGGTGAGCAGCTCCCTCTTGGGCCCTAGAATGGAACGGGCAAAAAATTCACCGCTGGATGCCAGGGAGCTGCATATGATCTCCTTGCCATCGAAGTAGTCTGAGCCGCCGGTATATGGCGGCGAGCCCTTGGGGGCCAAAATAACGGCCCAGTATGTGCTTGTGCCGTCAACGCTGACCGGCCGGGCGATGGGATAGGCGATACCCTTGATGATCATGCTGCCGGCAACACCCGAGCCGGCGACCATGGCATCGACACCTCCATGTTCAAACTTGACCGCAGCATCAACATAGTCACGATATCCCTGCAGCGTTACATCAACGCCTTTGGACTCGAAATACTTCAACATTGGAGCATAGCTCTGCGCGACGCCGGCCTTGTCCTGCATAATACCGATCTTGAACCTTTCCGCCTGGACGAACTGGGTCGAACCAAACAGCAGCGCCAGAATTGCCAGCGCCAGAATTGTTATCAACCTCTGCATTGTTCTCCTCCTTCCTGCTTGCTAACAGGGCGTAAAGCCCTATTGTATTTCAGTCCACTTTTCAGCCGTGCTCTTACTCGGAGAACGGGATGAAATTCAGCTCAGTGGCTTGTTGTCCTTGTTCAGACTTGATGAAATCGACAAAATCAGCAACGGCTTCACTGCTTCTTCCGTCCATTGTAATATAATAGGTTGCGGCCAATCCATAAGAACCGTCAAGTATGTTTTCTCTGGTGGGCAGCACGCCGTCAATCGCCAGGATGTCACCATATTTTTCCTCATACGAGTTGAAGCCCATGAATGTCACCGCTCCCCGGGTAAGGGAGACATAGTTGCCAAGCATGGAAGGACCCTCGCCAAGCCGCGCTTTTTCGTCCAGCTGTCCGTCGAGTCCCACGGTGAACTCCTTGAACAGCATGACAACGCCGCTCTCCAGCTTGGGATTCATGTGCGCGGTGAGAACCGGAATGTCATTGCCGCCGAGTTCGCTCCAGTTGGCGATTTTTCCCTGGAACAGACGTGTCAGTTGTTCAGAGGTGATGTCCCGGACGCCGTTGCTGCTGTTTGATACAACGACAATCGGATCCTTGGCAATGGCAACGCTGCTCCACGAAGAAACCGCATCAGGATCAAGCTGCAGCCCTTTGGTCAGCTTCTGGATGGGTTTGCAGGTAAAGGTGAAATCAATCTTCTGGTCAAGCAGCAGTTCAACGGCTTTTTTGTTGCCGGTGTTTCCCAGCAGCAGCCTGGCCCCTGTTTTTGCGTTATACGCATCGGACAGGTCCTTGAGCAGGAAATATTCGGTTTTGCAGCCTGCAGCCTGCAGAACGGTGTCGGCGGCTGATGCCTGGGCTGCAAAGGTCAAGATCACCGCGCCGACAACGACCGCCGCAACCCTGGATAGCTTTACGTGTAATTTCATGAGTTTTCCCCCTATTTTCTTTCTGATTTTCCCTGAAAACACCGTGGTTACTGTATGTATTTAATAGCAGGGAAAAATATTATTCAAGGATATTCGGATTACTCATGAAAACATATTGCGGTATTGATAATTAGTTGCGCTCTTTTCTTTTGCTGGGAAAAACCGTTTTCATTTCTTTCACAGCATGCAGATGGAAAAAAAAACCCGACAAGATATTGTCGGGGCCACCGTTGCGTCTGGTATATTGGGAAGCAGCTCAACTAATCAATTCCACCATCCTCCTCCCTGTCCATCGCATCTGTTTCATCTTCCTGTCCATCCTCCTCTGCGGCGGCCCCAAGCAGAACCACCTCATCCGAAGAGAAGACCCGGTTGATATTGAGGATGATGATAAACTGGTCTTCACGTTTGCCGATCCCCTGGATAAAATCCGCCCGGCTGAATGTGCCGATACGCGGCGGCGGCTCCACCTGTCCAGGCTCAAACTCGAATACTTCTTTTACCGAATCGGCCAGCGCGCCGATCACCGTCTTGTTTTCCCCGGAACCGACATCGAGAACAATGACGCAGGTGCTCCGGCTTTTCTCGGTGGCAGTCATGCCGAACTTGAGCCGCAGGTCGACCACCGGCACCACCATGCCCCGCAGATTGATGATGCCGCGGACAAAATCAGGCACCCCCGGTATTTTCGTTACCGTGGTGAATTCGAGCACCTCGTGGACATGGAGCACGTCAACGGCAAATATCTCGTCCTCCAGCTGAAAGGTCAGGTAGGTCCTTTTTTCCAGTGATTTCAGGAGAGCCATCAGCAACAAACCTCTTTACAGGTATCAGTAGCGTTCAAAATCATCGTCTGATACCTCGCTCAGGGATTCGCCCATATCCAGCTTGAACCCCTTGCCGTTGCCCTCGGCCTTTCTGGAAGTCTCCCCCTTGGTCTTCCTGGCGCCTGACGCATTTTCCGCCGTGAATCCGGCCTGTTTCTGTCCCTGACCAGACCCGCCATGATACATTGTCTGCCGGGATTGGGACTGGACGGAAAGATCAACCTTGAAAATGGCCATGGCATCCTGCATTGCCTGGGCCTGGGCTGTGAGCTCTTCGGCGGTGGATGACATTTCCTCAGCCACGGAAGCGTTCTGCTGAATAACCTCGTCAAGCTGCTGGATGGCCCGGTTGACCTGGTCGGCTCCGGCAGTCTGCTCTTCGCTGGCGGCATTGATTTCCTGGACCAGTTCAGCGGTGCGCTGAATATCCGGAATGATCCGGTCGATCAGTTTGCCGGCCTCCTCGGCCACCTCAATGCTGGAACCGGACATCTTGCTGATCTCGCCGGCGGCGGTGGCGCTGCGCTCGGCCAGCTTGCGTACTTCAGCGGCAACAACGGCAAAGCCCTTGCCATGCTCACCGGCCCGGGCCGCTTCGATGGCCGCGTTGAGGGCCAGCAGGTCGGTCTGGCGGGCAATTTCCTCAATGATGGAGATTTTCTCGGCAATATTCTTCATGGCGCTGACGGTCTTGCCAACAGCCTTGCCGCCTTCCTGCGCATCCTCCGCCGACTTGACGGCAATTTTTTCAGTTTCCCTGGCATTGTCGGCATTCTGGCGGATATTGGCCACCATCTGCTCCATGGAGGCGGATGATTCCTCGGCGGATGAAGCCTGCTCGGAGGCGCCCTGGGACAGCTCCTCGGTGCTGGAGCTGACCATTTCGCTACCCGAGGCCACGTTTTCAGCAGCGTTCTGCACATCGCCGACGATCATCGACAGCTTGTCCACCATGTTCTTCATGGATTGCAGCAGTTGGCCGATTTCATCCGTTGAATTGACAACAAACTTGGTGGTCAGGTCTCCATCGGCAACCCTGCCGATCAGCACCATTGCCTCCTTGACCGGCCTGGTGATGAGGATTGTCAGGTAAAAGCAGAAGACGATGCCGGCAAGAACGGCCAGCAGGCTGACAACCAGTACAGTCATCGCCCTTTTGTTGGCAGTCTGGTCAATCTCGGCGGCTATGTTAGCCATCTCTTCGGTTTCAACTTTGATGTTTTCTTCGATCACCGGTTCAATGGCATGCACGGCCTCCCGCATTTTCTCGACCAGTACGCCTATTTCCTCATCTATCTTGACGATGGCATCAAAGGATTCCTCGTAGGTCTTCAGATCTTCGATGATCTTATTTTTGTCTGCCGGTATTATTTTTGAGTTCTGGACATTCTGCTTCATGACGGCCATCACCGCATCAGCCTTCTCCATATATCCTTTATCGCCCCGCAGCAGGTAGTCCTTTTCGTGTTTGCGCAGTTCAAGATACGAAACGGCAAAATGCTCGACATCATGTTCGTCGACAAAGGCCTCTATTTCATGGGCGACGTCACGGTACCTGGAACCCAGGCCGGTAGTGTCGGCCTGCTCGGCAGCGGCCTCATTAAAGGACCGGATATATTCATCCGCCTTTTCATTCAGGAATGTTTTTTGTTTGGCCTGGAGGTCGGACTCGGCAACCTGCTCCTTAAAATGCGCCACATTGTCCTGGACCATTTTCACATATTTATCATCGCTGC
>JAMJFO010000124.1 GCA_023544645.1 Desulfobulbaceae bacterium | reverse complement strand
GGATACCGACGCGCCCACCCCGATGCTGTTGAACCCGTCCTTTATTCCTTCAGGGCCAAAGATATTTTCAGCAAACCAGAGACTGATTTCACCTCCCAAGGCAGCTACAGCGCTGATTCCGTCCTCAACGGCACACTGGAAATCACCGGTCTGGACCTGAGCCGCCACCAAGCCTTGCTGCCTGATTCCAGCATGCGGCTGCAGAAAGGGATGGCGGATATTTCATTTCACTACCAGTACGCTCGACAACCGGAAGCAGAAGCCGGGCCGGCAGAGCCTGTAAGACAAAACAAAATCTTTAACGGCCGCTTCAAGGCTACCTCCTTTGTTCTGGGCCGGAACAATGTCAAAGCGGCGGCAGGCGAGATGATGGTCTGCAGTGATTTTCATTTTGACGCGTTATCAAAAACAATTGTTTGCGAACAGTTGGAACTGAGCAACAGCGAAGTCTTTGCCGCTCCCCTCTTTGGCCGGCAAGACCCCCTTGCGGCCGACGCAGCAGATAGCAGGCGGTTCATTATCAACAATCTGCAGGTAAATGGTTCCACTGTCCATGCAACTTTGCAGGGTGATACCGGCGCCGGAAAAAGCAGCGACCTGGTAATGCGCAATGTTACCCTGGAGGGAACAAATCTCCAGGCAGAGAAGGGCGCGGATAACATCAAGGCCTCGGCGGAGATCGGGAAAAAAGCCAGGCTGTCGGTCAACGGCAGCTATTCACCGCTGACCGGGCACGGTACTCTGCAGGTTGCTCTCCAGGACATGGAACTTGCCCTGCTGCACCCTTATTTTTCCTCCTGGTTTGTGCCACGGATAAATACAGGGCTGTTTTCCGCCAGCGGCAGTGTGCGGCTGCCTGATAGGGTATTTCAAGGAAACCTTCGAGTCGATGACCTCGATGCCGGTGAACAGGGCAGAGGCTTGATCACCTGGCAGCGTGCGGTTTCCCGGGATTGCACCTACAGGGCCCAATCAATGGTTCTCGAAATGGATGAGCTGATCATTGAGCGCCCGTCGGTGCTGCCGGGCCTGAGCAATGGGGAGCGGCCGGTTGAAAAATACATTCTTCTGCAGGATGACGCACTGCCGTCTTCTTTGCGAATTGACGTAGTGAGTGTTGAAGACGGGGTTTACGGGTTGTCCGAGCCGATCCTCTTTCCGGGATTCCAGCCGCTGCTGCAAAATATCAACGGGACATTTTCACTGGCCGATGCCGACCGCCTGCATTTCCTGGTCAATGGAAATATCGGCGGGGAGGGCGGTTTCAGATTGCAGGGGACCGGTTCACCCCAAGGTGTTGACTCCTATGATCTTCAAGCGTGGGATTTTCCACTCCGTCCTTTTGATGCCATCCTCAGGAAAGAAGCCGGTTTCAGTGGGCATGGAGCGACTGCTTCCTGGACACTGGAGGAGGTCAAGGGGGAGAACGGGGCAAAGATGGCTGCCAGGATCGCGGTTCATGGCGTGGTTCCCGAATCCGGCGGGTCAGCGGTTTCCGCGCTTGCGCTTATCCTTGATGAAAATCATCGCCTGGTCATGGAAATGGAGGACGAGTATTCTTCTGACCAGACCCAGCCGTTTCTTCTGCAGCGGCTCATCAACCGGCTGCGGCACCAGGAGGTGAAAGCGTCGATTTCTCCACTTCTGGCACTGAAATCGTCTCTGCCGTCATTGGACCTGCCAGAATGGGCGCCTTTTGCACCCGGATCTGCTGTTGTTGATGAATCTGTTGCGTTGTCAGATTATCAGGAGCTGCTGCGGATGCGACCTTTTATTTCGCTGCGGCTGCAGGGGCAATATGATCCTGTTGCTGACGAACGGGTACTGCGGGCTGAACTGCAGGAAGAAGCCGACCGGCAGCGCGAAATTGAGAACAAGCGCAGGGCCCTGGAAAAAGTAAAGATCCGCCAGCGCGAGAAAAAACGTCTGGAAGATTTAAAAGCAGGCACTCCCGGAGTTGTAGCCGAAGAGATCCCTGCAAGTGAATTGAACGGGGATATGCTGCAGCCGCTGCCGCGCGTGCTGATTGAGCTTGATCCCTCCATGCTGGAAGACCTTGCCCGGCAAAGGTCAGAGAGTTTATACGCGTATTTTGTCAACAACCTGGAGCTTGATCCGGCCCGGATAATTCTCGCGCCTGCTGTATTGAAGGGCGGATCCGGCGTATCGATTACTGTGGGTCCGTACATGCCGCCGGAAAAAGATGAAGATGATTCCTGAACTGATAAAGCAAACACGCACTGTCTTTAAACGGACACTTGAGGATATTCTCTACCTGCCGCCAGACGCCGGCCCTGATACTTCTCCATCAGGATAAAATCATGCTCCGCCATCCCCATACCCGCTATTCACGTCTGTATGTCTACTATCTGGACCGGCTGTCGCTGCCACACTTCGACCATGCCGATTTTATCGGCTTGTGGATCGAGGATGAACATGCCGTTTTGTTTTTCCATTCAAACCAGGACCGGCTGGTGGCGGATATCTGTCATCGATCCGGGGCGCAGATTATTTACCAGGCAGATCTTGATTATCAGGACTGGGAGGCTGGGGTCGCCATAGGATCATTCAATACCAAGACGCTGGCGGTTCGGCCGGTTTGGGAACAGTTTCCGCCCGGCAACAAAAACCGCCGGGAGATCGTTCTGGACCCAGGCGTTATCTTTGGCAGCGGTTTTCATCCCACCACCCGACTGTGCCTGGAAACCCTTGAGCTGGTAATGCTCGAATCAGGCAGGAAGGTGCGCAGGGTTGCCGACCTTGGCACCGGAACCGGGCTGCTGGCCATTGCCGCGGCAAAGCTGGGGGTGGAGAAGATAACCGCCATCGACAATAATCCCCTGGCATGCCAGGTGGCCCGCAACAATGTGGTCATGAACAGGTGCGATGCACAGGTGGAAGTGCTCCAGCATGATCTCACCACCGGATTTCCCGATCTCGGCGGCTATGACCTGGTGATTGCGAATCTGTACAAAGCGCTGCTGGTAGAGCTTTTTGTTGATCCATCATTCTGGAAAGCCGGGATGTATCTTATCTCAGGGATTATTCCCGCCATGGAGGGAGATCTGCTGGAGGCTCTGCCGCAAAAAGGGATACGGTTCCTCCACAGAGCAAACTGCGAAATATGGCGCTTGTGGCTGTTGAGCCCGGGTGGGCGGGAGGATGCCTGAACCGTGAGATTGCCGGATGATTATACCCTTCTGCTGGAATGGCTGGGATTGGTATCATTTCTGACCTTTATCGGCAGTTTGGTTGCCATACCCTGGATCATCGCTCGTCTGCCGATAAACTATTTTATCCGGCATCGCGAGGTGGTTGCAAAAAGACATGAGCGCCATCCACTCATGGCCAAATTGATCTTTGCGGGCAGAAATTCGATAGGTATACTTTTTTTCATGGCGGGTGTTGCAATGCTTTTATTGCCGGGGCAGGGGCTGATAACCATCCTGATCGGTATTTCCTTCATGGATTTTCCGGCAAAACAGCAGTTGGTGGAGACCCTTGTCCGCAGACCGCGGGTCATAAGGCTGCTCAACTGGATCCGGCAAAAAGAAAAGAAACCGCCTTTCCTGTTTTAACGGACGAGAGCGGTCCGGATGTACCGGAACCAGCGCTTGCCTCTAAATGCGTAACGACGTCTTCCGGGCAAGGACCAATGGAAAAATGCCAGCCTTTGCGGGGCAGAATGAGGTTCACAAGCTCTGGGCGAGGAGCCTCATTCTGCTGAGTAAATATCAACTGCAAAGATGCATTCAAATTGTTGCGGAGCGCGCAGGTACGAAACCGTCACGGATTCAGATGAATTTCAGATTGGCTCTAAAGTTCTTTGATCAGGAGAACATCCTATTCTCCCCGGGCTTCGGGGTCTGGACCACGCCGGATTTTTCCAGTTCTATACACATGTTGTAGATGTCCTCATTGTCGGGATGCCCCTTGGCAGACTCAGCGTCGGCAAGCCAATCAGGCTGCGGATCTTTATTGGCCGCGCTGTCCAGCACGCTTTGCGGCACCTCGCCCTGGCAGTCGAACGAACCGATTATGTCGGCATCGGAGGCAAGTTCCTTGGCCTTGTTCATGCCCATCCGCGCATGGTCGGAACCCGTGGCAGAGCCATGGCAGCCGATGAGAAAAACCTTGGTGCCCCCGGCGCATTTCTTGAGATATGCCTGGCTGTCCTGATCAGGCTGTCCGCCCTTGAACCAGAAAGCAATGATAACAACGTCATATTCGGAAGGGTCCGGCGCCTGAGCAACCGGATAAATGTCCTTTTCGCCTGAAAGACGTGAAAATGCACCTTCCGCAAGCTTCTTGGTATTGCCTCCCTGGGAGGAGTAGGCCACAAGATGTTTCATAATTATTCTCCTTGGATATGTTGTTGTCTTCAGCCTTGCCGGGGCTGAATATAAATTTACTGCAGGTTTATTGCAAACCGCGTCACAGGAAAATGATTGCAATCCGTGTCCCTGTCCGATTCAGCCTGTATTACACTAACTAGTGTCCATCCAGAAACGGCCTTTTTAAGCGACCATGACTAATAATAGTTCTCA
>JAMJFO010000123.1 GCA_023544645.1 Desulfobulbaceae bacterium | reverse complement strand
GCATTGGCCGTACCCGCTATGACACAGTAGATCGGACTTTTTACGACGCCATCAATTTTCTAACACCTGTATAATGCCAACGCAAAACATATTCACCACTTCGTTGTTCAATCCGAACGAATTCACCATTACCTACGAGCTCGTGCCGGGCCAGGGTTCCGGCGGCCGCCGGGTGGAAAAATTACTTGAATTCGCGGCCCTGGCCGGCCAGGACGGCAGGATAAAGGCGCTGTCCATCACCGACAACGCCGGCGGGCATCCGGCCCTGGCGCCCATCGCCATTGGATCGGAAATCCGGAAAACCGGCATCGAGCCCCTGCTGCACTTCTCCCTCAAGGACAAGAACCGCAGCCAGATAGAAAGCCATCTTTTTCTCTACCACAGGAAAAATTTCAACAACCTCCTGGTTATGGGCGGCGATTTCCCCAGAATCAGCTACTACGGCCAGGCCCGGCCGGTTTTCGATCTGGACAGCGTCCAGACGCTGCAGCTCATGCGCGACATGGAAGAAGGCACCTACCGGAGCGGAGTCAAGTCGGACCATCCTCGATTCGACCCCATCACCTTTAATCGCGGCTGTGTCGTTTCCCCCTTCAAGGTGACCGAATCCGAACAGGTCTGGCAATACGCGAAATTTCTGCAGAAAACCAGGGCCGGCGCCCATTTCGTCGTCACGCAGCTGGGATATGATATCTGTAAATTTGAGGAATTTATCCGTTTTCTCAGGGAAAGCGGCATCTCCATCCCGGTCCTGGGCAATGTTTTTGTCCCTTCCCTGGCAGTGGCAAAGTACATGGGCAAAGGCCAAGTGCCGGGAGTTGTATTTCCGGAACAGCTCATTCACCGGATGGAGCAGGAGCAGAATTCCGGCAACAGGGAGGCAAGGCTTGTCCGGGCAGCGAAACTTATCTGCGTGCTCAAGGGTCTTGGTTATTCAGGGGTGCACCTGGGAGGCAACGGCCTCAGTTTCGACAATGTGAAATTTATCCTTGATACGTTTGAAGAGTTGGGATCGAACTGGGAGCCGCACCGGCCGGACGTCCATTTCCCTGTGGCCGATGCCTGGTATCTGTATCCACCTGCTCGAACCGGCGCCTGCGGAACGAAAAAAACCGGCCTCACCCCCGGTCGAAATAATGCAGCTCAACGGCCGCACCTGATTACCCACAACCTGCTCTTTTCCCCTCCCAACCTCACCAGCCGCCTGTTCGGCAAACTCTGCATGTTCTGCTCCAGGACCAGGTTGCGAACCTCCGTGCTCAGAGCATTTGAACGCTGGATCAAGGGGCTGCTTTTTCACTGCCGCATGTGCGGGGACTGCACCCTGGAGGAATCAACCTACATCTGCCCCCAATCCGGGTGCCCGAAAAACCTGCTCAACGGACCCTGCGGCGGCAGCCGCAACCAGACCTGCGAGGTTTTTCCGGACAGACTCTGTTTCTGGGTCCGGGTATACAATCGGCTGGATCCCCGCTCAGACATTGAAAAGCTGGGCAGCCTTCCCTTCATGCACCCGAAAAACTGGGCTCTGGATCAGACATCTTCATGGATCAATTTCTATAACGGCACAGACCACCACAGGATCAAGTTCGACAACAACAGCAAACAATAATGTCAACAGCGGATGGAACAGCAATGAACTTCATTTACGAACGGTGCACCTTCATTTTTGACCCCCTGCATTATTACTGGGAGCATGAACGCATGCATCGGAAAATCTCGGTCATGCTCGTCCTGTTTTTTCTCGGCAGCCTCCTGGTCATCGAACTCAAGCGCCAAGGCCTCCTGCCGACAGGTGTAGCCGACTCCATACCAAAAAATCATTTCTATGCCATCCAGGCAGCCTTTACCGTTGTCCTTATCCTGGAGATCATCAGCCTGATCTTCACCATCCCCTGCTCGTTTTCAAAATCAGTGGGCAAGCAGTTCGAGATCCTCTCCCTGATCCTGCTGCGCAATGCCTTCAAGGAACTTGCCTACCTGCCTGAGCCCATTACCTTTATAGGCCATGAAGAAGCCGTATTGCGGATCGTATCCGACGGCTTCGGCGCCCTGCTGGTTTTTGCCCTGCTTGGCTACTATTACAGAATTCAGGCCCAGTATCAGGATGTGAAAGAATATGCCAAAGGGAAACCAATTGATCTGTTCAGCTTTGTTGCCGCCAAAAAAGGCATCGCCCTGATCATCCTGGGCATTTTTCTCTACATGGGAGGAACAACCATTTACAACTGGATGGCAGGCATTCCCCAGTCGGATTTCTTCCATGACTTTTATACCCTGCTCATTATCACGGACATCCTGCTGGTTCTCATTGCCCAGTGTTTTCAACCCTCATTCTATGCCGTTTTCCGCAACTCGGGGTATGCGCTCTCCACCCTCATAATCCGACTGGCGCTGGCGGCGCCGGCCTATTTCAATGTTCTGCTCGGCATGACCGCGGCAATCTTTGCTATTGCCATGACCCTGATCAGCACCAGGCTCTTTACTCCCAAGGAACAGAAACGATTCAAGTACTGTTAACAGGTGGGAAAAAAATTACCTAATTATTCTTTTTTGTTCATTATAGATGTTGAACCGGCCCGGGCGGGCGTAGCAGACCATGGTCAAACCGGACCGGCGGGCGACTGCCAGGGCCAGGGATGACGCAGACGTCCTGGACATGACAATGGGAACACCTATGCGGGCGCATTTGAGAACCATGTCGGAGGTCAGGCGGCCGGTGGTGTAGACAGCTCCTTTTGCTGATGCCCTGTTCATAAGAATCGCGCCGATCACCTTGTCCACCGCATTGTGACGGCCGATGTCCTCGAAGAAAACCTGGAGTTTTCCCTCGGTCCAGAGCCCGCAGCCGTGCACGCAATGGGTTGTCTGGCCAAGCTCGGAGGCATGCAGCACCTGGCGGATAAATTGACCGGCTTCCCGGAATGGAAGGTTATACTCCTGCAATGGAGCGATTTTTCCCTCCAGCATTTCACGGGAGATTTTTCCGGTGCCGCCGCAGCCAGAAGTGATGATCACCTCTTTGGGCTCCACATTGTCATCCACGTCGGCATGGACCAGTATCCTTCCCTGGTCGCAGACCAACACTTCGCGGACCTGTCCGGGGTGCTCGATGTACCCCTGGCCGAAGAGAAAACCGGCGCCAAACTCCTCGAGTCCTGTCTCCAGCACCATTGCCGAGCCGATGTTCACGTCGTTGAGGGCAACGCTATACGGTTTTTCCACGGCCAGGATTTCCTGTCCTGCTTCAATTCCCGAGTCGGTCAGGACAACAGTTGCATGTTCCATGGTAACTTTTGGCATACTTTAGAATGCTACATTCTTCTCGAGCAGACAAGGAGCATTTTTCATACCGGTCATTTTTTCCAGGCGTTTATGGTATTGATTTTTATAATCAGCCTCCACCCTGCTGTTTTTCGGAGAAAAAACGTGTTTATCAGCTGGATTGCCGGATACAGGGAAAGGAAGAACTTGTAATTCTGTGCAGCCGGTATAAAATCACAGAAGATATAAAGCTGATGAACTCCTAAAAAGTCCATCACACACTAAAAGATGGCTAAGTAAAAATTTCGATATACAAAGAATAACAGTGTCGGCCAAGCGGAGGCGTACATATGGCACGTCGAGCATTGGCCGTACCCGCTATGACGCAGTAGATCGGACTTTTTACGACGCCGTCAAAGCTGACGATGTTCTGCAATCATTAGAGAAAACAGATCAATCTCACGTTAACCAAACAAGGCCGGTCAGGTATCTCTTTCCGGCTGTTTCTGGACAGGCAAACATATGATACCCATAGTAAGCTTCATCGGCCGGCAGGATTCCGGCAAGACAACAATTGCCCGGCAGGTCGTTGCAATATTAAAGGAAAAAGGATTTCGGGTCGGTGTTATAAAATCCACTCACCACACGTCAATCAATTTTGACCGGGAAGGTTCAGACACCCATGCCTACAGTAAGGCCGGCGCCGATATTGTTGCCCTGCATGCCCCTGACCAGATGGTGACCATCAGCCATCCCCCGGAAATGAAACTCACCGATATTGTGCACAGATTTTTCCATGATATCGACATCATCATCGGTGAAGGATTCAAAAATGAACGGCATATCAGCAAAATCGAGGTGTCGCGGGAGGATGGCGAGCTACTGAAAGACCAGGTCAATGGCGTTGTCGCCGTAGTGACGGAACGCAACCTGCCCGGTGAAACGCTTTTTCGACCCGATCAGGCGGTGGATATTGCTCAATTTATTATTGAACGATATATCCAGGATAAGGATCAACCGGATGTGAAAGCGGTCCTGTTCGTCAACGGCAAGAAAATTCCCATGAAAGGATTTGTCCAGGAAGCGCTGGCCGGTTCGGTGCAGGGATTTATTTCATCACTGAAAAAAACGGAAAATCCTCAGACCATAGAACTGCGGATCAGTCTCAAAAGCAAAGAGCAACAGTAAAGCAACATTGCCGACCAACACCGCAATTCATTTATTTCATCCTCTGCCTCCCTTGCGGCGACCGGCGGGTTCCGCTTGTTTCATTTCCATTGCTCATCCTCGGGCTGACCATATGCTGTATTGAATCATGAGAAAACAGCAAGATGATTTCATCACAATTAAACACCTTAGATTGCGGCCAAGCCTGTAACCCCGCACATTTAATTAAAGCTAAACTAGTGTCCGTACAGCTGGCTATAACGCGTTGATTTTATAACAAAAAAATAGA
>JAMJFO010000122.1 GCA_023544645.1 Desulfobulbaceae bacterium | reverse complement strand
TGAAATTCCTGAAAGCAAGCGAACCCGAACCCTTAGCGTTGCCCCGTTATTACCTGAACAGAAGATATATGCCCTATGATTATTTTCGTTCCCCGCTCATCGATCCGGAAAGACAATATGCCATAGCCGTTCTCCCGTTGCTCGACATGGGGGTGAGAAAAAATGCCGGTATAATCGCCCAACTCCATTTTATCAGGGAACTGCTTCACCTGACAGGCTACAAGGTGCTGGAACCCGGTCTTGTCAGGGACGGGCTGCTGAGAATCAGGGCTGTTATGCCGCAAGGTCCCTCACTGGCGGAAACGGATCTCATTACCAGTAGTGGATTTCTCGGGGTCGACCTGGTGCTTGCGGGAAAGGTTTTTGATTATCAAAACAGGTCATTTAATCCCAAGGTGGATTTTTCCATACACATCATCGAAAAAAACAGCAGGAGAGTCGTGTTTGGGTCAAGGATCTTCAATACAGGGATGGATAACGTTAATTTTTTTAATTTCGGCAGAGTCTATACCGCGCACAACCTGTTGCAGGAGATGGCCAAAGTCAACGTGCAGCTGCTCACTGATTCTTTCCTGAGACGGCAAGAGCTGGAAGTAGAGTTTATCGCTCATCAGCCACCCTGGCCAGGAGAGGAAAAAAATCAGTTTGGACAAGAGCAGATAACGATAGGAAGGCCTTGGGATCAGATATTGTTTTGATTAAATGGAAGGCAAGTGTTAAGTTGGGACTAAATATTAATCCCAGAATTTTTACATGAGAGAGAACGTATGAAAACCAGTATATACTGCATGATTATCTTTTGCGGGGTCATCTTCCTGCATCCCCTTTATTCCAATGATGCCCATGGCGGTGATGCTCACCCGGAGAGTATAAGTAAACCGGATGCAACAGCCATATCTTCACCGGACATGGAAGAAGCTGCTGCAGATGGGAATCCATTTTTCGCTCCTCCTTTTGACGACACTCCGGTTGCGCTGGTCGATGATGAACCTATTACCAAGTATGATCTGTCAATGGCCCTGGACCGCCAGGGAAAAGAGGTGAGCGACGATCCTGGGGAAAGGGATAAAGAAGAATACCTGGCTGCCCTGGACCGGTTGATCAATTCCAGGCTTATTGTCCTGGAGGCAAAAAATATCGGCTTACATGAAACCAGCGAGGTCACAAGCCAGGTCGAAAATTTTAAACTCGCAACCCTGCAGCAGGAATTGATGCAAAATCATCTCCAGGGGCTGGAGCCGGATCCGGCCGAAGTGGAGGAGCTGTATCAGAAGATGTCCCGGGAAGTGAAGCTGTATTCCCTGGTTTTTCCGGCAGGCCCGGAGGCGCGCCGCTTTCTCGAAGAAGTAAAGGAAGGAGATTTCGACCAGATAGCCCAGCGATATCTCGAGGAGGGCAAGGCAACGGTTAAAAAAGATGAAAACTATGTCAAAATCAAAGACCTGCGGCCGGAAGTCGGCCAGGAAGTGTATTCCATGGATATCGGCGGGTTGAGTAAAATTTATCGCACCGATGATGGCCATCTCCTGTATCGCCTGGTTGATGCACGTTTTGTCGAGGATCCTTCCGTCAGAGAAGAGGCGGCCCACCTGGTTAATGAAAAAGCGAAAAGAGAAAAAGCGCTGGAATACAGTTTTGCCCTGCAGGACAAATATGTCACCTTTGATGAAGAATTATTTGAGCAGCTTGATTTTGAAACCGACATGGAGCAACTGCTGAAGGATAAGCGCGTCCTGGCCAAAGCCAAGCAGGAAGATGCCCCTCCTTTTGTTGTTACGGTGGGTGATCTTGCCGCCAGAATAAAAGCCGGCTTTTTTCACGGGGCGGACAAAGCCGCTAAATTGAAAATCATCAATCAGCGCAAGAAAGCAATTCTGTCGAACATGATTTTCATGTACACCAGCGAACTTGAGGCACGGCGTCTCGGGCTTGATGAGACGGAAGACTTCCAAAGGAAGGTGGAGGATTTTGAACGATCGACCATCTTCAGTGCATTTATGAACAGGGTGCTGCTGCCCGAAGTGAAAGTCACCGAGGAGGAAATCCGCGCCTATTATGATGAACATATTGATGAATTTTCTTCTTCACCCATGCTGCGGATGAAAAGCCTGGTGTTCCATAACCGGCAGGACGCGGAGAACGCCCTGGATAAACTGCGTAAGGGAGCGGATTACAACTGGGTTTCAGCGAATGCCGCCAACCTGGTCGCCCCGGATAACGAGGAAGTATTGCCCCTGGACAAGAACCTGCTGAGCCTGACCGCCCTGCCGGAAGATCTGCATGAGCTTGTCCATGAAGCAAAAAAGAATGACTCCCTCGTATACGCGCCGTCTGAAGGTAATTTTTTCTACCTGCTGCTGGTGGAGGATGTTTTTCCTCCGGAATCCCAACCCTATGAGCAGGTAAGAAATGATGCGGGGCAGAAAGTCTTCAACAGTAAAGCCGAAAAAGTGCTTGACGAATGGACCATGAAACTCAAGGAAGCATATAGCGTAGAGATCCTCCTGAATGATCCCGCGCAATAATATCCATCCGGCAGAACCCGGCAGGATATAATCAATAATAGCTAGAAGAACGGTCTGATTATGTTGAACAAAAATGATAAACGCAAATTATCCGCCCTGGGAGCGGCGCTTCTCTGCAGCTGCCTGATCGTCATTGCCTTCGGCCAGGATGCTGAAGCCGCTAAAAGGACATTTACCAAGAAAGGATGCATGGACTGTCACGCAGACTTTGCCGAACAATATCTTTCCAGAAAAAATGTCCACAAGGTGGTGGCGGAGGAAAAATGCGAGGACTGCCACCTCCGACATGGCGTGGTGGCCAAGCTTCTGTTGAAAGAAGACGGCAATGATCTCTGTTACATTTGTCACAAGGTCGAGGATCTGAAACTGAACCAGGAGAATGTTCACTCCGCGGTGAGACAGGGAACTTGTATTTCCTGTCACAATCCGCATGCCTCGGACGAAGCATTTCTGCTGACGGAAAAAGGCAATAAGGTCTGTTTTTCCTGCCACGAGGAAGAAGAATACAACAGGAAAGTCGTCCACCAGGTTATCAAGGACGATGAAGGCTGTTTGAGCTGCCACAGCGCCCATGCCTCGGGGGAAAAAAATCTGCTCACCAGCAAGCCCACGGAATTGTGTATTTCCTGCCATGACAGCGACACCGGCGATTTCAAAAAAGCCCATGGCGGATATCCGGTGGAAAAAAATCCCTGTACCGTCTGCCATGCCCCGCACTCCTCTGAGCAGCAAAAACTCCTGAAAGCGAGCACCCACGATCCGGTGGCCTCGGCGGAGTGTGAATCCTGCCACGCTTCCCCCTCTTCCGCCGATCCGTTTGCCACCACGGAAAAAGGCGGGGAACTCTGTTACACCTGTCATGATAAGGATACGTTAATGGGTGGAGGCGTCATAGAGCATGAACCGTTCAAGAGCGGGGACTGCCTCTCGTGCCACGATGTTCACACATCGGAAAACAGACACCTGCTGGTTGCCGGAGGCAATTCCCTCTGTTTTACCTGTCACGATAATACCGGGCAAAACGTTCGGGTTCCCCATGAACCCATGGCCGGCGAAGATGGCTGCCTGTCCTGCCACTCTGTCCATGCCGGTTCATTTAAAGGCCTGCTGACCAAGGAAGTCGACCAGTTATGCTTCGGCTGCCACAACAAAACCCGGCTTGACGGGAAAAAATTCAAAAATCAACATCAACCTTATGTGGACGCGGATTGCACAACCTGTCACAATCCCCATGGATCAAACGTCACGAATATCCTGGTCAACCGGGCGGATGCGGTCTGCTATACATGCCATATTGAAAAGGAAAGCGAGTATCAGAAAAACCGGATTCATGATCCCGTGCAGAAGGGAAACTGCACGGCCTGCCACAGCGGACATGGCTCTGCCGATAAAAATTTCCTCAAGGAAAAAGGCAACAAGCTCTGCCAGACATGCCACGAACCGTTGATGGAAAAAGAGTTGAATGAAACCGAACATTCTCCTTTCAAGGACGATGACTGCACCACATGTCATACTCCCCATGCCGGCAATATCAAGGGAATGATAGTGGATGAGCAGAGAACGCTCTGTTTTTCATGTCACGACAACCTCGAAGAGGAACTGGAAAAATCGACAAGCAGGCATGAATCGGTAAATGCCGGCCAGTGCACCGAGTGCCATAATCCGCACAAATCCACTTTGGAATCCCTGCTTATGGCGCCGAGTCCTGATTTGTGCCTCACCTGTCACACGGTCATCAAGGAGAAAATGGATACCGAAAGGGTCCATCCCCCGGCAGCCAGGGATTGCCTGCGCTGCCATAAACCCCATTTTTCCGATGAGGTAAGTTTAATGAATCAACCGCTTCATACTCTCTGTGGTGAATGCCATGAAGCTGATCGCGATAGTTTCAAGGAGGCCCATCTCGACATAGACCCTTCAACAATCAATTGCGTCAGTTGTCACACGCCCCACGCTTCAAAGGATGCGAAATTCTTCAAACCCAAGATGCATGGACCGTTCGCGGTAAAAACGTGTGATCCCTGCCACATCGTCGACAAGAAGTAAGGGAGGGCGACATGAAACTGCGAAATAGAAATTCCGTTTTCCTGCTGGCTATTCTTTTAGTAATAGTCCCCCTGACTGCTGCATATGCCCAGGGAAAATTTAAATTAAAGGAAGGCGCCGCCGGCACAATCTGCCTGGAGTGTCACGAAGGGCTGCAGGAAAAAATGAAAAAACCGTTTGTCCACTCGCCATTGGCGGATGGTGACTGTATCGGATGCCATAACCCCCATACTTCGAACTATGAGATGTTGATGGCCGCTCCCGCAGACACTATATGCTACACCTGTCATGACAGCGTAGTGCCTGAAGACGCGCAGAGCGTTCACCAGGTGGTGGCCGATGGGCAATGCAACCTGTGCCACGATCCCCATGCCTCTGAAAACAAGTTCAATCTGCTGCATAAGGATAGTGACTTGTGTTATGAATGCCACCAGTCAATGGCCGACAGGACAAAGGAAGTAAAATATACGCACCCGCCGGTCAGGGACAACTGCCTGGACTGCCACGATGCCCATGCTTCCGGCAAGAATGCCAAACTCCTTGATGATCCCTCACCGGCGCTCTGCCTGCAGTGCCATGAGACGGATAAAGAGACCTTTAAAA
>JAMJFO010000121.1 GCA_023544645.1 Desulfobulbaceae bacterium | reverse complement strand
GGCAGTGACGCCTCCGATGTCATCAAGGCCGCCAGCGCCAATGGTGATGACGACAATTTCATCTACGGCGGCATCACCCTGAGCATGTCCTATTAAAGCACAACACCGGATTCTTCGCCTGTCTCCCCGGCCGCCCCGCTCCCTCTGCGGGGCGGCCGATCTCCATCTCCGGCCTGCCCCTGCTGTGACAAAGAACAACCTCACTCCTTGAAAATGTTTCCGACAGGTGCTACCGTTTCAACAGCATAGTTGAAAGACTGCTCCTGCATCTGCACGCAAGCTAAAGGAAAACAGCGCTGGAAAAGAAAACTATCAATTTTTCCCTGCTCATTGCCGCCATTATCACCATCGGCATACTGCATTGGGTAACTCCGGGCGACAAGTTCCTCCTCCATGAACTGTACCGCCGCCTCAACTATTTCCCCATAGTTATCGGCGCCCTGCTCTACGGCATGAGGGCCGGCCTTCTGCTGGGACTGTGCACCGCCATTGCCTTTATTCCGCATATCAGCCATTTCTATCAGATGGGCCGCTACTTTTACCTGAGCGAAACCACTGAGATTCTCCTCTACCTTGCGGCAGGCATTGTGACCGGATTCATTGCCGGCAAGGAAAAAAAATTGCGGGAAAAGTACCAGGATATTTCAGAAAAACTGGAGCGCTCCTATAAAAAACTGCATGAGGAAACAGAGGTTCTTATTGAAGTGGAGGAGCAGCTGCGGGCCAGCCAGAAACTCTCCGCCCTGGGGAAGTTGTCGGCTTCGCTTGCCCATGAGATCAAAAATCCCCTGGCCTCGATCAGGGGAACGGCAGAAATTTTTCTTGATGAATTTCCCCCTGACCACCCCAAGCGGGAATTTGTGGAAATACTCCTCAAAGAGGCAGAGAGACTGAACAACACCGTTGACGAGGTCCTCCGTTTTTCCCGGCGCCAGCAGGACGCCCCGGGAAAGCAACCCAAGCTCGAACCCCTGTTGGATACAATTACCCGGGTGGCCACCCTGCTGGAAAATAAATTGTACAGGAAGGGGATTCGCCTGCACACCGATATTGATGACTCCACAGCTGAATTCCTGGTGGACGGGGACAAGATGTCCCAGGTCCTTATCAATCTTCTTCTCAACAGCTTCGAAGCGGTAGGCAAGCAGGGGCGGATATGGCTGACCGTTGAACCAAGAGAACGCCGGATGGCCATAACAGTTGCCGACGACGGACCGGGAATCCCTGAAAATGACCGCGAAATAGTCTTTACCCCCTTTTACAGCAAAAGAGAGGAGGGAACCGGACTCGGCCTTGCCATCAGCAGCCGGATCGTGGAGAGTTATGGAGGGAGAATCCAACTGGATTCCAGGCCCGGAGGCGGGGCAAGATTCACCATTCTCCTGCCCCTGAAAAGAGAAACCGATACCCAGGTGCCACTGCATGAGTGAATCTATCCTCCTCATAGACGACGACGCCAGCCTGCGCAGGGTGACCGAATACAACCTCAGCTCAGCCGGTTTCAAGGTCATATCAGCCGGAAGCGGAAAAGAAGGAATAGAGGCCTTTCGGAACAGGCAGCCGGACCTGGTGATCACCGATGTCCAGCTTGGGGACATGGACGGCCTTGAACTGCTGCAGCAGTTCAAGGAGCAGGAACCCGACGTGCCGGTCATTGTCATCACCGCCTACGGCTCCATCGAAATGGCCGTGCAGGCCATGCACCTGGGCGCCTTCACCTTCATAACCAAACCCTTTGACCGTGACGCCCTCAGGCTTTCCTGCACCAAGGCCCTGGAACTGCGCAAACTCAGAAATCAGACCAGGGCCCTGACCAAAGAGGTCAACCGGCTCACCGGAGCAGAAGGCATGGAGACGGCAAATTCCGCCATGAAGGAACTGCTCGAAACAGCGCTCAGGGTCGCCGGCTCCGACGCCACGGTCCTTATCACCGGCGAATCCGGAACCGGCAAGGAAGTGCTGGCCCGCCTTATCCATCGCAACAGCCCGCGAAACAACGAAGCGTTTATCGGGGTCAACTGTGCCGCTATCCCTGAAAACCTCATCGAAAGCGAACTGTTCGGCCATACCAAGGGAGCCTTTACCGGTGCCGTCAAAAACCGCAAGGGGCGTTTCCAGACAGCCCATCAGGGCACCCTCTTTCTTGACGAGATAGGCGAACTGCAGCCGGAAATGCAGGTCAAGCTCCTCCGGACCCTGCAGGAAAAAATGGTGGAACCACTGGGCAGCGATCAGATCGAGGAGGTGGATGTGCGGATCATTGCCGCTACCAACCGCGATCTGCAAAGTGATATCCGCAGCGGAAGATTCCGGGAGGACCTCTATTACCGCTTGAGCGTCATCCCCCTGCATCTCCCCCCCCTTCGGGACAGACAGGAGGATATCCCCGGCCTTGTCCGCCTTTTTCTGCGAAAAAACGATGCCCCCCGCGATGTCACGTTCAGCCCGGAAGCCATGAAAAAACTGCAGCAGTACCATTGGCCCGGCAACATCCGGGAACTGCAGAATGTGGTTGAACGCTGCGTTATACTGCGCAAGGCAAATATGATCGAGGCCGATGACATCCAACTGCCCGGCAACGCCGGCACGATCTCTTCAGACCTGATCCATATCCCGCCGGAAGGAATTTCCCTCGAGGAAGTGGAAAAAAAACTCATCAGCAAGGCCCTGCAAATGAGCAAGGGAAACCGGTCCCAGGCCGCGCGCCTCCTGCAGATCCCCCGCCACGTCCTGATATACCGTCTCGAAAAGTTCGCCATGACAGAGTAGAGAATATTCTTCAATTGATTTGAAGAATATTCTCTACTCTTGACGTCAGATCAAAGTCATTATTGTGCTGCCAACCTGCCCGCAATTCTGCAACACTCTGTTTCTACTCACTTTACAATGCCATATTGTTTTTTATTTCACCGGCCCTCTTTTCTGGAACAGAACTTGAATTACATAGAGGGAACGCTTATTCATCAACCACGTGAGCGAAATGAAAACAACACGACAGCAACCTGACATCCGCACACAGCCCGCAAAAACCCGGCTCCTGCTCTGCCTTGCCATGGTTTTCACTTTAGGAACCGCCCCCACGGCCATGGCCGGCGAAAACAGCAGCCTGGAAGAACTTGTCCGGATCGGACTGGAACAGAACAGTGAGATAATCGCCGCCAGGTCCCGCCTGTCCGAAGCTACTGAAAAAATACGCCAGGCCGGCGTCCTGCCCGATCCCCGACTCGGGGTGGAATATTTCCTCCAGCCGGTTGAAACCCGCACCGGTCCTCAGGAGGCAAGCATCTCCCTGAACCAGTCCATACCCTGGCCTGCCAGGTTGTCGCTGGACAAACAATTGAAAAAACACGATGCCGATATAACCGGAACATTTTTGACCACCATTCAACTCGGGGTTATCAGCAGGATCAAGGAAGCCTATATTGAGTACGGCTACCTTGGGCAGGCCCACAAAATCACCGGCCAGATCCTTGAGCTGATGAATTATCTGGAAGGGATCGCCCGCACAAATTATTCCAGCGGCAAGGCATCGTACACCGACGTGCTCAAAATCCAGATCGAAATTGCCAAGCTGGAAAACAAACAACAATCACTTGATGACAACACCATGCCGGTCAGAGTCAGGATCAACAGTCTCCTCGGAGTGGATCGGAACCTGGCCCGCCGGCAGCCGGAAACACTTCCGGAAATCGTTCTCGGCCCCCGGGAGGAGGAAATATTTACCCTGGCCCGGCAATACAGCCCGAAAATTCTGGCCGGCCGATACAAGATCAACCGCAGCCGGACAGGCCTGGATATTGCCGACCAGGGATTTTATCCTGATTTCAATGTCAGCGTGAAAACCATCTTCACAGGCGACGCTGAATTCGGCGACCCGCCGGACAGCGGCCGCAACCCCGTTATTGCCGGCCTTTCCGTCAACCTTCCTCTTTTTTATGACCGGCGCAACAGCGCGATTGCTGAAAAACAGGCCTCCATCGGCACGGCCCGCAGCGAACTGGAGCAAACCCTGAATTCCCTGGACACTGATATCGAATTAACCCTGTTCCGCTACCGGGAGGCTGAGCGCCAGCTCAACCTGTACCGGGACAATCTGCTCCCCAAGGTTCACCAGGAACTTGAGGTGGCGCTGGAAGCGTTTCAGAGCGGTGAATACTCCATCCTCGAACTCATTGATGCGGAAAAAAACTGGCTCAATTTTGAACTTGCCCGGATAAGGGCGCAGGCCGACATGGCCATACAGGTTGCCAGGCTGGAAGAACTGGCCGGCACAACCCTTACTGATTGGGACCGGAACTCCTGATCCCGTTATTTTTTAAACCGTAACCTTATTTCACGAAGGAGCAATGCCATGAAATCAAAAATGAAAATCACCACCGGAATCATCATCACCACTTTTCTCATAATCGGCGCTTATGTAGCCGTAGCCGCGCAGCCGCAGACCATCTGCCCGGTCATGGGCAACCCGATCAATAAAAATATCTACACCGATTACAACGGCAAACGGGTCTATTTCTGCTGCCCGCCATGCCCCTCCAACTTCGTGAAGCATCCCGAAGCGTACCTGCAACGTCTGGCCCAGATCGGCCAGGAACCTGTTCCGACTCCGTAACGGCTCCGGCACCCTGCACTGAAAACAGGAGACAGACCATGAACAGAAGAAACTGCTGGGAATTCTTTCAATGCGGACGGCAGCCCGGCGGAGAAAACGCCGGGGATCTGGGCATCTGCCCAGCCGCCGCCCAGATCAGCCTGAACGGCATCAATGAGGGCGTCAACGGGGGACGCTCCTGCTGGGCAATTGCCGGCACCCTGTGCAAGGGAAAAACGCAGGGCACCTACGCGCAGAAACTCGGTGACTGCCTCAGATGTGAGTTTTACGCGTCTGTCCGTCAGGACCAGGGCGAGAATTTTACCCCGACAAAAAATATTCTGAAAAAACTCAACGGGAACAGAACCGATTTCACCCGGTAGATGATAATGACAACCTTACTTGCACGATTTGCAGCACTGCTGGTCATTCTGGCATTTACTACCTCCAGCGCCGCTATCCTGGCGGCGGAAGAACCCCTTCCTCCGCTGCCGGACACGGCTCAGGAATCTCCTCCAGGGCCTGAACTCTGGGGCGAGCTGCCTCCCTTGCCCGACCTGCAAGAGGAGGCGAATGATGAGCAAAAAACCATCTGGAC
>JAMJFO010000120.1 GCA_023544645.1 Desulfobulbaceae bacterium | reverse complement strand
TCTCGCGCCTCCTGTGCATTGAGAAGATGGCTCATCTGTCCTCCTGTGGTCACCCGAGGGCCTGGCTCCGAATATACTGCTGGAAACGCCCGGACAATAGCCGACGCACCGGACATAGGCCCTACATTATCGGCTCAACGTTCTGACTTGGTTACTGACTCAAAATTTTATCATAAATCTTAACCCAATGACCGGTGCTCTTCGTGAGGAGTACGCGATTCCGAACCCATTTCCAATGCTTTTACCTGATAACTTGACCGGCGATACTCCCCGGTCTGCAACCTTCTCCGCCCGAACAGGATTGAGTTCAATAGAGCTGTAAACTTCAAAAAAATAATGTTCCGTCGGGAGCGGGCAGGATTAATCCCCACTTTCCCTCGTGTTTCGCTGCGGTGTATTCAAGGTTAAAACACTGGACTCAAATTTACCTTGAAGCTCATTATTTGATATAATTTTACTCCTCCTTTTCCTGTAACTGTTTACCCTCTTTCGTAGGTGGCATTGCCTCCTGAACAGCCTGGCCGATCTGCTGCATTGTAAACGGTTTACCAACAAAACCATCAACACCGAGGAGCAGCGCTTTTTCAACTTCCTCGTCCTTTGAATACCCACTGACAAACAGCGCTTTCTGGTCCGGATTGATTTCATGAATCCGCTCAAAGGTTTCCCGGCCACTCATACCGGGATCCATTATCATATCGAGAAGTACCAGATCAACCGTATTGTCCTTCAGGTATTCCAGAGCTTCTTCGCCGCTACTCACAGCCACTGCCTTATAACCAAGCAGTTCGAGCATTTTGCGGGTAATGTCCCGCTGCTGCCGTTCATCATCCACGACCAGGACCGAACCTGTACCGCTTAAATCATCAACTACCTTCATTATTTTCTTCTGAGAAAGCTTTTCTCCGGATATCGGAAAATAAAGAGTAAAGGTGGTGCCACTGCTGCTGCTGTTTATGGTAACAGTCCCTTTGTGATCCCGTACAGTGTTCCATACCACGGTCAGGCCCAGCCCGGTACCGCTCTGCCCCATGGACTTCTTTGTGTAGAACGGCTCAAAGATACGGTCCTGGTCAGCCTCTGATATTCCTGGTCCGTCATCAGCGACGGTAAGCACCACGTACTTTCCTGCCTCCACATCAAGAACCTTTGCTTCGGACTCATCAAGATGCCTGCAGGATGTGGTAATATCGATCTTTCCCTTGCTGGCGATTGCTTCGGAAGCATTTGTCAGCAGGTTCATCACGCATTTTTTTACATGCACGGGTGAACAATCGACTGCCAACTTTCCCTGGTCCAGGTGAGCATTAATGGCAATATCCGGGTATTGTGACTTGAGACTGATGCCTTCCGGTGACTCCAGATACTCTTGTATAAGGGAGTTAAGGCTGACCGTCTCCCGCACCGAAGTCGAGCCGCGCGCTATGGTCAGCAGATCGGCAACAACAGCCGCCGCCCTCATGCCGGAATCCTTTATCGCCAGAATGGATTCACGCATCTTGCTGTCTTTCGGCAGCTGAATAAGCAGCAGTTCCGGATATCCTACCAGCCCGGACAGTATATTGTTCAGGTCGTGGGCCACTCCTCCGGCCATCAGGCCCAGGGCTTCCATTTTCTCGGCCTGGTGCAGCTTTCGTTCAAGTTCGATCTGTTCAGCCCGCATGCGGTCCCGTTCTACGATCTCATGCTTCAACCGGGCGTTGACCTGCGACAGTTCCGCCTGGGTCTGCTTGAGGGTTGTAATATCCCAGAAACTGCCGATACTCTTCGCAGCTCCTTCTTTTGTTGCCGGGACATACGATATTCTCATCGAAAGTGTTCGCTTGTTACCCTTCTTGTCCAGAATGTCAAACTCATGATCAGAGAGCAGCTCTTCCCCGAAATCACAGCCATCCGAACAGTTTTTGCAGGTCGGGTCATCAGATATCTTCTGGAATAGACACTTGCTGTCCACCACTTCGGCAGCAGAATAACCGGTTATGATTTCGGCCGACTGGTTCCAGGTAAGGATTATCCGGTCGGTATTAATGGAAAAAATGGCGGCCGGGCTGGTACAGAGAAGGGTTCTCAGTTCAGCCCGCTGGATCTCTTGCTCCCTGGCAATATGCCACTTGTCGGTCAGGGAAACAGTAAGTCTTTTCAGCTCCTCCGTATCAAAGGGTTTCCGGAGAAATAGGAGTTTATGGGGAGAACCCACAGCCCTGACAATTTCATCACAGGACCGGTCGGAATAGGCCGTGACGATAACGATCTCCAGGTCCGGATCGATCTGGTGCAGCTTGGCAGCCGTTTCCATGCCGTCCCAGCCCGGAGGCATACGGACGTCAACAAATGCAATGGCGAACGGCTTCTCCTGCTTCAGAAAATCCTTTGCCAGTTCATAACCTTCCTGCCCCTGGCCGGCAAATGAGAGTTCAAACTTATGGCCGTCAGTCAACCTTCTCTTCTGGTCTTTTTCAAGGAGTGCGCCGAGCTTTCGCATATAGGCGCCTCCTCTTTCCTTTCCCGGGTCCAGGACAGCCTGATAGGCCTTCCAGATTTCCAGGTCGTCGTCAACGATAAGTACTCTGGTGTCTATTATTTTCATGCTGTTATTTTAATTGCCGGCAGAGTAATGATAAATTCAGCCCCACGGCCCGGTCCATCACTCTTTGCCTCTATTGTACCGTTATTTGCTATCAGGTAGTTGGCGCTGGAATGGAGACCAAAACCTGTTCCTCGTTCTTTGGTCGAATAACCGAAAGAGAAAAAATTCTTCTTCTTTTCGGGAGTGAATCCGCATCCTGTATCCTTCACTGACAGGACGACTGCCGGCTTTTCTCCATCACGCTGGCTGGTCGTAATGAACAGTTTCCTTTCTGCTGCATTGTCTCCATACATGGCTTCACAGCCGTTTTTTATGAGATTCACGAGGATCTGCAACATCTTGCCCTCTTCCAGCCGGACCATTTCCACCTGCTGGAAACTGGTCACTATCTCGATACCATGTTTTTCTATCATTTCCGCCAGCATTTTCAGGGCATCTTTGACTATCCGGTTCACGTCAACAAGTTCCGCCCTGCCCTTCAGTCTGGCATAGTGCATCTGCAGGTTGATGACATTTTCTATATACCTGTGCTTTTCGCTTATCTGTTCAATCTCACCGATAATCTGGTCGTATTCCTCCTGGATGCTTTCTGGCAGCAATTCAAGTATCGCGGCGATTCTCGCTTTTTCCTCTTCCGGCAGACCAGTGGCCGACTGAATCGCTTCGGGCATATTTTCCAAGGTGTCTTTCAGGTTTGTCCGCAGAGGGCTGTCACGCAGGTGCTGGATGAGCGTGGAAGTACCCACCTTCACCGGGGTGATGGCATTACCGATATTGTGCAGGACACCCACGGCCATTTCCGCCATTCCCGCTTCATGGGCCTGGACCAGCAGTTCTGCCTGTGCTTCTTCCAGCTCCCTGGTCCGTTCAGCCACCTGGTCCTCAAGAGAGCGTGAATAGTCGTCAAGCTGCTTCTTTGCCTCCCGCAGGCTGTCGGTCATATCATTGAACGATTTGGACAATGTAACAAACTCTTCGCAGGCAAGCCCTCTGAAAAATATTTTATGCTCCAGTTCGCCCCTGGAGACTGTTTCAACCCCCATCCTGAGCGAGTCAATGGAACGCAGCAGTGGCCTGGTAAGGATTATGACAGACACAATACCTACGATGACAAAGATCAGGGTAATGGACAAAAACGATACCTTGTAGTTGCGCATCTGCCTGTCCCATTCGTCCGTAATGTTCTTTATATCCCGGTCAACCAGTTCAAGGGAAAAGGATGCAACCACGGTTCCCCACAGTCTCCCGCCAACATATACCGGTGTTACGGCGATGAGACCGCGAATATCCGAGGTCTCGGCTGATTGCTCTATATCGGCAAATACGACCTCAAGCTGCTCTTCTTCTTTTTCCTCATCCGGAAATCTGCTTTTCCCGGTGTTGGACATTGTCACAAGATCTGTATACGCCTTCAGTTCGCTTCCCGGAAATCCTGTTCCGGCCGAATCAGAACCGTTTGAAGTATTGCTGACAAACTGGCAGCCGATAAATTCCGGATCATTGGCAACAGCCTTTTTGGCAAGGTCATTGAGGAAGGTAAAATTGTAGCCGGATATTGCCTGGGAGCCGCTGCTGGAGAGTGATCTGGCCAGTTGCTCGGCCTTTTCCCTGAGAACTGCGGTCCGCTCTGTTACGCTTCTCTGCAGCTGTTCATCCCGGAAATCAGAGGTCTTCTGAAAGTAAAAAATACTGATGGTCGGGAACAGCAGACACAGCAGGACAATGTTCATCAGAGTCAGATAAAGCCTGAGGGAGGGCTGCCATCTTGAGGCAATATTTCCTTGCCTGTTTTCAGTCAACTCAGTTCTTCCACAGTTTTTATTCTGGCGTGAATAGGGGGCACGGCCTCCCTGTCGATCAATACATCGATCACTGTCGGCCGACCTGCCTGCAGGACATCCTCCATGAATTCCGGTGTTATCTCACCCGGTTTCTCCACCCGGATGCCGCGGGCACCAAGCCCCTCTGCCACCTTGGCAAAATCGATATCCTTAAAATGTGGTGTCAGACCATCCGGGATCCTATTTTTGAAAAGCCGACGGCCATGATAGACCATGCCCAGCATGGAGTTGTTGAACACCACCCACACAACGGGAATATCATAATTCACCGCGGTTGCCACCTCAAAACCATTCATTTGAAAGCTGCCGTCGCCAACCAGGGCGACAACTGCCCTGTCCGGCTTCGCGATTTTTGCTCCAACAGGGGCGGCAACGGCATAGCCCATGGAGCCGAAGCCCATTGCCATGTAAAAGCAGTATGGCACAGTAAAGGTCATGTACCTTGTTGCCCAGGCCATGATGTTGCCCATGTCGGCAAAAAAGATCGTGTCCTCGGGACAACTTTTCTGAAAATCCTGCACCAGATTTTTGGGGTGATAAAGACCGTTTTTCGGAGGTTCCGACTTTTTGTCATTTCTTTTTTCCCTGCTTTTTAATTTCTTCACCCTGTCAGCCAGTGAAGACACCTTGATGCCCCTGGCAGAACGAACCTCCAACACCTCCTTGCTCAACTCTTTGAGAGTGGCCCTGGCATCACCCTCCAGGCCTATGTCGACTGGATAATTTCTGCCAATGGATTCATGGTTGATATCGACATGGATCAATGATTTGCTAGGAGTCTGTCGGAGTTCGATCTCTCAAAAAAGATAGTTTCTAACCAATAA
>JAMJFO010000011.1 GCA_023544645.1 Desulfobulbaceae bacterium | reverse complement strand
AGTCCTTGAGCGAGAACATGGCAAAGCCGGACATGAGGGCGTCCGCCAGGGGGATTTTGCTGTTGCCGGCGCGATGGTCGGGCACGCCGTTAAAATCCTTGCGGATGATGGCGAACATGGCATCGGCGTTGAGATGGGAGCGCATTTTGAGTTTACGAAAAGTTTTGTTGTCGTTACGGTGTTTGTTGATGAAGCTCTTGAGGGTTGGCATAATGATTCTCCTTGTAACATATTGATCTTACAAGAAAAATCGCGACCGCCCCTTCCGGGAATGTCAAGAAAAAAATGCATGCCCCGGTAATTTTTTTATTGTGTAAAAACAGCATGTTGAAACAATGCGACCACCTGCGCATCAGAGTAAAGTTTACGAAAACCCTATCCCGGCACCCTTGCTATTACTGGGTTTCAGGGTACATCGGGAATGGCTGATGCAATACCTCCTCGCTCAAGGTGATGGCCTCCTCGGATGCTTTATCGATAGCAAATTTCCGTCTGGCCAGCTCTCCCAGAGAATAGCCAAGTGCCAACCCAGATAACAGGCAGGCGAGCGCAAAAGGCCAAATTTCCTCGATTATCGACCACCCTGATTTCAGCATGGTGAGAACACATGCTTCTGTGCCTTTTCCATCATTGAATTGAACAATCGCATATCCATTCTCAGGAAGCGGTGGATCTTCCAACGTCATGGTAAATATACCCAAAGTGGGCACCACCCACCAGTTCAGCCAGATAAAACCTGTGATTATCCCTGCGGCGACAAGGAACCTTACTACCTTCATCGGAGATAGGCCTCTGTTGTATCTTTGGCAAAATGGCCCACCTCCTGGGCAACCGTCCCCTTTGCCTCTTCATATTGCATGCCGCGGTTTTGCAGCTCTTCCATTCGCTCCTGAACATAGCTGTGCCGCAGACCATGGGCGCCATTGGAAAAACCAAGCGCCCGTTTACTGGCCGCGGAAAAACTCTGGCTCCATGCCCGGCCTCCACCAATATCGTAATGCTGAGTGTAATTCACACCCCGGTCGGTAACCTGCTTCGGTTCCGCAAGACGGTGCTCCTCAAGACAATCCGCCATGTCTTTCGAGATCATAACTTCGCGCACAAGACCACCTTTTCCTTCCACTGTATAGCGATCACCACCGGTACGGCCGGTGAAGCGATTCTCGCTCCATTGCCTATGGGTGGAGGGATGCCGCTCATCAGCAGGCCGTAACGTCAATAGTTCATGAGCCCGCAAACCTGCATCATAAGCAATCTGGGTGGCCAGGCTGTTGCGCTCGGACTGGGCAGAGGCAATCCGCTCGACCTGATCCGCGGTATAACTCCGGGTTGTAAGGCGGGTCTCCAGCTCGCTTTTCACTACATCAAGCTGGATACCCAGGTGCATCTGGATTGCCTGCCGGTCGAGATCAAGGGTCTTCTGCGCAACCAGCCCGGCACGTTCGGCCAGATATTGTTCCGCCTCCTTGACGGTTGCACTGCACATATCCCCCAGACGATGGTCCTGAACATATTGGGCAAACCCTTTGAGGGCTTGTTCATATCCCCGGGCAGTACCGAGGCTGTGAATCCGGCCATCGTCCCGGTTGTCATGACGACCCTGGCCGAGAGCAATTTTACAGGAAACAGCATGTTCGGCCTGTGATTTGGCTGAGCGAAAGCGCGGCATATTTTTATTCTGTCCATGGTGTATCTTGGTTATCACTCACCGGTTCGCTGTTCATCTCCGGCAGCTTTCTCAGATACCGGTCGATAGAACTGCGGTTGATTATGCAGCGATGAGTGATCCGCAGCCAGAAGGCAAGATCGCCACAGGAAGCGCCGGCTCTTCTCATGGCTACCAGCTCGGCCCGGTACCTGTCGAGGCGGCTCTTGCGGTAACGCTGTCGTCGTGCTCTGATCCTGAGAGTACGGATTCGTTTAACTTCCTTTTGCGCATCAAATGTTTCCTTATCTTGTTTCATATGTCTGTCCTCCCCCCTTTGTGCTCTAATCCTGAGAGCGCGGATACGTTTAACTTTCTTTTGCGCATCAAATGTCTCTTTATCTTGTCTCATATGTCTGTCCTCCTCGCTTTGTCGCGTGAAACGCGGCAAAGCAGCTGGTGTTGTTCTTTCCGCGCTGTGTCGGCAGAGGCTGACACAGCGCGGAAATGAAGGCCTCGGTAACCAATGGCGGCATCTGCAAGGTTCGGTCAACTCCTGGAAAGATCGGGCGACAACTTCATAACCCTCCATTTCCGCTTCGCGCTGCAGCGCGAAAATCTGTGAGGGACAATGTCCTCCACAGATTTGCTTTATCCTTATTTGCGATGTGCCGACAGGCCAGCGCCATAATCTATTTTTTTCCGGTCTGCGCTTCTGTCCAGGCAAGCGATTTTGCCATAAGCAGGGAAACAGTCTTACCTGGTTGTATGCCTTCCGGCAGCTCGGCAAGCGCTCTGGTGAGATACTCCTCTCGCTTTTCTTCATCCAAGGAAGCCCAAAATGCCTCACTGGCTGCAGAATCCTTTTCTTCCAATGCCGATTGTGCAGCCTGTTCCTCCTTTTTTGATTTTCTTTGTTGCTCCGATTCTTCTGCTATCCGCATCCGCTCGGAAAAGGGAACGTACCATTCCGGTACGATTAAGGAGGTGCACAGCGAATTGAGATAGCCGGCAGGATTGTGCAGGTCCTCACGATTGCGCCGCCAGGTTTCAGCAGCAATATCAGCGGCTTTCAGCAGTTGCTCCAGACCGTATCGTTTTTGCAGATTTTTTAGTTCCTTTTCACTGATTTTTTCCAAAGGTGTTTCAGCAAACAACAACCGGATGTCTGTTGTTGTTTCTTTTCTATTCTTTTCTTCTCTGTTCTCCTGCGTGACGTCACGTGACAGGGTAACGTGACTGTCACGTGACGTCTTTTTGGTTTTGGGAAGGGCGAGTATTCCTGTACGCTGTTTATCACGGTGCCGTTGTTGCCGAAGCCTGTCATTTTCCCTTCGCACAGCAAGTTTGTCTTCGCTCTGGTATTTCCACCAGTTCTTGATAAAGATAGCCCCATCCCGATTGTCGATCATTTCCAGTTCCAGAAAGATAGCCAGTCCGAGTTGGACAGTGGGCAGAGGGATGTCCGTTACCATGCTGATGGTGTCCGGAGTATAAGAGCGATTGTCAGAGATCATCAGATATCCTCCTCGGTTGCATTTGCCGCCTTCAATAAGCATCAGGATCCAGAGCAGGACAATGGTGTCTCCTTCCGGTCCCTTGCGGATCATTTTGATCTTCCGGTTGTCGAGGATATTGCACACGACTTTTATCCAATCCATAAGTTGCTCTATTCCTCTTCTCCCTCTCTTCCGGTTCCACGGACGGACTTAGGACTATCTCGGATGAATTCGCGGATATCCTCTACGCGCCAGGCTGTAATCCGGGGACCGAGTTTTATCGGTTTGGGATAGCGACCGGACTTGACCCCGGCCCACCAGGTGTTTTTTGAAACCGGGATAATGGCCGGGATGGGCGGACTTGCTTTTGCATCGCCGATGATGTTGGCCAGGCGCAGAAAACCGGTTTCCGGCAGGGTTACTTTTGCTACAATTGGTTCCATATTTGGTATCTCCTGTTGTTGTGAAAATGAGATTCTACTTTTACGTTCATCTCAGCAGGGTTAGGCTGAGTTTCTAAGCGTTGATTTGGTCTTTTGCCCTGTGGATCAGTCTAGTTTTGTTCACCATTCGATGGCAGAGCCCTGAAATTGTGGGTTGAATGCAAAAAAGTCTCATATAGTTTCATTAACTCCAGCCAGGTCAAAAAAATTCCCTTCTATATACTCTTTTCCGTGGGCGGAACTTTTTGACGAAAAAACTGTGTTTTTTTGAAAAAAAATGAAAAAAGCTGCCGAACCTACGGGAAGCTGGCAAAAACGGCCGGACTTGTCCCCAGCCCACCAGGTGCTTTTTGAAACCGGGATAATGGCCGGGATGGGCGGACTTGCTTTTGCATCGCCGATGATGTTGGCCAGGCGCAGAAAACCGGTTTCCGGCAGAGTGCTTTTCAAGACAGTTTGTTCCATTCAGTTCCCTCCTGAGTTGATGAATTAAGAATTCCGTAACTACACTGATGAATATCAACAGTATCAGCCGGGCAGTTCCTCCGAATAGCGCGAATGGATGGAATGTTGCATCGTATGACCTCTAATCCCACTACGTTGGACGGAATTATTCTTCTCTACCTTTATATTTCCAGGGGGGTGACATCTTGGGAGGGATAAAAATGACTTTTATCGGTAAAAAACGAAAAATTAAGGGGCGTTGTCGATGAGAGGGTGGGCTGAATATGCTAGCTCAAGATGTTGTTATTTGTTGAATATATACATTAAATTCCGATCAACTCTTGACTTTTGTTCATTTTTTAAATATGTTCATTATTAATGAACAGTAATAAAAAGTGAACAAAATGGCGCGAAAAAAAATAGAGACTGAAATTCTTGCCAAGGCAACCAAGAGGTTCGAGGAGGAAACAGGTTTAGCTGTTACCTGGGTAACTCATAACGCGAGAGATGTTATCGGTACAAATCAGGATGTAGTTGTCGTGATAAAGGCGGGAAAACAGTTAGACAAAGATGTTGAATACCATGTTGAAGTGAAAAAAAGGGTAACCCGAAATATTTTGGGCACACTGGCGTATACATTTAAACAGACTGATCAGGAGAAATTACTCGTTACAGACTATGTGAATCCTGCGATGGCTCAGGAGTTGAAAAAACTGGAAATTCAGTTCATTGACACGTGTGGGAATGCATTTATTAAACATTTTCCGTTATATATGTTCATTCTAGGAAATAAGCCTGATGATCGCGGGAAAATAACAGTTGCGGGTCAAAGGGCGTTTACCAAAACAGGGTTGAAGGTTGTTTTTGCTCTCTTATGTAATCCCGGATTAGCTGATAAACCGATCCGAGACATAGCAGATGCTGCCGGTGTGGCGGTAGGAACTGTGGATGCGGTGTTAACCAATCTGAAAGGATTCAAGTTCCTGATGGACAAAGGCAGGCGGGGGCGAAATCTGCTGCATAAAAATAAATTATTGGAAAGGTGGGTTACAGGTTATCAGGAAAATTTGAGAACAGGGCTGATAATAGGGAAATTTACCGCGGCAAATAAATATTGGTGGCAGGAAACGCAATTGCCTGAACATAATTATTGGGGAGGGGAAGTAGCTGCCGCAAAATTGACAGCATACCTGCAGCCGGAAATAATAACCATTTATACGCATGTGAACTACCAGCAAGTACTCTTGGAGAATCAATTGAAAAAAGATCCTAGGGGAGAGATTGAAGTGCTGGAAGCCTTCTGGAATGAAAATTTTTATAAAGGTGAAAATAATATAGTGCATCCATTCATCGTGTATGCGGATCTTCTCGCCAGCGGTGATGCCAGAAATATTGAGACGGCCAAAAGAGTTTATGAACATGAAATCGCTGAACTTGTCAGGGAAGATTAACCCAATATTAGTCGAGATATTGGACCTTATTCATTCCAAGGCGCAAGAGCTTGGAATTCAATTTATGGTAGTCGGTGCAACTGCCAGGGATTTACTCTTTAAATTCTATGACATTGATCCCTACCGGATGACAATGGATATAGATGTCGGGGTAAGATTGGGAGTAAACGGATGGGATCATTTTGAAAGGCTGAAAAATAAGCTGATTGCGTTGGAAAAATTTCGGTCCACCAGAGAGATACATAAAATCTTGTATCAAAACCAAGAAATCCCAAGAGAAGTCGACATTCTGCCTTTCGGTGAAATATCTGATTCAAACAACGAGATACACTGGCCTCATCCTGAAGATGGTATCCTTCTCAACGTTTCTGGATTTGAAGAGGCATTTTTACACTGCGAGACTGTAAAATTAAGAGAGAGTCCGGATTTAGAGATAAGGGTGGCTTCCTTGCCAAGCCAGTTTGTCCTCAAGCTTCTCGCCTGGAAAGAGAGGGGCGCCGGCTCCGACAAAGATGCAAAAGATATTTACTTTCTCATCAAAAATTATGGCGACCCTATAAACAGAGAACGCCTGTTTGGCGAAGAAAAGGATATCTTGCAAACCGAAGATTTTGATTTGGAGCTGGCCGGAGCATATCTCCTGGGCAGAGATGTGAGCAGAGTTGTGACAATCCGGCTTAGAGATATCTTGAAAGGCGTTCTTGAGTTGGAATCATCTGAGTCGGGAAATAATAGGCTTGCCCAATCAATGATGCCTCAAGCCGCTTTTTCAGAGGATTTCAAAAAAAATATCCGTTACTTGCAGAAAATCCTGGCTGGACTTGTTGCCTGATAACCGGAGTGAGGGAGGGAGCAACCGGAAGAAATCACGGCGGGCCATAGAGGCCCTGGGCCATATAGCTGATTCGTCCCTGCTGCCGGAGCCTGCTGGAAACGGCGTAAATCTTCGTGCGTTTAAAACCGGTTGCTTCCTCCAGCATGGCCACGGTGATGCCATTTGGGTTCAGTTTGACGATCTCTTCGATCAGTTCGGTGGCGGTTGGTGATTGATTTGCCCTGGCGGCTTGTTCTGTTGAAGGGGCAGGTGTGGTCGTTGTTTTCCGGGGTTGCTTCCTGGACGCTTGGGGTTTGTCGGCAGCAGCAAAATCCGGCTTTATATCCATATCAATGCCGAAAAGTCCTGAGAGGTCGGCATCGTCGATCACCCTGGAACTCTTCCTGCCCGCCCTGGCCAGCAGATCGCCTGTTTTTCCCTGAACAGCCCTCACCAACAACTCTTCGGTATCAGCCTGCCGTAAGATGAAGAACAAAAGCGGGTCTTCATCGAGCCGGGCTCCGATGCCGTATAGGGTGGCAGCCACATGCTTGCACATCGAGGCCCAGTCAGGGCAGGAGCAGTCGAAACTGATTTCTTCCGGAGTAGGGAACAATCCCTTGCCTTCTGACAGAAAGATGTCACCCAGTCCCTTGGGAAATTTACCGGACAGAAGGTCTGCCAGGGAGCGCAGCTCTCCCTGGCACTGCTTCCTGATATGGTTCCAGTTGGCCTTTTTCACCGGTGCAATACGAACAACCACCTCATAGGGTTTGGCCCTGGTTCCCTGGACCAGGGCAGTCACCCGGCCGCCTTTGATCTTTAGGTCCAGAACGGCGCCGTGGCGAACATAGTTCTTGCCCCGGCCGATGCGGTTACTGTAGTCGGCATAGCGCTCAAGGTTCCTGTTCCATGACTTGCCCCACCAGGTACGGGCCAATGTTTTACCTTCAATAACGACCGGCGTAATGTCCGGCCTCTTTTTTCTGAGCTGCGCAAGTTTTTTTTCCACCTTGGCCTTTTTCTCGGCCACCGTGACGTATTTTGGGTATCCCCAGTAACTCATTTTTGTCTCTGCCCCCTTACATATTCAGCGTAAACAGGTCGAACAGTTCCTCATTGCTCATCTCGGTGAGCCAGTTTTCACCGGTTGCTGCGACCACCTCATCGGAGAGTTTTGCTTTCTCGACAAGCATATGGTCGATCTTTTCCTCAATGGTACCCTTGGTCAGAAATTTATGGACCATGACATTTTTTTTCTGGCCAATGCGGAAGGCCCTGTCGGTAGCCTGGTTCTCCACCGCCGGGTTCCACCAGCGATCAAAGTGGATGACGTGGCCGGCGGCAGTCAAATTGAGCCCTACCCCTCCCGCTTTGAGGGACAATACAAAAAAAGGCACATAATCACGACCCTGAAATGTTTCAACCAGTTCTTTTCGTTTGCCGACCGGTACGCTGCCATGCAGGACCAAGCCTTCCCGTTTGAAAATAGATGCCAGAAAACGGGAAAGAGGACCGGTCATTTCCTTGAACTGGGTAAAGACCAGAACTCGCTCCCTTTTTTCCGAGATGGTTTCACATATTTCCCGCAGTCTTTGGAATTTGCCGCTTTCCTTTTCATCGAAATGGTCCAGGCCCAGATACTGCGACGGGTGGTTGCAGAGCTGCTTGAATTTGATGAGCGCCGATAAAATAAGCCCACGGCGCTGTATACCTTCCGTGTGCTCAAGCGCCTTCCTGATGCCGGATACGACCTCGCCGTACAGGACTGCCTGTTTTTTGCTCATGGCAGCCCAGGTTTTCATCTCCACCTTGTCCGGAAGATCGGAGATGATCGACCTGTCCGTCTTCAACCGCCGGAGAATAAACGGACTGACCACCCGGCGCAGCCCGGCGTAGCCGTTGGGGTCATTGGCAAGTCTTTTGGTCAAATCAGTGAATTCCCTGGCGTTGCCCAGAAGTCCGGGATTGATAAAATCGAACAGGCTCCAGAGATCGGACAGCCTGTTTTCCACCGGGGTGCCGGTCATGATGATCCGGTTGCCGGCGGAAAGGTTTTTCACCGCCCTGGTCTGTTTGGCGCCCGGGTTTTTAATGGCCTGGGCTTCATCGAGGATCACGTAATTCCAGGTGTGCTCCCGGATCCACTCATATCGCTGGGCCACCGCATAGGTGGTGATGACCAGATCCATTCCGTCAAGTTCTTCCGCAGAGAACGCCGGCACCCGGCCGGGCCGGTGGAAATCGGGATGGGCGACAAAGTGCGAGAGTCCCGGCGAAAATTTTTGTATTTCGCCGGTCCAGTTGGCAAGAAGCGATGCCGGGATGATCAGAAGGGATGCCGCTGCCTTCTTGCTTTCGGCTTTGAGCACGTCAAGCAAGGCCAGGACCTGCACGGTTTTGCCCAGGCCCATGTCATCGGCCAGGCAGGCGCCGAGTTTTAGCTTGTGCAGATAAAACAGCCAGTTCAGGCCATCTTGCTGATAGGGCCGCAGTCTGGCCTTGAACGACCTGCCGATTTTAACCCTGCCGATTGTCTCGGGTCGCTGCAGCCGGGAAAAAACCGTTTGCAGCCATTCTCCGTGGGAAATGCCGGATATATCCGCGGCCCCAGCGCCCAGCATTTTCCGGGGATTCATGGAAAAACGCATGGCATCAAGCAGACTGATGCCCTCATCCCCGTTCAGGGCGCCGGCCTTTTCAAATGCCTCCAGGGTCTGCCGCAGTTTTTCCGGGTCCACCGCCACCCATTTGTTTTTGAGAAAAGCCAGTCCCTCGGACTCCTGCATCAGCCTGCGGGCATCTTCCTCTGGTATTTCCATGTCGCCGAGCATCAGCCGTGGCGTGAAGTCAAGCAGGGCATCCATGCCGACCATTGAGGGGGGCTTTTCACCGATACTGACCTGAATGGTGATGGCGGCGCTCTTTTTCTTCCACCAGTTGGGGATGCGGCAGAGGATGCCGGCCTCTTCGTAAATCGGGATTTCCCGCAGAAAGGCAAATGCCTCTTTTGATGACCAGGCCAAAGGGTAAAATAGCTCACCGCTATCCCGCAGGCCTGCTATCAACTCGCTTTTCTGCGCCGCGTCATCAACGGTGACCAGCAGTTTCAGCAGTTTCTCGTTGTCATCCCTGTATTCTTCCAGGGCATATTTCAGGGGCAGGTGCCTGGATTCTCCGTCTTTGCTCAACCTGGTCGAATAGGTGGCAAGAAAGGCAAAGGGGGATTCATGCTCGCGGTTTTCAACCAGATGGAAATAAATCCGGCCCGCAAGATGGATATCCGGGCTGTATTCCAGGAAAAAATCCGCAACCGTTCCGTCGAATGCGTCAATTTTTTGATAAAAAGTTTCATGGAGAGCCTCCCACAATATTGTAAGAGCATCGGCGGTCAGATATTCACCACCGGGCATGAGGGGGGCTGTTTGCAGCAGTTGGGTGCGTTCGTCATCCGAGAGGGAAACCGAGGCGTCGGAGCGTAGTTCCTCCAGGTCGGGAGTGAGCTTGAGTTTATGAATAAAAAGACTGGAGAATGTTCGCCAGAACGCCAATGAGGGAGGAAAAGGGGTGCTTTTGGAGCAGAAACCCAGGGAAAACAGCCAAGCGTCCGGTTCGGCGGCATAGCGCGCGTATATTTCATTTTGCACTGTGAGACTGTGCTGATTCAGCCCCGCGGTAACAAGAGGAGCCCACTCAAGCTGGATGGAACCATCCGGCATCAATACAGCGGCAAGTTCGTTAGTCTGCTTCATTGTCAATATCTGGAGTACGGCGCCATGGAACGTGATGAGGTGTTATGTACCGTAAATTTATCTTCCTTTGGGTCCATCATGCCTGACATCTTTATCTCGCAGCCCTGATTGGCACGATTTTGTTTTCCTCATCCCTTGCAAGGCGGTCAAGGTAATCGGCCCAAGACTGCATCATTTTTCTTCGTTCAGGGAGATATTCGGCATAATTGTATGAGGCTCGCACCCTGTTGCGTTCGGCATGGGCGAGTTGACGTTCAATGGCGTCCCGATTCCAGCCCTGCTCGTTCAGCAGGGTGCTGGCCATGCTCCTGAATCCGTGGCCGCTCATTTCTTCCTTGGCATATCCCATTCTTCTCAAGGCAGCGAGAACGGCATTGTTGCTCATGGGTCTGGTATCGGTGCGGGGACTTGGGAAGACATACCGGCCATGTCCGGTCAGGGGATGTATCTCCTGCAAAACAGCTATTGCCTGCCTCGAAAGCGGCACGATATGTGGAGAGCCTGACTTCATTTTGTCAGCTGAAATTCTCCATTCCGCTGTTTCAAAATTTATTTCCCGCCATTCCGCATGCCGCAATTCTCCGGGACGGACAAAGACCAGTGGGGCAAGTTGCATGGCACACCGTGTAACAATACTTCCCTGGTAGTCATTTATTGCCCGCAGCAGGCCGGTAATTTCCTTCGGGTCGGTAATTGTGGCCATATGTTTGCCATTGGCCGGAGGTATAGCGCCGCGCAGATCGCCGGTTGGGTCGCGTTCGGCTCGGCCGGTGGCGACGGCATAGCGAAAAACCTGTCCGCAGTTCTGCTGTGTCCGGTGAGCGGTCTCAAGGGTACCTTTCGCCTCTATTCTTCTGAGGACTGACAATAGTTCAGGTGCAGTGATGGATTTGATCTGCTTAGATCCGAGCCAAGGAAAGACATAGAGTTCTAGACGTCGGATGATCTTGGTGGCATGGCTTGATGCCCAGGATGGAGAAAATTTAGCGTGCCATTCCCGGGCGATAATCTCAAAAGTTTCTGTTTCCTGCACGCCGGCAGCCTTCTGAGCTTTTTTTATGTCGCTGGGATCGATCTCGTTTGCCAGCAGTGTTCTGGCGTGGTCGCGTTTCATCCTGGCATCGGCAAGTGATACGTCGGGGTAGGCGCCGAGTGACAACTTTTTTTCTTTGCCGTTGATACGATATTTGAGATTCCAGAGTTTTCCCCCGGTTGGGGTCACCAGGAGGTACAATCCCCAGCCGTCGAAAAGCTTTTGCGGTTTTGCCGTCGGCTTAACGGTTCTGACTTTGGTGTCAGTGAGCGGTGCAATCCTCCGTGGCATGGTGCTTTCCTCCGTTTTTGGGGGCTTCCATTTTGCTTTGGGGGCTTTTTGCCTTAAAAAAGGCCCCCAAAAACCTCGGATTTCACTATATCCTGATATGCTTGGTCGGACAAAGGAAAAAAGAAAAGGCCCGATTTTTCGGGCCTTTTCGGACAGTATCGGACGATACTGTTTATGCAAGTGGTGGCGATGCAGGGACTTGAACCCCGGACACCACGGATATGAGCCGTGCGCTCTAACCGGCTGAGCTACATCGCCATGAAAAAATAAGATGAAGCATGTTAAAACGGGTTATTTAGCAATTTTTCTGTTTGTTTGTCAACAGGAAAGTAAAAAGTCCTTCCGCCGGATTGCACCAGCGAAAGGACTCCTTAATATATAAACTGCCGGAATGGCAGGGTGGGGGTTACATCATTCCGCCCATTCCGCCCATTCCACCCATTCCGCCCATTCCGCCCGGAGGCATGCCGCCGCCGGCGCCTTCTTCTTCAGGCTCTTCAGCGATCATGCATTCGGTGGTCAGCAGAAGTCCGGCTACTGATGCGGCATTCTGCAGAGCAAAACGGGTGACTTTGGTTGGATCAATAACGCCCGCAGCGATCAGGTCTTCGTACTCCTCGGTGGAAGCATTGAAGCCGTTGGCGCCTTCGAGGTTTTTCACATGCTCAACGATAACCGAACCTTCACGGCCGGCATTGGTGGCAATCTGGCGAACCGGTTCTTCAAGAGCCCGGAGGATGATATTCCTGCCAAGGGCCTGCTCGCCTGTGAGCTTCAGTTTTTCAAGCGCCTTGATGCAGCGCAGGTAGGCAACACCGCCGCCGGGAACAACTCCTTCCTCAACAGCAGCGCGGGTCGCATTGAGCGCGTCCTCAACCCGGGCTTTCTTTTCCTTCATTTCAACCTCGGTTGCTGCTCCGACATTGATTACGGCAACACCGCCGATGAGCTTGGCAAGGCGTTCCTGCAGTTTTTCACGGTCGTAATCGGAGGTTGTATCATCGATCTGGGTGCGGATCTGCTTGACCCGGGCTTCGAGTTTTTCCTTCTCGCCGGCGCCGTCAATGATAGTTGTATTGTCTTTGTCGACAACGACCCGTTTGGCAGTGCCCAGGTCATTGATCGTTACGTTCTCGAGCTTGATGCCCAGGTCTTCGGTGATCACCTGGCCGCCGGTGAGGATGGCGACGTCTTCGAGCATTGCCTTGCGGCGGTCGCCGAAACCGGGCGCCTTGACTGCGGCAACGTTCAGGGTGCCGCGCAGCTTGTTGACAACCAGGGTTGCCAGGGCTTCGCCATCAATGTCTTCGGCGATGATGAACAGGGGCTTGCCCATTTTGGCGACGGACTCAAGGATGGGCAGGAGGTCCTTCATGTTGCTGATCTTTTTTTCGTTGATGAGGATCAGCGGGTCTTCCATATTGACTTCCATCCTTTCCGGATCAGTCACAAAATAGGGAGACAGGTAGCCGCGGTCAAACTGCATGCCCTCGACAACATCCAGGGATGTTTCCATGGCCTTTGCTTCCTCGACAGTGATAACCCCTTCTTTGCCGACTTTATCCATGGCCTCGGCAATGATCTTGCCGATGGTTTCGTCGTTGTTGGCGGAAATGGTCCCGACCTGGGCGATCTCTTTCTGCTCCTTGGTCGGATTGGAGATATTTCTCAACTCCGCAACCACTGCTTCAACACTGGCGTCGATGCCGCGTTTGATCTCCATGGGATTGGAACCGGCGGCAACCAGCTTGGCGCCTTCACGGTAAATAGCCTGGGCCAGGACCGTGGCAGTGGTGGTGCCGTCACCGGCGACATCTGAAGTCTTGGAGGCAACTTCCTTGACCATCTGGGCGCCCATGTTTTCAAATTTATCCTTGACCGTGATCTCTTTAGCAACGGTCACACCGTCCTTGGTAATGACCGGAGCGCCGAAGGACTTTTCAATAAGTACGTTGCGGCCCTTGGGTCCAAGGGTGACCTTTACGGCATTGGCAAGGGTATTAACACCGGTGAGCATTGCTTCGCGGGCTTTGCCACCGTATTTCAATTCTTTTGCAGACATCTCTTTAACTCCTTATATGTAAATCTTAATCAGCCTTCAACAACGCCAAGGATATCGTCCTCACGCATGATGAGGTAATCTTCGCCTTCGATTTTAACATCGGTCCCGCCATACTTGGAGAACAATACGCGATCACCGGGCTTAACATCCATGGCCATGCGTTCGCCTTTATCGTTCATTTTACCGGCGCCGACAGCGACGATCTCGCCTTCGGCCGGTTTTTCTTTGGCAGAGTCCGGGATAATAATTCCCCCGGCAGTTTTTCCCTCTTCCTCCAATCGCTTGACCAGTATACGGTCATTCAACGGACGAATTTTCATGGATAGTCCTCCTGTTTAAAAATTATTTAGATGAGTAAATGGCTTGAGCCGTCATGAAAGTCTTTGTTCAGGTTCGGCGCAAATCCCTTTAATCCTGACAAAAACACGGTTTCTGCCTATGAGATGGGCAAAACTATAGTGATGGTTCAAGAAAAATCAAGGGAACGAAAAAAAAAATTTCATTCCCTTGAATAAAAAAGGAAAATGTTGGATTTTCGGGGTGTCGCGCGGGTTTTCAGGCCACCCGGACCAGCCAGTTGTGCTTGTCCTCTCTCTGGCCCCGTTGCAGCGCCTGGAGTTCGTTGAAGAACATGGTGGACAGTTCCCCGGGTTTGTTGTCGTTGATGGAGATGACCTGGTTTCTGTAGCACAATTCGCCGACAGGCGAGATGACGGCGGCCGTACCGGTGCTGAAAACCTCTTTCAGGGAGCCGTTTTCCCAGGCCTGGAATACCTCGTCAATGGTAATTTTCCGCTCCAATGTTTTGATGCCCAGATCACGGGCCAGCTGGAGCACGGAATCCCTGGTGATGCCGGGCAGGATGGTGCCGGAAAGAGGCGGGGTGATAAGCTGGTCGTCAATGACAAAGAAGATGTTTGACGTTCCGACCTCTTCGACATATTTCCGCTCCACGGCATCGAGCCACAGGACCTGGGCATATCCTTTCTGCTGGGCCTCGGTGAGCGCCTTGACGCTGGCCGCGTAGTTGCCGCCGGTCTTGGCCTCTCCGACACCGCCCGCCACAGCGCGGACATAGGTCTCTTCAACATAGATGCGCACGGGGTTGAAGCCCTCGGCATAGTAGGCGCCGACAGGGCTCATGATGATGAAAAAGGTATACTGGCTGGAAGGTTTCAGCCCCAGGGCCGGTTCCGTGGCGATCATGGTCGGCCGGATGTACAGGGTCGCCCCCTCGTTGCCCGGAACCCATTCCCGGTCCAGATAAATCAGGGCCTTCATCGCCTTGAGCACTTCCTTCATCGGCATGCGGGGCATGCATAACCGCAGGGCGGAGTTATTCATCCGGTTCAGGTTGTCCATCGGCCTGAACAGCAGGATCTGATTATCGGCGCCGCGGTAGGCTTTAAGCCCTTCGAAGATTTCCTGTCCGTAGTGGAAAACCATGGCCGCCGGATCAAGGGAGAAATTCTGATAGGCGCAGATCTCGGCATTGTGCCAGCCCTGTTCATGGTTCCAGTGCATGACGAACATGTGATCCGTAAAATGGACTCCAAATCCGAGTTTGTTTTGGTCCGGTTTTATTTTCAGCTGGGAATCCCCAGCCTTGTTAAGTGTGACTTCAAGCTCCTTGTTCAGCATCATTTGGGCCCTGTTTCGTAAACTGGTTTTCTTTTTTTATCTGAGACGGTAGAATATCCGAAAACAAATGTTCTCACTTTATATTGCGCCAGCACGGGGAAAAACGGCTATGCATCATTCTGCCAACAAGGACGACAGTATACCGGATGCGGTATCCGGCGGCATGCGGCCTCCGGCCAGGAGGCCGCTTAACACGGCCCAGGCAAAGTTTTTCTTTGTTATATTTATCCTGTCCATTATTCTGCTCGGCGGGGTTCTATGGCCTTTCTGGCAGCTGCTGATCCTGGCTTTTCTGCTGGCCGGCATTTTTCGCCCGGTATATTCCTGGCTGCTTCGCTGGATGTCGCCATGGTTGGCTTCCATCATGACCTGTGTGCTGATCGTTCTGATCGTTTTTGTTCCATTGACCTTCTGTATCGGGGCGCTTTCAAGTGAAACGCTTAACCTGTATCAGCTTGTCAAGGACACCAATCTATTGCTCCGGCTGCAGGAATTTATCCAAAATAATACATTGATGCGAGAGGCACAAGAAGTTCTCGCAGGAATGGGTATAAATTTTGATCCTGCTGATCTCACCGGGACCCTGTCCAGAATTGGCGGTACCGTCGGGCTGTTCATCTACAGCCAGGCATCGGTCTGGGCAGGCAATATCATGAGCTTTGTCCTCCATTTCTGTATCCTTATTCTGGTGGTGTATTTTCTGCTGATCGAGATGGACCGGTTGCTGCTGTTCATGATCAAACTTTCTCCCCTGCCAGATGATCAGGATGAGCTGCTGATTAAGAAGTTCATGGAAATCTCCGGGGCGATTCTGGTAGTGAACGGCATCAGCGGATTGTTCCAGGGACTGCTGGGCAGTGTTTTTTTTGCCTTGCTTGGACTCAAGTCACCCATCCTCTGGGGAAGCGTGATGGCAGTGCTTGCATTCCTGCCTATTTTCGGGATCGGGCTGATCCTGGTCCCGACTTCGATCATTCTGCTAACCGGCGGGTATGTCGGCAAGGCGATCATCGTCTTTATATTCTATATAGTTCTTTCCTTTTCAGTCGAATATCTGCTCAAACCTAAATTCGTCGGAAACCACGTCCGGATGCACACCCTGCTCGTTTTCCTTGCCATCATCGGAGGAATGAGTGTCTTTGGCGTTCTGGGAATTATCTACGGTCCCCTCATTGTGACCGCGTTTCTGACCCTGTCGGAATTATACATGAATGTCTACCGGACGGACGATGAGGCGACCGGCGGACATGATACGGAAACGAGTCCGGCCTGGAAGTCCGGGCAGGAAGAAGCAGGATGATCTATGTGTATTTTGCGACCAGAGTAAATCCAGTTTGAAGAACAGTCGGTTCAACAGCCGCCGGGCTGCTATGTTCTCTCGGTATAAGCCGCTTTTATTGTTTGTTCTGCTGGCAGTCCTGGCCGGGTTCGGGTGCGCTAAGGCCCCAACCGATACGGAATTTGCCCGCATTCGGCACTGGCAGCTGTTTGTGAAGGAAAACCGTTCAGCCCCGCCCAGGGAAAAAGTGGTTTCCGTTAATAATTATTTCAACGAGTTCCTTTATGTGGAAGATCAGGATCTGTATGGCAGTAAAGATTACTGGGCGACCATGAGGGAGACCCTTGTCCGGGGCAGCGGTGATTGCGAGGATTTTGCCATAGCGAAATATTTCACTCTCAGGGATCTTGATCTGCCCGAAGATAACATGCGGATTACCTATGTCATCCCGGTTAAGAGCAGGAAGCCGCATATGGTGCTTACTTATCAGCTCGATCCGGCTGAGGAGCCGCTGGTTCTGGATACCATGGTCAATGCGCTGTTCCCTGTTTCCAGACGTACTGATCTTGTGCCTGTTTACAGTTTTAATATGAATGGATACTGGATCGCCAGAAAGGATAAGAAGTGGCAGGGCAAGCGGGTTGGCAATGCGGAAAAATTGTCTTTGTGGTGGGGCCTGCTGCAGCGAATGATTGACGAGGATATGTTTTATCTCAGCAAACCGGTTGTTTTGGCCGGAAGCTGACTATTTTGGTTGTTTTATACAGCCTGCGACAGCGAGAGAAATCCGGGAGGACGCTCCCACTCGGAAGAGGAGCTTGCAGAAATGCTGGCAAAATCAGGGGTGAAAAATATCGCCCGACATCCCTTCAGGGGGCCGAACGATTCATCAATTATCTTCGGAACGTTGTGATACTCTTTCCGCTGACAGGGATGAAGCATTACATTTTTGATAATTCGACAGCAAGAAGTGAACGGTACGGATGAACTGCCCGAAGTGTAACGCAGACATGGAGATGGTCCGGATCTGCTCCATTGAGATTGATCGCTGCACCCGATGCAGAGGGATCTGGTTTGACCATCAGGAGCAGAGCCGGGTTAAAAGTGCCCCGGGGTCGCACAGGGCGGATATCGGGCACCAGGCGATAGGGGAATATTATAATGCCATTCGGGAAATCCGGTGTCCCCGCTGTAATGTGTCAATGGAGAAGGAGGAAGTAAAACGCGGCAGGATGCCGATACAGATCGAAAGCTGCCCGAGGTGCCATGGCAGCTATTTTGACGCCGGCGAATTCCGTGATTTTGCCGAGCCGACAATTGTCGAGTTTGCCAAAGACCTGATTGCGAGAATAATTGAACGAAACGCAGGAAGTGATGACTAACAGAACCAGCCATTTGCTCGATCTGACATGCATGGTCGTGTTTCCCATTGCCCTTGTATTCATCCTGCAGCACATGTCCTTCATTCTCATTCCCTTTCTTTTCGCGCTCCTTTTCTGCTATGCCATCGGCCTGCCCATGGACTACCTGCAGAAGCGCCATGTGCCTATGATCATACGTATTCTGCTGACTGTTCTGGTTCTCGCGGTAATTTTTTACGGGCTTGAGAGAATCCTGCAAAAGAACCTGAGCAGCCTGGTGCAGTCATGGCCGCAATTTGAGGAAAAATTCTGGATTTATGCCAACATGATACTTTCCCGGCTTGAAATTCCGGAGGAAGAGGCTAGGGAAACCCTGAAAGCTTTTTTTTCTAATCTCAGCAAAGAAGGCTTGAAGCCGATCGGGTCAATGGTGCAGTACCTGAGTGGTTCATTTTTTTCGTTCATGGGAAATGCCGTCTGGGTGATTCTGTTCGTGATCTTTATTTTGTCTGAGCGGGCTGCTCTTGCCCGAAAGATAGTCAAAGGATTCGGCCCGGAGAAGGCGATTGATATTCTTGATACCATGCGTCGAATAAATAAATCCGTTCAGCAATACCTGGGGTTGAAAACGCTGATCAGCCTGTTGACCGGGGTGCTGGTCGCCATATCCCTTTCCCTGTTGCAGGCGCCTTTTCCTTTTCTCTGGGGCCTGTTGGCATTTCTGCTGAATTTCATTCCCAATATAGGCTCAATTGTCGCCGGGATCCCGCCTATTCTGCTCACCTTGTTCGATAGTGGATCCATAACAAAGACTTTGCTGGTTACGGTTGCGTTTGTGGTCATTCAGACTGTTGTCGGCAATTTTGTCGAACCCAGAGTTCTTGGCAAAGGTTTGGATCTCAGCCCCCTGGTCGTTCTGCTTTCTCTGTTGTTCTGGGGCTGGCTCTGGGGGATTCCCGGCATGCTCCTGTCCGTTCCGTTGACTGCTGCCCTGAAGATAAGCCTGGAGCAGTTTGACAACACAAAGCCCATTGCCATCATCTTGGGAGACAATCCAAAGAAATGAGCCTGTTTTAGGTTGGGGCGGCCGGAAAATGTTTGAAAAGAGGGCGTCCAGATGGTCAAGGCGGTGGCCAAACGTAGTTCATGTAAACGGAGGATAGTATAGGGGAGCCGGAAATGTTTTATCGAAAGAGGACGTATTTCCTTGGAATTTTTGCTTCAGTTGTCTTGATTATTCTTTTATTTTCTCCTCTTTTATTTGCATTTCAAAACGAACCGGAAGATTTGGAAGATTTTCGAGGAATCAAATGGGGAACTGATATTGCCGAATTGTCCGATATGCGTCTTGCCGAAGATAACGGCGATACAAAGTATTACCATAGGAAAAATGAGGAAATGAAAATTGGTGAGGCTTCTATCGAAAGATTGGCGTATGGATTTTATAAAGGAAAATTCTGCAGCGTATTCATTGTATTTAATAAAGTTTCCAACTTTTCAAGAATAAAACAGGCTTTCGACCAACTATATGGTGAGGGCCATCGAAAAAACAGGTTTATGCAGGATTATAACTGGGATGGCAGTGATATACATATCATGCTTCAATATAAAGGAGTGTCTGAACGGGGATATGCAGCATACTGGTATAAGCCCATTGCCAGGGAAAGAGAAGCAGGCGAAAAAGAAAAATTTACCAGGGGGATAAAAGACTTGAACCAATAAGCCAAGGTATGTGTGTGCGCTATTCGTGCGGATGACTCATCCCCCCCCATCCTCACATGTCGGACCGTATGGCAGAGTTAAAGTGGGGTTGCAAAGATTGACAGGCATCTGTCGGCAGTGTTTAAATCTGCGCACATTTTAATCACGGCAGCGGGGATATAAACTTTTTAGCTTCCATTCATTCTGTCTTGTTAAAAAGCTTTTGTTGCGAATCTTATCCTTTCCCCTAAATTTTATACCGTGTCGAGTGTGGTAATTTACAATATCAGTGATGCGGGCATATTGATTTTTTGTGTTATTTATCAAATTAACTGAAACTTCTAGTTTTTCGCAAATCTCATGTTCATGCTCCTGAACAGATATCAGGCGTGCGACAATGCATTCAACAAACAAAGCTTTTGATAAATATTTTCAGCGGTCCAGGGAAGAATTGAAAGGAGTTTATACCATGACGGAATGACCAACCACTTATCAACCAAGTTGAACAACTATGTATAGCACAATTGATTGAAATTAAATGAAGAAAATATGGTCGGGGCGGTAGGATTCGAACCTACGACCTCCTGCTCCCAAGGCAGGCGCGCTAACCAGGCTGCGCTACGCCCCGACGCTGAATTCTGCCGAGCGGCAGAAAAGTGGATACCTGATACCGGTTTTTCCGCACAAGCGCAACCCCTTTTTTTAACTTTCTCTTGACGATGAAATTTTGCTGTGCTATTAAATGGTGCTTTCAGGCGGAGCACTTTGGTGCTCCTTCAGGAAAAGAGTAAAAAAAATTGAATATAAGTTGAGTTCCTGGGTAGCTCAGTTGGTAGAGCAGGTGGCTGTTAACCACCCTGTCGGGGGTTCGAGTCCCTCCCCAGGAGCCATTTTTTCGAGCCTGGTCAGAAATGACCGGGCTTTTTTTATGGCCTATCACGTCTATATCCTTCAGTCCCAGTCAACCGGTCGTTACTATATCGGCCACACCGACGATCTTGCCCGAAGAGTCCGCCAGCATAATGATCCCAAGTATTATGGTTCAAAAACAACCAAGCGTTTTCAGGGTCCTTGGGAGCTCGTATACTGCGAAACCTGTGAATCCCGCTCTTCAGCAATGCTGCGGGAAAAAGAGATCAAGGGTTGGAAGAGCAGAAAGATGGTAGCTCAGTTGGTAGAGTCCCGACATTGTCGGGATTAACCACCCTGCCCCGACAGGAGTCGGGGGTCACCTCCCCAGGAGCCATTTTTTCGAGCCTGGTCAGAAATGACCGGGCTTTTTTTTGACCTACCACGTCTATATCCTCCAGTCCCAGTCAACCGGTCGTTACTATATTGGGCACACCGACGATCTTTCCCGAAGAATCCGCCAGCATAATGACCTGTTTTATCTGTATGCCTGATTACTTGATATATCCCCAGCTTTGTAGCCGTTTGTAGGCGTACTGGGCTTGCGTGCCGGTCTTAACTTGCTGCAGATATTGATAGTACAGGTTGGCTGCTTTTTTGTTCTTCTCCATTCCCTCCAGGGAGAGTCCCTGGAAAAAGAGGATTGCCGGGTTTCCGGGAAGGAGCCTGTCATAAGTGGAAAATTGCTGAAGGGCTTGCTCATATTTTTTGTTTAGGATGCTCGTAATGCCTGCAAATGCGTGAGACCGGGCCTCCTGGGGATAGACTTCACCGGCCTGCAGGGCAAGCTGTTCGGCCTCATTGGGTTTGTCCTGAGCCATTTTGCATTTGGCCATCATCAGGAGGGCAGCGTAGTCATTGGGGGCAATCTGAAGAGCCTTGTTGAATTCCTGTTCGGCCTCCTGATATTTTTTCTGCTGCATGGCGGTCTGGCCGTTCTGCAGAGCAGTAATCGCTCCTTTGATTTTGCGCAGACCGGCAGTATTATCCAGGAATCGTTCCCGATGATCGGGTGCTGAAAGCATATTTCCGTAGGTGTTCTGCGCATTACGGACCGCGGTCTGGTATCGTTCCTCGCTCATCGGATGGGTTGAGAACATCGTTTCAATCGCATTGGGCTTCCGTTGTCCGTTTTCCAGAAGTATTTTCATTAAACCGACCATTCCCTGCGGAGTATAGCCGCTGCCGGTCATATATTCCATGCCGAGGGCGTCTGCCTCGCGTTCGTTGTCACGACTGTAATGGGCGAGCAGGGCGCCGGTGCCGATACCGCCCAGATCCTGAACAAGCCCTCCATAACTCCCGTAACCCGCTGCATTGGTCGCAATGGCCGCACCACTGACCAGGATGCTGGTCAATGTTCCTTTTGTTACCTGCTCGGCAGTATGGCGGGCGTTGACATGACCAATTTCATGGCCGAGCAGGGCGGCCAGTTCGGCTTCATTGTCCAGCTCTACCAGAATGCCCCTTGTTGTTGCGATGGAGCCTCCGGGAAAGGCGTAGGCGTTGATGTACGGAGCGTTAACCGCCCGAAAGGAAAAAGGCATTTCAGGCCGGTGGGATATTGAAGCAAGTTGAGTGCCTACCTGGTTCAGATATGCATTGAGCTGTTGATCCTGCACTGCTCCATAGTCATTGGAAAATTGGTACGGAGACTGCTTTCGATCCAGCGCAATTTCCTCATCCGGGGTCATGAGCATAAACTCCTGCCTGCCGGTTACCGGATTAATCGCACAGCCGGAGAATAATGCAGGGGAAAGGCATGCGCCGGTTGCTATTCCAAGCAATTTGAACATATCTCTTCTGGTCAGCATGGTGGTTTCCTCCTTACGCGCAGTCACCGCTGGTCATTTGTCCGGTAATTCGGCTCCAATGGATCGACAACAGCAGTTTGTACACCGCATCATAGATTCGCGGTTCCCCGCTTTCCCGCGGTCCGGCAATATTCAAGATCGTTATGTCGTTTTTCCGCAGCCATTTTTCTACAGCGTCAATGGCTTCTTCTCTGGAAATACATTCAAGGTCGATGATCAAACAGGGGCGGTCGTGGCGCAGGGCAAGACTCTCGGTGAGGGCGGAGCCGCCGGTCAGGGTGCCGAAGGAGACAATAAGGGTGGCGTCGCTGTCAATGATGTTCTGTTCTGTGCGGTCCCGATAACGCTGTGAATTCAGTTCAGTGAGTTTGTACCTGGCAGGAAGAGGGCCGTCCTCGGTTTTTCTGCCCCGGGGCAGCCAGCCTCCGTGGGGCAGGCCCAGCGTGATGGCCGCATCCAGTGCCGCCCGGTCGGCGCCGGTCTGTCCGCCCGAGATGATCTTCACCCTTCCTTCACCGGTGTATATTGGTTTTTCGGGGCGGAGCAGACAGGATAATTGTCTTTGTCAGACCTGCCGGCATCAACGTTATTTGGTAACGGGGAGCGGGAAAGACAGGTAAAAAGCACGGGCAGTTTTTTCTCCATTGGCGCCATAACCTTCCCGGCAGGGTTATTGATCCGGATCGGGCATCCTGGATGCAATCTCTCGGGCGATGGATTGCATATTTTCCAGATAGTCGCCGGCAAGAGGATCAATGGTGACGACTTTGCCGCCGAGTGACCTGGCAATGGTTCGGGCGGTTTTGTCTGAAAACTGGGGCTGAACAAAAATAACCCGCATGTCATCTTCCTTGGCCTGTTCAATGTGCCGGGCCAGATAGCTGCCGCCCGGTTCTTTGCCGCCGGGACTGATCGCTTTTTGCATGAGGCCGTACGCCCGGCAGAAATACCCATAGGCCGGATGAAAAACATATATGGATTTACCGGCAAAAGGAGCGAGGGTTTTCCTGAGATGCGCATCCAGTTCCGTGAGATCCCGGGCCAGGGAGGTGAAGTTGTCATTATACTCTTTTGCACCCGCCGGATCAAGATCCATAAGGGTGTCACGGATGACCGTGGACTGCTTCAGGGCAAGCATCGGGTCAAGCCAGGTGTGCGGGTCAAGGTCACCTGCATGTTCATCATGATCTTCGTGCGCCTCCTCCAGGGGTATCAAGTCGATTCCACCGTGCTGGTCAACAATGGTAAGCTCCGGAACAGAACGGGCCAGCTTCGGGATCAGCCCGTTTTCAAAAGGCACGCCAATACGAAAGTAAACCTCTGAAGTGGCCAGCCCGGCCATCTGTCTGGGTGTGGGAGCATAGGTTGCCGGGCTGTGGCCGGGCTGGACAAGGCTTTCCACCCGGACCCGACTGCCGCCGATCCGCTTGACGAAATATTCCTGCGGCAGGATGGACACGGTTATCTGCAGGGGTTTTTCCTGTTCAGCCCCCTGAGGGGCGGAAATAGTCCAGGATGAAAGGCAGGAAACGGCTGCCAGAAAAAATATTGTAATGAGATATAGTCTGCGTTGAGTCATGGTCATATTTATGGTTTTGCGAAAATAATGCCGGCATTGATGCCGCCGAAGCCTGAATTACAGGCAAGTATGGTTGGAAAGAAAAGGGGCTGGGAAGATGAGCCCGAGATCGTTCCTGCCGGAGCCTCCCCTTCACGATATCCGACGGAGGGGGGGATAATACCCCTTTCCAGGCTGCGGAGGGCGATGGCGGCCTCGATGACCCCGGCTGCTCCCAGGCAATGGCCGATGGCCCCTTTTACCGAGTGAAAGGGGGGCTGATGATCCCAGCAGGCATGGAAGGCGGTCATCTCCATGGCATCATTGTACACGGTGCCGGTGCCATGGGCATTGATCGCGCCGACCGGGATTGTTTTATTGCGGGTGGCTTGTTCAACGACCCGTATCAGACCGCTGCCGGAGCGGCTCGGCGCCGTGATATGGGTGGCATCGCAGGATATTCCCCAGCTTTCGATCGTCGCCTGGACCTGCAGTTGATGCGCGGCTGCGTATGATTCACTGCACATGATAACCACGCCCATGCCTTCACCAAGGGAAAGTCCATTTCTGTTCTTATCAAAAGGGGTGCAGGGACCGGGTGACAAAGCTTTCAGGACGTCAAATCCGGTCATGACAAAGCTGCTGAGCACATCAACGCCCACGATAAGAATGCACTCGGATATCTCTGTCTTGATTTGTCTGGCTGCCTGGATCAGGGCAACGGTTCCCGAGGCGCAGGCGGCGCTGACGGTTTGCCGCATGTCCTTGCAGCCGGCAATTTCAGCAGTCATGCCGGCAATATGCCAGGGCTGGCCCTCGGGATCATCGGCATGGAGGAGAAGTTCATCTGCTGCGCCCTTGGTTGTGGCAATCACGATGTCACAGGGCTCGGGGAGATCATGCCGCTTGAAAAAATGAGCCAGTCCCCTCTGCAGAAGCTCAGCCACGCGCCGGGCGGAACCGTATTCCTGTCCAAGGCCTGTAATCCGGCCAACCGGATAGTTGGTGGGAACATGGGGCAGCATGACCGGCTGCAGGCTGCTTTGCCCGGCCATAAGCCCTTCCCAGGTGGCATTCAGGTCGCCGAGGGCTGTCAGGATTTCGTACCCGGCAATAACCGGTTTCTGTCCGTTGTGATCGGTCATGGTGTTGAACCATGTTCCGGGGAGCTATTGCTTTCCAGTTGCCCCCTCTGCCACTTGCGGCGGAATTCTTCTATCCAGTCCGGGGCGATGAAGAGGAGTCCGCCCTGCAGGTCGGTCAGCACCTGAACGGAATACCCTGAAGCAGCTTTTCTTCCGGCGCCATTGAACAGGGCGAATTCAAAGTTAAGCCGCAAGGCTGTGCACCAGTGGAGGGTGGTTTCAATGGTGATCCGGTCATCAAAGGTCAAGGGGGTCAGGTAATCAATATGCAGTTTGACAATGGGCGCCGCCAGGCGGTGCTCCATGAACGATTCATAGGACAGGCCGTATTTTCGCCCGAAAGCGACCCGGCCGTCTTCAAAATAGCTCACATACCGCCCGTGCCAGACGATCCTCAGCGGGTCCAGTTCTTCGAAGCGGACACGTCTGGTGGTCCGGATACTGAGAGGTTCAGGAGCGCCGGGTTCGGTTTCAAAGTAGGATTGTCCGGCAAGTTTTCCTTTTCGCAAGAGAGGTTTCCTTTAGTCGGTTGCGACCCGGCAGGAAATTTCTCCTGCCGCGGCTCTGCCTTTAATCGTTTCAATTGTAAAGGAGATGGTAACATCATTTGTTGATTGGTCAAGCTGAATGGTAATGGTAACCGGTTCTTCCGGTCCGATCATGGTTTTAAATTTCGCGCGGTTGACGGTGACGAGAAGCAATGGCTTGCCAAGATAGCTTGCCGCGAGGAACCTGACTGCGGCAAGCTGAACGACTGCAGGTAGAACGGGTTTTCCCGGGAAATGCCCCTCAAAGGCGGGAAAGTCAGGGGCAAAGGTAAAAACGCCGGTGACCACGCCGCTGTCATCTTCGGTGACGGTCTGCAGGCACTCATCGATAAGGCTCTGTTCGATTGATCCGGCTCCGCTCATGTTTATTTTCCTGTTTTATTATCCATGTGGTCCAGATGCACAGTAACGGATGAAAGGTTTATGTGTACGGTTATCCTCTCCCCTGCATCCGGTGGTGACATTGTTTCAATCTTCCAGAGACGAAGCGGACCCATTCTTTTCCATTTCACCATTTGTTCCGGTGTTTCCGCTGCCAGGCAGACACAGGAAAAGGCATACCAGGGGCAATCAGCGGCAGCAGGTGTAAAATAAATATATTCAAGCAGTTTGCCAAGCAATTCAGGCATTCTGCTGCCGCGAAGGGCCGCGGCGCAGTATTCAATGTGCTTGGTGCCGTCCGGATAAACGACCATCTTGACAAGGGGAACACCGGTGGCATCCAGCAGCCCGCTCCACATTCCCTCTGCACGGGGTTGCAGGGCCAGCAGGCCGGAAAATTTTGTCTCGGCAGAACGCTCCAGGCGAAAGCGGTATAGCGCCGATGTCGTGTCCGGCCGGTTTTCGGCAGGCCAGGTCGGCAGTTCGGCAACCCGGCAGCAGCCGGTCAGGACGAGCAGAAGCATCCAGGGGATAAAGCGCTTCATGGCAGAGTTTCTCCTGTTTTCAGCAGCGCTGGGGTCACCCAGACCGCAGTGGGCCAGGCCACCCCGATGCCGACCAGGACCGTCGTTCCCAGGGAGTATAACGCCGGATGGTCGGCAAAGGCAAGCACGCCGAAACCGATGCAGCTGGATACCGCGCAGATCGAAACGGCCTTCCGTGTGGTCCGGGAGGTGCCTTTTTCATGGGCACAGACAGAAAAAATGCCATAATCGACGCAAAGACCGATCACCATGATGCCCATGAGGATATGCATGATGTTGATATCCTGCCCGGTGACAAACGAGAAGAGCGACATGCCGGCCAGGGCTGAGCCGACCGGCGCCAGCGCGGCGCCGACAGCCCGGACGTTGCGGAAGAACAGGCCGACCAGGGTCGCGACGGTGAGGCCGGCAAGCAGGGAGAGCAGCATGATATCATGGCGGAGAAGGTGTTCAACCTGCTGTCTCCAGGTGCGAAAGGAAATAATGCTCAGGTCGTCGATCTGTTTTTCCTGCAACTTCTGTAAAACAGGCCAGGTGGTGTCATTTTCCGGGACAACGGTCATGACAATAACCCGGTCGCTGTTATTCGGGCCTGCCGGGTCCGGCAGAAAGCGGACCATTGAAGCCAGCAGGGGATAGATAGATCCCCGCAGGACCGCGCCGGCATTAAAGGAGGAAGTGTCTGTGGAGATAAAATCAAGAAACGGATCGAATGAACCGGCTCGGAAACCGAGATCCCTGCCGTGGTGATTGAGGCTGGCGGCCACGTTGTCACGGTTCCGGCTCCAGAATGTCTGCCAGTCGCTAAATCTTTGCTCCCGGATTGCCGGTCCGGGCAGGATGGGCGCGACAGACTGGAAGTGTTCAATGTCCTGACGGGAAAGGTATGCAAAAACCTGATCGTTGACGTCCAGGGCCTCGTCAAGGCTGGTTCCCCTGCTCAGCAGGAGAGCCTGATCAACCGAGCCTCTCCAGGTTCGGTGAAATCTGTTGTCTACGGATTTGAGCTGTTCATTGGTGGCGTCAAGCACCCGCATGTCCCCGTTGAATTCGAGCCACGGCCAGCACGCCGCGCCGGCAGCGATCAGGAAGATCCAGAGCATTATGGGCAGGCGGCCGGAAGAAGATGTCAGGGTGGTTGTCTCGCCGGCTGTCCTGCTGTTTGGGGGCCTGCCGCTGATTGTCGGCACCAGAAGCCAGGAAACGGCAACGGCCAGGGAGATGCCGGCTATAGCCAGCACCGCCATCTGGCGATGGGAAGGGACAGAGGAAAGCAGCAGGATGGCAAAGACGCTGGTGGTGGTACACCAGGCGAGGAGAATGGGTCGCTTCAGATTATGCAGGATTGTTTCCCGATCTCCGGGTTCGCGGCTGAGGGCCATGTAAAGATGAACGGCAAAGTCGACAGCCAGCCCGGTCAATACGATCCCGAAGCCCAGTGCCAGCCCGCTTACCTTGCCGCAGATGAGATTCTGCAGGACAATGGCCGGCAGAGCCGCAAGAAAGGGGATGCCGACCACCAGAATTCCGCGCGCATTCCTGAAGGAATAGACAAGAAAGCTGATCAGGGAAAGGGTCGCAAGGGGCAGCAGCAGACGCAGGTCCTTCTTCACCGTTGTAATATTGGCCAGGGTATGGGGCAGGGTGCCGATCACCTCGGCTGTAACCCCTTGGTGCAGTCCCTGTTCCAGAGCCTGGTCAAGAACCTCCTGGACCAGGAACGCGTGCTGGGAGTCGGTCAATGGTTGCGAACTGTCGGCCCAGATCAGGCAGGATTTGCCGTTGTCGGAGGTGAAAACCCCGTCTTTGGCGGTGACGGCAAACTCGCCGCGCAGCTGTTTGAGCTTGTCAAAGGTGACCAGGGACAGGCCCAGGGGATCGTTGACGATCCGATCCTTAAGGCCGATGCCCGCCGGACTGTTGAGGAGCTGAAAGGCCCGCTTGAGCCGGAGGCGGACTCCTTCCTCAGTGACCGCCTCGTTGAATATCCGGTAATCTTCTTCATCGGCAATAACCGGCAGCAGGGGCCACAGCTCCTGAAACAGGGAATGTTCAATTCCCGCCGGCAAGCGGTACACCACCGTAGGCAGCAGAGGGGATTCCTGGAGGAGTGATCCTGTTGCCAGCACACTCTGCCTGAGGCGCTGCCACTCGGCATCAGTAATTTCAGGGGTCGCGGTTTCAATGGTCAAACTGATATAGACCCGATTGATCATGCCCAGCTGGCGGATCAGCTCGAGATCGCTGGTCGCTACACCGTCGGGCAACAGATCAAGGGCATCTTCCTTGACTTCGATGTTTGCGGCAAAGTAGGAGGAGCCGAGGACCACCAGCAGCACCAGCGTCCATCGCAGGAGGATCGATGATCGGGTCATCATGGCGCATCGGGCCGTCTGGTTGTTGCATGACGGGACATGATCAGGGATAGCATGCTGTGAACAGTTTGTCGTCGACGGGCTGGTTCAATTGATAATCGGCAAAACGTATGGTGGTGCTGTCGCCCTCGGTTTCATGGATGACAATGGTTTCCGGATGCAGGTTCCCGCTGGCAAAGGTTACCCTGATCCGTGCGATGGGCCGGGAAAGGTCGCTGGTCAAGGGAACCAGCTCAATCTCCCTATCAGCTGTGAGGGTGATGTCATATTTGCTCCGCAGGCGGGCATAATCGCCGTCAACCCAGGTCCAGATCTGTTCGGCAACCATATTCATGATCGGATCCTTTTCCAGTTCGAAATGCACCGGTGGCGCATCGTCGTTGCAGCGTATTCCTCGGTCGCCGGCAAAAATCAGGACAGAGGGAATAGGGGAGACATTTTCCCAGCGCAGCTTATCAGGCCGGCTGAGGGCCATTTTTCCCGTAAAGAGGATCGGCCGGTCAAAAACGGATAGTTTTCGTTCCTGCTCGAATGTGCACTGGACAGTGGCGGTGGTGTTCACCCGGTCCCGGATCTCGGAGAGAAGTTGTTCAAGCTGTGCCTGGCCATTGGCTGGATCAGCGGATAAAGGGGTAGAGAAAAGCGCGAGCAGCAATGGCAACGCGAACAGGCATAGGACCAGGACGGGAACCAGGGAAATGTTCATTGCCGGAAATCGGTTGGGTCGCCTGCCAGTCAATTTACTCCTCCACCTTCCATATTTTCAGTCGCCCTGCAGCGATCTGCCCTGAATCGCCACGGATGGACCCGGAGAAAATAAAGGCGGCGCCAAACTCAAAAACCTTGCGCAAGGTTATCCGGATACGCTCACCCGGCCGGGCATTGCCGATCCATGAAAATTCCTCGATCCCGGTGAGCAGACCGGTCGCCGGTTTTTTTCCTTCCACCTTTGGATATCCGTCGCTGGCGGCAATGGCCTGGGCCATGACCTCGATATAATACTCAGGCAAAAGGGCGCCGTTGAGAACGAACGGGCCGCCGCCGGGAACCTCGGCCTCGACGATGGATATATTGTCTTCAATGGAATTGTCAACCTTTTCGATCAACCGGCTGACCAGAAGCATGGGCGGTTTGTGCGGCACCAGCCGGCCGGCCGCACAGAGAAGAGGAATATGGTCGTCGCCTTTTTTCATATGCACAGTCCGCCCTTGTTTAATACAACACGGGATTATCTGTTCCGGTTTGGTGGTTTGGCATAGTCTTTACTGCTCCTGTCGGGCCATTCTCTGGTTGCTCCTGGCGAACCGGATAAAACTGCCCAGATCCTTGATGAAACGGAGCCAGCTGTCCGGAGATTTCCAGAGCATGGCCGCGTATCCCAGCAGCACCTTGGGCCGGGTATAATGGCTCCGGTAGAAATGGATGAACAGTTCATCCAGTTTTTCTTTGGTCATGTCTTTGGGCACGAACAGGAATTCCATGCAGTCCATTTTTTCCCAATTTTCGTCAAAGGTCCCGAGTCTGTCAATCTCCTGGTATAACGGGGAGCCCGGAAAAGGAGTGAACTTGGAAAGATTGAAGTCATCAACGGGCAGGGAGAAAATATAGTCCATGCTGCGCTGGATGCTTTTTTCATTCTCCCCGGGCAGGCCCATCATCAGGAGTCCTTTGATCCGGATGCCGACCCGATGGATCAGGCGGATTTTTTCGGCCAGCATATTAAGGTCGGCGTTCTGCCGGTGCTGGGCCAGGAGATCTTCATCCCCGGTCTCGATGCCCAGGCTGATCATCCAGCAGCCGGCTGCTTTCATCAGCTGCAGGAGGTTATAGTCAATGTGTTCGGCCCGCACGGCGCAGTTGAAGGTCATGCCCAGCGGACTGTTAATCATGAGGTTGCAGAAGTCTTCGACCCGCTGGCGGTTGAAGGTGAACTGGTCGTCGTAGAAGTTGATATGGCGAATGCCGAAGCGCTCCTTCAGGTAGCGGAGATGTTCGTACAGATAGATTGCCGAGTTGTACCTGAATGAGCGTTTGAATACCGAGCGGTCACAGTAGCTGCAGGCATAGGGGCAGCCGCGGCTCGAAATGCAGCTGGTGTTGGGGGCCTTGGGATAGTTGAAAATAGGCAGTTTGTAGCGGTCCGGGTATCCGGCCAGTTTTTCATAGGCGGGAAAGGGAAGGCTGTCAAGGTCGAGCAGTTTTTTGCGGTAGCCGGTGAACACCGGACCGGTGGCGTCACGATACACCAGCCCTGTCACCTGGCCCGGATCCGTGCCGCCGGCGCTGATAAGCTCGTACAGGGTCTCCTCGCCTTCACCGGCCACCACGAAGTCGACGGCGGGAAACGACTCCAGGATTTTCTCCTTGAGGGCGGAAACATGAGCCCCGCCGAACACGGTCCGGATACCCGGGAGCAGGCTTTTCGCCATTTTGCCGATCCTCACCCCGTCAAGAAAGGTCGAGGTCGTGCAGGAAAAACCGATGAACGCCGGCCGTTGGTCATGAAGGATCTGCTGTATCAGGGGCAGGGCATCGGGATGGGCGTAGCAGTCGATGATCGGCGCGGAAATGTTGCGCTGTTCGAGATAAGCGGCCATCGATGCCAGGCCGAGGGGCGGCATGATATTGGTTTTGCGGGATATGTCCCGGTCAGCATCCTGCGATCCGTAGCCAAGGGGATGGACAAGCAGTATTGTATTGGAATTGAGTTGCGCCATTATGCGTTTGCCTGTTGAAAGGTTAATATGACGGAACCGTGGGACGCGCTCAGCCGGCAGGTCCATTCCCGATCACCGACCGGTTCCCGGATAAGGGAGGTGATTGCGGCGGCAGCTGCCAGGGGCGTTGAGCATGCAAGGTTCCCCTGGTCATGGTGTAGTTCCTCCCGGCGATGGAGATAGGTTGGCGGCGGCGCTGAAACGCTGCTGATTTCTATGTTTTTCAGGTTCAATCCGGTCCCGCTGGCTCCGGCGGCAAGATGCCAGGCAACGGCCCCCGGCAGCCATGGCTCCGGTTCTGTTCCGGTCCGCTGCCGCGCATCGATCAGCAGATCGCTGTAGGTTTCCACCTGCAGGACCAGGCAGCGGTCCAGCCTCCCTGAGCTTATGGCGCGGTGTCCTTCGGCCAAGGCATGGAAAAAGGGCCAGCCGAAATCGGTAAAGGAAAAACAGCTGCCGGCTATGCCGAACAGCCGGGCAATATAGCCGGCTGCACTGTTAAAGACGGAGTGGGAAAACAGGGTCGGCGAAGTCTGGTCTTCATTGGCGATCATGCCCAGGACGTCAAAATTGGTCTGCATGGGCCCGAAAGCGGTGCCGGCAAACAATCCCGCCCTGTTGTTTTCCTGATCCGCAGCCACTCCGGTGAAGACTTTTTCAGCCGCGGCCACCCCGAGTTTGATATATTCGTCGGCCCGGCGCAGCTGAGGGGCGAAATGTTTTGAAACATGGATCGGCAGCGAAACGCTGTCAATCCCGGCAATGACGCATGGTATCATTTTGTGGCTGCCTCAAGGACCAGGGCGGAGTTGGTTCCCCCGAATGCAAGGGACTGGCTGATGCCGATAAAACCCTGCAGCCGAACCTGTTGCGATTCAGCCATGGGCGGACGGGCAAGGCCCGGATCGGGCTCCCTGCAGCTGACAGTGCCCCGGGTCTTCTTCTGCTTCAGGGTCAGGATGGTCAGGATGGCTTCCATAGCCCCGGCAGCGCCAAGCATATGGCCGGTGATCCCCTTGGTTGACACCACCGGGCAGTCGCTGAAGCCCATGGCAGCCAGGGCGTTCATTTCAGCATTATCATTGGCGCTGGTTCCGGTGCCGTGGGCATTGATATAGCTGATTGCTTGCGGCGAAATCCCGGCATCGGCCATGGCCTGTCGCAGGGCAGACTGCAGCCCCCTGCCGTCAGGATGGGGCGCGGTGGGATGATAGCAGTCCGAAGCGGCGCCGTATCCGCGGACCCACCCATGGGGACGGGCATTGCGGCGGTCAGCCTGTTGCCGTTTTTCCATGACCAGCAGGGCGGCTCCTTCACCGAGATTCAGGCCTGCTCGTCCGCGGTCAAAAGGTGAACAGGGCTTTTCCGACAGCAGCATCAGGCTGGCAAAACCATAGTAGGCAATGCGGGACAGCGCATCCGCGCCGCCGGCCACGGCTATGTCGCAGATTTCGTCTTCCAGCCAGCCGCGGGCTATTCCGATGGCGTCTGTCCCTGACGCACAGGCGTTGGTGACCACCGACACCGGGCCGCTGACCCCGAGGATTGCCTGCAGAAAAGCGGCGAGGTTTGATTCGAGGTATTGGAAGACCGGGTCGGGATCGGGTTTTTCGCCGTTACGCCAGCTGATATAATACTGTTCGTCATGAAAGGTGCAGCCAACCGTTGTTCCCAGGGCGATGCCGACTCTGGCGGAACGAAGTTTCTCCGGTTCAAGCCCCGCATCTTCAAGGGCTTCCGCCAGGGCCTCCAGGGTGAGGAGCAGCGTGCGGTTCAGCCGCTCCGGCGTCCAGGCAATGTTGCTCTGATCCAGCAGCCGTCTGCTCCGGGGCGAGGGCATCGCGCGGTCAAAGGCAAAGGCCGGGAAAGAGAGGCTGGTTCGGAAGATATTTTCGGGTACCGGGCGACAGTGGACCGATCCTTTCTCCAGGCTGGCCAGTATTTCGGCAACTGTTCCGCCGGCAGCACTGCAGCCGCCCATACCGGTCACGGCAATATGATTTTTTCCCCTGTTCACAATGAGTAATGCAAAATCAACCGGTGGAGGTATCACGGTGTTCAGAAATGAAGTCGGCCAGCGCATTGACCGAGGCAAAGGCAACCCTGCCTTCCTCCATATCCTTGATCTGCAAACCGTAATGCTTGTTGATCAGGACGACTAACTCCACCGCATCCAGGGAATCAAGCCCCAGTCCCTGTTCAAAGAGCGGGTCATCGTCACCTATTTCCTCGGGATTGATGTCCTGGAGTTTGAGATCCCTGACCAGCATTTCCTTTAAATCTTTTTTTAAATTTTCCATTCTCCACCTGTTGTCGTTACGTTGACGCCTCATTGGGCCCAAATATCGAAAAAGTTATACCATTGATAGGGATACTGCTCCACATACTTCTTAAGGGCCGAGGAAAACCTCTGGGCGCAGTGGACGAACTCTTCATTTTTTTCTCTTCCGCTCCGGCCCGGATAAAAAATATCCCAGATGGCCAGCGAATAGTTTTTGCGGCCGGTCTTGGCGGCAAACAGGACAACTACCGGCGATCCTGCCGTTGCCGCAAGATGATAGGCGGCAATGGGCAGGTTTGCCCTGCTGCCGAGAAAGTCAACGGATGCCGATCTCCCCTGATGCAGCCGGTCGGCCATCATCAGCACCAGGTCCCCTTTCTGCAGAGCGGCGGTAGCCTCGATCATGCCGCCGAGAAAACCATGCACGTCAATGATGTTGAAGGGTCTCTCGCCCCGCAGTTCGAAAAAATGTTTGGAAACCCGTTCCTGGTCAAACTCCATGAGCGCATGCACTTCAACATTCAGCGCCTTCAGCCTGACCAGACAGGTCTGCCAGTTGCCCACGTGGGCCAGCAGAACAACGACGCCTCTGCCTTCCCGGATAACCGCGCGCAATTTTTCACTGTCGTCAAATCTGCCGGAAAGTTCTGCCTTGGGGTTAAGGCCCATCCAACCGCGATCAACCAGCACCTTACCAAAGGAGAGAACATTTTTAAAGACATCCAGGCGAAGAGCCAGCCGGTTATGCGAGGGAAAGCGCCGGCGAAAATAGGGTGCCGTTGCCCGATGGATCTTCCTGCCGCACAGGACATAGGTAAAGATGACCGGATAGAGGAAACAATAGGCCGCACGCTGGCCACCCAGTACCAGCACGGTATAGAAAAAGCAATGGCCCAGCCATTCAAGCTTTTTCTTGATCTGTTGCGAGACGGTCTGCTTCAACTGTTTGAACTGTTTTTCGGTTGCGAAAGAAACGGATGGTGAAATAGCTTGCGGCGGCCACAACAAAACCAAGCAGCGGCCCGATTATGAGTGAGCCGAGCAGGTATTCCCATAGCCGCTCTCCGATCTGGACCACGAGCGTTTCCCGGGTGAAATCGAGCAGCAACTCTCCATGGCGAAAATAGTATCCGACCTGGATGCAGAGTATGGGGACCACCGGAGGCATACATATCTGGCTTGCGGCCACCGCAGCCATCTTGTTGAGATGGAGCATATGGCAGATGTAAAGGATGACCACCGTATGGATTCCAATAAGCGGCAGGGCGCCGAGAAAGACTCCCATCCATGCCGCAGTGGCGATCTGCGAAGGGGTGGCATGCTCCATGAGCAGTTTTTTAAAGAGCCTGACTGGATGCAGGAGCAGGTTGGGCTGCTCATCACCGGTTTTCTTTGGCGCCAGTTTGGTATGCGGCCAGGGAAAAAGTGCCCGGATGACCAGCATGGTGTGCAGCATACTTAACCGTGTATTATCCCAGAGCCGGTGAAAATGGGAAATCCGTTCATCCGATGGCGGATAATGGACGGGAACAGGCACCGAATGAACAGGTATCCCCCCCCAGGCCAGACGGACCAGGGATTCAATTTCAAAATCATAGCGCCGGGTGCGTATTGAAAGCCGGAGGAGTTCCCGGACCGGGTACAGGCGCAGACCGCTCTGGGTATCCGGCAGCGCGCATCCGGTTTCCAGGCGCACCCAGAAGTTGGAGAATGAACGGCCAAATAAGCTGGAACGGGGGATTTCCTCCGCGACCATGGTCCGGTTGCCGATAACCAGCGCCGGCCACTGTTCGGCTGTTTTTTCGATCAGGTCCCGGATGGAGGCGGGATCATGCTGGCCATCCGCATCGATGGTGACAATTCCATCGAAGCCGCGTTCAGCCGCAATGGCTGCTCCGGCAAGGATCGCGGCGCCTTTGCCCCGGTTGGGGGTAAGGATGTGGGTAAGACAGGTGAGATCCTTGAGGGATTCAAGTCCGCAGTCGGTGCTGCCGTCATCCACCACCAGGACATCAAGGCCGGTGCGCAGGGACTGGATGGTGACATCCCGCAGGGTTTCCCGGTGGTTGTATACCGGGATGACGACCAGAAATTGTGGGGAAGGTCTATTGTTCACTTCCAGCCCATACGGATGATTTTATCCCAGATGGGACCGGTAAAACCCTTTTTATGAAACATAGCCACCCGTTGCGTGTCAGATGCTCCCGGGCATATCCGGTCGGGCCTGTTCCGCCAGCTTTTCTGGATCAGGGTGTCGATCTCACCCGGTTGTATTTCCGGGGAAAAGTAATAGGTTGGTTCCAGCAGATCCTGGTTCTCGTCGATGATCCCGTCGGCTATGGCGCGGGCATGGATTCCGGTACGGGGAAGAATGCGGATGCCGTTGAATGCCATGAGTACGGCGGGATCAAGCCGTTCAAGGTTGTCCAGGGATTCGCGGACCGTTTCCCGGTTCTCGCCCGGGGCGCCGAACATGATAAAATGGGCGCAGGGAATCTTGAATTCCGTTGCCAGTTCATGGAAGGAGATGACGTCATCAAAGGTGAAATCTTTTTTGACGCTTGCAAGGGTGGCGTCGCAGCCGCAGTCGGTTCCTACTTCCATGGCGTCAAGACCGGAGCGTTTCATGATGTCCATATGTTCACGTTTCATCCTGGTTGGCCGAAAATAACCGGTCCAGGGCAGCTTGTTGCCCCGCCGGATAAGCGCTTCGCAGACCTCCAGATAGGAGCCGCCGGGATCGTTGAACACCGAGTCGGTAAAAAAAATATAGCGGGCCTGGAAATCGCGCTCCAGCCGGAGCACATCATCAACAACCGCCTCCGGCTCCCTGGTCCGGATCTGTTTTCCTTCGAGCAGCGGATAACTGCAGTAGGCGCAGCGGTAGGGACATCCGCGTTTGGTCTGGACGTTGAGGATCCCCCCTCTTTTGAGATAGTAGGAGCTTATCTCGCGGTCAAAGGAAAGGCTTTTCCAGGGCGCCTTTGCCAGCGGGGATCGAAGGATTTTTTCCGCCGGCGGCATATTGTTGGCCAGGGAATCGGCGAGTTCAACAAGCAACCGTTCACCTTCGCCGACGATGCCGAAGTCGGGCTGGAGGAGATTGACGATCCGCTCAGGCATCAGGGAAAAGGCGGCGCCGCCAATGATCACCGGTGCAGGGGTATTGTCGCGGACCCAGCCCATGATCTGGGTAGCGTCCTGGAGAAAGCTTTCCGGCAGGGCACTGTCTTCCGAGTCAAGGTTGCGGATGGATAAACCGACCAGCTCCGGTTGGAAGCGTTCAATGGCTGCGGCCAGGTTTTCGCGGACATTCTCCTGCTGCCCCAGACAGTCGAACTGCTCCACCTCATGTCCGGCCTCGATCAGGGCGCCGGCAAGGCAGGCCAGGGCCAAGGGGTAAACAGGATAAGGCGTCTGGGCCTTGTTGGTTGCAATCAGAAAGCAGCGCATACCGGCCGGTTATGTCAGGAATGCCACTGCCGTCTTTCGTGCAAACGCAGGGTGGGCTGGTAGGAGTTGTCGGCGATCTCCGCGTGCACAACCTTCATGAACAGGCGGGACATCCTGAGCGACTGGGACATGTCCCGGTAAAAGACGTCCCAGGCATAGTGATACATTTCCTGCAGTTGGTCAGGTGTCATCTTCTTGGGCTGGTAGACGACTTCGGCAGTGGTGTACCGGCTCCAGTCCCGATGCAGGATGCGCCCTTCCTTCTCAAACTGCTTGGTGACCGGGGTGTGCGGAAAAGGGGTCAGGATGGAGAATTCCGCCATGTCCACATCGATCTCCAGCAGAAAATCAACCAGTTTTTTGATGTAATCGACATCCTGGTTGTCCGGTCCCAGGAGAACAGCCGCCTCGACCCCGATGCCGAATTCCTTGAGGCGGCGCACCCGGTTGCGCATTACCTCCGAGGTGTCGAAAATAGCCTGGTAGACATACCAGGCGCCGGCTTCGGCAGCTTTGGCCAGGATCTCGTCATCATCGAGGATCGGATGGCTGACCCATTTTTTCTTGAGAGGGGCAAGGGCTGCGAACAGCTCCAGCAGCCATTCTCTGTCTTGGGCCAGCGAATTGTCAACAAAGAACAGCCGGTTGTTTTTGATGCCGGCGACCTCCTCAACCACCTTGTCAATGGGCCGCGGGCGGAATTGCCGCCCGCCCAGAAAGGCGGTGGAACAGGGGAAGCAGTTGAATTTGCATCCCCGGGAAGCATGGACGAGATCGACCATGCGCACGCCGCGGTAGGTATACAGATCATCGTTGAGGATGTCCCGGTTGGCCGGGCCCACCGAGGTAATAGGGGGGAAGTCGTGAAAAAAATTATAGGTCGGCTGCAGCCGGTCATTTTTCCAGTCATCCAGGACTGCTGCCAGGCGGCCGTCTTCCACCTCGCCCAGAAATATGGAATCAACATACTGCCCGATTTCGTCACTATGGAGCATGGTGGCAATTCCCCCGGCAATGACCCTGATGCCTTTGCTTCTGTACATCTCGGCTATTTCCCTGCCGCGGGGAGTCTGGCAGGTAAGCATCATCGAAAGCAGGACCACATCGGTATCCTGGTCAAAATCCAGGGTGTCGACATTCTCGTCAACAAAACGCACCTGGAAATCATCCGGGATTTCAGCAGCCAGGCAGACCGGTCCGTGCGGGGGCAGGTGGAATTCCCTCTGTTCGGGAATCTTGGGCCAGCGGGGGTAAATGAGGGTAAGATGAGTCATTATGTCTGCAGGACCTTGAATTGAGCTGTTATTTCGGATGTTGCCCCGGATGGAATGACATCCAGGGCGCCAGCCACTATGAGTGTTTTTGTACCGGGCATATCGCCAAGCCATTGCCGGGCTTCCAGCAGGGCGTCATCATAGGGCGCTTCGCTGATCAGACAGAAAACAGGTCCGGTCAGGCCGTATTGAATCGCCGCCTCGGCCAGGGGAATATTGGGCAGAGTATAGCTGAACAGATGCGGACTGGCCATTCCCGGTCCGTCCAGGAGCGTTCGGGTGTACTCAATGTCCACTGCCAGCGAACCTCGTCTGGTGCCGACGATCAGGCCGCCCTGCCACCCCTGGTTCAGGCAGGGAGGGCGGCCGGCAAGCATTTCCTTTTCCTGGAGAACGCGGCCGACCCCGATAATTGCCTCCCGGCTCATCAGGTCCATCCTGCCCCAGCGTTCAGGAAAGGAGCCCAGCAGTTTCCGGGCGGCATCATCCTGTCTTGCCCGGAGGCAATCAAGTTGTCGAGGCATGGATTTCTGCCGGGATGAAAAAAAGCTATTCGGCCAGCTTTACCACGGTGCCCTTGAGGGCGACATTGACCATGACACTGCCGGCCAGACATTGATATTCCGTGGCGCTGGAAGTTTCAATATTCTTGATATTCGATTTAATATTGATGACTGCATTGCCGCCTTCCCTCAAAGCGCGGGCCTGCAGCTCTTTAATGCATGCGGCGAGAGCCCATTGACAGGCCTCTTCCCTCGCTTTACCGAGGGCATTGGTCCGTTGGCTGGTTCTGTATTCGCCAAAAGTGGTTTGTGCCTCCGGATGCTTCTGGTCGCCCCAGAATAATTGAACAGCGGGGTTCAGTTCGCTTTGGACCTTGAGACTGTTCAGGGCATCTTCAATGGAAAACTGGACCTGCTCGTCCCGCGCCAGGGCAATTGTCGTTGTGCTGAAGAGTAAAAAAATAACAAGTGCAGCTGTGCGTTTCTTCATTGTGTCCTCCGTGTTTTATGATTGTTGCGGATCTTTAATTTTTGTATGGATCATCAAGCCAGCATATAGGATCCTCGGCCAGGTGGTCGCCGGTAACCTGGTAGGCATGGCCCCTGCAGCCATAGCAGAATTCGTTATGGGTACAGGTCGCGCAGCGTCCTTTGATGTTCTGCCTGATATTCCGAAGTTCATGGATAACCTTGCTCGTCTGTAAAATTTCCCGCAGAGGCTGCTTCCTGATGTTGCCGATGGGAATGCTAACACCGGGGCAGGGGTTGACATCGCCGATGGAGGTGACGGTGCAGGAGTATTCATGCCGGGCGCAGCGAGAAGCTGCAAGCGGCGGCAGCGGGTACCAGATCCTGCCGAATTCGGCGGCATCGATTTCAGCCAGTTTTTCAAACATGGCGCGAATCCTGTGCGGCTCCACTTCCAGCCCCCTGTTGTCCACAGCCCGCCCCTGCAGGGTCATTATCTCGATATAGGGGACAATGGACCTCTGCCTTGCCCATCGCCACAGTTCAGGAAGTTCATCGTAATTCTGGCGGCAGACAATGGTCTCGATTCCCAAGGTATGGTCGTCGTCGGGATACCCAGCCTGTCTCAGGGCATGCAATCCTTTTTCGATGGCCTCATAGGTGCCTTTTTTTCCTGCAAGCTCATCCTGGACTTCCGGATTCCTGGAATTCATTTTCATGGAAATGGAAACATTCCGGCGGAAAAGTTTTTCCGCAATATCGCGGTTGATGAGCGTCCCATTGGTAAAGAGGTCGACCTTTATCTTTCTGGAAATAATATAATCAATAATTGTAAACAGGCTGGAGAACATCAGGGGCTCGCCGCCGCCGAGAACGATTATTTTCCGGGCGCCAAGCCCGGCGGCCTGGTCAATTATCTGAAAAATCTCCTCCAGGATAAGTTCGTCGGGTAAAGGTTTCCCTGAGGAGGCGTAGCAATATATGCACCGGAGATTACAGGCCCGTGAGAGCTCCAGTTCAAGCGACAGCAGACCGCCGCTCTCCCGGCAGGCCGATATTTCCTCGGGAGAAAATTCCAGGCCCCAGTGCTCCTGCTGGCAGCTCATATTTCCTCTCCCCGGCGAAGGTCAAAAAAACGTTTGGGTTTTCTTCCTCCTTCCTTGAACATAACGTTGTGTACTTCTTGCGTGTCCAAAATACTCACCTCCGGACGTACTCTTAATCTGGCCTGCAGCAGGGCTCCGATTTCCTTTTCGGTGATGCTTGCCCGGCTGCCGACAACAACCCTGATCTCATCCGACAAATCATAGGCGGAACGGACTTCAATATATGAAGCATCGATCTGCCTTATTTCCTGGAGAACGTGAAAGATGGTTTCCGGGTAAATTGTTGTGCCCTTCACCTTCAGCCGTTGGGAAACCCGGCCCTCAATGGGGCCGATACGAGCTGTTTTCCATCCGCAGCTGCATTCTTCCGTGTATTTTCTTGTTATATCCCCGGTTTTAAATCGAATCAATGGAAAACCTTCAACTCCAAGCGGGGTAAAAACCATTTCGCCCCGGCGCCCGTCGGGAAGGACGTTACCCTGGTCATCTATGATTTCCACAATACTGAGTTCCGGATGAATATGCCCGCCTTTTTCCGCTCCACATTCCGTCAGTCCGGTTTCCAGTTCCGTGGCTCCATAGGAACCGCGGATAGAGCATTTCCAGGCATCTGTCAATGTCTGTCCCAGAGGGGTCAGGGAAAAATCCGGACGACGAATCGGCTCACCAATGGTGACCAGCAGGCGGATTCCTGCCCGGGACGGGTCATGGCCATGGTCGACACCCCATTTTGCCACTTGGAGAAGAAATGTCGGCACCCCGACTATCACCGTGGGACGGAGCATACTGATGAGCTCCCACTGCCGTGCCGGCTGGCCCGGACCGCTGCGTATCGCTCTGGCACCCAGCTGCACCAGACCGTTATAATAAGCAAGACCGGCAATAAAGCATCGATCAAGAGTGACGGCGATCAGGCAGGTATCATCGGGCCTGATCCCGGCCCCCCAGAAAGCCATTGTTTCGTTAAAGGCAAGCCGCTGCAGGTCTCCGGTCGTGTATGGCACTTTTACCGGCGGACCTGTTGTTCCGGAAGTCAATGAAAGATCGACGATCTGTTCATCAGGAACTGTTTGGAAAAGATCGCCGTGCCCGTCAAGTTCCTGCCTGTCCGTAAAGGGGATGGCCTGCAGGTCATCCAGTGTTGACAGCTCTTCGGGACGGATGTTGTTCTTCTCGAATAATTTTTTGTAGTAGGGGGCCCGGGCGGCGTGGGCAAGATGTTTGCGCAGGAGTTCCAGCCGATGCTGTTCAACCTCTTCCGAATGACGTTCACGCAGATGAAGAGCTTCTGTAAGCGAATATTCAGTCATGTTCCTGCCTGCGAAGTTCATCGTCAAAGGTTTTTTTGACCTGTTCTTTCAATTGCTGGATACTCTGCCGGTCACTCCGGCCCTTGGGCGGGTAGTGCGGGGGCAGTATGGTAACGCTGAGCTTTGACGGAGTCAAGAACCTTTGCCCCGGGGCCATGAGCCTGTGCGTGCCGGTTATGCATACCGGAACAACCGGATAACCGGTCTCGCAGGCAAGGCGGAATGCCCCGTTTTCAAATTTGGTGAGTTCGCCGGTCCTTGACCTGTGGCCTTCCGGCCAGATTATGAGTGAACAGCTGTTTTTCAGGAGGAGGACGGATTTTTCATACAGGGTTTGCCACCCCCACCCGGTGTTCAGGTATTCAGCCTGTTTCATAATCCAGTTGTAGACCGGAATGTTAAAAGGCCACGAGGTGAAAAAAGCAAATTCACCAGGGATAACTCCAAAACAATAGGGGTCAACCGATGAATTGTGGTTGGCCACATAAATTCCTGTATCCGGCCTGCCGCCGCTGCGGTCATGGAGCCTGACCGGGGCAAAAAAAGGAATAAGGCGCACCAGGACCCATCCGTATACTCTCACCCCTATTCGGAACAGGCTGTTCACCGGTTTCCTGAAAAAAAGGAGATTGACCGTGAAAATGATCGGAATAAGCAAAAGGGCGACAAGGGTTACAAGAAAGAAAAGAGGCCAGATGTAGAGGTTAAGCAGCAGTTTCTTTATCACGGTCGGTCATTTGCGCATGAATAGCAAGCAGTAATTGGTGAAGATCATCCAGGGTCCTGACAGATCGAATGGATTCCTCGTCCTTCACCTTGACACCGAATTCTTTTTCCAGGGCAACAACCATGTCCACCGCATCGAGGCTGTCAAGTCCCAGGTCATCAAAAAGGGTTGCCTCGGGAATGAGCTGCTCCGGCTCAAGCTCAAATTCCTCAATAAAAATCAATTTGAGGCGTTGAAAAATATCATCGTCGGTCATGGTCATGATTTACTCCATTTTTGAAACACCAGAGCTACATTTACTCCGCCCAGGGCAAAATTATTTTTTATAACCGTATTGACGGGGCAGGGGGTCAAATCTTTAATGAGATTTATTGCTCGGCAGCCGGGATCAACCTCGTTGAGATGGAGAGTCGGCAGGATTTCCCCCCGTTGCATCATTTCAAGGACCAGTATACTTTCCAGCGCGCCCGAGGCGCCAAGGGTATGCCCCATGTGTCCTTTCAGCGAACTGACCGGAACAGCAGGAGCAACTATGGTTCCAATGGCCTGGGCTTCTGCCAGGTCGCCCTGTTCGGTTCCGGTGGCATGGGCGTTGACATAATCTATCTCGTCCGGCCGGAGTTCAGCTTCCTGCAACGCTTTTTTCATGACGCCGGCCATTGCGGTCTTACTCGGGTTGGCTATGTGTCCCGGATCGCTGGCATGACCGAATCCGGTGATTTCGCCATAAATTTCGGCGCCCCTTGCCAGGGCTGAATCAAGGCTTTCAATCACCAGTATTCCTGCACCTCCCCCACATACCACACCATCTCTGTTTTTGTCAAATGGTCTTGGGGTCTGTTGCGGGTGGTCATTATCCTGTGACGCTGCCCTGATGATATCAAAAACCATGGTAACGCTGTGGTGGACCTCGTCGGCGCCTCCGCAAATAACTGCCCGCTGACGGCCGGACTTGACCAGCAGATATCCCAGGCTCATGGCCTGGCTGGAAGAGGTGCAGGCGCTGGTCGGCGCCCACTGTTCACCGCTTATCCCCAGGGCATACATCACATTGGCGGCGCAGCTGTGCCCCATGATCTTGAAAAACATGCCTGATTTCATGGATTCGATGCTCTGGTGGGAGAGGAATTCGGCATAGAAGTTATTGTACTCCACCGGGCTGCCGGTGGTGGTGCCGATGGCAATGCCGATCTCTCCGGAATGAAGCTGTTCTTCTGTAATTCCTGCGTCAGCAAGAGCCTCGCGGGCGGCGATGGTCGCGTGAATCGCCATGTCGCCCATTGTCCGGCGCGCTGACCGGGGCAGGTATTTTTTGGGGTCAAGGCGTGGCACCGGTGCGGCCAGAAAACTTGCCAGGCCTTTGATGGACCGCCATTCATCCATGCAGCGGACGGCTGATCTGCCGTGCCAGCAGTTGTCGACAAGTGTCGCAACCCCGACACCGTAAGGGGAAACAGCGCCTCTGCCTGTTATGACGACCCGGTTCATGTACAGTCCCGAACTTCTTTCCATAATGATTCCAGGCCAACCATGTTCCCGACAGTGATCAGGGCTGACAGGGAAGCGCCCAGAATTCCGGTCATAAGCGTTGATTGGCCGCTCAGCCACAGTCCCGGCAGTCTTGTTCTGGCTCCTACCGCGAATTGATCAGTGTTGTGCTGTACTCCGTAAACAGATCCGTTAACATATCTCAGTTCATCGCGAAAGGTAAGCGGTGAAGCAGTATTTATTACCTGAAAACCGTCCAATAGTCCATCCCATTTCCTGTTGACGGAAGCTATCAGTCTGCGGCTTTCCTCCTCTTTCCATGCCCGATATGCGGATGTTCTTTTTTTTCTGCCCAGATCAAAAGTCAGTGTCTCTTCCCAGTGAGCGGGGCGCATGAGAATGACTGCCCGCGGCATGCCTTGCCGGTCGTCGGCATCCCTATCCCTGAGCCCGCAGCCGCTGAGAAAGAAGCAGTCTTCCGGCCTGTTCGATTCAGTACCGGGCATGCACAGCCCTTTCGGCATGGCATAGTAGTTGTTCCACTTCAGGCCGGGTGCGTGGTTAACAACTGTGCCGAAAACCATGAACATGGAACAGGTGCTGGTCATTTCCCGCAATCGGCTGATATATACCTTTCTCAGGGCATTGGCAGCTATCAGGTCGGGAAGCTGCGCCGGGTGGCCGGTAAAGATGACATTGGTGGCGGCATATGTTCCACCGGGGGTCGCGATGCCGGTTATTTTGCCGTTATCGGTCAGGATACTGTCAACCGGTGTGCCGGTGAGCACGTCGATTCCGGAATCTTTCAGCTTGTGGAGATATGCATCCGCAATTGCTTGGCCGCCGCGGTCAACGGTGTACATCCCTGAATAGAGAGGGTGAGCAACGGAAGTATGCATTGCCAGCCCGACATCGTCCGGTTTGACGCCATGGAGAAATACCGGGTGTGACAGCGCTGCCTGAAGATAAACGTTTGAAGTGCAGGACCGGAGAAAATTGCCCAGGGTAGCCTGTTCGGGAAAAGCCAGGTCCCGGAGAAAGCCGGTCAGGGGTTGGGACATGTTGTAGAAGGGATTGCGGTCGCTGGTTTCCCTGATCGCCCGGAAGAACCTGGCTATTCCATCTTTTTCCCGGGGAAAGAGGCGATTCAGTTCTTCGGTAAATCTGTCGTAGGAAAAATAGGCATGCACCGGATCCGGGAAATCCTCTACCCGAATGCAGTCGGCGGCGTGTTTCGGAAAGGCAATAGTCCGTATCGCGGATTCGATGCCGCAGTAACGCCACAGTGTCCGCAGGATCTCTCCTTCACCCAGGCCCCCGGTGTAATGGAATCCTACATCAAAGGGAACACCCTGCCGCCGGAACCGGTGCAGGGCACCGCCTGCCTGAGCCTGCTGCTCAACCACCAGGACATCGTGCCCCTGCCGGTGCAGGAGAAGGGCTGCGGTCAGTCCGCTTATACCACTGCCGATTATAATTGTCCGGGTCATAAATTTTTTCGCTCGACGTTGCTATGTACGGAGAACCAGCGATGCGTTGGTGCCGCCGAAACCGGAAGCATTGCACAGCAGTATCCTCGGCGAGACCCGGACATTGGTGCGCGGGAGATTCAGGCTGGAGGCGGCGGGATCAGGAGTGCGCAGGTTCCGGTTCCCGGCAATAAAACCATTGCGGGCCATCAGCAGGCCGTAAACCGCCTGTGATGCTCCGGCCATCCAGAATTCATGGCCGGTCAACGCCTTGGGGGCAAAAATATACGGGTGCGCGTCATTTGCCGAGAAGACTCTGGTGAGCGCTTCCGCCTCTTTCTCGTCGCCGGCAGGTGTGGAGGTGGCATGGGCCAGGACAAGATCGATATCTCCGGACTGCAGGCCCGAGCTGCTGATGGCCATGTTCATGGATCGTTCAATGCCTTCGCCGCTGGGCACAACGATATGGTGGCCGTCAGTCGATATGCCGTACCCCGCGACCTCCCCCAATACCGTCGCGCCGCGCCCTTTCGCTTCGTTCAGTGATTCCAGGACAAGACAGGCGGCTCCGCCGCTGGGAACCAGACCGTCGCGCTCCGTGTCAAATGGCCGGGACGCTTCGGCCGGGGCATTTTCGCGGCGTGAAAACGCGTTAAGGGTGTCAAAGCTGCACATGGATTCCCAGGTGATCTCCTGGGCGCCGCCGCAGATCATCCTTTTCTGCCTGCCGCCGGCGATCAGTTCAGCTCCCTGCCCGATGGCCATGGCGCCGCTGGCACAGGCGGAAGCCACTGTCCAGGACATGCCTCTGATGCCGAGCAGGGTGGAGATATTGAGGGTGATGGTCGAGGTCAGGGAGCGAAAGATATGGCCGCTGCCGATGGATCTGGTCTCCCCGGATGACCGGAGAATGTCCACCTGTTCAACAGGGGTGGCCGCGGATGAATCGTTGCCGAAAATAAGGCCGGTTTGCTCATCCCCGGAAAGAGATTCAATTCCGATGCCGGCCTGGCCGAGGGCCTGTTCAATAGCCGCCCAGGCCCAGATGCCGAACTCGGGCAGGGTTTTGCGTTGTTTGCGGGTGAGGTATAGATCAAGATCAAAATCCCTTATAACCCCGCTGAGGCCGCTGTTGAAACCGAGCTTTTTCCGTTCCTCGAGAAGCTCGACCCCGCTGCGGCCTTCAAACAGGGACGCGGCCGCCCGGGCACAGTCGTTGCCGAGGCAGGATATAATACCCAGGCCGGTTATGACAACACGTTCACGACCGGGCATGATCAGGGACAGCCGTAAACGCTGGTATGAAAATAAATTGCAACTTCATTGCGCACATACTTATGCATACATTATTCCCGGCAGGTTTACCAAGAAGTTTTAAACTCTTGTCAAAAACGATTCATGATTATAACATGTTCCTGCGTCGGTTTTACCGTCACCGATCCCGATGAACCGGCTGTCTGGCTGCTGTATGCTTCGTTTTGGTATTTATGGAGGGCAACTACCGTAGGCATGAAAGAACCGCATGAAGTTACTGCTGATGATCTGGTCCGGGACCTTCTGTGCTTTATCCGATCTACGATTCTCGCGGATAATGCGGATTTCTCACCGGATACGCCATTTGACAAGGTTGGGATAGATTCTGTCTCGCTCCTGGAAATCCTCCTTTATCTTGAACGTAATTTCGATATTTATATCGATGACCAGCGACTGACTCCGGATAATATTGCCTCGGTCAGGCAGCTGGCAATTACCGCGTGTGCTCCCTCCCCGGGTTCATGAAGATGCTGCCGGAGGTTGAGCTCAGCGGTTCTGACTATTTTCTTTTCGCCATGGACCGGATTTTGCGCAGGGCAGGCCGGTCCGGCAGTTTATGCCGCCTGGTGGTCGAACTAGAAGGCTGCATCGATCCGGAAGAATTTCGCCATACGATCAATTGTTCACAGGTTTTGCAGTGGATGGTCAATGTGCAAAAAACCAGCAGATTTCCTTTTGCGCTCCCGCGCTGGAGGAGCAACGGGACAGGGAACGCGGTTCCCGTCACCTGTGACCGGGTTGCGAAACATTGTTCAGGAAACAGGGAGACATATTTTTCCTTTCACGGGCCTCCGGAGCAGGACGGAATCCATTCACCCCTTTCCTTTGCCCTTGCCAACCATGATGATCACCGGTCCACCTGTATTCTGAACTGGGACCATACCCTGATGGACGCCCATGGCGCTGAAATTCTGATGCGTCACGTTGCCCGGGCGCCGGAGAAGCAGGAAATCCTGGAGGGGCTGCTGCCGTCAAACCAGGTGAGTGTCGGAGGCCGGGTTCAGCGGTCACAAGGATTTGGTGAACGGTTATCCTATGCGAGAAAGTCGGTCCGCTATATTGCCGACGCATCGGCCATGCCCATTGCAATACTGAAGCCAAACGGCAACAACCGGGAATGCGCCGATCAGTATTGTACCATTTCCTTCAGTGAGGAAGAGACCGAACGGATTGTTTCGCAATGCGAAACCATTGGCTTAAGCTACTATCACAGCCTTTTTTATCTGGCAGCGGCCGCAAGGGCGGTGCATGCGGTCAGGCTGCGAAAAAAAGAAGGCGATGCGCCTTACCTGATTCCGGTGCCCCTGAATCTCCGGAGGAAAGGGGGCAGCGGGCCGGCATTTTCCAATAACGTATCCTTTCTTTTTTACCGGATCGCCCCGGAGGAAATCCAGGACTTCAGGACCATGGTTGTTTCCCTGAAAGACCAGATGCGAAACCAGGTCATGCAGGAAATCCCTCATTCGTATGCTGAAATGATGAAGATCCTCCGCCGTCTGCCGCTCCCGCTTTATTCCAGGCTGCTGTCAGGGCCGACAGGGGGACGGCTTGCCAGTTTCTTTTTTTCCTATACCGGAGAGTGTTGTCCCGGCATGGACAATTTCATGGGGCAGCTGGTCAGACAAGTCACCCATCTGGCGCCGGCGACCAGTATTCCAGGGCTTTCAGTGGTTTTCATGCGCCACCGCAACCGCCTGAAAGCGATCCTCTCCTTCCGGAATTCGCTGCTCGCCGAGGATGATCTCAAGCTGTTCGAAGAGCAGCTGCGTAAAGACCTGCTGCCGGAAAATGGCTGATGCGCATCCTCCTTGTCAATCCAAATCGTGAAGTCTCGCCTTTTCCGGTGGCTCCCATCGGTGCGCTGTTCGTTGCTTCGGCGGCCCGGCGGGCAGGACATCATGTTGATTTCCTTGACCTGACCTTCAAGGTGTTTCCCAAGGCCAGTCTGAAAAAGCGGCTGGCCGGCAAGGGGTATGACCTGGCTGCCCTCAGCATTCGCAACCTGGACAACTGCGCCTACTGCTCCCCCAGGAGCTACATCGATGAAATCCGCACCTTTGCCGAGGTTATCAGGGAGAATAGTTTGATTCCTCTGGTGCTGGGGGGAAGCGGGTTTTCCTTGGCCCCGGAAAAATGGCTGGATGCCCTTGATGCCCAGTTCGGCGTCGTCGGTGAGGGTGATACGGCATTTCCCGCCTTGCTGGCCAAAATTGAAGCAGGAGATGATCCCGGCATGTTGCCGGGGGTTGTCTGCAGGGGTTCGGACCGCAAAGCTGAACCATTGAAACATGCCGCCGACCTTGACGGCCTGTCTTCGCCGGCCCATGCTCTGTGCAACTACGCGCAGTACATACGCAAGGGCGGTTTTGTCGGGCTGCAGTCAAAACGGGGCTGCCCCTTTGACTGCATTTACTGCGTCTATTCACAACTGGAAGGAAAGCGGTACCGCCTGCGATCCCCGCAGATTCTCGCTGATGAGATCAACCAGGTGCTGAAAGACTCGAAGGCCCGCCATTTCTTTTTCACCGACAGTGTATTCAATTCGCCCAGGGAGCATGCCCTGCAGGTGTGTGAAGAGATCGTCCGCAGGAAACTGCCGGTACAATGGATGGCCTATTGCAACCCGGTGGGTTTTGACAGGGAGCTGGCTGAAATGATGGCGCGCTCCGGCTGTATCGGTGTTGAGTTCGGTCTGGATGCGGCTACGGACCGGATGCTGGCCGCCATGGGCAAGCCTTTTACCCAGGCGGAGATATTCCGGAGTATGACTGCGGCCAGGCAGGCATCCATTCCTTTTGCCGTCCATCTCCTGTTCGGGGGACCGGGAGAAGGGACGGATGATATCGTCGCGGCCCAGGAATTCCTCAACACCTGTCCGACCGCCCATGCGGTTTTTGCGTCCATCGGCATCCGTATCTATGAAAATACATCCCTGGCGGCAACAGCCCTGCAGGAGAAGGTGATCAGCGAGCAGACTGATTTTTTTCTGCCCACCTATTATGTTTCCGGAAAACTCGGGATCGACCCGGTGGCAAACCTGGATGGCATTGTCAGAAGGCGGCCGGAGTGGTCCAGCCCGGTAGACTGGAATAAACCGCTGCTTCGCGGGATACAGCAGATAGTCAACCTGTCCGGGCAGCGGCCGCAGTGGAAGAATATCAGTAATTACGGCAGGCATATGCGGAAACCGTGAGCGACCCGGCGTTTGTGCCTGCTTCCCTGACAGGAGTTTTCTGATTAAGGATATTGAACGGAATATCAGCATGGAGCAAAGCAGACAACAGTGTGATGTCCTGGTTGTCGGCGGCGGTGTCGCCGGGATGGCTGCAGCTGTGGGTGCATCACGAACCGGGGCAACAGTCGTTCTGCTGGAAAAGTATGGCTTCATGGGCGGCATGGCAACCGCCGGCATGGTCTCCTCGGTTTGCGGGCTTTATCTGCGTAACCCTGAAGGAAGGGCTCTGCCTGCCGCGGGTGGTTTTGTGGCCGAGTTTACGAAAAAACTTGCCGCCAGGCAGCAGGCCGAACCGCTGGCCCTGCCCAATGGCCTGTTCATACTGCCGTACCGGCCATGGCACCTTGTCCGCCTGGCAGATGAATTTATCAGCAATGATTCCATCCGTCCCTTTTTGCATACTCACCTGTTGTCGGTTAAGAAAGAAGGGCGGTCCGTGGCGGAAGTCGAGTGTCGTTACTGGAATTCGGCGCTGACGATCCGTCCGACATGTGTTGTTGACTGCACGGGAGAGGCGAGCCTTGTTGATTCTGCCGGCGGGGAAACCGTTCAGGGAACCTTGCAGGATGGGGCAGTGCTTTTTCGGGTGAACGGACTGATTGCCGGCACCCGGGCAGAGCGCCTGGCACTCATGCGGAAAATTGTTCATGCTGCCGAACAAGGGGTTATTCATGATGATTGCCGGAATATCTCATTTTTTCCCGGTCATGCCGGGGGCCGCAGCAGCCTGTTGACCGTGCCGATTCCCCATGACGGTGCCGGCGCATTTTCCATGACCGATATGGAAATTCATGGCCGCAGGATCATCGAAGAGGTCATGGCCTTTCTGGTCTCGCAATCGTATGTTCCGAGTTCGGTGAGCCCCGAGACCGCGGTGCAGGCCGGGGTCAGGGTCGGGCGTATGGCCGGGGGAGTGAATACCCTTACCCTTGATCACGTTCTGCAGTGCGCCAAGGCTGTGGACGGTGTTGCGCGAGGTTGCTGGCCGGTCGAGGTCTGGAGCGGTGGCCGCCGGCCCGAACTCACCTATCTTGCCCAAGGTGATTATTATGATATCCCTGCCGGCTGCCTGGTTGCCGCCGGCCTTGATAATGTATTCATGGGTGGAAGATGCATTGGTGCTGAAGAAATGGCCATGGGCTCGGCCCGGGTGATAGGAACGGCCCTGGGAACCGGATATGCCGCCGGTGTTCTTGCCTCCTTCCAGGCACAGGGAAGGTCCCGGAAGGAAGCAGTCGCTTACCTGCAGGAGCAGCAGCAAAAGGGATGAAGAAAATAATGGATAGCGACAGTTTCTCAATTTTTTCCGTTCTGGTTCATTCCGCGGAGAAATGGCCGGATCGTCCCGCCATTGTCGATGAACACGGCACCCTTGATTACCGCACTCTGCTCAAGGAAACGGAAAAGACGGCCGATGTTCTGGCCGGGCATGGTCTGCGCAAAGGCGATGGCGTGGGGGTCCAGAGCCGCAATGGACGGGGGTTTATCATTGCTGTTTTCGCCGCTGTCAGATGTGGAGCCACGGTCATGCCCATTGCCCATAGCCTGGTGCCGGCGGAGAGCAAAATGATTCTCGACCGCACCCCGGTTCATGTCCTCATCACCGACAGGGAGTGCAGCCGGGATTCTGCAACCCGGGGCAAAGAGGTGGCGATTAACGGCGGTCAGGTCTTTCATTTGTACGAGACCGGATTGTCCCGGGACCGGAGAATTGTCGACCGCGTGCCTGATGCGGCGTTTGTTCGCTATACCTCGGGCACCACCGGCGCCGAAAAAGGAGTTGTTCTTTCGCACCGGGGTGTTTATGAACGGATCCTGGCGGCAAACCGCGGGCTATGCCTTAACGAGGATGATTCGGTGCTGTTCGTCCTGCCCATGGCGTATCACTTTTATGTTTCGATCATTCTTTATCTCCACGCGGGCGCGGCAATAGTTATTGCCGGAGACCATACCGCCGCCGCCCTGGGGGAAATGATCAGCCGCCACCGGGTGACCTTTCTCTATGCCTCGCCCTTCCATTACCGCATGCTTCTCGCAGCCCGTCCGCCGGGGAAGGATCTGGAAACTCTCACAATGGCTGTTTCAACGTCAACCGGCTTGTCTCCGGATATTGCGCAAAAATTTTACACCGCATTCGGCCGAAAAATCACCCAGGCGTACGGAATCATCGAGGTTGGGCTGCCGATCATCAATCTGGACGGCAATATCCATAATGCCCATGCCATCGGACGCGCCCTCCCTGATTACGAAGTGGGGATACTGGATGATGACGGATCCTGGCTGAAACCTGGAACAGTAGGACATCTGGCTGTGCGGGGCCCGGGGATGTTCTCTGCCTACCTTGATCCGTTCAGAAGAAGGGAAGAAGTGCTGCGCAAGGGATGGTTCATGACCGGGGACATGGCCAGCCTGGAGGCTGACGGCACTGTGACCGTCTGCGGACGCAAGAAATCAATGATCAATGTCTGCGGTGAAAAGGTTTTTCCCGAAGAGGTTGAAACCGTACTTAATGAACATCATCAGGTTGTGGAATCATTTGTCTATGGCGCAAGTCATCCGCGCATGGGTGAAACAGTGCATGCCCGCGTAGTGCTGGCTGAAGGGGTCAGAATATCCCCTGAAGAACTGATCGGTTTCGCCCGGGCCCGGCTTTCACCTTTTAAGATCCCGCAGCAGATATATTTTGTTGAACAGATAGAAAAAACCGGCACCGGCAAAGCGTATCGCCGGGGTGTATGATATAAAACAGAAGAGCTGAAGAGGAATCAATCATGCTTGTATTTGTGCGAAGAATTTGTTTGCTCATTGTATCCATGGCCATGCTTCTTCCCCCGGCCATCCGTGCCGGGGAGGCCGACCAGGAAGCTTCCGCGGCGCCGGACAGCTCCTGGGCCCTTCTCGGCGGATACGGGATCTCCCACCAGGGACTGGGGAAAACCAGGGAGAAGGTCCAGGTCCTGGATCTTATTCCGCAGTATAACCGCATCCTTTTCCGGGATGTGGGAAGCTCCTGGTACAAGGGGTATCATTCCCTGCTGCTGGAGTTGCCGCTGACCCTTGTCATTGACCCTGACGTCAGTCCCATGGTCGGGGTTAATGTACTGGGGGCCTGGACATTTGACTCTTCCGAAACCATGCAGCCGTACGTCTTCGGCGGTGGAGGTATTCTCTATACAAACGCAGATATTCCCGGTCTGGGTTCAGAGGTGAACGGAAACTGGCAGTTCGGGGGCGGGGTGCGTTACCGGCTGCAGTCGGGCAACGGGCTCAAAGTGGAATACCGTTTTCACCATATTTCCAATGCCGGAACCGAGGATCCCAACGATCCGCTCAATTCCAGTAAGATACTGGTGGGGTTTACGTTCTAGCGGCTTTTCCCCATTTCCTGAAATTTCATGCGGATGCCGAACCGGTATTGGTCCTGATAAGTCCTTCCTGTCGATAAAGAGGGGGGCTGGTCGGTGGTGCGTGAGCGGTGGGAAACGGGCAGTTGCGAAAAACGTAAGACAACCCCGATATCCGCACGCGTTTTCCGCGTGCGGATATCGGGGTTGTGATGGAGGAGATACTACTTTTATTTGGTGCGTGAAACGCTGCTGTCGCGCATCGGATCAGCAGCGTAGCCCAGCGCTTTCCAGTCCAGGCGGCCATTGTCGCCATGACAGTCCAGGCAGCCCAGGGCCGCGTCTGCCGGAACAACCATATGGTTTATCCGCCAGTACATTTCGGTGGGGGCAAAATCGTATTCGCCGCTGAATTCCAGGCCGGTGGCCTTCATCCCCGCCGCTGAGGCCTTTTTCCAGTCATAGTTGATCCAGTATGCATCGGGATCACCCTTTTTGCCGAAGACCTTCGGGGTGATCAGGTAGCCGTGCTTCGTGTCGTAAGGCTGTTTGGCCGTATGCACCTTGAACGGGAATATTTTCGCCGTCATGTCGCTCCGATCGCCTTCAGGCCAGCTCAGTCTGGTTACCTTGTCGGGGTCGATCTTGTCTCCGGGGAGATACGCGCCGCCTTTGCCATTGTACCATGCATAGGTCGGGACTACATTCTTGCCCCAGACAAAATTGCCCTTCTTCTTGTCATAGACGGACTTGCCGTACTTATCGGTTTCCGCCTCGACTTTATCCTGTCCGGCGGTTGACCAGTCCCAGGAGAGTTTTGTCGGAATTTCCTTGGCAAATTCAGGAATATGGCAAGTCTGACAGGCAACGGTATCCATGTGATTGTTTAGCAGTGCCTCGGAGTGAGGATTCTGATCATGGCAATCCGTACAGGCGATATGGTTTTCACCGCCCGGGGAAACGACCATGGCATTGCCCTTAATATCGTGGTCTGCAGTGGTATGGCAGGTCTGACAGGAGAAGTCCTGCCCGTCTGCCCCCATATGGACGTCATGTGTCGCTGTTGGAGCGACCATGGAAGAATCGATATCGCCATGTTTAACATTGTTGCCGCCGCCGCCGTAGCCGTGACAGGAAACGCAGTTGCTGCGGTTCGGGGCGCCGGCATTCTGTGCAACCTTCACCAGGTCGACAGGTTTCTGGTCAAATTGTTCATTACCGGTATAACCGGCGGGCATGCCGGCAGCCGGTCCCGGTTTTTTATACGTGCCAGTGGTGTCATGACACACCAGGCAATCTACCCTGGAAGAATCACTGAAGTCGAAGTCGCCGTCCTTCCAGCCGTAGCCGATATGGCAGCTGGTGCACCTGGGCCAGTTGGCGTTGATTGATATACAGAAGTTGTTAATGGCATTTTTTTTGCCCCGATAAACATTTTCCCGGCCGGAAATATCCTGTTCCAGATCCCAGGTCCAGTGGCTGGTCTGCATGACGTCATGAGCGGCATTTTCATGGCATTCAAGACATTTATCGGTGACAGCCATGGGGTCGGCGAACGGACCCTTGATGGCCATGTGGTCTTCGTTTGCGTGAGCGCCTGCTCCGTAAAGAAGCGTTCCCGCGCAAAGTGCTGAGATGAGTGCAGCTTTTTTCATTCTTTACATCCTCCCGGGATCTCGATGGTCCCCTGAATTTTTCTATGATACTCAAATGAAAGAGTATTTGGACATGCATTCAGCAATGTTTGTGCCATACAGGGAGCGTTCGGGATTATTATGGTTAACCATCTGTTTTTTTGTATTTTTTGTTCCTGAGCTCACTCCCCGAGGATGACTCCTGTTAACAGATTATTGTTTGCAGTTGGTTAATTATGTGTTAACGTGTTAACGTGAATTACTGATTGGAATTTTCCTGGCGGAGGTAAAGAAGTGTTTGATACATATGACAGTGAGTTCTGGAAAACCGTGGTTGATACCATGCAGGAAGGACTCATGCTTGTTGATCAAAATGGGCGTATTGTTTTTGTGAACAAGGCTTTTGAAGAGATGGTCGGCTACGTCAATGAAGAACTTGTCGGCAGCAGCTGCGAGGTGTTTCAGTGCGACCGTTGTTTTACAGCCCGTGCGGGGGGCCTGGACAAATATTGTGCCCTGTTCGAGGAAAAAAAGGTCAAGAGCAGTGAATGTACTTTTCGGAAAAAGGATGGCCAGTCCCTGCATCTATTGAAAAACGCGGCGCTGATCCATGATAAAAACGGCAATGTTGTCGGCGGTGTGGAAACAATGGTCGATCTCAGCAGAATCCAGGAAAAAGAAAAGATCATTGCCAATCTTCGGCAGCAGCTGAACTATCATGACGGGTTTCAGGGAATTGTCGGGAATACACAGGTAATGCGCCAGGTGCTTGACCTTGCGTCCAGCGCGGCGCAGTCGGATGCCCCGCTGGTCATTTACGGAGAATCCGGCACCGGCAAGGAGGTAATCGCAAGTGCCATCCACATGGCCAGTCCTCGCTGCGAGGAATCCTTTATCAAGGTTAACTGCGCCGCCCTCAATGACAACCTCCTGGAAAGTGAACTGTTCGGTCATGTCAAGGGCGCTTTTACCGGGGCCGATTATACCCGTGTCGGCCGCTTTGAGGCAGCTTCCGGCGGCAGCATATTTCTGGACGAGATAGGTGATCTGCCGCTGGCTACACAGACCAAACTGCTGCGGGTTCTCCAGGAGAAAGAGATAGAGCGGGTTGGTGATCATCGTCCTGTTAAAATCGATGTCAGGATCATTGCCGCAACCCATAAGGATTTACAGCAGCTCATCGCCCAGGGAGCATTCCGGGAGGACCTGTACTACAGGATCGGCGTTATCCCCATCTACCTGCCGCCTCTCCGCGAACGGGTTTCCGACATCCCCCAGCTGGTTGACACCTTCATCAAAAAGATCGGTGAAAAAACGGCAAAGCCCATCAGCGGCATCAGCAGGACTTCCCTTGATCTGCTCATGCAGTATTCATGGCCCGGCAATATCAGGGAGCTGATCAACACCATTGAATATGCTTTTGTTCTTTGTCCCGGCGGCCAGATTCAGGTGTCGCATCTTCCCTCTCATCTGCGCCATGAAATGTCATTGTCAACAAGTTTCCCGCCACAGCCGCATGGTGATGTCAGAAAAACACGCCGGCACAAGCTGATTGAAGCCCTAGAGCAAAGCGGCGGCAACCAGACCGAGGCTGCCCGGATTCTCGGTGTCAGCAGGGTGACTGTCTGGAAATGGATCAAGAAATACGGTATCCGTTTCAATGCGCGGGTGCATTCAGATTAACAGGATTGATTACGAAAGATCTATGTCTGCGCGTCCTTTTGATTGGAAACGCTTGTGGGAAAACCAGGAAGCAAAGACTCCGATCTCCAGGCTTTCTAACGGAAACCGGTGAGAAAAGCGGGCTAATCAGGATTGTTTTTGCTTATTTTTTAATCAATTGATATTGTTCGTATAATACCAGGCCGGCAATGTAAGGATACAATGGATCGGAAAAGAAATCCGGAGAAGGTCAATGGAGAATGTTAAACAATATCTGTATGATGCGCTTGTCGAAGAGTTCAATGTCAAGCCAAGCTTTGTCCTGGCGAGAACCCTGTATCTGTTCTGCCACTTCAACCCAGCGTTTGATATGCCCGGTAATGTAAAAAAGACCTTTATTGACGGTCTGCTGGAGAACGAGGTGCGGGCATTCAGCTTGCGGTATCCAATGAAAAAACGGGGAAACGGTGGCCTGCAATCAGGACGGGGTAACGGCGGAAAAGCGGAAGCAGGTTCTCTTGATGAGATGAAAAATGATATTTACCGGGAAATAGCCGCGGAAGACCTGTCAAAGGGAACCGGGAAAACCTACAGTCCCGGTATGGTAAAAAAAATTACCGCCAAGTTCAGAGGGGTTTTGACCTATAATGATATCCTCGAAATATTCATCATGAAAGGGCACCCGATGGATCAATAATCTGTGCTGCCCCTCGGCGTGCTCCTTTCCTGATGGTATTTGATGAAAAACTGCTATTTCTGGTACCAGGATCCGTCGTCTTTCCGGATCCAGTGGCCGGGCCTGGCCACTTCGATCAATTTGGCTGCAAGCTTTCTTGATACCTTGTCCACGGTTGCTCCCTCTCTTTTGGCAATGGTTTCATTCACTGCCCTGCGGTCCGCATTTTCAGCTTGAGCCACTCCCGCGGCATTGCTTTTGTTCTGCCGCACGTGGAGATACCCGTCAACACCCTCGCCCACGATGCCCTGGTTTTTCAAGGAATCAATGGTGGGCTTTCTTTCCTGCATCCGTGATTTGATTCCCTGCAGATTCTGGGCGCTTGCGGCAGAGACAAAAAGGAACAGGAATGAAAGACAGCAAATCAGAAAAAAACGTTTTTCGCTAATGATTTTCATAATGATCTCCTTACCATGGGAAAATATTCTTCAATCACAAAAAATTATTCCGATTCCAAGCCATAAATATCACCGTAAAAATCCTCAACGGCTTTTTCAATCCGGACATTGACATCGACGGTAATGTGGATCGGCTTGATCTCCACGGGCTTCATTTCCACCTCGTGACGGGTACACCCCGGAACCAGGAGGAGCAGCAGAAAAATCGGTATTGGCAGATATCGGAACATAGTACCTCCTGTATCAGTTGAATTTCCGGAACAGCGGCATCATTTTGTTCGTATAGGGCAGCAATTCATTGAGCGGTATATTGAAATTGACATCCAGCTTGACAGGTTGGTCAATTCCCCCTTTGGATTCATCATCCAGGCGGACAAAAACATTCTTTCCCGCATCGAAGCGGTAGGGCAGTTTTTCTTTCGGCCTGCCGTCCACCTGCAGTTTCACCAGCAGGTATTCCTCTTCGGACATTATCTGCAGCTTGGCCCAATTATACTCAAAATCAGCCAGGGCCGCACCCGCAAAATGCAGCGGGGAAAATTGGGGCACATCCGCCGGTATGGTTGTTGCGAGGTATTTGCTCTGTTTAATCTTTAAGTACCCTTTTTCGCCCGGGGTGGAAAAAAGGAAACCGTCATCGACAAAAATGCTGCCCCGGGAATATACCAGCGGGATACGACCGCTCAATCTGCCTTCCCCCCCGGCTTGAGCCAGGTTGAGTTGGGAAAGGATGGAAGAAAGTTTGAGCCGGTCGCAGAAGATGGCCAGGTCAAATTCATCCTGATCCTGGCTGATTCGAAAGGAGCCGGTGAATACCCGGCCGTCGCTCCAGCGTCCTGATATCCGTTCAATGAACAGTGATCCGGGCGCTTCTATTTCAAACCATGCCAGGATATCGTTGACAATGATATTTTTTTTGCGGATCTCGCCGATGGAGAATTGTTGTTTCGGGGAGGTGGTGAGAGAGGGCAGGGCAGGGAAGTGGAGGCTGAAATTGAGGTCATCGATTTCCGTGTCCGCATCTTTGAGGACCAGGCCACCTCTGTTCACTGCCAGGTCTGCATTGCCGGCCAGGCCGCACGGCGAGACGAACAGGCTGCCATGCGCGTCAATGCTGCCGGCGCCTTCTATTTCCTGCAGGGCAGGGAATACCGGGGCAAAATTGGCGGAAGAAAAATTACCGTCCACCAAGTCAAAAGCAAATTCTGCAAAGACATTATTCCCTGCCGGAGGCCGGAGGGTGCCTGACAGGCTGATGTCCTCTTCCGGGAACAAAAGAGTATGCAGCAGCCCGTTAATCTGCAGTTCAGTCTTGTTTTGGGAAATTTGAGCAGTAAGGTGTCCGGCATCTGCGCCGTTTTTCCGGATGGCGCCAATCCGCAGAGATCCTTTTTCGCCGTTATCTTTCCCCGGCCGGGCGACAGGTAATTCCAGCTGTATCCCCTGCATCCGGATGCCCTGCTTTTCCAGGTTGAGCGATGTATCGTCAACCCTGAAACGGGCCGCGAAAATATTGCCGGTCTGTCCCGGGAGTATTGAGCCGTCGGCCAGCACGGTAATTTTTGGCACGGTGAAAGATTCCTGCGGCGTTTCGACGGTTATGTCGTGTCCGGTGAATGACACTGTCCCGGCCAGGGTATTTTTCCCCGACGGTTGTTGCTGATACGTCAGGCTCGCATCAATATCAAACCCAGCAATAGCTGCTTCGACATCTTTTTGCCGGGCGGCAAAAGATTTTTTTTTCGTACTGTCAGGGGACAGGGATGTTGTCAGGATGACCGCAATCTCATCTTCATTGCGTGTGCCGTGGTGATTGATGCGCACAGCCTGGACATTTTTCACCAGGATCCGGTCCTGCAGAACTGGACCAGCCTCGGGTTTCAGGTCAAGAGCCCCCTGCCACTGGATGCTGCTGCCTGTGGTAGTCATATCGGCAGTGAAATCCATGGTGGCGCGCACAGGCCCGTCAACCCGGAAGCCGGTTCCCTTGACCAGGAACTGCGAAGCCGTGCCGGAGACAGCTATGCTTGCCGGCAGCGTATCGAGAGAACGGAGGGTGAAACCGTCAGTACCTATTGCCAGCTTATCAAAGACAACAGATGCTGCCGATGACTTCATGGCGAATGGTGACAGCTGCATGGCAATATTCGCTTTAAGCATGGCCCTGCCGCTGATTTTTCCGGCAGTTGATCCGGGAATGGAACTGATCAATGCCAATGGTGCCAGATCGAGGTTTGCGTCCAGTTCGCCGGTCATGGATGCATCCTGCTGGTTCATGGCAATGGTCGCGTTGACGGCCTGTTCCGCCACCTGCATCCGGGCTTTGAAAAAAGTGACGCCGGAAGAGGCTGCCGGGTCCAGGTCTCCGGCCGGCTGGGCTGAAAAAGTGAAGGGCAGGTAGATGACCCCTTTGACTGTGGGCAGAAGAAGAGAGCCGTTATGTACCTCGACCCGCTGAACCAGCACGGGAAGGGAGATGCTTCCAGCAATATTGTCATCCTGGTTCGGTTGTGCCGGAGAAGATTTTCCTGGAGAAGGTAAGTCAGCCAGGTTGATTTGCAGGCCGTTGCTTGAAATTTTATCTATCCGGCGCTTAAGCAGGCCGGAAGGGGTCCAGGCAATCCTGATACTTCCACTGACAACCGGGGGAGGAAGCTGGGGCTGCCCTGCAATATGCAGGGAGCATCCATACAGTCCCAGACGGGATATGGAAAGATCGTAGCCGGCAAGACCGGCCCTGGCCAAAACCGGCGGGAGGACAAGCTCCTGCACAAGGAGAGGGAGAAACCCGGCAAGCAGGATGAGAAAAAATGCCGGGAACAGGGCAGCGTAGAACCATTTTTGCATTCTTCCCGACATGGTTGCAGGCTGAAGGCGTCAGCTGGCCGATCAGCCCGGAGGCCAGTTCAATGGGCGGCCGCCAAGCACATGCATGTGTATGTGGAAAACTGATTGGCCGGCCTCCTCACCGTTATTGAAGACCAGGCGGTATTGCTCTATACCTTCTTCCCGGGCGATTTTGTCGGCCATACGTATGAGTTTGCCCATCACCTGCTCATCCGCGGGCATCACTCCCGAGGGGCCGCTGATGTGTTTTTTGGGGATGACCAGGAAATGGACCGGTGCCTGGGGCGCTATGTCGCGGAAGGCAAAGAGGTCGTCATCCTCGTAGAGCTTGTCCGCCGGAATATCCCCGTTGATGATTTTACAGAAAAGGCAGTTGTCTGACATAATCGTTCTCCCGGTGAAAAATGAACAGCTTGCTCAGGAGCATACCGAAAGTTATCCATGAAATCAATTGGTTTTGCTGAGCCGCGGCAACATCATGACAATCAATTGTCCTTTGGATACCCGGATATCCACCGGTTCCATGTCAACGGAAATGTCCTGATCGCCAACTCTGGCATTCAGCGTCTGCAGAGAGGTCAGTGAAATCGGGTATTCCCTGTCATTGAACATGGTCAGCAGCGACGTCACGGAATTTGCCATGTCGGTTATTGACCCGGGTACCGGTTGTCGAAGTCGCGGGATGACATACAGGATTTTTTCGCGGGGATCGTAGCGAAATGCCAGGTCACAGGTCAGGGGAAGCTCCAGGTCGCCGATCCTGATCCGCAGGTCCTGGTTGCCGACCTGGGTGATTATGGAAACATTTTTGCCAATGACCAACCCCTGGAGGACCGCGCTGTTTTCTCCCATTTCCAGTTTGCTGATCGAGTGGAGGGTCAACCTTCCCTCAACATGTTTGTTGGGCTCATCAATATTGAGCGGCAGGATGTTTTGCAGGGAGCGGTGGATAACGTCTGCCGGCAGGGCGATGGTCATCGTACTTGTTGTGGCGTGGCATGGGGTGTTGGACCATACAGCTGCAACCATGAACCATGCCAACAGCATGATCCTGAACCGGGATAAGCGCATTTGAACCTCCGATATGTAGTTAGTGTCCGTCCAGAAACGGTCTTTTTGCCCGATCTCTGCGTTATGCTCAAAAAATTATCCTCGGAATATCACACATATGCCTGCGGTAATTTTTTTCGCATGCCTTGACCTCGAACAAAAATCCTCGTTTCTGGATGGACACTAGTTAACCCTTTTTTCCAACCGTAACTTTTTTCCTCATCAGCGCCGCCAGCCAGACCAACAGGACTCCAGCCAGGGCTATGACGCTGCTTGTGTCCCGCAGTGGACTGTGGACATGGTACGCTGAGAGGTGTATCGTCTTCCTGTCGCTGAAACGGCCTCTTACGGATATAATCGCGTCCCCCTCCGGGAGGGTTCCGGTGATCCGCAGGCGTTCGCCGGAGAATATCCCGACCGTATGGTCACTGCTCCGGTAGCGGCTGCGATCAAGTTCCAGGTATTTGCCGGGCCGCTCATCGACATTGCGCAGGGTGGCGACAAAATGATTATCTGCCAGGTCTGGTCCGGAGCGGAGCCAGAAAGGCAGAATGAAATACAAAACCAGTAATATGGCTGCGGCAGCGTATTTTGACCGCTCCGTGGCAAGAACAACGGTTTTTTTCCAGTCTCCGGCGCCATAATACACCAACGCGGCAAAACCTGCCGCGCTAAATATATGGGTAATGGCATGTTCCGGCCATATCAGGTTAAAACCGGTCAGCTGCCACGAAAATGGGGCAAGGAAATGAACTCCGCCGGCCCATTTTATCTGCCCGGCGTCAAGGAGCAGGTGGAGAAAGACATTCAGGGCCAGGAGCACAAAAATCCTGCCGCGGGCAGCGGTAAGACTCGCCAGCGCCCCGCAAAGGATCAGGCTGCCGAACAACGATGCTTGGACTATTGCGTACTGTCGCAGATAAAGCGGATCAACTCCTGCCTGTATCATGAGCAGGATCCGCTGGATGATCCACGGGACATCGGGTATTATGCACCCGACCGCGATCCATTTGAAATCCGCCGTCCGCAGCAGGGTTTTTGTGCTGACAGACTGAATGCCAAGGTGTACAAATGTATTAGGCATGATGGAGTATCAACCCGATTAGATTATATCGTCCCTGAAGACCGGTTGGAACAGGTTGTGGAAAGAGTGTGAGCGTAGCAGATTCTTCAAAACAGGGCAAGCCGGGAGTTGCCTGCCGCATAACCGTTGATTCTGAAGCCTGCCTTGAAGGGGCGACTGAAACGCAGAAAGCGGTTGTCCGCCAGAAACTCACCGTCATCAATCCCAAATACCAGGCCGCCAGGCGCTACAGCAGGTGGATCGGTAAAAAACTCAAGCCCAAACTGTTCTTTTTTCACGAATCTGGCGATCGATTGTTTTTTCCCCGCGGCTTTGTCAACCAGGCCGTGCAGCTCTGCCGGCAGGTTACCGGAGTCATTCCGGATATATTCGATAAACGCCGCCGCCTTGATGAGATCCACCTGACCTTCCACGGCGCCCTGCGGCCGTACCAGGAGGAGGCTGTTGCCGCGGTCATCAGGCATTCCTTCGGGGTGCTGGAAGCGGGGACAGGTTCGGGCAAAACGGTTATGGCCCTGAAAATAATCGCCGAGCGAAAGCAGCCGACCCTGATCATCGTCCACAACAAGGAGCTCCTGTATCAGTGGAGCGAACGGATCGGAGAATTTCTCCGAATCGAGGCCGGGCAGGCCGGTGACGGCAAGTATGATATCCAGCCGGTGACTGTCGCCATCGTCAACACCGCCCGCAAACACCTGGACACCCTGCCCGGACAGTTCGGCCACATCATTGTCGATGAATGCCACCGGGTGCCGGCCAGCCTCTTCACCGAAGTGGTCAGCAGCTTTGACAGCTATTTCATGCTCGGTCTTTCAGCTACTGCCTTCCGGCGGGAAGACGGGATGACCCAGATTATCTACACCTACATGGGAGACCGTCTCCATACCGTCAATTCCAGGGTGCTGGAAGAAAGCGGCGCCGTGGTGCGGCCCGATTTTATCCAGCGGTCCACGGAATTCAAATTCGTCTTTCGCGGCGATTATGCCAAAATGATCAAGTCACTGGCCGGGAATGACAACCGCAACGCACAGATAGCCGGTGATGTTGCCGAAATGGTCCATGCCGGGCATGAAGGAACTGTTCTCGTCGTATCCGACAGGGTGGCCCATTGTGAAATACTGCAGGAGAAGCTCCGGGACCACGGCATAGAATCCGCGCTTCTTACCGGACGGGTGCCGGCGGATGAGCGGTTCCGTATTGTCGAAGATGTGCAGGATGGTAAGATCAGGGTGTTGATCTCCACCCTGCAGCTGATCGGAGAAGGTTTTGACTGCCCCGGTCTGAACACCCTTGTCCTGTCAACTCCGATCAAATTTGAAGGGCGGTTGCTGCAGGTGGTGGGCCGGATAATGCGTCCGTCGGAAAATAAAAAGGCCCAGGTCATTGATTATGTCGACATCCATGTGCCCGTACTCCGCCGCTCCGCCGCGGCCAGAAGAGAGATTTTTGACCGATGGCAGTAATGGTATCGCAAAGTACGTTCAACTTGACGTGAAATTATACAATTGTTGAGCTGAAATGCTGCGATCTTAACTTTCGACAAAACGCAGGATTTAGTGCTATATATAGACTAATGATTGTGACGATATAATCTTCACAGCGCCTAACATTGTCCCAATAAATAACCGGCCCCTATGGGGCTGATATTTATTGGAAAATTTTAACCTGAAGCGTTAATTTCGTTCTCTCAACTTCATGCAGAAGGCAGACAAAAAGGAACAGCAGGTTCAAGCAACATCCTTGTCCGATAAGGATTTGCAGAATGCCAGGCAGGTAATCAACATTTTTATCCAGGCCTGGAAGAATTACGGCCTGTATCCGGAGGATCATGTAAATACTCAAAGATCCTTTGAAAAACTTCTTGCGGCATTCAACAATTTTTTCACGGACCATGAAGATCTGCGTCTGACTGTAGAAAAAGACCGTCTCCTCTGGGCGCCCGAGATCATCTATAAAGTTTCGCCGGAAGCATCCTCGGAAGACGTTACTACCCTGCTCTATCGCGACGGAATCAAGTGGATTGAGTTTCAGGAGGGTCTTCCCCTCGAGGAGATCGCCGCCTTTTTCAGGATAGCTCATAAATACAGGTTGTTCGCCGAAGAGACCGAGGGCGACATCGTCACCGATCTGACCGATGAAGAACTTGAGTGTATAGATTTCAAGGCGGTTGATATTTTCTGGCAGGATCTGCTGCTCATGGATTTCTCCCAGCTCCCCCCTCCCGCACCGCCGCCCCAAAAAGACGCCGACCCGGAAAATCAGGACCAATCCCCGGAAACAGAAGAACCGAAAGGCGATGACGCTGTTGCCGAAAGTATTGCCTTGATCAGTCATGACCGCTTGGAGCTGTCGAATCTCGATTATGTAACACTTGAGCAAATGGTCCAGGAGGAAGAGGACTGGGTTATTACCGAGGATCTCATCGAAGCGTTGATTGTTATTCTCAAAAACCAGTCCGGCCGGGAAAAATTCGAGGCAGTGCTTGCGTTCATCGCGGAAGAGACGATAGAGACCATTGAGAAGGAAAGGTTTGATCTGCTGGCCATATTATTACAGTCGCTGCACAAGCTCTTCTCTCCGGAATCCCCAGCTGCAAAGGACTGGCAGGTCTCCCGCGTCAATGATTTTTTCCGGGATCTGTCCAGACCTGAAATTTTTCAACTCATCAGCGACAAGCTCCTGCAGCTGGAAACCATTGAAATTGACAAGCTGAAGGCTTTCGGCCAGGCGCTTCTTTATCTCTCCCCGGAACTTATCCCTTATCTGGCGCCGGTCATCCTGCAGAGCAGTTCACCCGAGATGCAACAGATGGTCTCGGTGGTGTTGGTGCACCTGAGCCGGCGTGATATCGGCCCTCTTGAAAAAATAGCGGAACAGCATGGCGCGGAGATGGGGGACAGGCTTCTGGCCATACTGAATCGCCTGCAGGGAGACCGGGTCAATAAAATTCTTTTCAGGATGTGCGACCACTCATCGGACAAGGTGCGCAGGAAAGCCATCAAAGAGCTGGTCGGCAGGGATCCCAGGTACGCCCAGAACCTCTTTTCACTCATTGATGACCCCAGCAAAGAGATACGCGCCTCTGTTCTTGCAGCTTTTGCAAATCAGCGATCCAGGGTGCTGGAAAACCTGCTGCTGAACTATTTGAAAGAAAATTCCACCAAAAGAGATCCAGCCCACATCCATGCCTGTTACAAGGCCCTTGGCCGCTGCGGATCCAACATGTCTGTCCCGTTCCTGAGCAGAATGCTTCTCCGCAGGGGATGGAACAGTTTCATGGGTTCAGGGAAATTGATTTTCCGGGAGGGGGCAGCCATTGCCCTGGCATTGCTCGATACTCCCGAAGCAGAGGATGTTCTCCAGAAGGCTTCAAAAAGCAGATTCAAGGTGATCAGGAAAGCTTTTGCGAGAACAAAGACCATACGTGGCTTTGCTGGAGAAGATAACGATGAGTGACGCGGCAAAATACAGATCCTATTCCAAATATGAAGAATTCCTCCACAACTTCTACAGCCTGAGCCAGACTGCGAGAATTCACAGTGGAGGCCATACCCTGGTCCTGGAGGGAATTGAAAGGTTCTCCGAATCCATCAACCGCTGCATGGAGAATGAATCACTGACGTTCAAAATTTCCAATGATCAGTTGTATGTTGAAGATGAAAAGCTCTCCTACAACAGAACCACAAAGAATCTGTTTGACAACATCATCCGTTATTGTGATGGCCGCGATCTGGAAGGTGTGTGTCTGCTCAAGAGCGTCAAGATGGCCTCTGCTGAAGAGATCCTGACTTTTATGCGGCTGCTGGCCATCTCCGGGCAGCAGCCGGAGCCTCTTGCCTGGCTCAAAAACGGTCTTGCTGCGGAAAATATTGAGTGGGTTGAGCTGATCAGGAAAACGGAAAGACCTCCTGATGAAGAATACTACAAGAGCAAGGCTGAACGGCGGGAAAGGGCCAGAAGGGATTATACGTATGCCAAGGCATCAATCGAAGAGGTCGGCCAGAAGCTCAAAGAGGGAAAAGGAGAGGTGGGTATCCGGAAAACCGTCCGGGTCGTCCAGGACACGGTAACCAATCTTATCGAGGACGACGAAGTATATGCCGCCATCAGCACACTTCGGGTATTTGACGACTACACCTACACCCATTCGGTGAACGTTGCCATGCTGTCCATGTGCATCGGCAGGCGCATCAATCTCTCACGCCGCAACCTGGTAAATCTCGGCATGTGCGCCCTGTTTCATGACCTTGGAAAAATCGAGATTCCCAACGAAGTTCTGCATAAAAAGGAGAAGCTTGATGACCGTGAGTTGAAACTGATCCATGAGCATTCATTGAACAGTTCCAGGCTGATGTTAAAACTCAAGGCCTCTCCTGACAGCAAGGCCAGAATACTGGTGCCGATGTTTGAGCATCACCTGAAATACGACCTGTCAGGCTATCCCCATGCCAACTGGAAAAAACCGTTAACCCTTTTTGGCAAGATAATCTCCATTGCCGATAAATACGATACACTGACATCGTCGCGGTCCTATCGGAAATTCCTGCTGAGCCCGGACCGCGCCCTGGGCTATATGTTCGATCGGGCCGGCAAGGACTATGATCCTGTCATTATCAAGGTTTTCATAAATATTATGGGGATATACCCGGTCGGCACCCTGATGAAGCTTGACACCGGTGAACTGGCCCTGGTTGTCAGCTCACCCAGCAGGGATTTTTCCAAAAGGCCGCTTGTCTGCGTCCTGGAAAAAGAAGGAGAAGGCAGTTACAGGAAAAAAGAAATTGTTAACCTTGACGAACGCGACACCGAAACAGGCAGGTATGTCAGGGATATCATCGAAACCTATCATCCGGCAGAATTCGGAATCCAGCCTGTGCAGCATATTTTTTCCAGTAACTGATAGCAGGTGGAAATTAAATCAGGACATAGGTGTAATATCTAAATCTCATCTGACAGTCAGAGCAATCAGATAATTTGAAGTACGATAAATCTTCAGTTCTCTTCATTTTCACAAAGTTACTATTTCCAGTGCAAATCTATACTTTGATTTGCAATTAAATTTGACATGAATCTCTATTCATTATAGGGTAGCAAAGGATTACAATTTTGAATTTGGTTTAGTTGGTTTTTGTTTATTATTAAAC
>JAMJFO010000119.1 GCA_023544645.1 Desulfobulbaceae bacterium | reverse complement strand
ATGTTGACAGAGGTGAAAAGTTAAATGCAATTTTCTCGAGGTCAGGAGGTCTGAAATTGTACCGGTATTGCTCAACGGTCGAGTCTCGAAGTCCTCGTTCGTCACGAAGGTACTGGAAAAACCCTGGGACGGAATCGGAAAAGGGGTCTTTACGATCAGGGCGGCTGGAATAACCTGGTAAAATAAGGGCAAGCATCTGCCGAGCTGAGCCTCGTGCCTCATTGCCAACCTTGGATAGAGCTGCCTCTGTTTTGCAGTTACGGCCGCGTTCCATCATCCATTGCTCAACAAACGGTTCGACAAACGCTGGCAAATCATCGAACGAGGAGCATCCCCTTGATTGCGCAAAGTCTCCGAAATGCATCAATAAGGGAACACGCCGCCAGATGTTCCTTGGCGAATAGTCCCTCTCGGTGAGCCAAATGACGTACCTGTCAATCGGATCACCCAACCATGAAGCACGAATACGGTCAATAGTCTCTGGACGAATAAAATAACGTTCCAACATAGATGGCCTCCTTTGATAGTTGGTTGGTGGTTCAGGCTATCTTACGCTGGAACGATGAAAATTTATGTTTCCATAACCTCTATTTCATCCGTGCAATTACAAGTAATTAGGCTATATCCGCAACATAATAGAAAAGGGCACATAACGTCGATTATGTGGCGCGCCACATAATCGACGTAGAGCTTGCGCGGCAGTCCGCGTTTGCGCAGGGCGATCTCGAACGCCTCCAGAAAGGGGGCCAGTGCTTCGGAGGGGTAAAACCGGCCATGAGGGATAAGCCGGGAGTGGTCGTCGAGAAAGGCGATCAGGTAGCTTTTGCGCCGCTTGTCGCCACCCAGCAAAAGCGGGCCGTGCATAATATCGCTCTGCCACAGGTCGTTGGGCAACTCGGCTTCGAACTTGCGTCGGTCGACCGGAGTTACGAGTTCCTTCCCCATCAGGCCGTGTTGGTGAAAAAACCGATAGACGGTGCTTTGCGAAAGGTGCGTTCCGGCGGTGGCCAACTGCCGCTGATGCATAAGGCGGATCAGTTCGGTAACCGGCATTCGGGGCAGTTGCCGCCGCAGTTCCAGCAGCGCCAGACTGGTCTCCTCATCGAGAGCCCTAACCCTCCCCTGATCGGTCCGATCCAGCGGATAAAGCGCTTCGAGCCGGCTGCCGGCTTCTTTGTAACGCTGGACCCAACGTAAAATCGTGCTGCGGCTCAGCCGGGAACGGCTTGAGAAAGGAATACGCCACTTGCGGGCGCACTTCCGGCGCAGCAGTGACTCTCGCTCTCCCCGGTCCAGCCGAGTGGCGCCGACGAACTCGGCGATAATGCCGTAGCGGAACACCGCCACCTCTTTCTTCTGCTCTTCGTTCATGATCTTCTCCTTGAAATGGGTTTGCAACACCCTAAATCAAGGACTAGGCAAGATCATCGGCAAAGTCCACTGTGGTAGTGGTAAGGCGCCCGGACTTTCCAGGTTAACTGACCCGGGCCACCGGGATCTGCCCCCGCAAAAGTAACTCCTCGAAGCCGGCCAGTACCCCCAGACCCCAGAGACTGGTCAGGTGCGCCATAATCCGGCGCCTGAGATTGTTTAACCAATGTCGTAAACAGGAACGGGCAAGAGGCGATGGCGGCCAGCGCCCCCGTGAGATGCGTTGCTGAAGATGAGAAAAAATAGTCTGCCGGCTGCTGCGAATCCGGGGAAAATGGCTGGCCGGGCGCACCGTGATCACGCAGCCGCAGAGGGGACAGCGATAACACTTCAAGAGCAGGGCCTCGTCAAATTCGTCGAAATAGCGACTGACGAAGCCATGTCCCCAGACGCGCCAGTTGCGACAACGCATACAGCAGTCGGGACGAGGCCAGGGATAGTCACGTCCCTGATCATGAATTTGCTTGAGATTAACGGGGACTTGCCATATCATGAAATCTCCAAGTATGAAAGGGGTGTTGGCCCCGAAAGCAAAAAGGGCGGGGAGTTCGCCAAAACTCTCCGCCCGTTTTTATTGACGGCGTTAAAAAAGCCTTTCGCAAAAGGCCCAAATTGTCTGACATTTTCCTTTAACAGGTTAATTTAATCTGAAAATATACCCCCTGCTCTGTTTCGTCAATTGTGAAAAATAACAGCGTAGTCGGGCTTTTCTTTTTTGCTGGCGGAGAGAGGGATTCGAGTGTGAAGCGACCGCCAATCTAGAGCAACTTCACAAATGACTGTTTTTTGTACTATTATCAAGCTGATACTATTAGTTTTTTTAAAATAGTCACGTTCAGTTTGTACCAGCTTGGAAGGTTCTTCTCTCCACCAGTTTCATGGTCACTCAATCGGTTTTGTTTCTGCCAATAAAATCTAAAGATATTACACAACTACAATTATATAGTATGTTGTGCGCATAAATACCGCTGTGGCAGTATTTATGGCGACGCAGAGGCGCATTCACCTGTTTGTACTGTCATGGCAGTATTATTCTTGACATCAGGAAAATTAATATTTAAAATACTGTCATGGCAGTATTTATTAAGTAGGGGGAGGTTATGCCGAAAACAGTGAAACCAGTGCCGACGCCGATTCAGGTTGGGCCGTTAGAGGCCAATCTGCTTGGGAGATTCGTCCGAGCCAGGAGGACCCAATCTGGGATGGGGATTCATGAGGCAGCGGCTTTTTGTGGAGTGGCGGTGGATACAATGACCAAGATAGAGAAGGCCGTGGGTGATGTTCAACTGTCCAGCGTTTTGAAAGTGTGCCGGATGTTGGGGATCATGCTCAAAGTAGAACGGTGGGACGAGAAATGACAGAACAACTTGCTGTGTTCATCAATCAACAGCGTCTCGGTACGTTGATTCTTGAGGGGGAGAAAGATACTTACGGGTTGGATTACGATTCACGGTGGTTGGCAGAGGGTGGGTTTGCCGTCTCACCGCATTTGAAGCCGGGAGAATGCCAGGCTGAAGCGGTTAAGAGGTTTCTGGCTAACCTCTTGCCGGAAGGGAGATGGCTGGAAGAGCTATCCATTGATCGCCAGATTTCGAAGAATAACATTTTCGGTTTGATTGCTGCAATAGGTATCGAAACAACCGGTGCTTTGACCTTCCACCACGATGGTGGAGGTGCCGAACCGGTGCCCACGTCATTTCGCCAGGTCAACAGGGAGGAGTTGCAGGACAGATTAGCCAGGAGGGGAGACGTGTCCATTGCTAATTGGGATGGCAAGCCCAGGCTGTCAGTGGCTGGTGTCCAGGATAAGTTGCCGATATTGATCAAGCCCGATGGGGAAATGGGATTCGGTGAGGGAGAGCTTGCTTCTACCCATATCCTTAAGTTCAGCACCAGGCCGGACATGCATCTGGTGGTAAACGAGTTTGTCTGTATGGAGCTCGCCCGCCTTGTGAAGCTGCCGGTTGCCAAGGTTGCTTTGGCCAGGTACGGGGAGCCGGTCCTGATTGTCGAACGATTTGATCGACGTTGGTCTTCTGGGCGGGTAGAGCGGCTGCACCTGATCGATGGATGTCAGATTCTTGATTTGCCGCCGACGTACAAGTACGAAAGGCCTTTCGGGAAAGCTGGAGAAGGCGCCAAGATCAGAACCGGGGCAAGCCTTCCCGCTTTGTTTGGTGCCTGCCGGTTGTGTAGGGTTCCGGCTCTCGCCATGCGGGAACTGTTAAACTGGGTATTATTTCAACTGCTGATCGGCAACAGCGATGCCCATGGCAAGAATATCTCGTTTTTCGTGGGCAGGACCGGCATAGATGTCGCGCCCGCTTACGACCTGGTAAATGTGGAAATATATGGCGACCAGTATGGCCGGGACCTGGCCATGGCGGTAGGCGACACATTTGAATTTGTCGATATACGTGCCTTTCAACTGGCCGATATGTGTGAAGAGTGCGGTTTGCCCCAAAGGCAGGTGGCGACTGTATTGCAGAGTATGAGTGCAGCGTTGGTCAAGGTAGCCGACACCATTGACCTGTCACGGGATTTGGCCGGTGATGAACTGGCCTTCGGGCAGCAACTGCTTGGGGCTATCAAGGCCAATTGCCGCCGATTCCGGGAAGTGGCTGAGCAACTGCCGGACGTTCGCCTATAAACCTAAAACCGGCAGTTGCCACGCATGATTATGCGGCTTGTTGCTTAGCCATCTCAAACGGTACGATGGACTTTTTGCGGGACCATCAGGAGAGACTTGCAGCAATTACGGGATCTCCGAAAAGAAGATAACCGTACGCTTTGTCCTTATCAGCTTGAGTTTTCAGCTGCACTTGATATCGTGAGGACAGGTGATTCAGAGGTTCAACGTATTTTTTAATCAATATCAGGTGAAAAAATGGAATTCGAGTCATTTGAGCAGGCACTGGAAGTCTGCATGAACGCGGAGGACGGCAGCCCTGCCCAAGAGACCGCCCTGCGCTATTGTTTACAGACAGCACCTCCCGATTTGCGGGCCATGCTGGAAAAGCGTCTCCATGATGCCGGTCACGGAGACGACTGCGGCTGCGGATGCCATAAATAACCTGGTGATGGTGATGTCCCCCTCATCCTAGCCTTCTCCCGCCGGGGGAGAAGGAACTTTGGTGCTCGCCCTAACCTGCCACCCGGAGGACATGGTGAGGGGGCATATGGCGAGGGGGCAAATGGGCTCTTGGCTTTTATACCTGTAAATATCTTTTTTTGTTGTCAAGATTATCCTCAACCGACCGACTTCCTGTTATGATGTGGCAAACGGATGAGTCAGAGAAATAAGAGCTTCTTTCCGGGTCAATATGTGCGGACGATTTACCATTACCAAGCCGGAAGCAATCAAGGCTGAGTTCAATCTTCGGGAAGAAATCGATTACCCGCCGCGTTACAATATCGCGCCGTCCCAGACCATTCCCATCATCAAGCAAGACGATCACGGTTATTACCGGCCGGCCCTGGTTCGCTGGGGCCTTATTCCCTTCTGGGCCAAGGATGAGAAGATCGCCTACAAGATGATTAACGCCCGGGCGGAAACCCTGGCCGAAAAACCGGGGTTCCGGGAGGCCTACAAAAAAAGGCGGTGCCTGATTCCGGCCGATGGCTTTTTCGAGTGGCAGAGAATAAACGGCTCCAAGCAGCCCTACTATATCCGCCTGAAGAACAAAGGATTGTTCACCTTTGCCGGGCTGTGGGAGGAGTGGCACGGAGCGGATGGGAAAACAATTCAATCGGCAACGATCATCACCACCACTGCAAACAGGGTCATCGCCAAACTCCATGACCGGATGCCGTTGATTGTCGACCCGACAAGGCGGGGCACCTGGCTTGACCTGGTGTCTGATCCGATCCACGATCTGAACTTCGTTAAGCCCGGCGATCCCTTCAAGATCGTCACCTACCCGGTCAGCCGGATGGTGAACAACGCCAGGCTCGACGCGCCCGGGTGTATCAAGAAGGTTGGTTAGTGTCCATCCAGAAACGGTCTTTTTGCCCGATCTCCCGGAGTCTCGCGAGC
>JAMJFO010000118.1 GCA_023544645.1 Desulfobulbaceae bacterium | reverse complement strand
TACCGGGTTCGGCACAGCTGCAAAACTGATGCCTGCCGCCGGACTTTGTTCGTTTCCGCTACATGCATATCCAGCTTACTGCTGACCAGGTCGAATTTCGGGCACACCGGCCCGCAGAATAATGGCGCTTGCTCCGGATTATCTTGCCACCCAAAGCATATTTCATTTTCATCAGGATTGCAGAGGGAGCAATGTCGGCAATGGGCAATTGCCGGTACAGGCTTGTTATTAATATAGGGATAGCATTCCACATAAAATTTTCTTCCGTTTTCTTCGAATCCGTATGGTTTGATTTCTATCATTTTACTGCGTTTGCATATTGTCAGGAATTTTTTCAGCACAGTACAAAGCTGCCTTATGCCAAGCAGATTTCATGCCAACTCTGACTGAGTGATTTGTATTACACCAATAAGTGTCAATTAATGTAGTATATGTAATGTATTCAATATACTGTGGGAGCACTTCCTGTTTTCGCACCGTGGAGGCCGGTATGTCTTGGACAAAAACAGGACAAGGAAAGAGATAGTCGTCACCCGATAGAGACAGGTTTCGTGACAGTATTTCTGTATCAGTTGGAACGCGCCCCTGGTTCTGTATCTATTTGGCGACAAGGATATAAACTGGATCTGGTGAGGCTAATGAATTGTTATCGCATTGGAAATTGGTTTTAATTACACATTGTAAGCTGGTTGCCGTATAATTAGTGACTCTTTTTAGAGTCAATCCGGACTCCTTGTTCCCGTGCATGGGGCTCAATAGATGATGAACAGGGGTCATTTTTTTCCCGGGGCTGTCCAGTAGGGATTGACAAGGTCCTCGAAAATAGTGATCGCCGCACCGGAACCGTGCCCGGCAGCGGTAACAATCTGCCGGTAGCCTCCTTCGACATCGCCGGCTGAGTATATGCCCGGTATGCTGGTCCGGTGGTTGTCGTCGCATTTGATAAATCCGTCATCTGTCAGGTCAATTCCGGTTTTGCGGGCAAGCTCGGTTGCGGGTTCGAAGCCGATGGCAATAAAGACACCATCTGTCCGTTTGGTGCTTGTTTCCCCCGTTTGCTTGTTGTGGAGAACCACTTCCTCAACCTTTGTATCTCCGAGGATCTCCTTGATCTCGGTGTTATACAATACCTTGATGTTGTGCTGGGGCAGCTGGTTGACCAGGTGATCCTGGGCCCGGAAGGTGTCACGCCGGTGAACAATGGTGACCCGGATGTCATTATTGGCCAGATAAAGGGCATCGGTCAAGGCGCTGTCCCCGCCGCCAACGACCACAACCTCTTTGCCCTTGAACAAAGCGCCGTCACAGGTGCTGCAATAGCTGACTCCGCTGCCGGCAAAACGCTCCTCTCCCGGGACGTTCAAATGACGGTAACTGGCGCCGGTGGCCAGAAGAACAGCCCTGGCAGAGTAGCGGCGGCGGTTGGTGAGGATTTCGAAAGGGGGACCGGTATGTATTTCCATGACTTCTTCATCCGGAAAAATTGGAACATACTGCAGGGCATGATTGACCATTATATCCACCAGGGTCTTTCCATCTATCTGGGCGAAGCCGGGATAATTTTCCACCACCGGGGTCAGCGCCACCTGACCGCCCAGGGCGCCGCGCTCAATGATGACAGCTTTCAGGCCGCTGCGGGCCGCGTAGATGCCGGCAGTCAACCCGGCAGGACCTCCGCCGATGATGGTCAAATCGGTATCGACCTGTTCGGCGTCGCTTTCCGGAATAAAAAAATTCTGCTGCTCCAGCTTTTCCAGGGAAGCCATGAAAAGCTCTTCCGGCTGCGCGCCGCGGGCAATCAGGATTTCATTGGCATAACAGATAGGAACAGCCAGGGCATTATACTGTTCGGTCAGTTCAGGGTTGGCCTGGATGTCGATAATTTCAAGAGAAATTTTGTCCGGCCCGGCAATGGCGGCCTTCAGGGCATTGACCGCCTGCTGCGGACAATAGGGGCAGGTAGGACTGACAAACAGCTTGATGGCCCGCGGCGAGGTTATTTTTTCCAGAATTTTCTCTGATGGTTTGCTGATGCCTGTTTTGCGATATCCCAGCATGGTGATCGCTTCAACAAAGGTGCGGCCTTCCTGGCCCATCGGAGCGCCAAGCCAGCGGATAAAATAGTGCTCCGGATCAAACAGCAGGGTAGGCGAGTGGGTGACATGATACTGCTGTGCCAGCTGATGATCCAGGCCATATTCACGCAAGGTCACCTTATGGGAAAGTTCACGCACCCCCCTGATGATTGTCCGGACCGCCTCGCAGTACTGGCCGTTGATAAACGGATCGGTGAAAAGAAGCAGGGGGACTTCGTGGTTCATGCCGCCAAACAGGTCCGCCAGTTTGTTGCTGACCCTTTCCATTGTCTCCATGGACTCCCGGGGATCTTCTTCCCTGGCGATGAAATCTTCCTGGTCGATCATGGCTGCACCTGTTGTTTTTTTGAAATAATTGTAACCACAACTGATATATATGCTATATAATAGCAGTAATTACGAGTTGTAATCATCCGTTCGGAACTGTTTCGGGGCGGAGGATATCTGCAGCTGATCAAACGTAAATAATCTGGCGGAATAATCTGCAGCCGGTTTGATTTTTGCATTTGCTGGTTGCAGGAATAACAACCTGTTCCGGCTGTAACAAAATCTTTTTCAGGTCAACGGTAAAGGCTTTTTTAACCATAGCTGTTTTGGTCGTAACGGCAACGATAACAAAAAAGGAGGTACGGTTTATGAGATGGAAAATGGTATTGGCTGTTCTGGCGGCAGGTTGTGTTTTTTCCCACCAGGTTGCTGCGGAAGATACGTTGAGGACGGAAGCGCTGGAAATATTCGATCCAATCCCTGCAGATCCCCCTGCGCTGGAAAACAATCCCCTGACCGCGGAAAAAATAGAACTTGGGGCAATGCTGTATTTTGAGCCGCGGCTTTCGAGGAGTGCGCTGATTAGTTGTAATACCTGTCATAATCTTGGTCTAGGTGGAGCGGACTACCAGGAAACATCCACAGGGCATGGCTGGCAGAAGGGGCCGCGCAACAGCCCGACTGTCCTGAATTCGGTTTTCAACATGGCCCAGTTCTGGGACGGCCGGGCCAAAGATCTGGCTGAACAGGCTAAAGGACCGGTGCAGGCAAGTGTGGAAATGAACAATACGCCTGAGAATGTCGTGAAAGTCCTGAACAGCATGGAGGAATACAAAACACTGTTCAAAAAAGCATTTCCGGCAGAAAAGGACCCTGTAACCTTTGATAACATGGCCAGGGCAATTGAAGCCTTTGAGGCAACATTGCTGACCCCCAATGCACCTTTTGACCGATTCCTGCAGGGAGATGATGGAGCCCTGGACACCCCGGCCAAAGAAGGCCTTAAAGTGTTTATGGATAATGGCTGCGCCGACTGCCATGGGGGTGTAAACATGGGAGGCGAGGATTACTTTCACTTTGGCGTCATGGAGGTTCCTGAGAGCAGTATTATGGCTGGAGACAAGGGCAGGTTCGAAGTTACCAAGACCAAAGATGATGAATACTTCTTCAAGTCTCCATCTTTACGGAATATAGCCCTCACGAGCCCATATTTTCATTCCGGCAGGGTATGGAGTCTGCGGGAAGCGGTTGCGATCATGAGCTCCTCCCAGCTGGGCATAACGCTTTCCGATGCCGAGATCGGCCAGATAGTTGCATTTCTTAAATCCACCACCGGTGAACAGCCCAAGATAGTTCATCCCATCCTGCCGGCCCCCACTGATAATACCCCGCAGCCGGATTTGAAATAGGACCTGTGCTGAACAGAGGATCTGCTGATACAGGCAGGTCCTCTGTTCAGGGGTGAGGGGATTAATTTGTGGTCAGGCAAATATCAAGTCACTGATATTGCAATTTTTTGTCATTTAGTGCACAGTGAAATTCATGTTAACCAGAGGGAAAGATTTTTCCCATGCATACGAGGCAGGCGGGTTCATGATACACCAAATGACATTTTTTTTTCATGCAGACAATATTTTGACTGGGTTCCGGAGGCAATCAGGATTACCTCTACAATAGAAATCAACAGGGAGCAGATATGGTTAGCGCAATCATCCTCATGAACGTGGCAAGAACAAAAATTGATAAAGTTGCCGAGCAGCTTGTGGAAATAAAAGGAATTTCAGAGGCCTATTCCGTGAGCGGCAATTATGATATTGTAGCAATCGCCCGGGTAGCCTCAAATGAAGACCTGGCAGAGCTTGTTACGAAAAGGCTGCACAGTATAGATTCCATACTTAAAACAGAAACAATGATCGCATTTCAGGCATACTCCAGGCATGACCTGGAAGCAATGTTCTCAGTCGGAATGTGATGCCTCTCACTACAAGCCAGCCGCTTTATCATAAACCCGGGGAAGTCGGGCAATAGTCCCCGGGTATTAAGCAGTGCCGGTTATGGCATGTATTTCTGTTTGTAAAATTCAAGAGTTTTCAGATTGTCGATTATTTCAACGAGTTCCTCTGAGGCGTCTGAAAAGCGTTGCATAATGTGCACCCTGCCGCCTCCGTCAATTACCTCGCGGGCCCTGGTGAATGCGGCATTAAGCCACTGGCTGTCCGAGGTGTTGCGCGCCTCTTCCAGCCTGGAGTTGTAGATGGTAAATTGTTCTTGGGTCATATATCTCTCCTGGTAAAAAAAAAACCGGGGCTGGCGCTAATACTGCTTTCCTTCGATATTCTTGCGTAATTGCGCTACTTCCAGGGCGAGGGACACGCATTGATTCCCCTCCATGCAAAGGTCTGCATCCGGGTATTCAAGATGATGCTTCAGTTCGTGGCCTTCCTTTTTCAGGTCCACGATCCAGACATTTTTTTCATCGTCATGCTCCACCTCAATATCGATGTTGCACTCGCCGATATCGGGATAGAGGGCTTTAATTTTTTCACATAATTCCTGATCGCTGTACATGCTGCCACCTCCTTGAAATTTTCAGGCCATGGGAAAGATCTGCATTCTCACGGGATATGTAAAATTGTATGATTCCGCTCAGTGACTGTCAAGGTCCGGCGCATGCCGGTAAAAGGGAAAATGGAAGGGAAATAATACCGGGAAGGGGGGAAATTGTTACTTCCCCTGGATCAGGGAATCGGCCGGGCAGGATAGGCATGGTAATGAAAAAGGGAGGCAGGTATATTTACAAACTGCCTCCCTTTTCACCTGCATGCAACCCGCAGGAGAGGGAGGCCTGGGGCTGCATGCAATTTCCGGGTATACAGGAGTAAGCGGCTGCAAGGCGCCGCTTTTCCTTTGTCATCAACCTGTCCGCATGCCAGCAGCAGCGGACAGGATTCATTCACGGGTCTGCGGGGTCCTGCAACAACCGCAAACAAATGTCGGTAAAAGCACAAGGCATGATTGCCCTGTCCCGTGAATGTTTATGTACCGACTAGTTAGTGTCCATCCAGAAACGAGGAATTTTGTTCGAGGTCAGGTAAGCGCCAGACT
>JAMJFO010000117.1 GCA_023544645.1 Desulfobulbaceae bacterium | reverse complement strand
GCGGACTTTTCATCATCCCCATCACCAGTTTCATTCAGGTGCGTCCTTTGGAGACCGACAAGGGGCAGGTCCTTGCCGTGGTCGGTTTCTGCTCCTTTATCGGCATCCTTCTGGCCGGCCAGGCATACACTTTTCTGGATACAATGATGCATCCCGGCGCCATGCTTCTTGCGGCCGGATGCATGACATTTATTGCCGCCCTTACGCTGAGCGTCCTGCTGTACCGGGGAGGCTCCTTAGCCCGGGGCATTCTCCTGCGAGTCATCCGTACTCTGCTCCTGCTTCGCTATGAAATTGAAGTCATCGGTTTGGATCAGGTAAAAAATTCCAGCGGGAAAGAAGGGATTCTTTTTCTTCCCAATCATCCGGCCTGGATCGACCCGGTGATTCTCATGACCACTCTTTACGAGCGGTTCCAACCCCGGCCGCTGGCCGATTATGATGAGACCAATCGATTCTATATCCGCCCCCTGATGAAGCTGGTCAACGCTATCTGTATCCCCAGTCTTGTCAAAAACGGCCGCCGCTCAAAAGATGAAATCACCAGGGGGATCAACCGCGTGGCTTCCAGCCTTCAGGCAGGAGACAATATAATCCTGTATCCCGCCGGTAAGTTGTACCGGGACCGGTATGAAAACCTGGGCGCGAAAAGCGCAGTTCACACCATCCTGGCCGGTAATCCGCAACAGCGTATCGTTCTGATCAGAACCAGCGGGCTATGGGGCAGTCGTTTCAGCTGGGCAAACGGACAGCCGGACGCGGCTCAAAACCTGAAGGCCTCTCTCCTGTTTGTCCTGGCCAATGTAGTGTTCTTCGGCCCGCGGCGAAAAGTCACCGTGGAGATCTCCGAACCGATGGATCTTCCTCGCGGCGCTGAACGGACTGTCATCAATCAGGCCCTGGAGACGTTCTATAATGCCAAGGTCCAGCCCAACCTGCATGTCCCTTATTTCTGGTGGCAGGGGCACGGTCCCGTTGTTCAGCTCGAACCGGACAGTCAGACCAGCGAACGCGATCTTGCCAACGTACCTGAATCGGTGAGCGCCCAGATAATGGCCCATCTTCGGGAAATCAACGGGGTCGAGGCCGTTACGATAAATGATTCTCTGGCCCAGGACATCGGCATGGACAGCCTGTCCATAATGGAACTTGCCGCCTGGCTGGAAAAGGAATTCGGCATGCCGGTTGACGATCTGGAGTCCCTGCAGACCGTCGGGGACGTGGCCCTTGCCGCCTGTGGCCAAAGCATGGGCACACAACCGGAAAAACATTCAATTGATCCTGCCTGGTTTAAGGGAAGCGCGAAGGAGGAGCTTTTTCTGCACGGCACTGATTCTATTGCGCAGGCCTTTCTGGCCACCGCAAAAACCCACCCTGACCGGGCGATTGTTGCCGACCGGATCAGCGGGGTCAAAACCTACCGCCAGGTTGTCATCGCGATCATGCTCCTACAGAAGAAGCTGCAGAAGATTGATAGTTCAACTCTGGGGATTATGCTCCCCTCATCCGTGGGTGCTGCACTCTGCTATTTTGCCGCACTGTTTGCCGGCAAGACCCCGGTGATGTTCAACTGGACAGTAGGGATAGGTCATATGAACCATTGTCTCAAGACCGCCGGGGTCACGCACATCATCACAGCCAGGGCGTTAATGGATAAACTGCAGGGGCAGGGGATTGACCTGACTGCCCTGGATGTGGAGTGGATTTATCTTGAGGACCTGCGAAAACAGATCACCCTGGTGGACAAGTTGTCGGCCGTCATTGCAGGGTACATTTCATGGTCGTCGCTTGCAAAGAGCAGGGTGAGCGATACCGCAGCTATTCTCTTTACCAGTGGATCCGAGGCCCAGCCCAAGGCAGTCCCCTTGAGCCATGCAAATATCCTGGCCAATCTGCAGGATTTTAATTCGGTCCTGTCTTTTAAGGAAAGTGACCGGTTGCTGGGCATGTTGCCGCCTTTCCATTCTCTCGGCCTGGCCGGCAACATCATCATGCCTTTGTGTCTGGGTCTCAAGACGACCTATCACGCCAACCCGACAGAAGGCGGCCTTTTGGCAAGTCTCATCGAGGAGTACCGGTCGACCGTGCTTATCGGTACACCCACTTTTGCGGGCGGTATCCTTCGGGCGGCAAAGTCCGGTCAGCTTTCTTCTCTACGCCTGCTGTTCACCGGGGCGGAAAAATGTCCTGAATATGTCTACCGTCAAGTGAAGGAAGAGCTCCCCGGGGCGGTGTTGTGCGAGGGGTACGGTATCACCGAATGCTCGCCGGTGGTAAGCGTTAATACACCCGACAACCCAGTGCCTGAAACGATTGGCCGGGTACTGCCAAGCATGGAGCATACAATAGTCCATCCCGAGAGTATGGAAACGGTCAAACCCGGTCACCAGGGCATCCTGCTGGTTCGGGGGAAAAATGTTTTTTCCGGATACCTGGGAGCAGATACCACCTCACCATTTGTCATCCATGATGGCAAGAGCTGGTACAATACCGGAGATCTGGTTCGGGAAGACTTGCACGGCGTTCTCACCTTTTGCGGACGGCTGAAGAGGTTTATCAAACTTGGTGGCGAGATGATTTCCTTGCCGGCAATCGAAACTATCCTACAACAACATTTTCCCTCAAGTGGAGATGGTGCACCGGCAATGGCAATCGAAGCAACCAATGACGCAAGCCATCCGGAAATAGTCCTCTTCACTACCTTCAGTCTTGATCGTCAGGAAGTGAATGCCTGCATTCGCCAGGCAGGCCTCTCTGCGTTGCATAATATCCGGCGGCTGGTAAAGGTCGACACTATTCCAGTGCTCGGCACCGGCAAAATCAACTACCGCCAACTCAAGACCGCCCTGGCATAACCCATGAAAACTCAAACCCTGCACATCTCTACGACAAGGCACACAACAGCGTTGTTGATTATTACAGTCGTGAGCGGTCTTGTTGTCGGTGGCCTGGTCTGGTACGGGCCGATTGCCCAGGATCCGACCTACCATTATTTTGCCGATCAGCGAACTCTGCTCAAGCTGCCCAACTTCTGGAATGTCGTTACAAACTTCCCGTTTGTCCTTTTGGGACTTTTGGGACTGCATCGGTGCTTAACCATGCCGAACAACCCTGCATGTGCAGGAAACAGGGTGGCATATATCCTCTTTTTTACCGGTGCATTGTTAACCGGCATAAGTTCGGGGTACTACCACGTACAACCTGACAACTGGAGCCTCCTCTGGGACCGGTCGTCCATGACCATCAGTTTCATGGCATTTCTGGCAATTGTCATCGGTGCCTTTGTCAGCAAAATGGTGGGTAGACAATTGCTGGCCCCTCTGGTGCTGTTTGGATTATTCAGCGTTCAGTACTGGATTGCCGCAGAACAGCTTGGGGCAGGTGATCTGCGTCTGTATGTCATCACCCAATTTCTGCCCATACTGATCATTCCCTTGATTTTGTATTTCTGGTCCTCGCAAACAATTAAAACGTCAGACCTAATAATCATAGGAGCAGGATATGGCCTGGCAAAACTGCTCGAATCTCTTGATGCCCAGGTCTTTCAACTTGCCACGATCAGTGGGCATTCGCTCAAGCACCTTGCCGCGGCCTTCAGCATATACTGGTTGTGGCATATTCTGGGAAGGATCGGTTCAGAACGGTCCGAACCGAAATGTAAAATCATAAGGAGACGAGTATGAAAACCAGATTTTTCCACACTGTTGCATTGATTCTATTAACGATCACCCTTTCACCGATCAACTCTTCTGCTCACGGTCTCTCGTTACCAACACAATGGGAACTGGACAAATTTAATGTCTACAATAACGAGAGCAATTTTGTGAAAATCCCGGCAAAAGCAGGTGATGTAATCGGTGGGATTTCCGGAGGTGCAATAGGTATCGCACTGGGTATACCGGTGGGAGCAATAACAACATTATTCTCCGGCCAAGCTGTATGTCTTCTTATCGTACCCGTGATCGGCAACACCGTCGTGGGAGCAGGTGGAAGGTTTGTTGGTTCAGCTCTTATCGGCACCCCTTTTTACCTGATAGAAAAGCCCTTCAAACTCCTTGCCCATGGATTCACCGGCAACAAAAACACTCAATAAGAAAGATGATTGCAACTATCCATGAGGACACGGAGGAAAAAAATGTCGAATAATCATCGAGACAATACAACCGAATTCGGCGGTGACAAGAAGGTCGGCACGTCACTGTTAAGCAGACCGGAAAACAAACTCAAAGGTTGGGTCGTGCCAAAAATTCCACCGTCGATTGAGACATATCATCTGACCATGGCGACCCTTCTCTGGTCGGTGATTAACGTTGTTGTCGCAATGTACGCGCGTAATAATCTCTCCCTGCTCTGGGTCGTATCCCTGATGATTTTCCTGCAGTATCTGACCGACCTCTTGGACGGAGAACTTGGGAGGCAGCGGGATACCGGACTTGTCAAGTGGGGGTTTTATATGGACCATTTTCTGGATTTTGTCTTTCTCTGCTCACTTGTCTTTGTCGGTTTTATGATATCTCCGGCCGGCATTGAAGCGTGGTATTTTGCCCTCCTGGTCATCCTGGGGTCGTTCATGGTTAATTCTTTTCTCTCGTTTGGCGCGACCAATGAGTTCGAAATATACCATTACGGGGTTGGCCCCACTGAGATGCGGGTAGTGTTTATCCTCATCAATCTTTTTATAATCAAATTCGGGACAACACATTTTGCTCTGCTGGTTCCCATAACAGTCGGCATATGCCTGATGGGGCTTGTCATTCACAGCTATCAGATCCATCGAAAGCTGTGGGATTACGACATGCAGGCAAAAAGATCGCTCTCATGATCTAACACAAGATGAGTCACGCGAAGGTCTGTCTTAAGAGAATTTGTAATAGTTTTTGAATACAAAGGCTGCCGAGAGAACAAGAATGCTGAAGAAAGAATATGTGGTGATTGCATTGACAGTGCGTGGATTCGTATCAAGCCCTGTCACTTTATCAAACATATATTTTATGTAGTATTCTGTATACGGATTCTCTCCCATGCGGGTTTTTATTTTCCACTGGATATCGGTAACCAGGCAGTATCCGAAGCCGAAAAATATTCCTAAACCGCACCAGGAAAAGAGAATGAGCAACGAGAGGATAAAATGGGCAATGAGTGTCCTGTCTGAAAGCCAGCCAAAGAGAAAAAAGAAGATAATGGCGAGGTGGATGAGATGGAAAAATATATTTGCAGAAGATAAGGCAAGGCTTGGCAGAGAAGCATTCCAATTACGGCTCATTACACGCCTCTGAAATTTCTTTTGCCTGCCCCATGACCTTCGCAAAAGCATGGGAATATTGATCCAGGATACCATTATCACGATTGGGAAAAGATGGCAGTTTTAATAATGAATTATTGGCTGCCTCGGTAAAGGGGAGAGAACAATCCATATATGAGGGCAATTGTTCATCCGGTGGAAGCCTCAAGAATTGAGCGAAAATCCCCTCTGTAAAAAAGGGCTGTTGGTGCACGAGTGGATACCTCGGTTGTGCAACATGACAACCTTCCATCAGCAGTGCTTTGATGAGGATTTCTCTCGGCAACGGAAACTTCTCTTCGTCATGTTGAACGAGAAACTCAAAATAGACACGTTCGATATGATCAGGTTGCATGAAGGTAT
>JAMJFO010000116.1 GCA_023544645.1 Desulfobulbaceae bacterium | reverse complement strand
CCTGTGGCCGCTATAAATGTTGCACTGCACACGCCACAGTCCTCCGGGTCTTGTCCGTATCTTTTTGAAAATTAATCACACTAATGATAAAATGAAATAAGTGATCGTTGTTGCCGCAACCTATGCGGTCATACGGCACCCTGGTAAATGTTGGCAAAAGCGCAATGCGTGGTTGCTCTACCCAGTGAGTATTTACGCCGCAACAGCAGATCGCAACCGTGAGCTTACACCGGGATGAATGTATGGGTTTCCCTTTACTCATTTTTACCGACCTGGACGGTACGCTGCTCGACCATCAAACCTATTCCTTCAATGGCGCTGCCGCGACACTGGAACGTCTGCGGCAACTCTCCATCCCTCTCATCCTCACCTCCAGCAAAACAAGGGCTGAAATGCGGAAGCTCCAGGAACAGCTCGGACTCAACGAAGCCTTTATTTCTGAAAACGGAGGCGGGATTTTTCTGCCCCCGGGTCATGCACTGCAGGACGCGGGCATCTTTGAGCAATTGGATGGGGATCGGGGAAAACTCTTCGGCCGGTCCTATGCGTATATCCGAAGCATTTTTGCAACGGTCCGGGATGCCTATAATATTAAAGGCTTTGGAGATATGTCGGTTGAGGAGATCATGCAGCTGACCGGACTTGCTGGCGAGGACGCCTTGCTGGCGGCGAAACGGGAATTCACGGAACCGTTTGTTTTTTTATCCGGACCCCGGCAGGAGAAATTGCAGGAAGCGGTTAGCGGTTCCGGCCTGACCATAACCCGCGGCGGCAGGTTCTATCACCTGATGGGTGCGGGACAGGACAAGGGGAGGGCGGTTGTGGAAACAACCCGTCTTTTTCGGGTTGGTTCCCGAAACAATATTCTTACCGTAGGCCTTGGTGATGCGCAGAATGATTCTGCCATGCTCAGGGTTGTCGATATACCGGTGCTGATCCCCAGGCCTGACGGAAGTTATGCAGATGTGGAAGCGCCCGGATTGCGCAGAGCGCCTTTTCCCGGCAGCAGGGGCTGGGGAATAATAGTTGCGGATATCCTTGGCGAACTGGCAGGACAGAAGGCAAAACCATATTGAGAGATGAACCTGAAATTCTCTGCGGTTTGTTTGTAACTCCTCAAGAGGTGTGTAACTGAATGATATAATTGCTCAAAAAAGTTGTAAATGGTAACCGGACCCACATCTTCGCCTGATCGCTCATGCCAGCATAGCTGGCTATAGCGAACTTCGCGCCTGGAGTCTGCCTTACCTGTTCAAATCTGCGGCACCTGTGACCATTTACGTTTTGGTTGTGGAGAAAACTGGAAGAGGAGGGAAAAATGGCCGATTTTCACCAGGAAGGTATCGTTACCACGCTGCACGCATTGTATGAAGCTTTTGATCGGGACGAGTATCTGAAGAATCTGGAAAGCAGGCTTGAGGAATATTCGACTCATTCGAAGATAAGCCTGCTGCTGCCGTGCCTTTATTCCGAGTTGCAGAACCCTGAGGTGCTGGACCCGATCGTTAACGATATCGGCAGGGTCCGCTATCTTCACTCGATCGTGGTTGCCCTGGGCGGGGCTGACCATGAACAGTTTATCGAGGCCCGTGATTATTTCAGCAAACTGCGCGCCGCAGATCGCGATGTCAAAATTGTCTGGGTGGACGGGCCCGGGATGAAGGAGGTGCTTGACCGCATCCGGGAAAAAGAAATTTCCGTCGGGGTGGCCGGCAAAGGTCAGTCGGCCTGGCTTGCGCTCGGGTATATTTTAGGCCGGGAGCAGGCGGATGTTATTGCCCTGCATGACTGCGACATCGTTACCTACGACCGGCTCCTGCTGGGCAGGCTTATTGAGCCGGTGGCAAATCCCAATAATGATTTTGAGTTCTGCAAGGGATACTATGCCCGCATATCTCCTGTGGAGCGGGCCATGAAGGGGAGGGTAACCAGGCTGTTCGTGGTTCCTTTTGTGGATGCCATGATGAAGATCATGCGGGAAAGAGGTTTCGTTGAGCTGGAGAGATTTTTTCACTACCACCGGTCATTCAATTATCCGCTTGCCGGTGAGTTCAGCTTTACCGCTTATCTGGCGCGGGGACTCAATATCGCCTATGACTGGGGGCTCGAGGTCAGCACCCTGTCCGAGGTGTACCAAAAAGTTATCACCAAAAAAATCGCCCAGGTGGATCTGGCGCCCAATTATGAGCACAAACACCAGGAAATGTCGGCTGAAAATGCCGGGAAAGGCCTGCATCGAATGGTCGTCGATATCGCGAAGTTCTATCTCAATTACATGCGGTCTCACGGCTTTGACCTGGATGATGCAATGATAGATATGATCCTGCACACCTACTATCAGAATGCCTTGTCTTTTATCAAGAGTTACAGTGATGATGCATCGGTCAACGATCTGGTTTATGACCGCTACCGGGAAGAGCAGGCGGTCAATTTTTTCAGGGCCTTTCTCTGGACCGCCTGGGAGCAAAGCAAGGGGCCGCATGAAAGCACCCAGATCCCTTCCTGGAACAGGGTTTTCTACAGCCTGCCAGATATTTATGACCACCTGATCCATGTGGTCAATGAAGATAACCGCGCCGGCGGGGATGGATGAGGAGCCGGTCATAGTTATGGACAGGGATACACGCCGGGAGGTTGCCCGGAAGATATTTGATGCAGCTGTGGCAAGCGTGCTGCCGGACAGACTGATTGCCGGCGCTGTAACCCTGGAAAAAAACGGACTGCGGGTCTGTGACACCCTCTATCCCCTCCGGCGGGACCGGAAGGTGCATGTTTTCGGCAGCGGCAAGGCGTCCGTGGGCATGGCCGGAAGTCTGCTGTCCATTCTGCGGGAGCGAACCGCCGGCGGGGTCATCGTCACCAGTCAGTTGACGGGGGATGATCTTTCACCCCTGACGGTGATGCGGGGCTCCCATCCGGTGCCGGATGAAAGCAGTGTGGCCGGGGCGGAGCTCCTGATCAGAGGATTGAGCGCTCTGGATGAGGATGATCTCTTTATCTACCTGCTTTCCGGAGGGTCCTCCGCCCTGGTCGAAAAACCGCTGCCCCCGGTCTCCCTCGGTGAGATGCAGAAAACGACCAGGCTGCTCCTGGCCAACGGGGTGCCGATCGGGCAGATCAATGCGGTGCGCAAGCATTTAAGCATGGTCAAGGGCGGTCGGCTTGGTCGGTGCGCCAGGGCCGCCGGGGCGGTGCTGGTTATCTCCGACGTGATCGGCGATGATCTGTCGGCCATCGGTTCCGGGCCATTCGCGAGTGACCCGTCAACCTTCAGCCAGTGCCGGGAGATCCTCGAACATAGCGCCATCTGGGGTCGGCTGCCCTCAACCGTACGCGATGTCATCTCGGCCGGCGAAAAAGGCGATATCCCCGAAACCCCCAAGCAGGAACAGGAGAAAATCAGCCACCACCTTGTCGGCACCAACCGCCTTGCCCTGGAAAGCGCCGGAAAATGCGCGCGGAACCATTCGCTGCCGGCTCATATCCTTACCTCTTTCCTGGCCGGAGAAGCACGGGAGGTCGCCCGGGTCCTTGTTGCCCTGGCCAGAAATATCAGCCTCACCCGTGAACCGTTTCCGCCGCCCTGCTGTCTCCTGTTTGGCGGAGAGACCACGGTGACGGTCCGCGGTTCAGGAAAAGGCGGCCGCAATCAGGAGCTGGCGCTGGCCGCACTTGCAGAAATGAAGCCGGAAGAAAATTTTCTGGTGCTGAGCGGCGGCACCGATGGGATTGACGGAAATTCAACCGCTGCCGGAGCGTTTGCCGACAGCGGTCTGCTCAGGCAGGCTGCGGATATGGGCCTGTCTATCAACCGTTTCCTGGACGATAACAACGCCAATGAATTTTTCCGCAGCACCGGAGGCCTGTTGGAGACCGGCCAGACCGGCACCAATGTGATGGATATAACGCTGATAATTATCGATAAGGAGGATGCATGAGCCGTACCGGAAGATTTTCCACAGCCCTGCGGGATCATGCCCGGCGTCAGATTGAACACCTCGGCGCCGCGGACATTGTGGTGGGAATCCCGTCTTATTACAGCGATGATTCACTGGTCCATGTGATAGAGATGGTGGCTGACGGTCTGGATCATTTCTATCCGGAGAAAAAAGCCCTGATCATCGTGGCCGACGGGGGATCGACCGATGATACCAGGGAAGTGGCCCAGGGGGTGGACAACCATCATTTCAACATTGATGTGCTGGTCACCATTTACCGCGGCCTTCCGGGAAAAGGTTCGGCCTTCCGGGCAATTTTCGAGGCGGCAGCGTACCTGCGGGCCTCAGCGGTTGCGCTCTTTGATTCCGACCTCCGGTCCATCAAGCCCGGATGGGTCCGCAACATTCTTGCGCCGGTGTTCGATGGTCATGACTTCGTGGCCCCGGACTATTCCCGGTACAAGTTCGACGGGACTATCACCAACACCATTGCCTATAATCTTATCCGGGCACTCTATGGGGTTAACATCCGGCAGCCCATCGGCGGGGATTTCGGCATATCCGCCGCCATGGTTCACCACTGCCTGAACCAGGACGTCTGGGATACCGATATCGCCAAGTTCGGGGTTGATATCTGGCTGACCATCACGGCCATCACCGGAGGCTTTCGGATTTGCCAGGCAAGGCTGGGCGCGAAGATCCATGGTGAAAAGGACCCGGCTGCAGACCTTGGTCCCATGTTCAGGGAGGTGGTCGGCACAATCTTCTCTTTGCTGGCCAAGGACCGTTCCTACCTTGAGCAGGTGAAAAAAACGATCAATACGCCGATTTTTGGTGAAACTGTGGGTGAGGAGCCTGAATCCTTCACGGTCAACCTGGGGCAGTTAGTGGAATATTTTCGGATCGGGCTGAAGAATTTTGGGCCCGTGTGGGAAAACATTATTGAAGAACAGGACTATGCCGCGGTCAAAAAACTCGCCAAGGTAAGAAAAATGCAGAATTTTAACTTGCCGACAGAAACCTGGGTGCGAATTGTTTTTCGCTATGCCGCGTACTTCTGCCGCACGGAACGCCAGCGCTTCAAGATTCTTGATACCCTGATCCCCTTGTACAATGCAAGGGTTGCTTCCCTGATCATGATACTGCGGGAAAAAAACCATGAGGAAGCAGAGGCATTTTATGACGGGCAGGCCCGGGTATTCGAATCCATGCGCGGCTATCTTATCGATATGCTCCGCAAGCAGGAGCAGTCAGGCGCTGGATAGTTACAGGGACATCGGACAACCTGAAGGTTCCATCGCTATTGTCAACCGACACAGGAACGGTTAAATGCGGGATAGCGGACCGGGATCAGCAGCCGCAGGCGGTGACCGGTTTGCCCCTGATTTTGGAAAGCCAGCTGTTGATGATCAGGGCGGCGCAGCCGCAGCCGTCGTCCGGGTTGACGTAGATGGCCTCTGTCGGGCAGTTTCTCGCACAGGCGCCGCATTCCATGCAGGCGTTGTAATCGACGATCCTGGCCTTTTTATCCTGTACGGTAAAAATGCGGTGCGGGCAGACGGTGGCGCACATGCCGCAGCCGATGCATGCCTCCTCGTTGAGCTTGAGGATGGCCGCGCCGTCAATATATCTGAAATTTTTCATGGTATCTCCTAGTTGGTGTCCGTCCAGAAACGGTCTTTTTGCCCGATCTCTGCGTTATGCTCAAAAAATT
>JAMJFO010000115.1 GCA_023544645.1 Desulfobulbaceae bacterium | reverse complement strand
AGGAACTGCTTCTGTTCCCCGCGCCGTTGACATCCTGCGGCGGATAAAAGTGGGAGAGCTCGAGGTTGCCGGCACCAGAACCTATATCTCAACCAAACCCACCATCGAGCAGAAGCAGTTGTTGAAAACGCTTGGGGTACGGCCAGTTCCGGCTACGCTCACGGAGGCAAAGAATGTAGTACTAACAACGGCCGCTTGATTTTTGCAACTATTTGATATTACTGCACTTGATCAGCGCAAGGTGTCAAACTTCGGTGGACCGCAGATATGAAAAGGGGTCGCCTTTGCTTGACTCTTGCTCTTGCAAGGATGGGTTGCCTAAACCGTGGTCTGTCCCATACGAATGACATGGAAACAAAACGACTCATGGACATGGTCTCAGCTGTATTTTCTTTCCAGGTTGGGCCGGAAGGCTCTCCATACCTCCGAAACTTGACATGTTCGAACAGCTGGAAACTTTAGTTGAACAGATCGTTAGTTGATTATCCTCGCCTTTTAGGTCACCCCAGCAGGAAATAGTAAGTATAAATCCGGCTCATTTTTTAATGAGATATCCCTTTTCAGGGCTTAGCTGAACACATTATCCGTGTTCTTGAATTTCAGGTTCCATTGCCACGAATCTGTCCGCAGGTAGAAGTTTAATCGCGGAAGCGAACTTCTTTTTTGTCTGCTCGCATAGTATTGCGTGGTTCTCTAAATTTCCTCATTTCCAATTTCCTATATTCTACCGGTGATCCGGGTTTCCGAAATCATTCCCGGCAGAGTGTATTCCAAACTATAAAGCAGATGGCTTCATGTGAAGCCGTCCCCCATCAATCGGGAGCGAAACAATTTTATGCTCCCGCAGGGGCATTGTTGTTTCTCTCCCACTTCAAACAGGAGGAAACAATAATGACAGCAACACTCAAGGAAAAGATCGATCTGATCAACGAAAGATTACGGTCTTTCGGCAAGGATGCGGTCCAGGAGACCAAGATGACCGGCAAGGACGGGAAGGTGATCGGCCAGGTCAAATACGGCTACCGGCCCCAGTATGTCTTTGACTGCGTCAACGAGATTCTTGGCCCGGAGAATTGGCGGTATGAACTGACCAAGGAGGAGATCTTTGACACCCAGGCGGTTGCCGAGGTGAAGCTCTTTCTCAAGGTCGATGGCGAATGGTTCTGCAAAGGCTCGCAGAAAGGGCAGATGCAGATTGTCAAAGGCAATGTCGGCGATGCCCAGAAGGGAGCCATTACCGATGCCATCCAGAAGTGCATGTCGCTTCTTTCCATCGGCAGCGATTCCTACAAGGGTCTGCTGAAGAACGTCTATCTGCAAAACCCGCATAACTCAAAGGCTGAAAAAAAACAGGCTGCGGAAAAACCTGCTGACCATAGCGGTGAATCTGCCGCAGAACTGCCCGAAATTTCCGGTGTTACCTTTGAAAACCGTCAAGGTGTCATCGTGGCCATCGGAGAGAAGCTGTTCGATAAAAGACAACAGCTCAAGGCCTCAGGTTTTATCTGGAACAAGTCTGAAAAAGCCTGGATGAAAGCGGCGTGACATGCTGAATTTTGTGTCACGTGACAGTATGCACCACCTATCAATTCATCATTCTTCGAAAACGCTTGCCGCTGATTTTAAGAGCCAGATTCAGGATCTCAAACAGGTTTATTGACAAATGAAACCGGCTGCCTATCGCGGCCGGCGCCAACCCATACCTTGGGGATGCAGCTTCTCCCCATGGTGGGGATGGGTCTGTTCCCCTCTATTTATACAAAAGGAGAAAAGCCATGTTGAACAAGACAATGTTGATCGGAAACTTAGGCGCGGACGTGGAAACCCGTGAGACCAAAAGCAAGGTGGCGGTTGCCAATTTCCGGGTCGCTACCACTGAACGGTGGAAGGATGCCCAAGGCAACCAGCAGGAAGCCACTGAATGGCACCGGGTCGTTGCCTTCGGCCGCCTGGCTGAAATCTGTGGCGAATATCTGGCCAAGGGTTCCCGGGTGTATATCGAAGGACGGCTGCAGACCAGAAAATGGGAAGACGGCGACGGTATTACCCGCTTTACCTCAGAGATCATCGCCCGCGAGATGAAAATGCTCGGCGGCGGCGACAAGTCAGAAAGCGTGCCGGTTCCTCCGGAAGACGGTAATGAACCGCCGCGCTCCGATGACGTGCCGTTCTGATCAACACAACTCACCAGAAAAGCCTGGATCCTGTATCGGCAGGATTCGGGCTTTTCATCATGTGGAAGACTCACGGAATACATCTTCAAACCCTGTCTGGGGGCAATCGCCCTCAACGGGTGGTCTGGCCCCTGGCACTAACCAAGGAGCACGATTATGGGATGGACATACACCCACAGGGGCAGCACCCCGGTAAAAGAATTTTTGACCGATCACGTCAACTGTGAAAACGAGCATGCCAGATGGCTGATCCTGGATATCGCCATCGTCAGAATGCGCACTGCATACATGGCGGTTGAGATCATCCGGCGCGACAAGGAGACCGGCCAGCTGGATATGGCGACCCGCAAGGTTGTCGCCTTTGTCTTTCTGCTGGATTACCGGTCGGGCGACTCGGACTACGACACGGGATACAAGGATATGGATGAGTCCATGGGACCCTGCGAAAGCGAATGTCCCGAGAGAATCCTCAATCTCCTTACCCCGACCGATTATGAATATGCCCTGGCCTGGCGACAACGCTGCCGGGACAACATCGCCCGCAAAAAGACATTCCGACTCAGTAAGGATGCGGTCATTGAAACCCGACCAATTTCCTTCCAGGACGGCCGAATGCGGACCCGCTTCAAGGTCATCAGTTGCAGGCCGCTTCGGCTGCTCTGCCTGGAGACCCATATCATCTGCAGGGTATCGCGAAGAACACTGCAAAGCATGCATATCAAACAAAGAGCGAAACATCCAATCAATGATAATGAGGTGAAATTATGAAATCAAGAATAGAACTGGCTGAGGCGGTCTTGAAGGAGTACTGCCGGTTAAAAGGCGAGTCTCTGGACAGTTTTGAGACCGGCATAACCGATTTAATCACCGACCTCATGCATTTGGCTCACAAGGAAGATCTGGACGGGATCGTTCTTTCCGGAATGGCCATGCTGCATTTTGAGGCGGAGAGACTGGGAATGAACAACTGAAAATATGTATCGAAAACAATCAACCCGACAGGGGCAATACGCCCTTGCGGGCTTTGCCCCCCACAATTCAAGGAGGCAAAGTATGGCAACACTCATAGCAAATGACGGCACAGTGACCGAGGTTTTCGCTCAAAATACCTGGTTTTCCCTGGATGAGATGTACTCTCTTCTGGAGTGCTCCCGCATAGAAGCGGTGTACCTGCAGGACAGCCGGATCATGTGGATCGACGAGGAAGGCAAACTCAAACCTCACCAGGTCAACATTCAGGCAACCCTGCTGCTACAGAAGGCTGGTGGCATACCAGGAGATTACGTTGCGGGCATAGCCTTGATCACCGAAAGAAATAAAGTGCAGTGATTAACGTATAAACCAAGAAAAATCCCCACGGGGCAACATGCCCCTGAGGGGTGTCTTGCCCTTTTTTTATGGAGGCAAGACATGCTCTACATTCAAGATCAGAGCGGGGCCTATCTTCCCGCTCCTAAAGAAACAGTATTGTCCGAGGCCAGACGTCTCAGCAGTTATCAGCTCAGGCGCGGTGTTTTCATCAGGTCATCGGATGTCGCCAAAGAAGCAATCCAGCTCAAGCTGTCCACCCACGAGTGCGAGATGTTCGCCTGTCTGTTCTTGGACTGCAAGCATCGGGTACTGGCCTGGGTGGAGATGTTCCGCGGTTCGGTAAGCTGTGCCACGGTCCATCCCCGGGAAGTGGTCAAGGATGCCCTGCAGCTCAATGCCGCAGCGATCATTCTGGCCCACAACCACCCCTCAGGCGATTCCCAGCCAAGCGACCAGGATATTGAGCTGACCAATAAGCTCAAAAATATCCTGCAGGTTATTGATGTTCGCGTACTGGATCACCTGGTGGTCGGCGATGAGGTGACCGCTTTTTCCGACTTAGGACTTTTAAGCTGAATACTCCCCAAACCAGGGGGCAAGCCTGCCCCTGATGGGGAGGAGTGTCTTGTCCCCGTTGATTAATGACAAAATATTCAAGGAGGCAAGACCATGACAGCACCTATACCTTTAACCAACGATCAAATTACAACTTTCGCTCCGGCAGCAGGATCTTTACAACCCATTGACGGAGTATCAAGCCGGTATTCGTTTGTGCCGACCCTGACCGCCGTTGATCTGCTGCGTGATGCAGGCTGGTTTCCGGTTCACGCCGAACAAAGCGCTGTGCGCAAAATCGACCGTGACGGCTATCAGCGGCACCTGATCCGTTTTGCCAAGAACGGACTGTCGTTTGATGGCGAACGGGTTGACCTGGTTCTGTACAACTCCCATGACCGGGGCTGTGCTTTTAAACTGATAGCCTCGGTGTGGCGGCAGATATGCGGCAACGGGCTGATGGTTGCATCGGAATTTGCCAACTTCAGCCATAAGCATATCGGTTTCAGGCCTGATGATTTTATTCATTCGGCAGGTGAAATAGCATCCGCCGCCGGGACCATTGCCGACCAGGTTGATGCAATGAAAGTTATCGAGATGACTCCTGACGAACGAGGCATTTATGCCCGGGTTGCCCACAACCTGGTTTTTACCGAACCTGAAAAAGCCCCTGTTCTTCCCGAGCAGTTACTTTCCGAACGCCGTTATGACGATAAAGGCAACGATCTGTGGTCGACCTTTAACGTGGTGCAGGAAAATATCATGCGGGGAGGACTCAAGGGAATGAAAAGAGATAATGAGGGCAGATTGCGCAGAGCAACCACCCGGCCGGTCAAGGCAATAGACCGCAATATTCAGCTCAACCAGGCGCTCTGGTATCTGACCGAGAAGATGGCTGAGCTGAAAGGTGCCAGGATTGGCCCTGTCGTTGTCTCTGCCTGAACTGTTTTTCTATCCCGTAACGCAAGCCGTCTCCTTCGGGGGGCGGCTTTTTTATTGTAAGCTGTAAAGATGCGGATTAGAGGTGTCAATATGAGTGCAATGTATAATCCTCCCCATCCTGGAGAAATAATAAAAGAAGATGTCTTGGAGGCAGCAGGTATCAACGTGACCGATGCTGCTAAACAGCTGGGAGTTTCCCGTATTACCTTGTCCCGATTGCTGAATGGGAAAGCCGGTATCTCCGTGGATATGGCCTTACGACTTTCCCAGTGGCTGGGAACGACTCCTGAAGTCTGGCTGCGGATGCAAGATGCCTGTGATCTTTGGCAGGCGCGGAAATCCAAGCGACCGAAAATAAAACCACTGCAGAGCAAGGGAACGGATAGTTCTGCTTCCAATTGAACTTAATCGTTCCAGCAACCCAAGCTGTCTCCTTCGGGGGACGGCTTTTTTTATCTTGCAAACTCACAGTATCGAGATATGATATCATATCATCTAAAATCATATGATAGTTTTTGTCGAGGAAAACAGTATGAGCGTTGTGTTATTTGGTGGCGAAAAAGGCGGAACCGGCAAAACCACCCTGGCAACCAACATGGCTGCTATGTTGGCCCTGGCAGGGAAGGATGTTCTGCTGCTGGACACTGACCGGCAGGGAACCGCTTCTTTCTGGGCAACTGTCCGGGAAGAGGCCGGCGTGGAACCGAAGATAGCCTGTGTCCAGAAATTCGGCAAGGGCCTGGCAACTCAGGTGCGTGATCTGGCCGGTCGTTATGATGAAATCATTATTGACGCCGGCGGACGGGATTCCATGGAACTACGTTATGCCCTCGGCGTGTCTA
>JAMJFO010000114.1 GCA_023544645.1 Desulfobulbaceae bacterium | reverse complement strand
GCTTGATTTTTTTTATTTGCACTGGAACAAGGAAGAACACCCTATGTTGTAAGGAATGGCTGGTGGAGACAATGATCCGTGCCGGCAGCCAGGCCCCAACCAATAAAGCGGCCAGGATGATCAACGCTATGGTCTTCTCTCGGCTGCTCAGCTTCCGGAACATTCTTCTTTTCTTCTTATTCAACGCGAATTTCGTCTCCATTTTTCAGCACAACCTCCTTGAGCAGGATAACGTGGTTTGGATCGGAGGCCTCTCTGTTCAAAACCTCTTCCAGCTTGTCCAGGCTTGCCTTCCACCGATCTTCGTTTATTTCTCCAGCCACGAGCAAGGCCTTTTGCGTTCTGAGGTATCCCTTTAAGTCCAGGACCTTGATTTTTTGGGCGTACATCTTGTGATAGCCAAGCACTGTCAGGGCAGCCGTTAGCAAGGAAATGGCGATCACTTCAAGGTATCCGGGACCTTTTCGTAGCCCGGGTTCGCTCTGTTTGTTCAATGTCTTGGATTCCGTATTTTATTAATGAGGTTGTCCAGTGCGGAACTTTTCACTTCCCGATTGATCAGTTCCAGGAGATAGTCAAACCCGGCATCGCCCTGAATCAAAAAAACCTGCCCTTGACTTTCATACACAACAGAAGGCACCCGGGTGATTCCGTATTGTGCAAACAGAGGAGACTTCAGCTTGATCTCCAACTGGTAGCGTTGGCATGGCTCCCTCGCATTTTGGCATCTCAGGTCTTTTTTCAATATCCGGCGGAAGTACTCCGTACCGGCCTGGATATCTGCCATGCCACCCACAAATCCCCGCATCACCGGGATAACCTTGGGCTCGCCGGCGTCAGCTATGGCAGACAGGTAGGCATGTACGGTTTCATCCGGCATTGAACTTGAGACAAAGAGGTAGACCTGTTCCGTATCAGCAAGGCCATCGGTTTGACTGGATTGCCCGTCGGATGATTTTTCCTTCTTTTTCCAGGCGGCTATGTAATCGCCAAAGACTTCCTTCTCCAGCCGCTCCTGTTCGCATTGAATCTGTTCCTGGAAGTCAGGGGAATTAAAGGTGTTGGCAGCCTTTTTTGCCGCTCTCAACCCTTTCTCGGCATGCCGGTTGTCCGGCAAGGTCATCTCTGCACCGTCCTTTCTCGCTTTCTCCATAATGGTGGAGATGGTTTTCCGCTCGGTACCTTCGGCACCGGTCTGGTAGAACCCCGGGAGGATCGTCAGGAACAGGAAAAGAGCAATTACAAAAAATCTCATTGGCAGCAGGTACAACAGCGTTGTTTCCTGTAGACAACCCACAGGAATTCATCGTTTGAACCCTTTGCCCCTCTATAGGGAGGATTAAGGCCTGAATCATAAAACTTGGCGCTTTTGCCGATGGGATAGGTCGAACGGTCATCCGGCCGGGCAGTGTGCAGTTTGTAATGGCTCTTGATCCATACCGGTGTGGAGTTGCACCCGCACAGATTGTCGGCGGGGTCACAGATCATCCCGATCCGGTTCAGCTTGAAGATCAACCGTGCGGCAGCGGTTGAGTTTGCCTGGACGATATTGTCATTGTCCACATGGCCGGTCATGGGATAGGCTGATCCACCGCTGCCGACACACCAGGGCATGAAGTCGAGCGGCCAGCCGATATTGACTGCCGCGGCATCGGCCATACAGGCCATCTGCATGGCCTTGTTGGCGTACAGTCTTGCTTCAGGATGGATAAGGGCGGATAACTCGTCGTTTTGCCACATGGCATCATATTCGGTCATCCACATGCCGTAATCGCTGCGCTTGCAAACTCCGGACATGAGCGGGATCAGGTAGGCATGAGCCTGGGCAAAGGTCGATTCATTGGCGATTTCCGCTGAATCCGAACTTTTGTTCTTGCCGCCGAGTTCATCAATTGCCGAGGAGCCGGTTGATGTGCCCTGATAAGGGGAATAGTAGGCCACAGAAACTGTGTCTTCCAGGAGAAAGGGTTCCCAGTAGCTCACGATTATGCCTTCTTCGTAATAGACAGGGGGTGGTCTGGGACAGATACATACTCCTTCCACTTGAAAGTCGATTTCATCCCAATGGATATCGGTTGAAGAGTTGAACGAATCCCCGGATTTTACCGCATCAGCGGAATTGCTGAATATCGTCAGCAAGGCAATGAGGGAGATTGTCAACGATGTCTTATTTTTTGTTGTCATCACTTGTTTCTGTTCCGTCCATGGGCACATGAAATTCCCGTACCTGGAGTTTGCCTTCCTTTTGAATGACAACCGAGGGGACAGCTTTCAGCGCCAGGCGTCCGGCAATGTCATCGGTCAGATAGAAAACAGGACGTTTCAGGGTCTCGATCAGCTCGGAGGCATGACCGTCTGAGAGCAGCAGCCTTGCCCGGTGGTTTTCGAAATAAGGAGAGGCGCGGAACCACTTGACCTGCGAGGTGTCCTGCCCATCAATGACCACCAGGCCGCCGGAAAAAGAGATATAGTCCAGGGGATTGAAGGAGAATCCCCGGGGATAGATTACCTTGCCGTCAGCATCCGCCAGGTCCCGGTCAAGGGTATAGGTCATATCCACCAGGAATGTTCTGTCCGCTGTTGCGCGCGGCAGGGTATGGAGACTTGTAGGTTGGTAGGTTTTTATTCGCTCAAGCATGGCATGGTCTTTTATTTTTGCCGCATTTTGCCTTACCTCCGCGACAATGTCCGGCTCCTGCACCGGATATGTTTCTCCGACAATGCCAAGATTATGGATCACTGCTGCCCGGGCCGAAGTTACGGCAATCAGCGATACGGTCAGGACTGCTATTGGTAAAAAATTACAGCTCACCCTGTTCCCTCAGTTCGACCATTTCCCTGATCGCCTCATCATGGGTTTTTCCCTCGTGGACCATTTTTTCAATCATGGCTATCTCACTGGCTTTGGATGTGTAGATAAAATAGGCGTAATGGTTGACCACCAGGCGGGCCACGCCCACTCCGAAAGGGGTGTCAAAGAACAGTTCCGAGTATCTCGGCGGATTGGACTTGACGCTTTTGAGCAGTCGCATGGTGAAATCGTCATAATCGATCAACCCCTTTTTTCTGGCTTGGTCGAAGTCGGAGGATTCCAGGAAGATCTTGAAGGCTGAGTTGCCGTTGATGACACTGCCGACCTCGCCGAAGTTTTCCAGGTCCAGGATGGACTGGGTGATGACCATGAAGCTGCCGGCATACTTCCGGGCTCGGCGGTAGCCCTCGTTGATGACCGGGGCGAGCATGGCCGCCTTGTCGAGAAACTGCCAGGCCTCGTCAAAGATGATCAGCCTCGGCCGGGAACGGTCCGAGAGATAGAGGTCCTGGGTCACGGCATTGATGACCAGCAGGGTGACGACCCGGTAGAGATCGGGCTGGACCTTCAGGTTTTCCAGTTCCAGGACCACGAATTCATCGTTGCGGATATCAAAGGTGCTGGGTCCGACGAAAAACTTGCCATGGAATCCGTGACTGGTGAATTCCCGGATGTTAAAGGCCAGTTTTCTGGCGGTCTCGATCAGTTTCGGGTTATCGGCCATTTCATCCAGGTTAGCGCCGGGAGTATCCGGGAATTTCATCAGAAACTCGTATACCGTGTCGGAATCCGCCTCCTGGCCCTTCTGCTGCCAGGCCCAGCGGACAGCATTGCGGATGAGGTTCATCTCGGTATCGTCGCACCTGGCGGTGTCGGAGTTGGAATAGGCCATCTGGGCAAAAACGGCGGTCACGCTTTTCAGCTCCTCATCGGGTTCCCTGATGGAAGTGAAGGGGTTAAGGCATATATCGGTGCCGGGTTGAAAGTCCAGGTATCTGCCGCCAAGCATGTTGGCCATCTTTTTGTAGGAGCCGCCGATATCGATGATCCGCACCAGGGCGTGGCAGGCGTAGTAATTGAAGGCGATGAAATTGACCAGGAATGACTTGCCCGAGCCCGAGGTGGCACAGCAGAAAATGTTATAATTGGTAGTGGCCGGATCAAAGAAATCCAAGGACACCAGTTGCCCTTTACGGCCGGTAAAAAGCAGTTTCGGCTCACCCCCGGAGCCGGCAAAGTCGGCCTGGACCGGCAGGATCGGTGTAACCGAGCTGATGGGTGCGATAAAATCACGCTCCATGGTCTCCAGGTTTTTGCCGGTGGTGTACAGGCAGAAGGGCAGGGAAGACAGGAACAGGATTTTGAGAATCATGTTGTCCTGCTGCATGACATATCCCTGGTTCTCCCATAGCCTGCGGACCCGTATGCAGGAGTCCCGGGCCTTTTCCAGGTCATCACTCCAGACCCAGAACGCAGGCAGGACCTTGACGAACTTCTGTCCGTGCTCCAAGGCATCGGTGGCCGAGAGGTATTCCTCCTGCTTGCGCCTGAGCAGCGGTGACAAAGAGCCGACCGCGTGCTGGTTGAGGAGTAGATTGCACTTGGCATGGATCCTTGCTTCCAGGCCGGGTTCGAAGATGATGTTGAAGGTGTAAAGAAAATCGGTCTTGACCTGGTCGGCATCCGAGACCATTCCCCAGATTCCGCCGAACAGAGAATTGGTCTGCAGGGGATCGACCTCCTTGGGAATAGTCTTGGGAGTGGTGCAGCAGAAATAGTTGTCGCCGATCTGCATGTGATCCTTTTCTTCCCTGATCACGGTATCGCTGTTGATGATCTGCTTGCGCAAGGGGATCGCGGGAGAGTAGGAGCTGAAATTATGCTCCGGATATTCTCGGGGATAATGGTTGAGCAACCTCCGCAGCCAGTTCAGCAGGTGTTCCGGTTTCATTTGCCGGGGGTAGAGCAGGGCGGCTTTGAGAGTCTCGTTGATCTGGCGTTTTATGTCCAGCAGGGGTGCGGATTTGGACGGATCGGTAAAATCTCCCGGGTCCGGCAGGTCCGGTGAATTACTGGGCAGCTTTACAGCCACCAGGAGCCGGAACCTGCGGACCGGGATATTGCCGCAGGCCTTAAGCCCCTTTTTGCCCCTGGTCAGAAACTCCACCACTTCCTCGCTGTTCGAGAGGACAATGGGATCCAGCCTGGTCCTGCTCTCCAGGTAGCTTTCCAGCATGGGTTCGATATGGGAATCCGCGTGAAAGGTCAGTTGGATGACGCTGCCCTTGGGCAGGCCGGCCCGGAACAACCCCTCCAGGGAGGTAACGGTCTTGGGACCGGCATAGGTGACCGGTGAACATTCCCACAGCATGCCCAGGCTGCCGTCCTGGTTCAGGTATATGCCGGTCCCTGGATCATAGGCCAGGTAGTTCAGAAATGATGAAAAGGGATGTTTCCTGGTCATCCGTTCCAGATCGCTATGTTTCAAATATGTCCGGGGTCCGAAAACCACCTGTTCCAGCAGTTGGGTCATCATGACTATTTCTCGTCAAGATCGGTAAGGACCCATTTGGCATCCTCGATTTTGAGGTAGACGTAGCGGGTCATGAACAGCTCGTCATCTTCTCCCCTGTAGGGCAAGAGCAGCACTCGGAGGACCTTCGGCGGCTGCAGCAACGGTTTTTTTGGCTCCTGCAATAACTCCGCAAGGATCCGGTAGCGGTTGTCCTGGATTGCCTGTTGCGTTTCAGCTGCAGGGCCTGAATTCTCCGGTAGAGCCTCTGGATAGCGGGCCTCCTCGTAGGCAGTCGGGGTATCGATGCATTTTCCTTCATCGTCCGTTGCCCGGCATTTGAAATTCTCGTTATAGGGATTGAGGACAGGGCCACATCCACTGAGAAGCATGAGGAGAATAAAGGGGCTGTTACGTACTATTTTGTTGAATGGTTTCACTGTCCGGTAGTCCTCAAAAAGTTGTTCAAAACGATATTGGATAAATCATCTGAAATTCATCTTCTCTTTTCGGTGGGGGTGACATGTAGGTTGTCAATCAATGAGGCATGAAGCAGAATATTAACTGATAGGTTATTTTTTTCTTGAATAAATTAATAAATAAATTAATATATATTATAAATA
>JAMJFO010000113.1 GCA_023544645.1 Desulfobulbaceae bacterium | reverse complement strand
TCAAAGATCAATTCATGGACAGCGTTAAAGGCTGTTCATTTTGCAAGAGGCTCATATAATCTCATCTTTCACAATATATTCAGCCTCCACAAATGAAGTTTTTTGAGTTGAAAGAATGTTAGTGTCTACTTACTATACACCTAACTTCATGATAAACCAGCAGAAAACTCTGATTCATTTTTCTACTAATTTTTTATTTTTACCGTCATGAAGAGATATATATACTTCCATGAACTTATTTTCGTAAAGCTATAATGAAGCCATCGCTTGTTATAGCAGTGGAGCCATTTTACGATTTCATCTTGGGCAGGGGTCCTGAATGAATAGTATCTGGACAACCCAAGGGATTGATCTTTGAACTAAGAGTATATTCAACTGTGTAAAAAAGTAGAATAGATGGCAATTTCATTTTTCCCTTGCCTTTTTCAATTATAAGTATAAATTTTAAATAAATATTCCGGCTCATTCACAATGAGATACCCCTTCACAGGGCTTAGCTGAACACATTCCGTGTTCTTGAATTCCAGGTACCATTGCCACGCAGCTGTCCGCAGGACAAAGTTTAATCGCGGAAGCGAACTTCTTTTTTGCCTGCTCGCATAGATTTGCGTGGTCCCCTAATTTTCCCATTCCAAATTTTAGTATTCTGCCGATGATCCAGTTTTTTGAGATCATTCCCGGCAAATAGAATCATCATTCAAACAAAACAGAGGGCTTCATTCGGAGCCAACCCCATCAATCGGGAGCGAAACAATATTGTGCTCCCGGTGGGGCATTGTTGTTTCACTCCCACAGTAAACAGGAGGAAACAACAATGGCAGCAACACTTAAGGAAAAGATCGATTCGATCAATGAAAGATTACGGTCTTTCGGCAAGGAGGCGGTCCAGGAAACTAAAATGACCAGCAAGGACGGAAAGGTCATCGGCCAAATTAAGTACGGCTATCGGTCCCAGTATGTCTTTGACTGTGTCAACGAGGTTCTTGGCCCGGAGAACTGGCGGTATGAGCTGACAAAGGAGGAGATCTTCGAGACCCAGGCGGTCGCCGAGGTGAAGCTCTTTCTCAAGGTCGATGGCGAATGGTTCTGTAAAGGATCCCAGAAAGGGCAAATGCAGATCGTCAAAAGCAATGTCGGCGATGCCCAGAAGGGAGCCATTACCGATGCGATCCAGAAGTGCATGTCGCTTCTTTCCATTGGCAGTGATTCCTACAAGGGGTTGCTGAAGAATGTCTATTTGCAATGCCCGGGAAAACCCAAGGCCGAAAGAAAACAGGCTGCTGAAAAACCTGCTGACCAAAGCGGTAGCTCTGTCGGAGAACTTCCCGAGATTGCCGGTGTCACCTTTGAAAACCGTCAAAGTGTCATTGTGGCTATCGGGGAAAAGCTGTTCGACAAAAGGCAACAGCTCAAGGCAGCAGGATTTATCTGGAACAAATCCGAAAAAGTCTGGATGAAAGCAGCATAACCGAAAACCTCAATACACCCGTTACAAGAGGGAGTGATACCATTCCCTCAGCGGGGATCCCCGTATCCTCCCTGCATATGCAACCAAGGAGGATACCATGACCGATCCATTGATGGTTCCTACGAAGTACATTCTCAAGGAACTTCTTTTAACACCATTCTCATTCCTGAAACGACTCTTGACCAGGGGCAAGCGTAAACAACGTCCTGATGATGAACCACTCCCCAAAGTGATCATTCACTTGGAGGGCGGTCTGGTCCAGGCAGTGTATTCCGAACTGGAACTGGACATTCAGGTCTATGACCTTGATATGCCGGATTTCGCAACCAGGCAGGAACTGGAAGAGGCAAAAACGCTTGCCACTGATTTCGAGAGCCGGATTCAGGACCCCAAACAGGTTTATTGACAGATGAAACCGGCTGCCTACCGCGGTCGGCGCCAACCCATACCTTGGGGATGCAGCTTCTCCCCATGGTGGGGATGGATCTGTTTCCCTCTATTTACCCAAAAGGAGAAAAACCATGTTGAACAAGACCATGTTGATCGGAAACTTAGGCGCGGATGTGGAAACCCGTGAGACTAAAAGCAAGGTGGCGGTTGCCAATTTCCGGGTCGCAACCACTGAACGGTGGAAGGATGCCCACGGCAACCAGCAGGAAGCCACTGAATGGCACCGGATTGTTGCCTTCGGCCGCCTGGCGGAAATCTGCGACGAATATTTGGTCAAGGGCTCCAAGGTATATATCGAAGGCCGTCTGCAGACCAGAAAATGGGAAGACGGCGACGGTATTACCCGCTTTACCACGGAGATACTCGCCCGTGAGCTGAAAATGCTCGGCGGCGGCGACAAGGCGGAAAGCGTGCCGGTTCCTCCGGAAGACGGTAATGAACCACCGATCTCCGATGACGTGCCGTTCTGACACCAGAATTACAACAAACACACCATTTGAAAGCCTGGATCCTGCACCGGCGGGGCCCGGGCTTTCTCATCAAGGAGATGACTACAAAATTCTCAAAACCCTGTCTGGGGGCAATCGCCCTCAACGGGTGGTCTTGCCCCTGGCACCAACAAAGGAGCAAGATTATGGGATGGACATACACCTACCGGGGCAGCACCCCGGTAAAAGAATTTTTGAACGAGCGAATCAACTGTGAAAACGAGCATGCCAGGTGGAAGGTCTTGGATATCGCTATCGTCAGGATGCGAACGGCATACATGGCGGTTGAGATCATCCGGCGTGACAAGGAAACCGGCCAGCTGGACACGACCACCCGAAAGGTTGTCGCCTTTGTCTTTCTGCTGGATTACCGGCCGAGCGATCCGGGCTACGACACGGGATACAAGGATATGGATGAATCCATGGGACCCTGCGAAAGCGAATGTCCCGAGAGGATCCTCAATCTCCTTTCCCCGACCGACCATGAATATGCCCTGGCCTGGCGACAGCGCTGTCGGGACAACATCGCCCGCAAAAAGGCGTTCCGGCTCAGTAAGGATGTGGTCATCGAAACCCGACCAATTTCTTTCCAGGACGGCCGGACGCGGACCCGCTTCAAGGTCATCAGTTGCAGGCCGCTCCGGCTGCTCTGCCTGGAGACCCATATCATCTGCAGGGTGTCGCGGAACATGTTGCGAAACATGATCAAAACACCGGCGACACCAACCGTCTAAACCACAACCCCGCCGGGGAAACCATTCCCCGGTCAGGGGAGGTTTCCCGGCTTTTTCAAAGGAGACCATTATGCAAAATGACTTTTTGGATGAAATTATCAAAGGGTTGCAGGAACGATCGCGTGACATTTTTTATGATTTTCACGAGTTCGGAGATGTCGATGAGGACGATAATCCTGTCGACCCTGCCTCTGATAATGCCACTCCCGGGCGCTATCAATCGGCCATCGAGAAATTCTGCGTGGCCGCTGAACAGGCGGAGGAAATCCTCCAGGCCCTCAAGGCCAGGCCTTATCTTGCCGGGGAGTTGTTCAAGGAAAAGAATGCATCGCCGGTCACGGAGCAGAATCGCGGCCTCGCTCGGGGCGAGTTCGAGTGTACGCCCGGGCCTTGGACGGTGGAGTCCCATCCGGATACGGAAGGTGCATACATCATCAAAGAGGCCCGTTACGAACAACAGGTATGGGGTCCGGACGGGTATGACGTTTCGGACGCAGAGGGCGACCGGCGCGACCTGCTCGTGGAACGACGGGATGCAGGTAACATCCGACTCATCCAGGCTGCACCGGAGCTTTTTCACGCTCTTGGCAATCTGTTGCAAAATCCGGAAACGGGGAAAGCGCAGTCCATCGAAATACTCCGGTCCATAGGTCCGAACTGGCCGGCATTCAATCAAAAAGAGAGGAGAAAAGTATGAAACCAAGAATAGAATTGGCCGAGGCGGTCCTGAAGGAGTACTGCCGATTAAAAGGCGAGCCTCTGGACAGTTTTGAGACCGGCATAACCGATCTGATCACCGACCTCATGCATTTGGCTCACAAGGAAGATCTTGATGGAATCGTTATTTCCGGAATGGCTATGCTGCATTTTGAGGCGGAGAAACTGGGAATGCACAACTAAAAACATGTATCGAAAACAATCAACCCGACAGGGGCAACACGCCCTTGTGGGCTTTGCCCCTCACAATTCAAGGAGGCAAAGTATGGCAACACTCATAGCAAATGATGGCACAGTGACCGAGGTCTACGCCAAGGATACCTGGTTTTCCCTGGACGAGATGTACTCTCTTCTGGAGTGCTCCCGTATAGAAGCAGTGTACCTGCAGGACGGCCGCATCATGTGGATCGACGAGGAAGGCAAGTTCAAGCCCCACCAGATCAACATTGAGGCAACCCTGCTGCTGCAGAAGGCAGGAGGCATTCCGGGAGATTACATCGCAGGCATAGCCCTAATCACCGAAAAAAATGAAGTACAGTAAATAATCGATAATCAAAGAATATCCCCACGGGGCATTACGCCCCCAGGGGTGTTTTGCCCCCTAAAAAAAGATTCAAGGAGGCAAGACCATGACAGCACCCGCACCTTTAACCAATAATCAGATAGTATCCCTTGCTCCGGCAGCCGGTTCAACAGCACCCATTGACGGAGTATCAAGCCGGTATTCGTTTGTGCCGACACTGACTGCGGTCGATCTGCTGCGTGATGCAGGCTGGTTTCCGGTTCACGCCGAACAAAGCGCTGTGCGCAATATCGATCGCGACGGCTATCAGCGGCACCTGATCCGATTTGCCAAAAACGGACTTATGTTTGACGGTGAACGGATTGACCTGGTTCTGTACAACTCCCATGACCGGGGCTGTGCCTTTAAGCTGATTGCCTCGGTCTGGCGGCAGATATGCGGAAACGGGCTGATGGTTGCATCAGAGTTTGCCAATTTCAGCCACAAGCATATCGGTTTCAATCCGGAAAATTTTATGCATTCGGCAGGAGAGATAGCCTCCGCGGCTGGAACCATTGCCGACCAGGTCGACGCAATGAAGGTTATCGAAATGACTCCGGACGAACGAGGCATTTATGCCCGGGCTTCCCACAACCTGGTTTTTACCGAACCTGAAAAAGCCCCTGTTGTACCCGAGCAGTTACTTTCCGAACGCCGCTATGACGATAAAGGCAACGATCTGTGGTCGACCTTTAACGTGGTCCAGGAAAATATCATGCGGGGAGGGCTGAAGGGAATGAAAAGAAACAAGGAGGGCAGGTTGCGCAGAGCAACCACCCGACCGGTCAAGGCAATCGACCGCAATATTCAGCTCAACCAGGCGCTCTGGTATTTGACCGAGAAGATGGCTGAGCTGAAAGGGGCCAGGATCGGCCCTGCCGTTGTCTCTGCCTGACTTGTTTTTCTATCCCGTAACGCAAGCCGTCTCCTTCGGGGGGCGGCTTTTTTATTTTGTTTTGCAAACTGACCTTGTTGTGATATGATATCATATCATCTAAAATCATATGATAGTTTTTGTCGAGGATAACAGTATGAGCGTTATATTATTTGGTGGTGAAAAAGGCGGAACCGGCAAAACCACTCTGGCAACCAATATGGCGGCCATGTTAGCCTTGGCGGGAAAGGATGTTTTGCTGCTGGACACAGACCGTCAGGGAACCGCTTCTTTCTGGGCAACTGTCCGGGAAGAGGCCGGCGTTGAAGCAAAGATCGCCTGTGTCCAGAAATTCGGCAAGGGCCTGGCAACACAGGTTCGTGATCTGGCTGGCCGCTATGATGAAATTGTCATTGACGCCGGCGGACGGGATTCCATGGAACTACGTTATGCCCTCGGCGTGTCTAACCAAGCCTATATCCCGGTGCAGCCCTTCCAGTTCGACATCTGGACCTTGCAGCAGATGGAGCAACTGGTGGAGATGGCCAAAGGATTAAACGATGATCTACGGGCTTTTATTGTCCTCAACCGGGTGTCTTCCAATCCGGCTGTCCGCGAAGACCAGGAAACACGCGACTTTCTCAGCGAAGAAGATTTCCAACACCTGACCCTGGTTGACTCAATGCTTCGTGATCGTATCGCTTTTCGCAAGTCAGCCCGGGACGGTCTGTCAGTTGTGGAATGGAACCAGGATAAAAAGGCTGCCCAGGAAATGAAC
>JAMJFO010000112.1 GCA_023544645.1 Desulfobulbaceae bacterium | reverse complement strand
GCATTGGCCGAACCCGCTATGACACAGTAGATCGGACTTTTTACGACGCCATCAAAGATAGCTCAGCAAAAATCCCCAATGTCAACCAGTGCAAATTCCTCATGATAAGTGCATTCAGTACGCATCAATATCGAGGATGCAACGCACCGCAGTCGCCAGAGAGTTTTTGCGGGACCATCACTTTTTTTGGCGAGATGATCAGGAGCATAATAATGTCAATGCAAATAGCCTGCCAATAGCTGAACGAAAATCAGAAGTCTGAATTAGTATTTAATAACAGGTGATTAGAAAATTGACAGAGAGAGGCATGCAGTATGAAGCGGATCGATGGGCCTCAATATTTGGTGGGATCTCAGCATATGACGGTCATGTAAAAAAAATCACTTCGAACTCGATAATAGTCAATTGTGTTCGGTGAGAGTGGACTAAAAATTTGCGTGAGGCGCCGGCGAAAAATGTGGTATGTAAAGGTTATGAACGAGAGTTTTTTAATTTTAATAGATACATAGTGGCCCCCAGCGGCCAGGGTAAGGTAAAAATGAAAGACGGGTCATAATGTCGATGTATAAAAAGATCAGCGACTACGGCATAATCGGCAATTTGCGGACCATTGCCCTGATCGGCCTTGACGGTTCCTGCGACTGGCTGTGTTTCCCTTTCATTGATTCGCCTTTTGTCTTCGGCGCCCTGCTGGATGACACCAGAGGTGGAAGATTCCGGGTGCAGCCGGCAGGGGATTTTGATTCTGCGGCTCATTACGAACCTGGTACAAATGTCCTGGTCACTCGTTTCCGGACCCGAACCGGTATCCTCAAGCTCACCGATTTCATGCATATTCCGCCCGCCGGTCACGAGGAAAAGGAGGCGGATCATCTTTTCTTTTACCGGCATGTCATGATTGAAAAGGGAGATATTGATGTAGAGCTTCTTTTCCAGCCCCGCTTCGATTATGCCCGGCAGGATGCTGATCTGAAACAGGGTGAAGGCGGTGTCCTGGCCCGGGCGGGTATGTGTGAAATAGCCCTGACCACTGATCGCAAACTGGATATCGGTGAAGGCGAGGCAGCAGGGGCCTGGATCATGGCCGCCGGCGATGAAGCATGGTTCAAACTGGCGTCTCACAGCGGCGGGGAGCAGGAGGGCACTTTCTGCCGCGATGAAGATTTGCATAGCCCAGCTAGGGAAGATGGACACCGGGCCCTGGATGAGACGAAAAAATTCTGGCGGACCTGGCTGGCGCGCAGCGAGACCGGCCGATCTTTTTCCCTCAATTCTTTTGCCGGGACAATAGAGCGATCGGCCCTGATCCTGAAGCTGCTTTACTTTGATCCCACCAGTACGATTGCCGCGGCGGCCACCACTTCCCTGCCCGAGGAAATCGGCGGCAGCCGCAACTGGGATTATCGCTTTACCTGGATCCGGGACACCTCATTTACCCTTACCGCCCTTTTTCATCTGGGTCATCTCTCCGAGACCGAAGGCTATCTGCACTGGCTCGAAAAGATTATTGCCGGCCACGGCGCTGATAAACTGCAGATCATGTACGGACTGCGGGCCGAAACGGATCTGGCGGAAATCGAGCTGTCCCATCTCGACGGCTATAAGGGCTCCCGCCCGGTCCGCATCGGTAATGCGGCATCCGGCCAGAGGCAGATGGACATTTATGGCGAACTGATGGAGGCAGCGGCAAAACTCTCCGATTACGTAGGTAAAATTGATATAAAATTGTGGCCTGCCCTGCGGTCGATCTGCGAATACGTGATCGGCCACTGGCAGGAGCCGGATTCCGGGATCTGGGAAATCAGGGGCGGTCCCTATCATTTTGTCTACTCCAAGGTGATGTGCTGGGTAGCCTTGGACCGCGGGCTGACCATAGCCGAACGCTACGGTTTTCCCGCCGATCTGGAGCACTGGCGCGAGGTGCGGGAAAAAATCCGCCAGGAGGTGCTGGACAAGGGATACTGCCGGGAGAAAAGGGCATTTGTGCAACATTATGCCACCACGGATCTCGATGCCAGCAATCTCCTTCTGCCCATTCTCGGCTTCCTGCCCTTTGACGACCCGCGCATAATCACCACCATTGAAGCAATCCGCGATTCGCTCAGCCACAACAACCTGCTGTACAGATACCGGACGTCTGATGGTCTCGCAGGGGAGGAGGGTACTTTTTTGTTATGCACCTTCTGGCTGGTTGATTGCCTGATCGGCCTGGGCCGGCTGACAGAAGCCGAGAACCTGCTGCGCCGGCTGGAGAGGACCGCCAACCACGTGGGACTTTTTGCCGAGCAATATGATGTCCGCTGGCAGGAGCAGCTAGGAAATTTCCCCCAGGCCTTCACCCATATCGGCTACATCAACAGCGTTATCCGTCTTCTGCGGGCGCGGGAAAAGGAGAGAATAACATCAGAGGAAGAAAAAAAGTCCTCCGGGTTCATGGACCGGATGACGAAAAAACTGCTGGCGCCCAAATCCATTCTCAACAGCGGCGAACCTGATCAGGATACGACCCCCCTTGATATCGGCACCGAGCTCAAAACAACGATGAATTTGCTGCGCGGGGCCTTTTTCGATCAGCATCGGGTCGCCTATGAGCAGATGAAACATGCGGAACTCTATCAGCGCTTTCTGCAGCTGACCTACAATCTGCATAATTTTGATCCGGCCGGCCTGGCCACCAGAGCAGAAAAAACCGTTTTCTGGATAAATCTGTATAATGTGATTGTCATTCACGGGGTCATTGAGCTGGAAATCCGGGATTCGGTCAAGGAAGTGCGCAATTTTTTCACCAGAATCGTCTACCAGATCGGCGGCCGCGAATTCACTCCCCACGACATTGAACACGGCATTTTGCGGGCCAACCGCAAGCCGCCCAATTCCCTGTTCCACGTCTTTGACGATGATGATCCCCGCCTTCAATTCAGCGTTGCGGAAGTGGATCCCCGTATTCATTTCGCCCTGGTCTGTGCTTCCCGCTCCTGCCCGCCCATCGAGGTCTATACCGCGGAAAACCTCGATAATGAACTCGATATTGCCGGCCGCACCTTTGTCAACGGCGGTGGGGTGGTGGTTGATGTGGACCGGAAAGCCGTGCAGCTGTCGCGGATTTTTTCCTGGTATGACAAAGATTTTGGCGATGATATCGAAGAGCGCCTGCAATTCGCCGCCGCCTTTCTGTACGATGAGCAGGCCAGGGACCTCCTGGCAACAAGCAGCAGGGAATGCCAGGTCAGTTATCAGGATTACAACTGGAGCCTGAATAGAAAGGATTAAGATGAGACAGGCACCCTTTAATTAGTGAGGTCAAAGTAAAAGTGCGGCCGGGCAAGGTCGTGTGATTAAGCGGGTGGAAAGCTCGCCCCGGAAGGTAAGCCCGCCACCGGGAAGCGAGTCCTTGGAGGTTGTATACAGCATGCAGCTTTAAGCATAGGACAGCGGGCAGATAGGCCGTAAGCCGAAAAGTCCAAGGGGATGAGCACCGTAATTGACCATACTTCGTATTCCGGGGGAATTTTTGAATTTCATTGATTTCATTATCCTGGGCACTATCATCGGATCCAACAACTTGGCCGTGGCGCTGGCTTTTGGTGCCTTGGGGCAGGTTAAACGCCGATTCCGGATTATACTGGTCTTTGGTTTGTTCGAGTTCTTCGTGCCATTGCTTGGGATATGGCTGGGTTCTGCCGCCGCTGAGGCGGTTGGTCTCCAAACAACCCTGGTGGGCGCGATTCTCCTGATTGGCATGGGCCTTGTGACGGTCATCGGCGGCATACGAAATGAGGGAAATGACGAAAAACTGGCTCGGCAGGTGACCCGATGGAGCGGTTTGGTCCTGCTGGCCGCCGGTTTGAGCGCGGACAATCTGATTGTAGGGTTCAGCTTGGGACTGGGAAGGGCGGAGCCGCTGGCCGTGGCCGGCACCATCGCGTTTTTTTCGGTTGTATTCACCTGGGCAGGCATACACCTTGGCCGGGAGTCACGCCGCAGCTGGGAACGTTCCGCAAAGATAGGCTGCGGTCTGCTGCTGGTGGCATTGGGGGTGGCCACCGGACTGGGCTGGATGTAATTGCAGGTTGAGTTCGGGAGTGGGGATTTGAAAATAGGGAATTGTATTAACAATGGCTGTTGCATCTGGCATTGTTAACATCTCGGTTCCCGCCTCCCGCCGACCTATTCCCTTAGTGACAATGCCAAATATCGATGAACAGAGACTTTGGCGGATTCTCGTTCACGGTCTTTGGGGACGCTTGTGGAGGCCATGATCTAATAGCCAGCATCAATTTCTATAAAATAGGAGTTATTCTCAAGCTGGGTTTCTCTGCAACAAGGTTATTTCCTACGTATTTACGATGATGCTTAACCCCACTATTATTGTTTTAAGTTGCTGCTGCCAGTGGAAATCTTCATCAAGTTTGACTAATCTTTTACTTACTTTTATAGGCGAAGGTATCAACTGCGAAAAAAGGAGGTTGTGATGCATATTTTCTATAGCCGTTTAGTTCTCATGATTCTTATTTTTCTTTTAGCATCTCCCTGTTGGGCTCAGAATAAGGTGGTCGTAATCCCCATGGGAAGCAGTATAAAACCAGGTACAGTTGTTGAAGGCACCTTAAACGGCCCGATCTTGACCGTTACCAACAATGAAAATTCAAGTACTCTTGGATCGGCCTTCACAGCCCATGGCAGTTCTCCGACGGCTCCGGCTATTGCAGGCTATCATCATAGCACGGGCCATGGACTCTATGGTTATTCAAACAGCGTTTATCCTTCTGTGGGAGGGAGAAATGACGGGAGTGGTGAAGGGGTACATGGCTATAGCGCCGCCGGAAATGGCATTTTTGGATATGCAGCTTCTACTTCTGATGGAATTGGAGTTGTTGGCATACAGGCGGGATATTCTGTTTCGGATTTTACAAGTTATTTTAAGCCCGGAGGTTTCTTTGGAGGGAGAAATGGAGTTATCGGTGTAACAAAAGCCGATAGTGGTTACGCTGTTTTTGGATGGGACCAATCTCCATCCGGAGGATGGGCAGCTCGGTTTCATTCGGATAACGGAAGCGGAGTCTACGTTAGCGTTCCTGCAGGGAAAACAGGTTTAAATGTAGCAAATGGTACAAAAAATGCTGTTGTTGCAACAGATGACGGAGCCAGGCTCATGTATTCAGAAGAATCAACTGAGGTATGGTTCACAGATTATGGTTTTGCACAACTCCAGAACGATTTAGCCGTTGTTACTTTTGATCCCATATTTACCCAAACTGTCAATCTTTCCATGCCATATCATGTATTTCTGCAGCCTTATGGCAATGCCAACCTGTATGTAACCAATCGTACGCCAACCGGCTTTGAAGTACATTTGCAGAGTGGTGATGCGAACATAGAGTTTTCCTACCGTATTGTCGCGCGTCGACAGGGCTTAGAGACTGCTAGAATTGAACGCGCTCCATGGGCTGATAACGATCCAAACCTTTATCCGGGAAAAGCCGGTTTTGAAACAGAACTGACTCAAGGTGTGCAGGAGTCAAACTGATGTGAAATAAATATTTGCAAACATATGGGACTAACCAACTGGTACTGAATAATGCCAACTCAAACCTCTACCAAGCTGCAAATGGCTTCAAATAAAACTTCTCTACGATCTTGAGTGCAGGCTATAGGGCGAAAAGAAATTCTTCTCGCCCTATTTTTTTACCCGTGCAAGTTTTCAATCCATCTGGCAGCTTCGGAATCGTTTACTTTGCCCAGGTACCTTTGGGTGGTGGACAGGTCAATTTGAGATTGCCATTGTGAATTTCAACTTTGTAATATAGTGTATACTGTGGTTTGTAATCAGTGTTTTTTGAGAATATTAATTCGTTTAATTTAAGGAGAATCGGCAATGAGAAAGAGTTCGACACTGCTAATAGCGCTTCTATTTACATGTATAATTTTTTCATCGTCTGTGTTGGCCGATGAAATCGCAATTCCCGGTACCGGTGATGGTGTTGTTGTATTAAATTCTATTGGTGAGGCTTTTACCCAAAAAACAGGTACTGTTGTTCTGGTTCCCAAAAGTATTGGGTCTGGTGGAGGTGTTAAGGCTGTCGGAAATGATCATGTAAATCTTGGTCGTGTAGCTCGTGACATCAAGGACAAAGAAAAACATTTTGGGCTCAGTTATCTGGCTATTTTCACAGTTCCAACGGTTTTTTTCGCACATCAAAGTGTTTCGATAGATGATATAGGAGCTCAGCAAGTTCTGGATATATTTTCAGGAAAAATCACCAACTGGAAAGAAGTTGGCGGGAGTGATAATGCTATTGTCGTAATTACAAGAGAAGATGGTGAT
>JAMJFO010000111.1 GCA_023544645.1 Desulfobulbaceae bacterium | reverse complement strand
GATCTCCTCTGCGCCGATTATGGTCTGCAACGGGGTGAAAATTTCGGCATTTGCAGCAACTGTTTTGAATAATTCGTCCAGGTAGACGAGGTTGTTGTCGTAGTCCTCATCAAGTTGATAAAGAAAATAGTTTTTTTCGTAGCGGCGTAATTCAAGCGTGAGGTTCAGGAACTCATCCACCACCTCGACTAGGTAGAGTTTTTCCTCCACCTGCTGCACCAGGGCATAAAAAATCACCGCTGTAATTGAGACCAGTGCCAGCAGCGCGCTGAAACTGTAGGTAATTTTTTTTTGAATACTCAGTCTGCTGGTCATCGGCCTGTTGTATGTGAACTGACAATCATTTTTTTATCCTACAACTTCTTGTTGCATATCGCAACATGCATTTCGCAGACGCAACGTTCTTGTATCATGTTGATATTAAGGGATAAATGATTTTTATATTACGTGGTGTTGCATTCTGCAATGATGTCCGCATTGTGGTGCATTATTATAACATATTGAATTTATTCATAATGTTTATTGTGTGCGGTTTGGCACAGCAATTGCTCTATAAAAGGGTGCAGGCTGCGGAGGATTATATCAACAAAATGAGAATCCGGAAAATGAAAAAGCAGAGAGCAACGGTGTTGAAATGAGCAACATTATTAAAAAAATTGAAGACGCAATGATGGCGGCTGCCTTTGCCGAGGCTGGTGAACATGAGTATGCCCGGGGTCTTCTTACTGCAGGGAAAAATTCGCATAAAAAGGTGTTGTTAAGCACGGATTGTCCGGTGGTCACCGGCAAGGTGCTTGATCACGCTTTTAACCTGTGCAAGCGTCTTGGCAGCGCTCTGGAAGTGTATCAGATTATCCCGATGGATATGTCTGCCACATCGCCCCAGGAATTTTTCGAGAAAGGTACGAGACGTTTGCAGTCTCTGCAGGAAAAAATGAAGCAATTGGGTATTTCCTACAAATACTCAATAAAAGAGGCCTCACTGCAGGATGAATTAACAGTTGTGGCCAGCAAAAGGAGAGATATCATGGCAGTAATTATCCCTGTTTGTGATGGTGTGCGTGAGCAGGAGGATGAGTTTAAGTCGAGTATAAGCGGGCTGTTTCGCTGTCCGGTTATTTTTTTTGAATCATAAAACCAAACAACTCTTCAGGTATTGAAAAGGAGGAAGAAATTATGGAAATGAATAATTTTGACAAGAATATGTCGGCCGCAGCCTTTGCCGAAGCCGGTGAACACGAGACGGCTCGGGAGATGCTCTCTGATCCGGAAACGGGACAGAAGAAAGTCGTACACCCGGTAAAAAAGAAGCCGGTTGTCTCCATGATCATATTCGGCGTTATTTCTTTGTCCCTGTACGTGGGATTGATGATGAGGCAGGATCTGATAATGGACACCTTTACCAGGGGCGGAATCTACACGGCCTGGCCGATTTGCACGGCCCTGGCATTTTCGTTCATTCACGGCGCCTTTGCCAGTAATTTTCTGAGTGTCCTGGGCCTTGAGGCGAAAAAACATTAATAAATGGCTGCACTATACGACTATGTTCAATTGTAATTGTTACAAGGAGAAACAACTGATGAAAAGACTACTTTTTCTTATACTGGGAATATTTCTGATCATGCCTGTTCATTCGGCCATGGCCGGCGGCGGCGCCGGACCGTCCAAAGATATGATGAAGGGCGAATTTACCATGGTGGACGCGAGCGCCGGCACGGCAACGTTTATCAAGAACGGTGCCCAGGAGCCCATGATCCTGAACCTCCCCGAGGGGATGACTGCAGATGCCATAAATCTGGATAAAAAGGTAATGGTCACCCTGGACAGTCACGCGGGTGAGGGGGTGATCAAGGACGTGTCGGTAATGTTTCTGGACATGAACGTAAAACGCGTTGCAGCATTGCTCCTGATCGGTCTGATCGGCGGCCTGCTGAGCGGTTTTATCGGCTCGGGCGGTGCTTTTGTCCTGACCCCGGCAATGATGTCACTCGGCGTTCCCGGCGCTATTGCCGTTGCCAGCAACATGTGCCATAAGTTTCCCAAGGCCATGGTCGGCGCGTATAAGCGCTACAAGTACGGCCAGGCGGATATCAAGCTTGGACTGGTCATGGCTGTTACCGCCATCATCGGTGTCCAGATCGGCATCATGATCCAGAAGTATATCCTTAAACACTGGGGCAATGCCGGTTCAAACCTCTATGTCAGCACTGTCTTTGTTTTTATACTGGTTGTGGTGGGCGGATATGTTTTATATGATGCCTATAAGCTGGCCAAGGGGACCGGGGAGGCGAAAACACCGAAACTGGCCCAGGCTTTAATGAAAATCAATCTTCCTCCGATGATGGAATTCAAGGTCGCCAAGGTAAGAATTTCCGCCTGGGTCACCATTCCGGTCGGGCTTCTCACCGGTATGCTGGCCGCGACCATCGCGGTGGGCGGGTTTATCGGGGTTCCGGGAATGATCTATGTTGTCGGCGCGTCCGCGGTTGTTGCCAGCGCCACCGAGCTGATCATTGCCTTTATCATGGGCGCCTGGGGGTCCATTCAGTGGGGCCTGGCCGGCTTGATCGATATCAGGTTGACCCTGCTCATCCTTGCCGGTTCCCTGATCGGGGTTCAGCTTGGCGCGCTTGGCACAACCTATGTAAAGGATCACATGATTAAAATAGTCATGGCCGCGGTTATGCTTATCGTTGCGGTTTCCCGCGGCGCAAAGGTTCCGGGTTATCTTGCTGATGTCGGTTTGCGGGGACAGCTTGAACCCCAGCTGGCGTCACTACTTGAAAGTGTCAGCTACTGGTCTTTGATCGTAGCGCTTGCTTCCGCCGGACTCATCATTACCACAGCAATGGTCAAGGGGATGATGGAAGCAAGGGCGGAAGAACGAGTAAGTCGGCTGCAGGAAGAAGGAGTAAGTCATGGCTAAGTACAGGAAGATCCTGGTTGCCTACGATGGTTCGGATTCAGCGAAAAATGCGCTGGCCGTAGCAGCGGACCTGGCAAAAAAAGACAACAGCTGGGTCAAGGTGCTGGCTGTCGTGCCGGTGTATGACGGCGACCTCGATCTGGTAGGCATAAGCAATATCAAGGAAACGATTGAGGGGCCCGGCCAGAAACTTCTGGCCGAGGCCAAAAAGCAGGCCGATGAACTCAGTGTGCATGTTTTGGCAAACCTCGAGCAGGGAGAGCCTTTTGAGCGGATTGTTCACGTTGCTGATGAGGAAAACTGCGACCTGGTCATCATGGGGCGCAGCGGCCTCAGCCATCTTGAACGTGAATTGATGGGCGGTGTTACGGCCAGGGTTATCGGCCATACCACCAAACATGTACTGGTCGTTCCGGAGGAAGCCCGACTGGACTGGCACAAAATTCTGGTGGCCGCCGATGGATCGGCCAACAGTGAGTCGGCGGTGGAGCATGCCGTATCAGCGGCTGCTGAATTCGAGGGTAAACTGGCCGTTGTAACCGTTGTTGATGCCAATGACGAGATGCTGGCCATGGCTCCTGAACATGTCAAGAAACTCGTTGATAAAGCCCACGAGTATCTGCAAGGTGTTGTGGAAAAAGCAGAGAAAAAGGGGATAGCAGCGGAGACATTTATCAGGGAAGGGGAGCCTCACGACCAGATAACAAAACTGGCTGATGAAATAGGTGCATCCGTCATCGTGATGGGAACCCATGGCCGGAAAGGGTTGAAACGATTACTGATGGGCAGCGTCACGGAGCGTACCATCGGGTATGCCAACTGCCCTGTCATGATCATTCACTGATTTTTCTTTACACATTTACAACGGGCGCTCATGGATTGCAGATGCCCGTTTTTTGTACTTTTCAAGCGTTCTTTTTTATTTTAAATAGCTTTTCTTCTGCCCCGATTTTTAATCAATCTCCCGACTTTCCCCGGGATTTTGTCAAACAAAATAAAAAATGAATATTGTTGCAAATCGAAACACCTGGTGGTGGCTTATATTTGTGATATAGAAATCTTTTTTGACGCCATGTTGCAATATGCAACGCAAATCTTTTTTCCTTATTCCATATAGTTACCATATCCGCCTGAAATATTTTCCTTGACATGGTTATGGCGAGAGCATTAAGCATAACGTCAATCCGTTTTGTTTCGCTAAAAGTCATCCATCTCGGGACAGTTGAATCCGATTATGTTTGATGCTGTTCTGCGTGGAAACTTTTCCAGCGCAACTTTTCCCGGTTATCTGTCATTATTGTTTTTATTGGATGAATCCGTTTGAATAATGTTCTGTTGCCAGACAAAATATTATTCAACAGGGGTTGATCCTGAAAATTTATTAATTGTTGAATCAAGGAGGGAATGAAGATGAAGAAATTTCTTGAGAAACTCGGGGTCGCCGGGCTCATGACCGGGGCACTTCTGGTTCTGACCCCGGCATTGCTCTGGGCCAGTGAGGTGACGGCGGAATCACCGGTGCCCATGGACGATGGAACCGCCTGGTGGGTCTGGCCCATCGTTCTGCTGGTTGTAACGTTTATTATGGGGATAATCGCCGTACTCGGCGGAGTCGGCGGCGGGGTGCTGTTTGTGCCCATCATCAGCGGTTTTTTTCCGTTTCATCTTGACTTTGTCCGCGGCACCGGCCTTCTTGTCGCATTGTGCGGCGCCCTGGCCGCTGGTCCCGGTTTGCTGAAAGCCAACCTGGCCAGCCTTCGTCTCGCCCTGCCGGTGGCGCTCATCGCTTCCACCATGGCTATTGTCGGCGCTATGGTCGGTCTGGCTCTGCCCACCCATATCATCCAACTCAGCCTGGGCATCACCATTCTCGGTATTGTCGCGATCATGCTCACTGCCAAAAAATCAGAGGTTCCGGATGTGCCCAAGGCCGATAACCTTTCCTCGGCGCTGCGGATCTGCGGTGTCTATCATGAAGTAAGCAGCAAGCAGGATATCAACTGGCAGGTTCACCGCACCCCCATCGGGTTGTTCCTGTTTATTATTATCGGTTTCATGGCCGGCATGTTCGGCCTCGGCGCCGGCTGGGCAAACGTACCGGTGCTCAACCTGTTGATGGGCGCGCCATTGAAAATCAGTGTTGCCACCAGTAAATTCCTCCTGTCCATTACCGATACATCCGCTGCCTGGATCTACGTGAACCAGGGATGTGTTATTGCCATGATGGTTGTTCCTTCGCTCATCGGCATCATGCTTGGCTCACTTGTCGGCGTGCGTATTCTGAAGGTTGCCAAACCGACATTTATCCGTTGGATGGTTATCGTAATCCTGGCTTTTGCCGGGCTCAAGGCGCTGCACAAAGGCCTCACTTCCGGCGGCATTTTATAATCGAATATTCTGAGAGGAGGATCTCATCATGCATGAAATAAAAAAAGAAGCAACCCAGGAGCAAGTGCTTTATGCCTCCATCCTGGAAAAAGGGATGTTGATCGGCCTTGGGTTTATGTTCATAACCTTTGCCCTCTATGTCTTCGGCATCATGAAACCGGCGGTGCCGCTGGGAGAGGTGGCAGGATACTGGAATATGCCTGTTCATGATTACCTGGTGGCAATCAACACCAACTTTCTTCACCTGGAGCAACTGCCCACCGGCTGGGGTTGGGTCCAACTGGTGGGCAAGGGGGATTTTCTCAATTTTATTCCCATTGCCATTCTTGCCGGTGTTACCATTGTCTGCTATATCGTGATTATACCGGGCCTGTTTGCCCGTGGTGATAAGGCCATGGGCATCATCGCCGTGGCCACCGCTCTTATTCTTATCCTGGCTGCCAGCGGAATCCTGACTGTTGGTCACTGATACACGCGGATATCAATAAACGAAAAGAGCAGGGTTGCCTTCATGGCAACCCTGCTCTTTTTTTATTCTTATTAACTGATAAGGGATGCGGTCAGCCGGCAGTTACTTTTTTATACCCCCAGGGTTGTGGCAGCCCTTTCAAAATCATCTTCCTTGACGTAGATCAGGTACCCGTAGCTTCCCCGCCCATCGGTGACACCGCTGGAGGCGTACACATTGATGTCGGCCTCGTAGAGTTTCTGGTGGATACCTGCAAGAGACCCCAACTCATCATCGCCCTGGATAAGAAGAGCATGGTGCGGGCCGTCGAGAACCATACCGGCCAGCTTGGCTTCGCTGGCCAGTTTTGCCGGGTCTTCCGGAAAAACGGCAAGCTGGGTCGAGTTGGGCCCCACCGGGATTGCTGAGAAGGCCAGCTGGTCAACCCCCATGCTGGAGAGCAGGTTCAGCAGTTTATACGCTTCACCGGGTTGATCTCTTACTGTGGTGTAGAAGTATTGTACGCGTTGAATGGTAAAAGGCATGATCCAACCTCCTTGCAGGATGACTGGCCCCCATATTTCACAAGCGACCTGCTGCGAAGCTGGAAAGCATTATGCCTGCGGGTGTTTTTCAGCACGCGCCTTGTATCCACAACACTTTCCAGCCTCTCGCGACGATCTTTGTGAAATATGCGGGCTAGGAGTCTGTCGGATTATGGATCATACGTGATCAATAAATGACCGCATAAA
>JAMJFO010000110.1 GCA_023544645.1 Desulfobulbaceae bacterium | reverse complement strand
CTTTTTCAGGCGTTCACTCGAATGAACAACGAACTTGCTCTCCGCCAGAGGCAGATGGTTCAATCGGAAAAGCTTGCTTCACTGGGGACCCTGCTTGCCGGAGTGGCTCATGAATTAAACAATCCGCTGTCCAACATCTCTACTTCCGCTCAAATCCTGGGAGAGGAAATCGACAATCCTGATATCCAGTTTCACAAGACCCTGATCACCCAGATTGACGAACAGACAGACAAGGCGCGGGACATCGTCAAAACCCTCCTTGAATTTTCACGCACCAGGGCCTTCAACAAGGAGGAGCTCAACCTGATGGTGATCATCAACAGCGCGCTGCGGCTCCTTCGTTCGGAAATTCCCGCCGAAATTAACATAGAACAGGATATGCCCGACAATCTGATGGTATGGGTTGACAAACAGCGAATGCAGCAGGTCTTTCTCAACCTGATAAAAAATGCTGTCGATGCCTGCGGCCCCCGCGGAACAATATGGATTACCGCCCGGGAATTCTCTTCCAAGAGCCGCCAGGAGGTTGAGATACTCGTTTCCGATAATGGTCCGGGCATACCGCCCGAGGACATGAAAAATATATTCGACCCCTTCTACACTTCAAAAGATGTGGGAAAAGGTTCAGGCCTCGGACTGTTTATCGTCCATGATATAGTCGAGAGTCACGGAGGGACAATCTCCGTTGACAGCCGCCTGAACGAGGGCACAACATTTATCATCTGGCTCCCCGGAGGGGCATATACCAATGAATAAAGAACCCAAGATCCTCGTCGTTGACGACGAAGCAGTCGCCCTGCAGAACCTGATGCATGTCCTCAAAAAGGAAGGATATAAAGTGCTGGGCACCCAGAACAGCCCTGAAGCCCTGGAACTTATTGCCAAGGAGCGATACGACCTGGTCCTGACCGACCTGAAAATGGAAAAAGTGGACGGCATGGAAATCCTGGTCCGGACCAAGGAACACCATCCGGATACCGAAGTTATCATGATAACCGGCTATGCGACTGTTAAAACAGCCATTGAAGCGATGAAGGAGGGAGCCTATCACTACATTGCCAAACCTTTCAAACTGGACGAAGTGCGCAAGGTGGTGAAGGAGGCGCTGGAAAAGGTCCGCCTCAAGCGGGAGAATTTGAACCTGAAATCACAATTAAAGGTATATACAGGTTCTTCCGGCATCATTACCCAGAACAAACAGATGAAAAACGTGCTGTCCCTGGCGGCCCAGGCGGCCCTGAGCGACAGCAATATTGTCATTAACGGTGAATCCGGCACCGGCAAGGAACTTCTGGCCAAATTTATCCACGCGTCCAGCAACAGGCAGGATGGCCCGATGCTGTCCATCAATTGCGGCGCATTTAACGAAGAACTGCTGACCAATGAACTCTTCGGCCACGAAAAAGGAGCGTTCACCGGGGCCGACCAGTTTAAACCGGGCCTGATAGAAAAAGCCAACGGGGGCACCCTTTTTCTTGATGAAATCACTGAAATGCCCCTTTCCATGCAGGTTAACCTCCTTCGGGTCCTGCAGGAAAAGGAAGTGCTCCGCCTGGGCGGCACCACCCCCATCGGGATCGATGTCCGCTTCATTGCCGCCACCAACCGGAACATGCATGAGGAAGTCCAGCTTGGCCATTTTCGCAATGACCTTTATTTCAGGATCAATGTCGTTTCAATAACCCTGCCCCCCCTGGCGGCGCGAAAAGATGACATACCGGTCCTTATCCACCATTTCCTCGACAAATACAGCAGGGAAATGAAGAAGAACGTGTTGAATATATCACCGGAAGTAGCCGATATACTCACCAACTACGACTATCCGGGAAACGTCCGTGAACTTGAAAACATCATTGAAAGGGGCGTGGCCCTGACACGAGGCGACACCATTGATCCCGAGCAACTTCCCGACGACCTGAGAGGTATGGTTTTCAAAACATTCCGCCGCGCTGAAAACGGGGGCATACCATCGCTGGAAGACCATGAAAGGGAGTACATAAAATGGGTTCTGAATGAAACGGAAGGCAATAAAACCCTGGCCGCCAAACACCTTGGAATCGACCGGGTGTCCTTGTGGCGCAAAATGAAAAAATATGAATTGTCGTAAAAAAAACCATGAACGGATGAGACCCGGATCTGTTTATCCGCTGCCCATGGACCAGCCGGACCGAGTTCGCTACTCCGAAACCGCGTTCATCATTTCAGGAGAAAACTTCTCATAACGGTTTCTCCCCTTTTTCTTGGCCGCATACATCGCGATATCGGCATGCTGCAGCATGGTTCTGGCGTCCCGGCAGTCATCAGGGTAGACGCTGATGCCGACACTTGCACCGATGGAGCACTGATGCCCCTCGGCCTCGATGGGTTCATTGAGGATATCGATGGTTCGCTGCGCAACATACTCGGCGCCTTCTATGGTCGGTGAACTTTCAAGCAGAATGACGAATTCATCCCCGCCTATGCGGCACACGCTGTCTGAGGCACGGAGCACCTCTTTGAGACGGGTCGCTACTTCGAGCAGCACCTTGTCCCCTACCGCGTGACCGTATTTATCGTTAATCGGCTTGAAACGGTCCAGATCAATGAAAAGAAGGCAGATCTTTCTGCCCTCCCTTGATGCCAGCGAAATAGCCTGGGGAAGCCTTCGGTTACAAAAGTTCCGGTTGGGCAGGCTGGTCAGGGAGTCATGGTTGGCCATGTGCCTGATTATCTCCGCGGCCTGCTGCCGTTCGGTCACATCCTGGAACACGAGTACCGCGCCGGACAGCTTCCTGCCCTCCACAATGGGGGTGGAGCGGAAATCAGCTGAAAAGCTGGTGCCGTCTTTTCGAAGCAGCCGCAGCTCATCGAATTCAAAGGGTTCCGGCGATGTTGATTCATGGAAGAAAGGGCAGCAGTCAATATCAAAGTCATCGGTTCCGGGTTTGGAAGCCTTGAATATTTCTCGATACGGCCTGCCGATCATTTCCGCCTGCTCGTAGCCGAGCATGGTAAGCGCGGCCGGGTTGGCAAAGCTGACCCTTTGTTTGTCATCGATGCCGCATATCCCGTTTGCGGCAGCATCGAGGATCATTTCATAGCTCCGGGTCAGCTCCTCGATTTCACGCCGGGCGTGATAGGCGTTGATAATATACCTGATCCTGTTACGCAGGACCGACCATTGAATAGGCTTGCGGATCAAATCGACAGCGCCGGCGCTGAAGGCCCTGTCTATGGATTCTTCGTCCTCCAGAGCGGTGATCATCAACACCGGCGGCGGCTCCTCCATGGAGGACTTGATGCGCTCACACACCGATAATCCATCAATGCCCGGCATGGCGATGTCCATGATCACCAGATCAAAATCCTCGTCAACAACCGTCAGCAGCGCACTGGACCCATCCTCAGCCTCAACAACGCGATATCCTTCAACCTCAAGAAACTGCCTCAGCAGCAGGCGGAGGACTTCATCATCATCAACAATGAGTATTGTGGGCTTTCGACGAAATGTAGTCAAGCTCATAAGCAATTCACTTTATCCGGAGCGCAAAAAAAATATCCTTATCCGTCCGGTTATATTGGTGGAAATTCTATTTTTTATCAAGTTCTTCCGACAAAAACCGGTCCAGCTGGTCCGCAGCCTCGCTGATTTTTTCGCAGAGAACATGAATTGTATCCATTTTCCTGTTTTTTGCCATGCTCTCGGCCTGCAGGCAGAGACTGGACATATGGAGCGCTCCGAACTGGCTGCTGCTTCCTTTCAAGATATGCGCGATCCGGCGCACAGCCTCGTGATCCGATGCATCCGCGGCTTTTTTCAGCTCTTTCAGGCGGCCGGGAAGTGACCCGAGAAAAACCTTGATGACCGGGCTGATGTCACCCATATTATCTTTCAGGCGCTGCAGAACCTGCGGATCAATCCGCATTCCCTGGAAGGCATCATCCTTGACAAATGGTGCTCCCTCATCAGCTTGCTGTCCATGCCGCCGGCCCACAACCCGGAGGCCGGATCCCGGCAGCCAGTTGTCCACAACCCGCTGCAGTTTGACAAAGTCCAGGGGTTTGGTCAGGTAATCGTCCATACCTACTTCCCTGCAGCGCTGGCGGGTCGACTGGGTGGCATCGGCTGTCAACGCAATGATGCAGGGTCTTTTCCCGGACTTCTCCGCTGCAATGCCATGGATACGCTGACAGGCTTCAAAACCGTCAACAACCGGCATCTGGCAATCCATCAGGATCAGATCCGGAGTGTTGGACAGGAACAGGTCGATGGCCTCTTTGCCGTTTCTGGCCGAAACCACGCGGGCCCCGGATTTTTCCAGGACGGTTTCCAGGACAAACCTGTTTGTTTCGTCATCATCGACGATCATGATCAGCGGGGTTTCTGCCGGCGCGCCCTGGTCCAGCGATTCTGTCCCCGGACGAACCCATGCTGCCGGCCCACCAGACTTCAAGGCTCCCGGATCATCCTGCGGTTGAGCAGCAACAGGTTTAAGGGGCAGAACAAACCAGAACGTACTGCCTTTTTCTTTCACCGACTCCACCCCGATCTCTCCCCCCATCAGCTCCACCAGCTTCTGGCAGATGGACAGGCCGAGTCCGGTTCCTCCATGGCGGCGGGTGGATGATGCGTCAACCTGGGAAAACGGCTTGAAAAGGCGATCCAGCTTGTCCGAGGGAATGCCGGGACCGCTGTCCCGCACCTCGATCCGCAGCAGATCCCTGCCGGCCTCGGTTGACCGGACATAAATAATTTTCACGAGCACCGAACCCTGTTCGGTGAATTTGATGGCATTGCCCAGGAGGTTGACCAGAATCTGCCTGATGCGATAACTGTCACCCATGTATGTTTCGGCAACACGCGGGTCAATCTCCGCCGACACCAGCACATCCTTGCGTTCAGTGGCAACATTGTAGAGTGACATCATCTCGCTGGTCAATTTTCGGAGACTGAACTCCGCAATATCCAGCTCCATCATCCTGGCTTCAATCTTGCTGAAATCAAGCAGGCTGTTGATCAGGGTCAACAGGTTTCGTGCCGAGGTCAGAATCAGACCGGCATAATGCTTCTGTTTATTTTCCAGCTCCGTATCGAGCAGGAGTTCGGTCAAACCGATCACCCCGTTCATCGGGGTCCTGATCTCGTGACTGATCATGGCCAGAAAATCGCTTTTTGCCTTGTTGGCCGCATCGGCCTGCTGCGCGATCTCTTCCAGGCGCGCTTTATCCTTTTTCAGCCCGGCAACGGTTTCCTGGAGTTCCGCAAGCTGCTCTTGGACACTCTTGTCAACAGGAGTCATATCTTTTCAAACAAGTTCAGTTGGTGTATTTTTGTATGTTGTACTCTTTTGTTCGACCTGTTCTCCAGCGAAATCATCAGATCTGCGGGAATCTCCCGCAAAAACCGGGAAGAACGCGATAACACTTCCTCTCCGCCTCCCTTTCTTTTCCGCACATGGCTCAAATAGAGAACTTCTTCGGCCCTGGTCATCCCCACGTAAAAAAGACGCCGCTCTTCTTCAAGGTGGCGGGCATCCGCAGCATTGGAATCTCCATGCCGGGACTGCAGGGGCAGCAGCCCCTCTTCCAGGCCGACGATGAAGACGACCTTGAATTGCAGGCCCTTGGAAGCGTGGAGCGTCATCAGCGAGATGGCCTCGGCTCGTTTATCATACACAATAGAATCATGATGGAGAAGCAAATGGTGCGCAAACCCATCCAGTGACGCACCAAAATTTTCGGCCAGCAGGTAAAACCGGGCCAGGTCAGGTTCTCCCTCATCAATCTTGCAGCAGGATGCCAGCATCTGCAGGGCGGCGGCCACCCCTTTTTCAGCGGCCGCCTGCAGCGCCTTGCCGCCCAGGCCGACCATTTCCTCGATTATTTTTTTCAGCGGCCCCGACAGGCTGTCCTTGTTTGCGGCAACTTCCGCCAATACATCAACAGTGGTCAATGGCAGAAGCTGTTCGAGCTCGTGCAGACTGGTCTTGGCCACCCCTGATACATCCTGCAGAAGCATCATGAGGTGCGCGGTGTCTGCCTGCCTGGAAAGGAGCAGTGTCCACAGGTAAAGAGATCGGAGAGGCTTGTTCAGGTAATATGGCCGGACATCCACAACCTGAACGGGAAAGCCATGATCAAAAAGCCCTGATGCCAGGATATCAGCCTGGCGGGAAGTCCTGTACAAGACAGCAATATCCCGCAGGGACACATCCTCCCTGCCGACGCCATCATGCAGCCTGTTAATCTCGCGATGGGTGGTTCCGCCCATCAGCTCCTCAATCTGCCGCACAATGAACCCGGCTTCCTGCCGGGGCGAATCAGCCTGATGGAGAAATATCTCCCCGCGAATCCCGGTACAGGAATCATTATTCATAACCGGTCCGGGATGGTAATTATGACCAATGAGGTGATTGGCGGCCTCAACAATGGTTGAGCCGCAGCGATAATTCCTGTACAGCGAATAGGGCTGCGGATGCACGTCCTCCAGGAACCGGTAAAACCAGGACGGGCTTGACCCGCGAAAACCATAGATCGCCTGATCAGGATCCCCGATGGCAAAAACCGGTGAGGATTCGGCGAGCAAACGCACCACCGCGTACTGGCTCTGGTTCAGGTCCTGGAATTCGTCAATGAATAAAGCGCCGGTACCTGTTCGGACGGCTTTTGCCGGTTCATTTCCCCCCGTCAGCAGCGCGGCCATTGCCGGGACAACTGCATCGATAT
>JAMJFO010000010.1 GCA_023544645.1 Desulfobulbaceae bacterium | reverse complement strand
CCGACACCTCGGAGGTGAAAATCTCCCGCAAAGTGGACTCATCAAGGAATGTTGACAATGTTTCGGCGGGATTCAGCATTTTGAGCGCAAGTATCCTGCCGGTATCCGGCATGATGGCGCGGTAGACCGTGGCCATGCCGCCATGGCCGAGGATGGCTTCGATGGTGTATTTTCCTATGCTGCCGGAATGGGCGGTGCGCTTCATGGTTTCAATTCAGCCGGCCGTTTACCTGAGGAGGCGGTCACTGTTGAAGCTGGGAAAATTGAGTTGCCGAAGCCTGTTGACTGTGCGCATCACGTCATATTGCACGTCCCGGTAGATGACGACCTCTTTTTCCTGATCCCATATAAGATATTTGGCATGGTTGTTGATTCCGTCCCTTGGCTGCCCCACACTGCCGGGGTTGATAATATATCGCTTTTGCCGGTGCAGATGGTAGGTGCCCAGACCAACCTCAAGACCTTTTTCCGGCAACAGCCCCTGTTCAAAGAAATTGAGAGTGTGGGTATGGCCGTAGAAGCACAGGGGTTCAGAAAAAGAGAGAAAAATTTTATCCAGCATGAGGCGGCTTGGGAAAAAAAGATAGGCAGTGGGAGACCTGGGCGGACAACCATGCACTAAACGCACACCGTTATGCACCCGCACCGGTTCAAGAGAAGCTATATAGGCAATGCTTTCCGGTGAGAGCATGGGCAGGGTCAGCTCCAGGGTTCGCTTCGGATCCGGGTTCAGCCGGTTGAAATATTCTTTGTTGATCAGCGCATATTCATGGTTGCCCATCACCGACACAATTTTGCGCTTTCGTATTTCCCCGACAACTTCTTCCGGGTCCGGACCATAGCCGATGATGTCTCCCAGGCAGAGGATCTCGGAGATGGCCCGGGAGTCGATATCTTCAAGCACGGCCTCAAAGGCCGCCAGGTTGGCATGGATGTCGGCTATAATGGCGATGCGCACGGAATCTCCCAGGCAAACGGATCAGAAGAGTTCTGCTCCGCGGATGGTTGTTGGATATTTCTGTAATGATACCGTAAAATATCGCCGGGAGGAAGCGGGAATACTGAAATAATGAGCAGGCAGGGAAGCGGAAAAGGCTACCAGGCGCGCACCCGGCCGGTGTCAATATGGACGAAATCGGATTTGGCGTAATAACCGACACCGCCCTTGCGCAGGGATACAGCGACCTCGCGCAGTTTTCTGGTTTTCAGGCCCCGCAGGCGGATATCCAGCGCCTGTCCCTTCATGTGCAGGCTTTTTGAAGCGACCCCGCTGCTTTTTGCCCGAAGTGATTTGTTTGTTTTGGGGGAGCGATATCCTGAAATAATTTCTATCTCACCCCTGCAGCCGGTGTTTTGCTGGATTCCATAGAGAAAATCCAGCAGGCCGGGATCGATGGGATGGACTTCTTCGGTGCGGAAGTCGCGGAGAAAGTTATTCAGTTTTTTCAGTACCGACTGAGAGCATCCATCGCAAAAATAATCTATATGGAGACGCTCGCCCGTGTGGGTGTGGTAAAATGTCATGGGATGCTTTTTTGCGGCCGCAGGCAGAGCAAACCCCTCCAAAGGGCTGGCGATCACAATGCCGGCGGCTAGCTGCAGACTATTTTTCAGGAAACGGCGACGGGTTAAAATAGGAAAGTTTCTCATTCTCTCCGGATGATTATTTATTTTGTTGAACCGTCTGCAATGAGAGCTGGTTTAAACAGTATTTCTGCAAGGACTTTGTCGCGACCATAGTTATCATTATTAAAGTGAATTATTCCGTGGTTGTCAACCCAAACAGTCTGATAGGTAATATGAACCGGGAGTGGTTGTGACAGCACAACAACTTTTCTCTGGCCAGATGTCATGATTTCTTCAATCTTTTCCATCGACCATTCCTGCTGTTCTCCGGCCAGGACGAATCCGGCAAGCGCCGCCGGCTTGCTGACCCTGATGCATCCATGGCTGAAAGTTCTTTCGGAATGGTCGAAGAGGTCCCGGGCCGGGGTGTCATGCAAATATACATTATATCTGTTGGGGAAAACAAATTTAACCCGACCAAGGGCATTCCAGGGGCCGGGGTCCTGTCGAAGCTTGTAGCTTCTGATTTCCCGGGGGGTGACATTCTGCCAGTCAATGAGTGTGGAATCAAGTTCAACCGCGTCAGCGCTCCAGCTTGAAAAGAGGCGCACATTTCTTTTTGCGAGATAATAGGGGTCCTTGCGCAATTCCGGAAGCTCTTCGTTAAGGGCGATGCTTGGGGGGATGTTCCAGAATGGGTTGAAATCAATATATTGGATCCGATGGCTGAAAACCGGAGTCTGATGCTGTGTTTTTCCGACGATCACTGCCATTTCCAGTTGCACCAGGTTGTCCTTGACTGCCTTGAGATCATAGTTGGCAATGTTGACCATGATATAGTGGCTGCCCAGCTCATGTTCCTGCCAGCGCCACCGGGCCATATTCAGCACGATTTTCCGGATGATTGCTTCCGGTTGGGTGTTGAGGGCCGCCTGGGTCTTGCTGCCGATAATGCCATCCTGTTCCAGGCCGAATTGTTTCTGAAATTTCCTGACTGCCTGGGCCAGGTGATCATCGAATGAGAGATCATGGGCCATGGCCTGGTCCAGATGGCCTGTCTGGATAAGCCGTTTACGGACCTGGGGGATTCGTAGATCACTGTCTCCGGGGTGCAGGGTTTTTCCCGGGTCAACAGGCTGCCATGTTTCCTGTCCAGCCAGTTCCCTGTACTCTTTCAGCGCGCTTCGCAGCCGGCGGTAAATTTCATGGGAGGGAGGCAGGCCGGCAAGGTATGCGGCCAGGTCCGGAGCATCGAGCGCCTGTTGAATGATCCGGGCGGGTTTGAAATGTTGACCTCCTGCTTCGGCAAACAACTGAGGATCAGTGGTATGGGGGAGAATTCTGCCGTAACTGACATCGTGGGCATATTTTATGAGGTTAAGTGTCAACAGAATATCCAGTCGGGCAAGTTCATCAGGGTCGCGCGACCGCCAGTGAGCAGTTATTTCACCAACGTCATAGTCTGCCGGTTCCAGGCCTTCATCCTCGGCATTGATCAGGAAATTCAGGATGATGGCAGCATTTTCATGGGGTCCGTTTTCAAAGACCCAGAGGGGCTCCATGCCTGTTGCGGTATAGATGGCGGCAAGACATAATTGTTCATCAATAATGGAGATTTCCTGTTTCTCAGGTCGGACCAGCTGCAGGGGGAGGCAGTTGAGATGGCGCGTCATGGCGGAGCGGACATCCTCCAAGGTTGCACCACATGCCGGCTGGGCTCCATTCATGCCGAGGGAAAGGAGAAGTGCAGCGAATAACAGGAAATTTTTCATGGAGAAAAGCGGTAGTGATGAATTTGGAAGCATATAAGAATAATCGATGGGTTATTGAATTGGCAAAATATATCACACCTTCACATAAAATGCCATGCCCGCATATCGGGGCTGCTGCCTGACGAAATATTACGTTCCCATGGGGGGGCGCGGGGCGCCGGACCAAGCATGAGAATGTTTATTGTTATTGTTTTTTGTTCAGTATACTGAAATCATGGCTGATATTCAACTTGAAAAATATTTGCTCACATTTCAAACAGTTGAACTGGAGGGCCAGTGGTCCATTCTGAGGTTGTATTTCCGGGGCGTCGCAGGACAATAACGATTGAATTTCCAGCCATTGCGCTTATATTCCTGGAGCAGTAGATTACGGAACGCAAAAATGAATTTGTCAATAGATTCCCTTAACTGAAGAGTAAAAAAGAAATGAGCAGCGAACCGAATAAAATTATCTACTCCATGATCGGAGTGAGCAAGTTCTACAACAAAAAGCCGATCCTCAAGGACATCAACCTGTCCTATTTTTACGGAGCAAAGATCGGGGTGCTGGGCCTGAACGGTTCGGGAAAAACCTCGCTTCTGCGTATTCTGGCCGGGGTGGACACGGAGTTTAACGGCAGGACGACTATTTCCCCAGGCCTCACTACAGGGTTCCTGGAGCAGGAGCCCGAGCTTGATCCGGACAGGACCGTCAGGGAGATTGTCGAGCAGGGGGTACAGGAAACGGTTGACCTGCTGGCGGAGTTCAACGAGATCAATGCCGGATTTGCCCAACCCATGTCCGATGACGAAATGAATGAACTCATTGAACGCCAGGGAAAGGTGCAGGATAAGCTTGATGCCATGGATGCCTGGGACCTGGACAGCCGGCTGGAGATGGCCATGGATGCCCTGCGGTGTCCTCCCGGCGACATGGCGGTCAAGGTGCTGTCCGGCGGGGAGAAGCGGAGGGTGGCCCTGTGCCGCCTGCTGCTGCAGAATCCTGATATCCTGCTGCTGGATGAGCCGACCAACCACCTGGATGCCGAATCGGTGGCGTGGCTGGAGCATCATCTGCAGCGTTATCCGGGCACGGTTATTGCCGTCACCCATGACCGCTATTTCCTGGATAACGTGGCCGGCTGGATACTGGAGCTGGATCGCGGCGAGGGCATTCCCTGGAAAGGGAATTATTCATCCTGGCTGGAGCAGAAGCAGAAGCGGCTGCAGCAGGAGGAGAAAAAAGAGACGGAACGGCAGAAAACCCTGCAGCGGGAGTTGGAGTGGATCAGGATGTCGCCCAAGGGGAGGCATGCCAAGTCCAAAGCCAGGATAAAATCGTATGAGGAGCTGCTGGAAAAGGAAAGCGAAAAGCACGCCGGCGACCTGGAGATCTTCATCCCGCCGGGACCGCGTCTGGGCAAGGTGGTGATCCAGGCGGACCGGGTGAGCAAGGCCTTTGGCGACCGCCTGCTTGTCGAGGATATGTCCTTTGATCTGCCGCCGGGCGGTATTGTCGGGGTTATAGGTCCCAACGGGGCAGGCAAATCCACCCTGTTCCGGATGATCGTCGGCCAGGAGCAGCCCGATGCCGGGACCATCCGCGTCGGCGATACGGTAAAGCTTGCCTATGTAGATCAGAGCCGGGACACCCTGGATCCGGAAAAATCAATATGGGAGGTTATTGCCGACGGCCGGGATACCATCCAGCTCGGCAGCCGGGAGGTCAACTCCCGGGCGTATGTGGGGCGGTTTAATTTTTCCGGCAGCGATCAGCAGCAGAAGGTGGGGCAGCTGTCCGGCGGCCAGCGCAACCGGGTCCACCTTGCCCGCATGCTCAAAGAAGGGGCAAATGTCTTGCTGCTTGACGAACCGACCAATGACCTGGACGTCAACACCCTGCGCGCCCTGGAAGATGCCCTGGAAAACTTTGCCGGCTGCGCGGTGGTGATAAGCCATGACCGCTGGTTCCTGGACCGCATAGCCACCCATATCCTGGCCTTTGAGGGCGACAGCAGGGTGGTGTGGTTTGAAGGCAATTATTCAGACTATGAAAAAGACTGGAAGGCCAGGGTGGGAACGGCCGCGGACCAGCCGCACCGGATCAAATACCGCCATTTGACCAGGTGATGCATATTTGTTTGCAGCAAGCACCTGATCGTAAGTGTTTTTCAAACATTCGGCTCGGCGTGACTAACAATGGGACTTCTGAATCCTGGATAAATTAATGACTCAATTTTCTGACTTATGTTAACTTACTGTAAAGAAAAAGAATGTATGAGTATTCAACTCACTTATTGATCAGGCTGTAGGCTGAAGACTATTAGGCTATTTGCGAAAACCGCCCCTAAAAGCCTATAGCCTTAACAGCTAACAGTCTATTCCAACATGATTATTATATAAATACTTCATGATTTCAGCCAAATAGATCAACTCAGAAAGTTGAGCTAATGAGAATTATCCTGTCACACTTTGAGCCTGCCGGTTTTCCAGAGGGCTACGGCGCTGTAGGTCCGTGCCCAGAAATTGGCTTTTTCCTCTGCCGGGTACCTGATGAAATCCTGGGTCCAGTTATATGAGGGATCCTGGTACATATCGCGGAGGATATTGGCGATGTGCCTTGGCTGCCAGTTGGCGTGGATGAGAAAGTCATGGACAAATCCGATAAGCTTTTTCGGCTGCAGGGCTGAGGGATTGGGAAAGTAAAGGATCTGCCGTGACCAGTCGGGAATATGGGTCTCTTTTCTGGCATATTCCAGCGCCTGTCCTCGCGGGATATCCCTCTGGCCGTCAAAATCGCGGTGAAAGAGATACAGGTCGGATGACTTGTATTCATTGATAAAATCAATCAAGGTTTCGTTGGAGCAGGGGATGTACCCGGAAAATTGCCGGGCATGATCAGCCGCCTTTTCCAGGTCCCACATGCAGTCAAGGATGGTGTCGATGTCTGGTGTTTCGGGTATGGTTTTACCGTCGAAACAGGCGCCGATGACATCAACCAGGGGCGGCTGTTGATAATTCCCGTATTTTTCCTGATTTTTCTTGTGCAGGCTGAACGGGCTGCGGATCGCCCGCATAAAAGGCGATCCTTCGCTCCAGGTATTGTCAAAGTTGATGCAGCGGTCCAGGCTGTCGGAGATGGTCACCGGCAGCAGACCTTCCGCTTCATTGTTGCGAAACAGCTGCATGGCCAGCAGGGCGATATACTCAGCCAGCTTGCCCAGGCCGTTGAACACGGCGGCCGCCTCCAGCGAAACCCCGTACCAGCGTCTGATGTCATGGGGATCAATATAGGCGCATGCCCGGGCGAGGTCCTCCTCGACAAAACCTATCTTCTGCACCTCGTCGGTGGCACGGTAGCCCAGCAGGTTCTGAAAAAGGATATGGCCGCCGGAAGGGGTGTAATCAAGCAGGTACGGCATGCCCCGGGAGCGGAACAGCTCTTCGATGAAGCGGAACAGGGGCAGGGTCAGGTTGAAGAGCTTTCCCTGGGAATGCCTGTCCGTGTAGAGTTGGTGATTTCCCTCGGCAAGAAAGATTTCTATATCCATGGGCATGAGAACCGACCTTGAACGTTCTCCAACAACAGGCAGATGAACCTGCAGCCCTCTCTGCAGGGTGAATTTTTCCAGTTGATGCACAGGTTCCGCCAGCGAGGGGAACAGGGGGTCGCTGCTTTCACCGGAAAGCTCTTCCCCGGCCGCAATGACGTAGTGGCCGAATTGATAGCAGTTTTTCAGGCGTCCGATAACGCGGTGATAATATTGCTGACCATTCATAGGCTGCTCCGGTTCAAACATTAGCGAGAAATACATCCACCAGGTTCGGGTCAAATTGGGTTCCGGCCCGGGAACGGATATACTCCTCAACTTTTTTCCGTGGCCACGCCTCATGATACCTTCTTTCGGATATGAGGGCATCCCATATGTCAGCCATGGAGAAAATCCGGGCCGCCAGGGGGATCTGCCCCCCTTTGAGCCCCCTGGGATAGCCTGAACCATCCCATCTCTCATGATGGCAATAGGGGATGTCCAGGGCCGGACGGAGATAGGCAATGGGCGAGAGCATTTCAAATGCATATTTCGGATGATTGTGCATTATCTCCTCTTCTTCCGCGGTCAGGGGCCCGTCCTTCAGGAGAATGGAATCGGGAATGCCCATTTTACCGATGTCATGCAGAAGCGCGCCCCGGCGTATATGGACGATCTCCTTTTCATTCAGGCCATAGATCCGGGCAATGCGAACGGTCAGCTCCGTTACCCGCTGGGTGTGGCCTTCTGTTTCCTTGTCTCGCAATTCAAGGGCGTGGCCCCACCCTTCGATGGTTGAATCATAGGCGATGACCAGTTCGGTGTTTGATGACTGCAGCTCGTTGAACAGGGTGGCGTTGTCGATGGCGATTGCTGCCTGGACTGCCAGGGCTTCAAGAAAATCGAGCCATCCCTTGTCAATAATGGGTTTGTCCTTTCGGAAAATTTCCAGTACACCCTTGACCTGGCCTTTGGCAACCAGGGGCAGAGCGCAGTAGCCGCGAAAATTTTCTTCAACGATCAGGGATTTCCGGGTAAAGTCGATTTCCGGATTTTCCATATCGTCGATCTGCACGATACGCCGCTTGAGAGCAGCTGTTCCGGCAGGACCGGCTCCGACCCTGATCAGGGCATCTTCAATGGCGTTTGTCTTGAACCCTATGCCTGCCCCATACTCGAGGGTCTGGGTATGGGAATTAAGCAGCAGGAGGGCGGCGGCATCAATCTGGAGCCGCGGCACTATCTGTTCTAGAAAAACCGTCATTGTCACCTTCAGGTCCAGATTGGAGGTTATGATCAGGTCGATGGCATGCAGTGTGCTCAGGTACTGCAGTCTTGTCTTCGCTTCATCCTCCGCTTTTTTCCTGGCTGAAATCTCTTCTTCAAGTTGGGTGTTTTTCACAGTCAGAACCTGGTTGACCTCGGTTATCCGCGATTCACTCTCCCTGAATTTTCGTATGGTTACGCTGGTAAGCCGCATAACCAGAAAAACAAAAATTGACCCGCCGAAAAAAACGGTGCTGGTAACCAGTTCCAGGGGAAACGCAAGATCCATGAGCTGAATGACCAGAAAGGCAATGTAGCCGCCCATGAAGAACAGGATAAGATAGGTCATGGCAGACCACTTTGCGCGCAAAATATCGGGCACCCCTCTACGCATGCCTGTGCACATCACTAAAGATGCCAGCATGAACAGCGTCCCGGGGAAGACGAGCAGGATGGAAAATGATTGTATTGAAAGCATTGTATCTCCTGGATTTGGAACAAATTTTGTTTTACAGCGGGTAAGCTTTACCATTCCGACCTTGATGCGGATGGTATGAAATAATTTTTTCTCGAATGGGTTAATTATCGCCTTAACCTGTTACAAAATCAACCTCAACCGCTACAATGCAGAGAACATGAGCGCGTGCGTTCCGCAATGCCCAATGAAAACAGGATGCTTCTTTGGTTGTGTTATCCGTCAAAACGGGTGATAATTATACATGGTTTGATGGAGATGTTTTTCGCTAAATACATCCGGCCTGCCGTTCCCAAACGCGCGCTTTTGATGGATTGGAGCGGATGGGACAGTTTGGGAATGCACAACATGTTTAACTGTCAGGAAGGATAAAAAAATGAAAGGCCTTGGAGCAACCCTTGTTGCGGCAGTAGTTCTGGCAATTGGCGGATGGTATTATTTTGCCCACTTCCACTCAACCGCCATTGGTAAAGTAGTCAGCAATCCCAGGGATTATACGGGAAAGGAAATTGTTGTTTCAGGGACCGTGACCGACCGTTTTTCTCTCATAATCATGAAATATTTCAATCTTCGTGATTCTTCCGGAATGATCACTGTGGTCACAGACCGGCCGCTCCCCGCCGTGGGCGCAGAAGTCCGGGTTAAAGGGTATGTGAAAGAAGAATTTTCTCTTGGTGACAGGCAGGTGCTTGTTTTTCAGGAAAGCGCGTCTCCATCGGGCCGGTAATAAATGCCGTACACGTGTTATGACCTGCACCAACAAGTCAAAATACAGCTGTTTCTTGCGAGTCAGCTCCGCATTTGTAATGGTACTGTTGACGCTGTCATTCCTGTATGGCTGCGCAATCACCAAAGGACACAAGTCCCATCCTGAATTGATCGGATATACGGAGACCGGAATGGCTTCGTATTACTCCATGCGATTTCAATTCAGAAAAACAGCCAGCGGAGAACGCTTAAACAACTTTTCAATGAGCGCCGCCCACAAGTCGTTGCCCTTTGGGACTACAGTGGTAGTTAAAAATCTGAAAAATGGTAAATCGGTCAAAGTAAGAATAAATGACAGGGGGCCATTTATTAAAGGAAGAATTGTTGACTTGACCAAAGCGGCATTTGCCCGAATTGAAGATACCGAAAAAGGGTTGGCAAAGGTGGAAATAAGAGTTGTCGACAATTAAACCTCACTCCTGTTGGAAAAGGATGTCTTGTCCCGGCTGTTTTTTCGGCGATATTGCCCCACAAATGACAACAGCCAGTATTTTGAGAAGCCTGTTTCTATTTCCAGAAGCGCAGTTTGAATTACAACTTCGTAATCTTGTAAATTCTTCTGGATGGCATGCCCGAGGGAAATCTCCTGGTTCAGTTTTCTGTTTTTACGAAAAAACAGTTGAACGCTGAACGATTGTCGCGCGTCCGGCATGTTTATTGCTTGTGATTTCTGGTATTAATCGTCAATAATAACTCTACCCCTGATAATAAATATGAAACATGATAACCGAAGAAAATTTCATCGTATCGACTTTGACGGCAAGGTAAGTTTAAACTTTACCGATGACTCTTTCGAGTGTTGCCAGGTAAAGAATTTAAGCTTAACCGGTATGTTTGTGCAGGGAAAATTTCGGGAGCAGGAAGAGGAAGACTGCAATATCAGGATATTCCACAAGGAAAAATCTGCAAATAATTGTTTGCGGGCCTCGGGCAAGGTTGTCTGGAGCAATGATGAGGGAGCTGGTCTGCAGTTTACGGCAATGACCTTTGAAAATTATATGCTGTTGTTGACAACATTAATAAATAAAGCTGATCGGCCTGCAATTATACTGCGAGAATTCCCCAAGAACTCCCCTTTTGAAATAACAGGCTTGTGATCCGCCTTTTATTCCCGTGTCAGGGATGCGCCAATTCGTGCAGGTCAATGGTTGAGTAAATATCGCGCATCATGTCCGGGGATATGTCGTTGTGCCAGTGTCCGGTGAGAATTGCCCAGGCGTAGAAAAGAAAGAAGACGGTCAGGACGGCTGCGGGCAGAGTTACCAGTGGAAATTTTCTCGGACCGGGAGCGGTCAGTGACAGACAGTCTTTGGCCGGGCAGATTGAAACACATTCGCCGCAGCCGATGCATTCAGGGCTGGACACGCTTTTTTTGCCGGAAACCTGTATGGCGCCGGGGCATATACGGTCACACTTTTTGCAGTCAATGCAGTTCTCCTCCTTGCGTCTGATCTTCAATGGGCTGCAGAGGGCCAATAGGCCGAGCAGCCCGCCGTAGGGGCACAGGTAACGGCACCAGAAGTTGCGCAGAAAAAAAGAAATGACCACCAGAAATATCAGTATCCATAAGCTGAGCGTCGACGGCGCCAGAAAAAAGAACATCATTTTTGCATCCACCACCAGGTTGTACGTTGACCGGTTGAACGCTTCCATGGCGGCAAGATCCATCTGGAAAAGAATCAGGTAGCTGAAGAAAAACAGCAGCAGGTATTTGAGGGAGAGCAGGGGATAGTCAAGCCAGGCAGGCGGTTTTTGCAGCAGTTTCAGTTTGCGGCCGACGCTTTCAGCCAGATTGGATGCAAAACCCACCGGGCATATCCAGCCGCAGAATCCCTTGCGCAGCGCCAACCCCATGACCAGGGCGGCCATGAAAATGGTCAGGCCGGCCGGATGTATATCATCAAAGCCGCCGGTCAGCACCAGTCGTTTCAGGTTGACCAGGGCGCTGATGGGCAGAAAAGCCTCCACCGACGGGGGACGCGGCACATAGATGTCGGATTGACCGGAAGCCCAGAGATAAAACAGGTAGAAGCGGTATCCTGCATACAGGCAGAACAGGGCAAACCCTCCCTGTACAGTGCGGCGCAGGACGCTTATGCGTTTGTCCCTCTTGAGGGAATCCATAAGGGTTGCTGATTTTTTCATGAGTTTACAGTACACCTGTATCTGCCGTCCCTCCTTGACCTAGGTCAAAATCATACCCATTTCCGGGAAATTATTCTATCAATTGCCCTGTTGCATTCCCGGCCGGGCTGGGATAAAAAATAAAAAATAGGGATTCCCCCGAGACGTACCCACCAGACAATTCAGCAGCGAGGTTGCAATGAATCCGGAAGAAATGCGCGCCAAGGCGATGGATCTTTTTGTGCAGCGGTTCCACTGAAGCCAGGCCATTCTGGCCGTGGGTCAGGAGAAAATGAACATGCAAAATGATGCCGCTGTCAAGGCTGTGGGCGCCTTTGGCGGCGGGATTGCCAGTTCCGGCAGTGTCTGTGGCACTCTGCTTGGTGGTATAGCCATGATTTCAAGCATCTACAGCAGGGCAAGCCTGGATGAAAAGGAAAATCCCCGCCTCTGGGCCTTGAGTGCCAAATTCATGCGTCAGTTTGAGGAGCTGACAAAGGATTACGGAGGAATCAACTGCAGGGATATTGCCGGGGTCGACTGGAAAGACAGGGACGCGGTCAAGGAATACTATACCAACCCGGAAAGCAGCCGCAAGGTGTGCGCCCAGCTGGTCGGTGATGCTGCCTATGCCCTGGGCCTATTGCTTGAGGGCGAAGCAGCGGGGCAGAAAGAGGAATCCTGTTGACTGCAATAACGCGGCTCCGTTTTTCTCAGCAAAATGAAACTTCTTGCCGGGTCTCAAGGTAGGCGTTGATCTCCTGTTCAATCTGCGCCTCTGTCTCATCGCCCAGAAAATGCACCGTTACCACGTCCTGCAGCAGACAGGTGCCGACCGTGCATCTGGTGCAGCCAATCTCATGCTTGTCAAGGATTTCTCCGATCTTCGGATGGGTCTTGATAACGTCCTTTATATTGCTGCTGCCCAGGTCATGAAGAAGTTTCATATGTCTTTCTCCTTTTTTTGAGGTTTACATCCAATATACTGCCTCCATGCAGGGAAAAGTATGACCTAAGTCAAAAACCTCCTGATTGGACAACTTTTTCAATATAAATAAACGTGTGACGGCAGCCTGATTACATAATGTAATCAGTCCCCTTGACAACTCCCGTGCCAAGTCAGATAATTAAAGTATGGGCAGGAAGGAATATCCAGTGAAAACAGCAAGTTGTCATATGCATGTTATTTGATAGCCGGCGTTGGTAATTTGAACCGGCAAAGCCGATAAAAAGGGAGGTGATGGGAAAATGAAGTGGCCTTAACGTGTAAATTATTATGTGCAATTTGTTTCACTCGTATGGAGGAGGCATGAACGCAGGTTGTGCATAATAGAGCTGTCAAGGGGAGGATGTCATGACCACTCTGCAAGATTTTATCGTATTGATGTGGCTTGTTCCTGTTGCAGGCCTGATTTTCGTTCCGTTGCTCTGGTCCCTGTTCCGGTTGTTCTATACTCGGCTTGAACAATCACGGCTGGCTGATATCAGAGGATATGTAACGGCAGATGCACCCGGGCCGGAGAAAAGGCGCCTGGAGCGGATCCGCCTGGAAGAGGGAAGGGCCTATGTTGATGAGGAAAATGGTTGCTATGAAGCCGCTGTCGAGGACATTTCAAAGGATGGCATTTGTCTGAAAGAAATCAACGGCAATGTCAATCCGGAAAGTGACCAGCTGAGAGTCCTTTTCAGGACCCGGCGCAGGGACTACATTTTGCTGGCCAGGCCGTCATGGAAAAAACTGACTGACAAGGGATATGCAATCGGCGCCGCAATCCAGGGAGCACCTTCTGAGTGGAATACACTGGTGGAGGGTACTATCCGGAGGGTCAATTCCGCACCTGCCTGAGCCCTGTAAAAAAACGGTTTCGCAGTTATGCGAAACGATAGAAGAAGGCGGGCGGAAATATATACCTGATGCTGGTCAGAGGTAAATGGAGACATACCTGTCCAGGAGCAATCGTCATGGCGAGCGCTGCAAAGACGGAAGGGGCGTTTTCGTGAAAAACAGCCCCTTTTTTTGCGAACCCCGCCGCCAACAGTTTTAACGTACCCGCGGGTACCCGCCATTGTATTTGAAGGGTCACGATCTCACCCGAACAGCTTCAACTGTAACCAGGTTGAGATTGTCTGTTTGAATTTCGGTATTCACCCGTGCAGAATAATTTGAGTTATGCATCGAAAATCTGGTGAAATCACCAACCCCACCTGGGCATATCACCACTTCCTCCCACCTGCTTTACCCTCCATCATATCAAATTCAGAGATACTTTCCTAAAATTACACATAATCGTGTTTTTTTTCTGTGCTGGTTTGTCGCTTGCAAACAATATCCTAATTTCATTTTTGTTATTGGGGTGCCGGGACTGCTGAGAGGCAAGGTTGCTTAATCTGTAAAGTGATCCAGAGCATATCTTTATATTTCATCACATTGTTTTGTTCTTATAGAGGGCCCGCGGCCAAAATTAAACCTGAATCAAGAGAGTAGGGGTCGTTGTATAATGCGTAATTTTTTGAAGCAACATGGGAAGCTATTAGCCTGTCTGTTATTTTTTCTGTTTTTCGCCTTGCTGAATGGCGCCGCACATGCTGCAGGTTGGTTTCCTGCCCAAGCCCTTGACACAGAAAGATCCTATCACACCGCCATCCTGCTTGGTGACGGCAGGGTCCTGGTTGCCGGTGGATATAATAGCAGTGCGGGCGCTCTTAACAGCGCAGAGCTGTATGATCCTTCCACTGATACCTGGTCTGCTGCAACAGATAACCTCACAGTTGCACGCTACCATCATACCGCCACCATGCTTCCCGATGGTCGGATATTGGTTACAGGATGATCTGGCAGCTCCGGTCCGCTCAACAGTGCAGAACTGTACGATCCCGCCACCGATACCTGGTCTGATGCCGGTAACCTCGCCACTGCCAGGCGGCATCATACCGCGACTCTTCTTGCCGATGGCCGGGTGCTGGTTGCCGGGGAGAGTGATGGAAACGCTCTTGCCACTGCGGAGCTGTACGACCCTGTCTTTAACAGTTGGACTGTGATCGAAGACGCTCTTGCCGCTGCCAGGTATGACCACACCGCGACTCTTCTTGCCGACGGCCGGGTGCTGTTTGCCGGGGGAAGTAATGGTGGATATCTCGACAGTGTGGAGTTGTACAATCCTGCCGAAGAAACCTGGTCTTACTCCGCCGGTATCCTCGACACTGCCAGATCCGGCCACACGGCGACCCTGCCTGTCGGCGGCAAAGTGATGATCGCAGGGGGGGGGAAGGCGCTACGGGGTATCTCAGCAGCACAGAACTGTATGATCCTGCCCATGGAACCAGCTTAGATATTGCTTCCTTGGCCACTGCCAGGCGGTATCATTCCGCAACCCTTCTCCCCGGCGGTCAGGTGTTGGTTATTGGGGGGACTGATGGCGAAGCTCTCAACAGCGCGGAGCTTTATAATCCTGTCGAAGAAACCTGGTCAGTCGTCAATCCTCCCCCCGCGGCCGCACGGTTTTTTCATGCCGCCACCCTGCTTGGTGACGGCCGGGTCCTGGTTGCCGGCGGGTATAATAATACCAAAGGGTATCTCTCCAGCGCGGAACTGTATGACCCCGCCACTGACACCTGGTCCCCTGCCGGTGACCTCACGCCTGCCCGGCGTTTTCACAGCGCCACCCTGCTTGGTGACGGCCGGATACTGATTGCAGGAGGAAATTATAATTTTGCTTATCTCGACAGCGCCGATCGCTACCATAAAGAGCTTGGCTTTGACGAAGATTGGCGCCCCGCAATAGCGCCCATAGCTTCACCCGTTACACTCCTTGAATCATTTTCCTTTACCGGCTCAGGTTTCAAGGGTGTGGGTAATACAGAAGCTTCATCAGGGGGAACAAACAATTCTGCCACCAATTTTCCATTGGCGCAGATCAGGAGCAGTGCAAACGGACAAACACACTGGTTGGCGCCGCAGAATTTTACCGCCGCGGGATATACGGCAGAACCTCTAGGCAGTTTTCCCGTCGGTCCTGCCCGGATTACCGTTTTTGTCAATGGCATTCCCAGTATTGCCAGGCATGTTGTTGTTGAAAAAGTAGCCACTAATGAAAAACTGCCCGCAACGGTGATCCTTGGCAGCCTGAGCCAGGCCTATGACGGGACGGTGAGAGCGGCAACGGCAATCACATCGCCAACGGGACTGAGTGTCGAGTTTGCCTATGACGGCTCTCCGGTCGCGCCGATAACTGCAGGCAGCTATGTTGTTGTGGGCGTCATCAATAACATCAATTATTCGGGAATGGCCTCCGGAACATTTGTCATTTCCCCGGTTCTTCCAGAAATAACAACCATTGATCCTTCCAGTGTAAGTGCTACTGCGGCTTTGTGCGGCGGTGAGGTGAAATCTGAAGGCGGTGCTCCGGTTACGGAACGCGGTATTTGCTGGAATGAAAGCGGATCGCCTACACTCGCCGATGCCTGCATGAGTGAGAGCTCCGGAACCGGCAGCTTTGCAACCATTCTCAGCAGCCTTGCCCCCGGCACAACATATTATGCACGGGCTTACGCTGCCAACAGCGCCGGTACGGCATATGGCAATGAAATATTTTTTACCACCACTTCAACCTGGTTGTTGAGCATTGCCGTGGATGGCAGGGGCAGCGGCACGGTGACCAGCGATCCGTCGGGGATTGACTGCGGTTCTGATTGTGAATGGCTCTATGAAGATTCCGTTCAAGTCACGCTGACCGCTACGCCGGATGCAAATTCCAGATTCACCGGTTGGTCAGGTGATGACGACTGCGAAGATGGAGTTGTAACCATGACCGGGGATTTAAGCTGCATGGCAAATTTTTATAGATTTCCATGGGCAATGTTCCTGCCGGCCATGACTACAAACGCAACCCCTTAGCCCGCATTTCTCTCCAGTTTTCCGCCTCGCGACAGAATGGAGATTGCCTGCGGTATGTTTTCAGTCCCTGTTCCATATCCTCCGTAATAAACAGGGATGAAGGTGCAATGGTGCGGATATCCTTGTTCACCCCACCAGCCATAGCGCCAGATTCTGAGCCTGCTGCAGGGTCTGGTCCGATACGCCGCCGAAAATTCCTTTTTCCGCCGCGCGTGGCCGGCGGCCCATGACAATGGTGCCGCATTTGTGTTTTTTAGCCTGCTTTATCAGGTCGCGGCTGACATACAGGTTCCTGCCCATGGGGAGTTGGGTGATTCGTTTGGGGTCTATGCCGTGGTCCTTAAGGACCTGGGCATGGGCGTAGAAGAGGTAGTTCTCCGGATCAAGGTACTGGTCGCACCATTCTTTTCCCCATATCTCATAAAAATCTTCCGGATTGGCCAACTGGTCCTTGCCGAAAAGGATGTTGGAGTGATAGAGGAGGATTTCGGCTTCCGGATTTGATTTGGCCATAAACGCAACATGGTCGGCTGCCAGAAGGGATTGCGGTTGGCAATGAACCGCCAGCAGGAAACGGTTGGAGCTTATTTCCCCGTCAACGAGCCAGATCGGTATTTCGTGACATTTTTCAACGAGAAATGCGGAAACGCTGCCGAAAAAAAGTTCCCCGACCTTGCCCATGCCCCGGCGGCCGATGACCAGCGCGTCATATCCTCCTTTGTTGGCTTCATGGTGAATGGCGTGTGTTAGCTGGGAACCGGTGATATGCGCCGTGAATGAAATCTGTTCCTCGCTGAATCCGTTGCGCATGAGCCGCGCTTTGGCATCCCGCAGGTATTTTTCCGCGGTTATCCGGCGCTGCTCGGTCAACGGGGTATGCTCCCGGTGCGGATCCACCTCATACATCCAGTTCTGCCCTGCGCCTGTTTGAGATACCACAGCAAACAGATGCAGGGAAAAGGACTTGTCGTCATGAAACAGGCGGATCAGGTAGTCGATACTGTTGAGGCTGTAAACTGAACCATCAATGGCGACCAGGACTTTTTTATTCATTTTCTCCCCTTGATAAGCTGGCGGTAAACATTATTCATTTCGGGTTCTTTCTGTTCAACCTTTCCCGGTGGTTTTTTTCAGGATATTGATTATTCTTGTACCAAAATACATCTTAAGGACATTTATCATGCATGACAAGAACCACCGAACGATCTATCTGAAAAATTATACACCACCTCCGTATCTTGTTACAACCGTTGACCTTCGATTTGAGTTGGATGAGTATGCCACCAGGGTGCATGCCACCCTGGCTTTGTCCAGGAACCGGGAGGCCGTGGGCGATAATCTCCCCCTGGAGCTGAACGCGGAAAAATTATCCATTGATTCGGTCAGGGTGAGCGGCCAGGAGCTGGACAAAAAAGATTACACCTATGACGGCAGGATGCTGCGGATCGATACTGTCCCGGATGAATTTTGCCTTGAAGTCATAAATACCATCAATCCGGTCGACAACACCGAACTGGAGGGTTTGTATCTTTCCAGCGGCAATTTCTGCACCCAGTGCGAGGCGGAAGGATTCCGCCGGATTACCTGTTTCCCTGACCGTCCCGATGTGATGGCTGAGTTCACTACGACCATTGTCGCGGACCGCAAAAAATATCCGGTGCTGCTTGCCAACGGCAACCTGGTGGAGCAGGGGATGCTGGACAATGAGCGACATTTTGCGGTCTGGCATGATCCGTTTAAAAAGCCGTGCTACCTGTTCGCCCTTGTGGCCGGCAACCTGGTGCGGATTCAGGATACATTCACGAGCATGTCCGGCAGGGATGTAGGTCTGCATATCTATGTCGAGCCGCGCAACCGGGATAAATGCGCCCATGCCCTGGAATCTCTGAAAAAGGCGATGAAATGGGACGAAGAGGTTTTCGGCCTGGAATATGATCTTGATGTGTACATGATCGTGGCGGTGGATGACTTCAACATGGGCGCCATGGAGAACAAGGGGCTCAATGTCTTTAACTCCAAGTATGTTCTGGCCCGGCCGGAAACAGCCACCGACGTTGATTACGAGGGGATCGAAGGGGTCGTTGCCCACGAGTATTTCCATAACTGGACCGGCAACCGGGTGACCTGCCGGGACTGGTTCCAGCTGAGCCTCAAGGAAGGGCTGACCGTCTTCAGGGACCAGGAGTTTTCCGCCGACATGACCTCCCGTGCGGTCAAGCGAATCCATGACGTCCAGATCATGCGCAACTACCAGTTCCGTGAAGATGCCGGTCCCATGGCCCATCCGGTGCGGCCTGACTCCTACAGGGAGATCAATAATTTTTATACCCTGACGGTGTACGATAAAGGGGCGGAGGTGATCCGGATGCTCCATACCTTTTTGGGCCGGCAAGGGTTCAGGAAAGGATTGGATCTCTATTTTCAGCGGCATGACGGCCAAGCCGTTACCTGTGATGATTTTTTCTCGGCCATGGTCGATGCCAATGACGCGGACCTGGAAGGTTTCAAGCTCTGGTACAGCCAGGCCGGTACCCCGGTGCTCAGGGTGAGTGGTGAATATAACAGGCAGGAGAGAAAATATATCCTGGAGCTGACCCAGACATGTCCGCCCACTCCCGGCCAGGAGAAGAAAGAGCCTTTGCTGATGCCGGTTGCCGTGGGGCTGCTTGACAGTGGCGGCAATGATATGCTTCTCCGGCTCCAGGACCATGACGGGCCTCCGGCAACCACGCCGATCATCCATTTCCGCGACAAACATCACACCTTTGTTTTTACAGATATCGCCGAGGCGCCGGTACTTTCCGTGCTGAGGAATTTTTCCGCCCCGGTCAAGGTGGATATGACCAGGAGTGACGAGGAACTGGCCTTTCTCATGGCCCATGACTCCGACGCATTCAATCGCTGGGATGCCGGGCAGCAGCTGAGCCTCAAGTATATCCTGCAGCAGGTCGAAGTTTGGCGGCAGGGAGGCGATTTGCATGTGCCGGAAATATTTGTAAGGTCCTGCAGGGAACTGCTGACAGACAGGGACGCGGATCCGGCTTTTATCGCCCTGGCCCTCAGCCTGCCCATGGAGAACTGGATCGGCGAGCAGCTGAAGGTGATTGATCCCGACGCTATTTTTTCAGTGCTCCGGTTTTTCCGGCGACAGCTGGCCCAGCAGCTCCAGCCGGAGCTGCTGCATATCTATCGGAAAAATATCATGACCGGTCCCTATTCCTATTCAGCGGAACATGCCGGCCGCCGCAGCCTGAAAAATACCTGCCTCGGCTACCTGCTTTCTCCGGACGACCGGGGTGAAGTTTCCGCGGACCTGCTTGATCTGGCAATCCAGCAGTATCGCCAGGCGGATAATATGACCGACAAGACAGCCGCCCTGAAGGCCGTGGTGAACTGCGACCGCAGGCAAGGGGATGAGCTGCTGGCTGATTTTTATGCCCTCTGGAAAGATGATCCCCTGGTGGTGGACAAGTGGCTGACCATGCAGGCGCTGTGCACCCTGCCCGGAACATTGGCAAGGGTGCGGGAGCTGACGGAGCATCCGGCCTTTGTTATCAAAAATCCCAACAAAGTCAGGGCCCTGATCGGCGCATTCTGCCAGGCCAATCCGGTCCGGTTTCATGAGCCGGAGGGCAGGGGATATGCTTTTCTGGCTGATCACGTCATCCTGCTCAATGGCATGAATCCGCAGATCGCGGCAAGACTGCTCACGCCGCTGACGACCTGGAAACGTTATGATCTTGACCGGCAGACGTTGATGCGGCGGCAGCTTGAGCGTATAATGGCGGTGAAGGACGTTTCCGGCGATGTTGCCGAAGTAGTTGAAAAAAGCTTGAAATAACAACGGAAACATTGGGGAGCGATGACATCATCAACTGAAAAATCTGCCACTCATTTTTCCTGTTTCGAGAAGATTGGAGCTGTCGCCAAACTCATACAGGAAGAAAAGGATGTTGAAAAACTGCTCCGGAATCTTTGCCGTAAAACCCTGGAAATTTTTCAATGCGATCGGGCCTGGCTGCTGTATCCCTGTGACCCAGGCGCGCCTTCCTGGGAAGTGCCCATAGAACAAACCGTTCCCGAGTATCCCGGAGCTGGCGCCGGAAAACGCAGTTTTGCGATGACTCCTGATACAGCGGAAATATTTCAACATGCCCTGGAGAGTGACGGCCCGGTAATATACGGGCCGGGCGGTCTGCCTCTTATGGCAGGCACTGAAAAATTCGGTGTCAAGTCCCAGTTGTCCATGGCAATCCATCCCCGGGCAGGGAAGCCCTGGCAGTTCGGTATTCATCAGTGTGCTTATGGCCGTCGGTGGCAGGAACAGGAGATCAATCTTTTTCATATAATCGGAGTGATGACCGGAGAGGCTCTGGGCAACCTGCTTTTCCTCCGCGATCTGCAGGAGGCAAATGAACGGCTTGAACTGCGGGTTGCCGAACGGACGGCAGAACTGCAGGAAGAGATACAGGAGCGGCAGGCCGCGGAAGAGGTAATAAAAAAATACCGTGATCAGCTCGAAGAAATGGTGGCCGACAGAACCGCTGAACTGGAAGCGTCCAACCGGAGACTTCAGGAGATCAATGAGGATTTAAAAAAGGAATTTCGCCGCCGGCATCAGGTTGAGTCGCAATTGATCAAAAAGCGTGAGCTGCTGGAATCCATCAACAGGCTGCAGACGCAATTTATTTTCGAAGGAGATGTGCAGCAATTTTATGAAAAATTGCTGGGCACGCTTCTTTCGCTTACCGAAAGCGAATATGGTTTCATTGGTGAGATACTGAACAATGGCGCCGGTAAACCTTATCTCAAAATGCGCGCTGTCACCAATATTGCCTGGAACCGTGAGACCCTGGAGTTTTATGAGCACAACGCCCCGTCCGGCCTGGAATTCAGAAATCTGCATACCCTTTTCGGTGAGGTAATTCAAACCGGGGAGCCGGTAATCTGCAACAGTCCAACCACTGACCCCAGGCGGGGCGGTCTGCCGCCGGGCCATCCGCCGCTCAATGCCTTTCTCGGTCTGCCCTTTTACCATGGCGAGGAACTGGTCGGCATGGTCGGAACGGCAAACCGACCCGGAGGATATGACGATGATATTGCTGATTTCCTGCAGCCGTTTCTCTCCCTGTGCGCCTTTTCCATAGTTGACCTGCGAAACAGGCTGGTCCGGGAAGCGGCGGAAAAAAAATTATATCGAACCAATGAGCAGCTTGAAAGTATATTCTCCAATACTCACTTCAGTCTTGTTTTTCTTGACACTGATTTTAATTTTATCCGGGTAAACAAGGCGTATGCCGATTCCTGCGGCTATCCCATTGATTTCTTCCCCGGCAAGAATCATTTTGAACTCTTTCCCCACCGGGAAAACCAGGCAATCTTCCAGCAGGTAGTTGATACGGGTGAACCTTTTACCTGCAATGCCAAATCATTTGACTTCCCTGATCAACCTGAACGTGGAACCACCTACTGGGACTGGTCCCTGTATCCCGTCAAGGATGATCATGGAAAAGCTGCGGCTCTTGTTTTTGCCCTGGTCGACGTCTCCGCAGCCAAAAAGAATGAACTTGAGCTGAAACATCACCGGGATCATCTGGAGGAACTGGTCAGGGAGCGAATTCAGTTTGAAACACTGGTGATGGAGATTTCTTCCCGCTTCATCAACCTGCCTCCGGAATATGTCGACGAGAATATTGAACAGGCGCTGGGTGAAATATGTTCTTTTACAGGAACGGATTCGGGCTACCTGTTCAGGTTTTCCGAAGAGAATGCCACATTCAGCATGACGCATCTCTGGAAAACGGAAGCGCTTCTCACCAGAAAAGAATCTTTGCAGAAACTCGATGTTGCTGCAATGCCGTGGTGGTTCGATCAGATCCTGAACAACAGGGTAATTGCCGTTTCCTCCATTGATGATCTGCCCGAGCAGGCAGCCGTTGAGAAGACAATCATTGAAGAGCAGAGGATTGGTGCCATCATTGATATCCCCATGGTGTATGAAAATAGAATTCAGGGGTTTTTCGGGTTCAGTTCGTCGCGTGGGCCTCGCCAGTGGGTTGATGGAGAAATCATGCTGCTGAATATTGTCGGCCAGATTTTTGCTCACGCGCTGCAGAGGAAACAGTCGGAGCAGGAACTGTTGAATGCAAAAGCCGCGGCGGAAAAATCAAATCAGGCCAAAAGTGAATTTCTGGCCAACATGAGCCATGAAATCAGAACGCCGATGAATGTCATAATCGGCATGAACCAGCTGGCCCTTGAGTATGACAGTGACCCCCGGCAAAAAGAATACCTGGAAACCGTACAGTTGTCAGCGGAGTCGCTTCTTTCCCTCCTTGACGACATCCTTGATTTTTCAAAAATTGAAGCAGGCCAGATCGACCTGAAAAAACGGCCGTTTCCCTTGAAAAAGGTGGTGAAGGATGTTGTGCGGATCTTTTCCGGTGCTGCGCGGCAAAAAGGAGTGGAATTATCCTATACGCTTCCCCCTTTGCGGTGTGCGCTGCTGGTCGGCGATGAAGACCGGCTGCGGCAGATTCTTGTCAACCTGGTCGGCAACGCACTCAAGTTCACCCCGTCCGGAAAAATCTCCATTGAGGTGGAGGAGTTGCATTATGACGGGGAGAATATCCGGTTTCAATTCATGGTCAGGGACAGCGGCATCGGCATATCCGAGGAATTCCAGCAGCGTCTTTTTGAAAAGTTTTCCCAGGAAGACAGCACCACCGCGAGAAAATTCGGCGGCACCGGTCTGGGGCTGGCAATCACCAAAAAACTTATCGAGCTGTTGGGCGGTGAAATCCGGGTTGAAAGTCAGCCCGGCAAAGGCAGCGCATTTTATTTTACCTGCAATTTTGCAACCCACCTTCCGGCAAAAAGCGCGGATACACCCAAAGTCGGGCAGCGCAAAAAATCGGCTGCTCCCCTGCATATCCTTCTCGCCGAAGACAATCAGTTTAACCGGTTTTTTGCCAAAACCGTGCTTGAACAGCAGAAGCATACAGTGGTTGAAGCGGAAAACGGCATTGAGGTGCTGGAAAAACTCTCCGCGGAATCCTTTGATGTTATTTTAATGGATGTCCAGATGCCGCAGCTGGATGGGCTGGAAACCACACGTTTGATCAGGGCCTGTGAAAAACAAACGGATTTTTCCGGTCATCAGCTCCGGGAACTCCTTGAACAGGTTCAAGGCAACATGCATGGCGCCGCCATACCCATTGTTGCCATGACCGCCCATGCAATGGCGGATGATCGACGGAAATGCATCGAGGCCGGAATGAATGATTATGTGACCAAACCCTTTAAGCCCGATGAAGTGTTGAGTATCATACACCTCGCTGTATCCCGGCGATCACCGACAGAGGCCGACAAGAGGATAGGAGAGAAAAAATGATGAACAGGGTTCCTGATCCTCCTCCCGGGACCGGGCAGGCGGAAAAAGGAGCGGCGCTTGAAAATTATTTCATGAACCTGATTTCGTGAGCGCTTTCAGACGGGGTGCGCAAGATCGCTTACGGATTCAGGATGAAATCGAATTTCCGCAGTTGTTCAATGAACTTTCGGCGTTCAATCGGTTTGATCAGATATGCTTCGCATTGAGAATTAAAGGCTTCCAGGATGCTCTTCGGTTCATCCACCGACGTTGTCATGATAATTTTTACCCAGTACGGACCGACAATACCATTCTCACCCTCAAGCTTTCTGATCTCCTTGAGAACCTGCAGTCCATCCATCCCCGACATCATGATGTCCAGGCAGATAAGATCATAGGGCTCGTTGTCGGCCAGGGCCCGTGAAAATACTTCAACCGCCTCCTGACCGTTTACGGCAACATGCGCTTCACCATAGGGCAGAAGAAGTTTCTGCATGATAACCCGGCTGGTGAATTCATCTTCAACTATAAGTATTTTCATCATAATCTCCTGTAGTCGATGAGCGTGTATGTTCTGAATTCCTGTGCGGCGAAAATCAAGGGCTACACTGTTTTGAGAATTGCTTCGGCTATTTTTTCAAGCGGGGCGACAATATTAATCAAACCGGAGTCAATGGCCGCCTTGGGCATTCCGTAAACCACACAGGTTTCCTCGTTCTGGGCGATGTTCACCGCGCCGCTCGCCCGGGCAACCGCAAGGCCTGATTTCCCGTCAGTCCCCATTCCGGTCATGACTACACAGGTGGCCTTGGAGCCGTACTCCCTGGCCACGGAACGGAACAGATAGTCGACTGACGGCCGGCAGTTGTTTTCGGGGGGCGCATCGGTAATCCGTATCAACTTGGTATGGTCAAGACCGCTTGCAACCTTCATCTGTTTCCCGCCCGGAGCAACGTAGACGTGATTTTTTCTTACCTGTTCCCCGTCAACCGCTTCTTTGACGGTGAGCCTGCATTTATTGTTCAAGCTGTTGGCCAGTGATTCGGTGAACAGGGGAGGCATGTGCTGAACGAGAAAAATCGGCACGCCTAGGTCAGCGGGAAAGGATGGCAGCACTCTTCCCAACGCGTACGGACCGCCCGTGGAAATACCGATGGCAACCGCGTGGGATTTTTCTTTTCTTTTCCCGGCGGCGGCAGGCTCGGCAATAGCAACTCTCCCTGCCGGCCGTTTAGATGACGAAGGACAGCCCAGGGGCTTGTTCCTTCGGTGGTCCAGCATTTTCAGGCGTTCATGAAATATGGTTAATTTCCTGCGCAGTTCCCTGGTCAGCATCTGCAGATTGGCCCTGGGAGAGATATCATCAGGCTTGGTGATGAAGTCAAAGGCGCCGAGCTCCAGGGCCTGCATGGTGATCTCGCATCCTTGCAAAGTCTTGCTGCTCAGCATCAGGCAGTCGATGGGAAGGTTCTGCCGCCGGATCTCCTGCAGCACCGAAAGACCGTTCATTACCGGCATTTCGACATCGAGGGTCAGCAGATCCGGTTTCAGCAGGCGGATCCGCGACATGGCTATCTCGCCGTTGTTCGCGGTGCCAACCACTTCGACAAAGGGAAATGATGCCAGAATTTCGCTGATGATTTTCCGGTAAAATATCGTGTCGTCCACGACAAGCGCTTTTATTTTCAACTGAAAATCCTTATTAATTTCGGCAACAGGCATATACTATTGTCGGTCGGTCCAGATTTCCGGAGAATGGTCATTGGTAATCTTGAATTTGTTGACCATGAGTTTCAATTGCTCGGCCATTTTACTCAGTTCGTTGGCGCTCTGCTGCACCTGGGCCCCGGAATTGCTGGTTTCGTTGGCGGTTTCGCTGACATCGCCGATATCCTTGGCAACGAGCGCAGCCGCCTCCGCGGTCTGACTGGTATTGGTGTTGATTTCATTCAATCCTTGGGCAGCCTGGGTGATATTTTCAGTGATTTCGGCGGTGGCATCGCTCTGTTGATCAACCGCATCAGAAATTATACTGATAAAACTGTTCATTTCGTTAATAGCATCCGTGATCTCAGTGATATCGGAGACGGTATTGATGGTCGATGTCTGAATGCCTGAAAGCTTTCTGGCTATATCACCGGTTGCATCCGCCGTTTGCTGGGCAAGCTCCTTGATCTCATTTGCCACAACGGCAAACCCTTTGCCCGCATCTCCGGCCCGCGCTGCTTCTATGGTGGCATTCAGGGCCAGCAGATTTGTCTTGTCCGAGATGGCCTTGATGGTTTCCGTAACTTCATTGATCTCGTTGGCGTCCCGGCCAAGCTGATTGACCTGTTCGGAAGTCTGCTGAGCCTGAATTACGGTTTTCTCCGCTACGGCCTTGCCTTTCTCGGTATTCTGGACGATGCCGGCGATGCTGGTGTTCATTTCCTCGATGGATGCGGCAACCGTGGCAACATTTGTCGAGGCCTGATCCATGGCTGAAGCTACGGAAATCATATTCTGATTCATTTCTTCGGCAGCTGTTGCAACGCCGTGTGATTTCACCACCGCGGTTTCCGATGCCGAGGCCATCTGATCGGCAACAGAAGCCATTTCCGCCGAAGAGGCGCTGATGGAACTGACCGTATCGCTTATTTTCCTGATCATCTGTGCCAGGGTGGCAGCCATATTGTTCAAGGTGACAGTCAGGATACCCACTTCATCCTCCTGGTCGATATTGAGGCTGTGGGTCAGATCTCCCTCGGCGATTTTTGAGGAAAAATCAACAGCCCTGTTTATCGGCACGGTTATGGAACGGACGATGAAAAAGGCAAAGCCGCTGCCGAAAACAACAGACAGGATGCCGATCATGAGGGAAAGATTGAGACGAAAGGACGCTCCCTCATCTGTCTGCAGATCCATTGCCGACGCATTTTCCCCTGCCAGGGTAACGATGGCCGCCACCGCGGGCTCCACCTGGTGGACGACATTACGCATTGTTTCAATGTCCGCGGTCATGGCATCGTACGCGCTCACCAGGTTGAGAAAGGCCTGTTCATATTGGGTCAGTTTGTCGACAACCGCGGTTATATGTTCCTGATGAATGCCGGAGTTGCCGGCCTGCTCTTTGAGCCGCTGTATCGCCCCGTGGACGAGTTTGATTTTTTCCGGATCGTGGCGCTGCAGGTAATCCTTTTCCTGTCGCCGTATATCCTGAACAAGAATTTCTGCCTGCGGAATCAAAGTGTTCTGCAGCGCATCCTCGATGATGTGCGCCTCTTTTCGCATCTCCTCGTAGAGTTGGTTTTTCCCGGCTTGATCGCTGTAATTGTTTATCAGCCCGACAGCAGCAGTTTCGTAACGAACGATGGCATCAACCTGGGTCTTTTTTGCCGTTGGTTCGCTCTCGCTCAGAGACAGGGCTTTTTTATAGGCTGCGATAGCGCCTGTCAGACGCTCCTTGTAGCTGTCACTTCCGGTCCGTAGATAATCCTTTTCCCAGCGCCGCAGCATGAGCAGGTTGAAATAAAGGTCATCCACCGCATGTTCACGCAAATCCTCCTCCAGTTTCAGGGCGGCATTTCTGAACATTCCCTGGTGTCCCGACAAATGGTCAAGACCCATTTTTTCGGAAGACTCAACAACCCGGGCAAAAATATCCCGGTATGTGGTGATCTTGTTGACAATGTCTTCGGCACTGTTTGTTATGACGTCATACCCCCGGTCCCTGGCGATATCGCCTAAGGTTTGGGCATGGCTGATAAGCCTGTTGCTGGTATCCATGAGCAGGCTGAGGTATTTTTTATCCTTGCGGAGCAGAAAATCCTTTTCATTGCGTCGGCATTCAAGCATTTCAGACTGAATATCCCGGGCGAGCTGACCAATGGCAATATCACTTGAAATCAAATCGTCATAGTTATTGATAACATTGAGGACGGTTGTGTGGTAAATTCCCATTACAATAAGTAAAAGCAACAGTACGAGGCCGAATCCCAGACCAATTTTCGTCCCGATTTTCCAATTTTTCACCGCTGTCAGCTGCATGATTCCCTCCATGTATTAAAAATCGTATATTTTTGTAAATAAAGTTTAAGTTATTGAAAATTATATATGCAACAGCCTGTTATGATGAGGTTTCGTCTGCCAGTACCGAATCGATATCCAGGACGGCAACAATTTTATTCTTATCCGTACGGAGAACTCCCTGAAAGAGTTCACCATTTACTCCGCTGATATTTGAAGGAGGTCTTTCAATATCGATTTCAGGCGATTCGATCACGTCACCGATCCTGTCAAACATGAGGCCGATTTGTTCATTGTGCCAGTTGACAATCACCACACCGTTGCAGGGTTCAGTTTGTGGGGAGGAGGCAAAACCCATTTTCCTGCGCAGGTCGATTATGGTGATGATCTGCCCCCGCAGGTTCATTATGCCTTTGACATACTTAGTGGCCAGCGGCACCCTGGTGACTGCAGGCTCTTCATTGATTTCCCGGACCATCCGGATATCCACCCCGAGGAGGGTTTCATCTATGAAAAAGGTTGCGAAGCGTTTGGTTCCGCCGGCTCCCTCCTTCTTGTTACGATTTGTCTGTTCCATTCTCATTCCCTGTTGGTAGCCTCACCGGCCACAGGATCTTCCTGTTGCCTGTATGTCTGGTTTTCTTTAAATATCTCTTTGATGTTCCGGACAAGCCTCTCCCTGTCCAGTTTGATGAGATAGGCTGCCGCGCCCAGATTCTTTCCCCTGGCAATCTCCGCTTCCTCTGCCAGGGTTGTCAGCACAATGACCGGGAGATGGATGAAGCGATTATCATTCTTGATCTGCTCGAGAAGCTCAAAGCCATCCATCTCCGGCATTTCAATATCGGTTATGACCATTTCAATATTGCCCGGCGACCCTGCCAGCATTTTCCAGGCCTCTTTGCCGTTTTCAGCTTCCCGTACCGAGAATCCTTCATCCTCGATAAACCTTTTCACCTGGGTGCGGAAAAAGGTTGAATCCTCTACCAGGAGGATTGTGCCTTTACCCGGCACACCATCCCCCGGGACCCGGGCCTGGGCGGATTGTTCAAACCATGACGGATTGACGGTCCGGATGAATTCAACAATGTCCACGATCATGGTGGTTCTGTCGCCGATAATGGTGGAGCCGCAAATGCCCGGCTGTCTGAGCGTTTTTTCATCGATAACAAGGCGCTGTTCAATTACATCCAGGGGCGGGACCGCCAGCAGACCTACCTCACGGCCTGCGACCTCGAAGATTATCACCACCAGTTCGCTGCATTGTGCTATTTTTTCAACCTCGGCAACTTCCTCAAGGGCAAATACCGACAGAACTCCGCCCCGGTATCTGATCACTTTCCGGTTGCTTGTCATTTCGATGGCATCGACCCGTATCTGCTCGACTCTCAGAACCTGGTGGAGAGGCGCTCCGCAGTATTCTCCCGGACCGTTATGAAAAATCAGAAGCGACTGGTTAACTCCGCCTGTTCCCCTTCCTGTCTCTTCTGCTTCGTGTTGGATTGCCCGGACGGGATCGGTTGTCTCCTTGAGCCTGGCCAGGCGGCCAAGTCCCGGCACATCAAGGATCAGGGCTACCCGGCCGTCTCCCATTATTGTGGCCCCGGCGTAAAAGGGGCATTGGTTGATATGACGTCCCAGGGGCTTGACAACGATTTCCACAGTGTCATGCACATCATCGACCACCAGCGCATAACGGAGAAAACCAGCCTGGAGCACGACGATATTGACATCGCTCCGGGGATGATTTCGTCTATCTTGGGGCATTGACGAGTATGCCGGGATGTTTTCTCCCTTTCCCGCATCTGCCTGACAGGAAACCGTATCCTGCAGGAGTCTTTCATCGCTGAGTTTTCCCCTCCTGTCAGGTCTGAACTCGCCGGTGCGGGGATCAAAATAGATCCGCTGCAGATCGAGGAGATTGTTCAGCTGCAGCAATGGGATGAGCTCTCCGCGCAGGATAAGGACATCGGCGCCGCTCACCTTTTTCACCTTCTCCCTGACCTCGGCGGCAGGGATTCGAAGCAGTTCGCCGACATTGACCTGGGGCAGGGCAAAGCGCTCACCGCTTGAAGAAACCAGCAGGCTTGGAATGATCGCCAGGGTCAGGGGCAGTTTTACCCTGACCATGGACCCTTTGCCGGGTTGGGAATCAAACTCGAGGTAACCGCCCATTTTATCAAGGTTGGTCTTGACCACATCCATCCCCACCCCGCGTCCCGAGATGTCGGTGATCGATTCGGCGGTGGTGAATCCCGGCAGCATTATCAGATTGAGTTTTTCCTTATCCGTTGTCATGGTCTGCAGATATTCCGCGCTGATCAACCCTTTTTCAAGTGCTCTGGCGCCAATGTGGCTGCCGTCCATCCCCCTGCCGTCGTCGGAAATTTCAATGATGATCTGCCCGGACTCATGAAACGCCTTTAAGCTGATTACCCCTGTCTCGGGTTTACCGTTTTTCTGTCGTTCTTCCGGCATCTCTATGCCGTGGTCGACGGAGTTGCGCACCAGGTGGGTGAGGGGATCGCTCAATCCCTCTATGATAGTCTTGTCGACCTCCACCTCCCTGCCTTCTATCCGCAGCTCAATCCGCTTGCCCAGCTGTTGTGACATGTCCCTGATCACCCGCGGAAATTTACTGAAAATGTTATTGATCGGCTGCATGCGGGTCAGCATTATTGATTCCTGCAGTTCAGAGGTGATCGCATCAATCCGCTGGCATGCCGCTTTCAGGGAAGATTTGTCCCCTCCGGCAAAAGACTGGAGGAGCTGGTTGCGGGCCAGAACGAGTTCGCCGGCCCGGTTGATCAGCTTGTCCAGCACATGGACCTGGACACGCAGGGAATCGGACTGGACCTTCAGCCCCCTGGCAGAGGAGCGGGGGGGAGCCTGGTCCGGGGATTGTTTTTTCCGGGGGATATCTTCCCCCGGTTCTTGCTTTGGTGAAGACGCGTGTTCCTGAGTTTCACTGTCGGTTTCTCCGTTTCCGGCCTCATCGCTGACCGGATGCACATATTTCGGGTCCAGCCCCATGAGCGTTCCGATCAGATCGGATTCTATTATTGTGCTGAAGAGAACAAAGACCGGGAAACGTGAAAATATTGTATCGCTGTCAAGATCTCCCATGACCGACAGGTCATATATGATATCAACGATGGTGCCGTTTTCATTCAAGGTGTTGAGGAAGTCCAGGGGGGATTTTTTCCGGCGATGTACATCCTTGAGCAGGTCAAATTCAAGGATATACAGGTTGCGGCCGTCCTGACTGCCGATACGCGCGTCAAACTCCGACACCTCGAATTCTACCGGCACAGCAGGGTGGTCGAGGACAACCTTGCGGGTGACGGATTTTTTTTCCCCTTCCGGCAGGCTGCCGGCGGTCAGATTCTCCAGGTCCGCGGCCTCGGCGGAAATGTCCATGGTGTTGCTGTTATGCGGATCATTGAGGAGTTCCCCCAGGCGGTCAAAGGCCCTGAGAATGATGCTGACAACATGGGGAGAAGGTTCCATTTGCCGTTTACGGATCATATCCAGGACATTTTCCGTTTTGTGCGACAGGTTTTTTATGGTGTCCAGGCCCCAGAATCCGCTGCCGCCCTTTATTGAATGGGCCGCCCGGAACATCTTGTTTATAGATTCGTCGTCACTGTCGATACCCTCGCGTTCAAGGTTAAGGAGGTCGTTTTCTATGTTTTCCAGGTGTTCCTTTGATTCCTGGACATACATTATCAGGATATCATCAAGGGATAAATCATCAGACATGACAGGCGCTCCAGGTGGCTGTTCTCATTTTCGACGGTTGCATAAATATTTGTCCTGCCGACGGACCAGCATGACAGGCTGCCCAATGAAGCAGTTCTCCATTGCTGTGTGCCGATTTTTTCCCGACATTACTTTGCGCTCTGCCTGATGGAAAAATGCTTGTCCAGGCGCATGTTTTTCATCAGGTTGAAGATATCATCGCAGATATTGGTCAATTCGAGCCTGGCATTTCTTTTCGCCAGGGAGTTGTGGGCGCCGATCAGAACCCCCAGTCCCATGGAGTCGATCATTTGCACCCCGTCAAGGTCCAGGGTGAGCAGGAGATCTTTCCGGTCAACTACCTCCCTGAGCTCCTCCCTGAATTCCAGCACCATTGAACTGACAATGTCCCTGCCCGGTTTTATGGTGATCATTTCTTGCGTCTCTTTTGCGTTGCTCATATTTTTTCTCTCCAATAAAAATCCCCAAGCCCTTGTGATACGCATCCGCCTGGTTCTCTTCATTCATGGTGAACCGGTGGTATTCAGTTCCAGTTTGATTTCGTTGCCGGATTCATTGAATGACACGCTATCAAAGTATTTATGCAAAATGGCGAGGCCGCGGCCTGATTCCTGAAGAACCCTGCCGGATTCCCGGCCTGCCCTTGAAGATACGTAGCCGGTTCCTTCATCCCTGGCCTTTAGAAATAACCGGTTGCCGTGCAATGTAATCTTGAACCGTATTTTTCTTGCCTGGTTGTTTTTGGAACCGTGAATTACCGCATTATTTAAAATCTCACGTGCTCCCAGTTTGACGGCAAATCCATATTTTTCCAGCCGGAGACTTTGCAGAAAGTCATCAATACGGGAGCAGGCAAGGTTGATATTTTCAAAGGAGGCGGAAAATACCATGAAATATTCATTTGTTTGTTTCGTGCACAGCAGATACATCCGGTTCCTTCTCAATTGGGGATTGACGGTATGGCAGCATGACCCATTTTTTTTTCCCTGCCGCCTTCCGCGAACACCTCTCCGAATCTGGTCATACCTGAGCAGAAAGAAGCAGGACGTCATCATCTGCCTGCTTTCCCCCGGGAAAAAGTTTTTGGACAATTTCATGCAGGCCTGCCGGCAGATAGGAGCCTGAGCTCCCTGTTGTGCACTCTCTGTACAGGAGTTCAAGTCCCCTTTCCCTGTTGTGGTTGGAGAGGGGGGTCTCAACGATTCCGTCTGTAAACAGAAAAAAACGGTCATCCCGGGCAACATCTATTTCCCTGGCCGCAAATACGCCACCGGCAAATGCCCCCAGGGGATCGCTGTTGCCGTTTATCCAGCAGGATTCTCCTCTGGACGGGATAAAAAGCACCGGCGGGTTTGCTGCATTAACAACGTGCATTTTCATGGTGTTCCGGTTGAGCCGGACATAGATGGCGGTGATATGCTGGTCTTCACTGAGCACGCTCTGCAGGACGCGGTTGATAATGGTCATGGATTCCTCGACGGTGAGGATCTGGGAAGAGTTGTACCTGACCAGGGCTTTCAGGGCCGAGGTTGTAAATGAGGCGGCAAGATCATGGCCGCTGATATCGGCAATAAAATAATCACAGACATTATTGGCGACTTCAAAAACATCATAAAAGTCACCGCCGGCATCTAGCAGGGGTTGGAAATATACACTGAATTTTCCTCCAGGCACCTCCTCGGGATCGACCAGAATGGCTCGCTGAGCATCTCTCAACCGGCAAAGGCGCTCGGTCTGCTCATCAATGATTCGCTGGAATGAATAATTGAGGAGCAGGATGTTTCGTACCCGCATGAAGACTTCTTTCTTTTCAAAGGGCTTGGAAATATAGTCCAAACCGCCGATAGTCAACCCTTTGATACGATTTTCAGTGTCAGTCAACCCGGTGATGAAGATGACGGGAATTGATGCGGTCACCGGATCCTGTTTCAGTTTCCGGCAGACCTCAAAACCGTCTTCTCCGGGCATCATCACATCCAGGAGTATCAGGTTGGGGCGGAGCTGATGGGCGAGGGCAATGCCTTCTCTGCCGTTTAAAGCCGTATAAACTGAATACCCTTCTTTCTGGAGGAGGGCTTGCAGGATGACGAGATTGATCCTTTCGTCATCGATGAGCAGGAGTGTATACTTTTCCTTCAGCATAATCATTTCTCAGTGTCTGGATTTCCGCTGTCCGGCAAGGTGCAGGATTCCAAACTCATTTTTTTTTGTGTTATGGATGCGTTCTGTTCCATCTTTTCAATATTTTCCTGGATAATTTGCAGGAGGGACTTTTGTTGTTCATCATTTTTCACCGTGTTCCACTGCGCCGGGGAGTGTATTTTTTCCCGCCTGCCCTGAATGGCTCCCAGCAGGGTTTGCGGTTCACCCGCGGCAATATCCTCGTGGCCGGTAAAAAGGGTGGAAATGGATTTCGCGCCGGCATTTTCAGGGGGAGTGGCCGCAGGGCGGCTGCCCGAATCCTGCCCGGGAAATCCGGGACGGTTCTGCTGCCTGAATAAATCTGCTCCGGCTGCCGCATCCTTTTTCTTTCCTGGTCCGGCAACAGCCGGCAGAGAACGGTTGTTTTTCGGTCGGGCGGACAATCCTGCCGCCAAAGTGGTCTTTTTTACAGCAACAATCGGGCTGTAAGCAGGCGCCTGGGCATTTTTTTTCACCGAACGCCGGGACGCATCTTTGCGTTGATAGAAAATCCCTTTCAAATGCCGCTGGTGGCTGAATTGAGGGGCCACATCGCACAGGCTCTCCGAACCGCCGACGATCAGGTATCCGTCTTTTTCAAGGATTCCGGCGAGTTTCTTGAACAGTTTTGATTTGTTTTCTTCGGAAAAATAGATGGATACGTTTCGGCAGAAAATAATATCAAATAGACCTGTACCGTGAAACGGTTCAAGGAGATTCATCCGTTTGAACTCGGCCATAATGCGGACCTCGTCCTGTATCCGCCAGGAACCGTTTTCCTCCACAAAATATTTGTTACGCAGGTCAGCCGGCAGTCCCCGTTCTATCTCATGCGCCGAATAGCGGCCCGAGCTTGCCTGGCTGATAACCCTGTTGGAGATGTCGGTTCCCAGCACACGGATATCGTATTTTCCGGCATCAGGAAGTATTTCCAGGATTGACATGATAACGCTGTACACTTCCTGCCCGGTTGAACATGCGGCGCACCAGATGCGTATCCGCGCATTGTCCGAAGAAGTCGGTCCCTTGTTCCGGTCAAGGATGTCCGGAATTATTTTATGTTTCAGGATTTCAAAGGGGGCCTGGTCCCTGAAGAAATAGGTCTCATTGGTGGCGATGGCGTCAATTATTTTGCAACGCAGGGTGGAATTATGGTTGTTTTTTGCCTTGCACAGCAGTTCATGAAAGGAATTGCAACCCTGTTCTGTTAACAGTGACTGCAGCCTGTTTTCCAGCAGATATCTCTTGCTCTCCATGACGGATATGCCTGATATATCGTTGATGTATCGTGAGAAGTCAACCATTTCCTGTGGCGTTATTTTGATCATGATCAATCAGCTCCGGATAAATTGCTGTCGTTTCCGGATGTCCATGCCGTCTGCCGTTATTTTTTCCAGCGCCATGGGCTCAGCCGACCAGGATATGGCGCTCTTCATCACTGTCGGCATACTTGAGCGCTGCCTGATAAAAATTTTTTTCCACCTGGAGAAATGCCTCTAATATTGCCGGATCAAAGTGTTTGGGCAGAGTCCGGCCATCTCCTTTTGCGATGATTTCAACTGCCTTGGCATGGGAGAACGGCGGCTTATAGACCCTTTTACTGATCAGGGCGTCGTACACGTCGGCAATGGCCATCAGGCGGCCTGACACAGGGATATCATTTTCTTCCAGCCCATAGGGATAGCCTGTCCCGTCCCATCGTTCATGGTGGGTAAGAGCTATCTCGCCGGCAACCATCAGAAAAGGGACGTCCATTTCTATTTTCTGCTGGGCGGCCATGATGGAATTATGACCGAAAAAGGTATGCTTTTTCATTATTTCCATTTCTTCTCGGGAGAGTCGGCCGGGTTTCTGCAGTATCAGGTCAGGGACGCCTACCTTACCGATGTCATGAAGCGGCGCGCATTTTTCGAGCAGATCGATGTAGTTGTCGCTTAATAAATCCCTGAATCTGGAATGGGACCGCAGCTGTGAAGCAAGGACCCGGATATATGTTTTTGTTCGCAGGATATGTCCGCCGGTTTCCGGGTCGCGGTATTCAGCAAGGTTGGCAAGGCTTTCTATGGTCGCCTCCTGGGTCAGGACAATTTCCCTGGTTCTTTCCCGGACTTTCTGTTCAAGGATGATGTTCTGGTGCCGAAGCTCCAGAGTGGTTCTGCGCAGGGAGAGATGCGTTCTGATCCGCGCCTCCACCTCCAGGGCATCAAAGGGCTTCAGGATGTAGTCAACCGCACCGAGGCTGAAGCCCTTGCTCTTGTGCTCGCTTTCGCAAAGAGACGTCAAAAAGATTACCGGGATCTGTTCTGTCCGGTCATCCTCTTTCAAAAGCCGGCACATTTCAAAGCCATCCATTCCCGGCATCATGACATCGAGAAGTATGAGGTCGGGATTGGTTTCCCGGGCAAGTTCCAGGCCTTTTTGGCCGTCCATTGCGGTGTATACGTTATATGATTTCTTCAGGAGTCCCTCGAGTATCTGGAGGTTGATCCTGGTGTCGTCAACTATAAGAATTCTGCTGCCGGACAGATCCTGCTGCTCAAGGGTCATGGTATTTCCGGGATTCGCCAGCCCCTGGTCTCCGGTCTCGCGCTGTATTGTTTCCATCGATGTCTTTCCTTTCATTTTTCAGGTTCTTCCCCGGACAGGGCTGCCAGGCCGCCCAGAACCCGTGCCAATTCATTTTCAAAACGTTGAATGAGTTCCATCGACAGGTTGTCCTTGCTGTGCGAGAGAACCAATTCAATTTCTTTTCCGGTCACACACAATTGGTGCGCTCCGATGTTTCCGGCAGCGCCGTTCATGGAATGAACAAAAATAATGGCATCCTTTTTCTTCCCCTGCCGCAAAGTAGTGGAAAGTGTTCCTGCGGCCCGGGAATAGGTTTCATAAAAAAAAGAGAGCACCTGCAGGTAAAGATCTCTGTCTCCGGCCAGTCTTGACAGGCCGCCGGTAAAATCAATGCCTGGAAAATGATCAGGTCTGGTGTCGGTTTTTCCTGTGCCGCCGTGGGTGATTCCGTTCAGTTCCTGATTGTCCTGGGCCAGCCATTTTTGAAGGACCTGGTTCAGATCCTTCATTTCTATCGGCTTGGAGATGTAGTCATTCATGCCGGAATTCAATGCCAGCTGTTTGTGTTCCTCCATGGCATGAGCGGTCATCGCGACAATGGGCAGATCCCGGCATCCCTCAATACGCCGGATTTCCGCCGTTGCTTTCAGGCCGTCCATGACCGGCATTTCCATATCCATGAGGACCAGATCGTATTTGTTGGCGCAAACCGCTTCCAGGGCTTCCCTGCCGTTTTTTACGGTATGCACGTCCAGGCCTATATTTTCCAGGATTTTGACCGCATAGAGCTGGTTTATCGAATTATCCTCGGCAAGCAGAACCTTCCTGCCGCCAATGATCTGCATTGTATCCATGTTTTCAGCCGGGCCGATGATCAGTTTTTCATTGGGCGTGGACAATTGCATTACCCTCTGTACGGTATCAAGGAGTTGGGACTTGATAACCGGTTTACTCAGGTATGCGGCGTATACAGTTTTATTTTCTTTTAATTCCGGGTTGATGGCCAGGCCGGTAATGAATATGGTTTTGACCTTTGGATGATCTTTCAGCCAGTCATAAACAGGTGTTACCCTGAAGGCGGAAGAAGTGGCGTCGACAACCAGGAGGTCCGGCTGTTTTGTCCCGCCGCCGCCATTGTCACTAAATGCTTCATCAGCTTCTTCAATGGCGCCGGCAGAGACCGTGCGTATATCAGCGCTTTTGAGGAAGTGATCCAGCAGTCGCCGTGATTCAGGGTTTGCATCAATGACAATTGCTTTTACGCCATGGAGGCTGCGGTTTGTTGCGGAGATGTTTTCCTGGCAGGGCAGTTCCAGGGTGAAATTGAAAGTACTTCCCTTGTCGATTACACTGGTTACCCGGATTTCCCCTCCCATCATCTCCACCAGCCGTTTACATATGGTCAGGCCGAGACCGGTCCCGCCGTATTGCCTGCTGATGGAACCGTCAGCCTGGGTGAAGGGGAGAAAGAGTGACTCGACCTGTGCCGGATCCATGCCGATTCCGGTGTCCGAAACAGTGAATTCTATGACCGCTTTTTCCGCCTCAACGGATATTGCCCGGGCCTTGACGATTATCTGGCCATCACTGGTGAATTTGACCGCATTGTTGACAAGGTTGATCAGTACCTGTTCAACCCTGAGGGGATCGCCAATGAGAATTTCGGGCAGCGCGTCGTCAAGATCGAACATCAACTCGATCCCCTTGTCATAGGCGGGAAGGCCGACAATATTCTTCAGGTTGTTGAAAAGATCATCGAGCCTGAATCCGATGGACTCCAGGGAGAGAAGACCTGCTTCGATTTTGGAGAAATCAAGGATGTCATTAATTATTCGCAAAAGACTCTTGGAGGCGCTGTAAATATTGTTGACATAATGTACCTGCTGCGAACCAAGCGAGGTCATTCTGACAAGATTGCTCATGCCGATGATGGCATTCATCGGTGTGCGGATCTCGTGACTCATTCGGGCCAGGAAGTCACTCTTGGCCATGTTTGCCATCTCGGCATTGGCCTTTGCTTCAAGAAGCGCCCGCTGATTCTCTTTTATTTCACTGATATCTCTTATTGTTGCAGCAAAAAGGGTGCGGTCGGCGAGTTGTGCCATGCCCAGTGACAAGGACAGGGGAAAAGAATTTCCGTCTTTGCGCCGCCCCCGGAAGGTGAGCGTGTTGCCGATGGTAACAGCCGTATCCGGGCGCTGCTGAAAAAATTTATCCAATCTCCTGTGATATACCTGCGGAAGAAGGAGTTGAACATTTTCCCCGACCAGTTCATCAACCGGATACCCGAATATTTTTTCCGTTGCCGGATTGCAGGATTCAATAACGCCGTTTTCATCGACGGTAATCAGGCTGTCGGTAACCCCGTCCATGATGGAGCGCAGCCTGGCTTCGCTGTTGAGTATTGCATCCTTGGCTTTTTTCTGCTCGGTGATGTTTTCCTTGACCGCGATATAGCTTGTTATATTTCCGTCATGGTCCTTGATCGGCGAAATAGCAACGTTTTCCCAGAAAATTTCCCCGGCGCGGGTTTTGTTGGAAAGCTCTCCCCGCCAGATATTCCCCGTTGAAATAGTTTGCCACAGGTCCTGGTACACTTCCGCCGGCTGGTTGCCTGACTTGAGGATTCGCGGATTCTGTCCAATCGCTTCGGCAAAACTGTATCCGGTATTGGCGCAGAAAGCGGGATTGACATATTCTATGGCGCCCTGCTGGTTGGTAATGACAACGGAAACCGGGCTCTGCTCGATTGCCCTGGACAGTTTGCGCAGCTCTTCTTCTATTTGTATACGCTCGGTGATATCCTCACACGTGGTGATGATTCCCAGCACCTCCCCTGATTCATCCCGGACCACATCCGACACCAGGGAGACCGGAAACTCGCTGCCGTCTTTGCGCAGATTCTTGATTTCCCTGGACCAGGTTGTGAGAGATGCCATCTTGTCACGATCAAGGGTTTTGATATATTTATACGGCGCAATAATGCGTATGTGCTGTCCCAGCAGTTCTTCCGGTCTATATCCATGCATTGCTGCATCGGCAGGGTTGATGTAGCGGATAATATTGTCCGTATCCATGAAGGTTACGCCTGTCCGCGTGGTGTTGACAGCTTTTTCAAGCAAACGGAGCCGCTGATCCGCCATTTTTCGTTCAGTTACATCACGTACAACAAAGACATAGCCGGATGACCGTGCATCGTCGGAACGGATGGTATTCACAGTCAGTTCCAGAAATTTCTCCAGAACGTCGTTGTAACATTCATAGGTGTAGGGAAAATAAGGGAGAGTCCCGCTGCCGGAAGTGGATTGTTTGAAAAGCGCATAATGTTCACAGGTACGGCGCCGTTTGCAGGGAATGATATTGTAGAATTTTCTCCCTCGTTCGTTTTCCGTGTTCAGCAGTTTTTTGAAAGCGGGATTGGCCCGGACAATTTCAAATTCTTGGTTGAGAATGACGACACCGTCCGGAATATGGGCAAAGGTTTCCTGCCAGTCTTCCCAGGCAAATGTCAACTCCTGCTCCATGTCTTTCCTGGCATTGATATCTTCAATCATCGGCAGGAGGTATTGCGGCATGTCGGAATGGTCGGTGATAACTTTTACCGACAGGTATCCCCACGAGAAACGGCCTTCTTTGGTGACAAACTGTTTATCCTTATTATATTCCCGGTTCTCTCCGGATATCAGCTTGGCTATTTGCTCCCGGCACCCCTCCCTGCAGTCCGGATGAACAAGGTCGGTAATATGCCTGCCTGAAAGTTCTTCCACCGCATAGCCAAGAAAATCGGCCAGTTTGGCGTTGGCATTGGAGATTGTGCCGTCCAGATTTACGATGGCCGCGCCAAGAGGAGCGTCATAAAAGGTTGTTCTAAAGAACTCCTCGCTTTGGCGCAGTGATTTCTCCATCTCCCGTTTGTCCGCAATCACCTCAACAAGGGGTACGACCAGCAGATAATACAGTATGGGCGTGATGAGCAGCAGAAACAGCGCTGCCTCAAGTGTGCCCGACATGGGCGATGACCAGTCCTTGCAGAAGGGATGCAGGGTCATCATCAGGGTTAACTGCAGCAGGAAAACGATCACCCCTATAAACAGGGGATGCACTCTTTTCCTCAGGCGCTGTGGAAGAAGGACCACATTGCTGTCGCGGTGACGTTTCAAAACAACGGCTGTCATCCCTGACAGGGTGAGAAAAATAACGGTAAGCAGCATGAAAGAGTTATCCATTAATCCCTTGCTCCAGGGAATTTTTTCCGCAAGAGACAGCATCAGGGGCAATATTGCGCACTATGAACATGGTGGTCAGCGTTTCCTGTTCTTTGAGGACCATTGACTTATCGTGCTTGTTTTTGTTCATAACACTTCTCTCTGATTGATGTGTTGGTAATGTCTGCGTATTTATTTTCAACCTCTATTCTGTGTTTTACTTCCTGGATCAGCCCGGCGGTAAGATCAGTGTTGTCCAGTTGAAGACAGAGGTTGTTTGCAAAAAACCTGTTCAGTTTCATGGAGAACAGGAGATGAACACCGAGAAAGACCACCCCCAGGGCGCCTATGAATATATGGTCATTTTTTGCGCTGAGAAGCGAAGCCGTGGTTACCGGCAGAACCATGCAAAGAGGGTGGGCAACAGCGATCCAGTAGGATGGAACCGTGGAGTCCACCGACAGAATGGATGTGCCCCAGAGGATGATCGTGATGAGCAGGGGGTGAAAGATATTTTCCAGCGGAAGGATAAATAATCCGGCAGAGCCGAAAAACAGCGAGGTAAGGATAATGGTGCTGAAGAAAAGGAAAAGATATGTTCCGGCTCGTTCACGAAGAGCATGCTTCTTCGAGTTCCTGAAGGACAGGAATGTAATGTATCGCACAAGCAACGCCCCGCCGTTTATCAGCATCCAGATCAGCAGGGTCTTGCGGTCGGTCACCGGGAAAAGCACTATTGACAGGAGGGTGAAACCTCCACAGGTGAAAAGGATGTCCACAAGCGATGATCCGGCAATATATTTCGCTGCGAGCAGCTTTTTTTCAGCCTTTATATTTTCTGGTGTTGCTGCAAACATGATGACCCCGGGAAGATTTGCTTGTCAATTCCGCTGATTCCATCCACGGCACGAGTGCAATGGGTGAAATGCTTTCATTGGAAGCAAGCATAGCAAAGTGGCAAAATTCCACTATCGGGGATTACGGGTTTGTTTTGACAGCTTGCGCCTGCAGTGTGTAGGGAAATCCCTACATGGGGGATGCGGGAAGAGGTGAGAAATGCGGGTTAACAGACCTTCTTTTCCAGGGCGTAGCGGATGAGCTCGGCGGTATTTTTGAGGTTCAGTTTTTCCAGGATCCGTGATTTGTACGTGGTCACCGTTTTGGCGCTGATGTGCAGCTGCTCCGCTATTTCGCTGACCGTATTTGCCGATGCCAGAAGACGCATGACCTGTACTTCCCGGTCGGATAGCAGATCGTAGGAGGACGCCTTGGAGGTGGAGTCTATGGTATTGGCAAGGGCCAGAACAATGGTCGGCGAGATGTACTTGCCCAGGGTGATGACATCGTTGATTGCCTGTTCAAGCTGTTCGGGCCGGCAGTCTTTTTCCAGATAGCCGGATGCTCCTGCCCTGAGCGCCCGGATGGCATAGCTTTCCTCGGGATACATCGAGAGCATCAGAACCTTCAGCCGGGGAAATTCATATTTGAGCTGTTTCAGCGTATCGATTCCATCCTTATTGGGCATGGAGATATCCAGAAGGACCAGGTCGAATTCCTGATCCCTGGCCGCTTCGATGGCCTCGAATCCGTCACCGGCTTCCGCAACGAATTCGATGGAGGGTGAATTTTCAAGGATGCTCCTGATGCCTTTGCGCAACAGAACATGATCATCAACGATGAGTATTTTATATCCCATGGCACGTATGGCTGTTCTGCCCTTCAGCAATGCAGTTCATTGGTCAGCCGGCGGGCTGTATTTGAGTCGAGATAATACATGATCCGTCACTTTTCCGCTATCACATCATTTAATTGCGGATTTGGGAAGGTAAGGATGAATTCCGTTCCTCCGGATCGGGAGATTTTCATATTTCCCTTCAGTTGATCAACCAGGAGGGAAATCAGCTGGAAGCCGAAGGTGGCTGCCCGGGCCGGTTCAATATTCCGGGGCAGGCCTGCTCCATTGTCGTTGACGCATATTTCAATGGAGCCGTTGCCCGCTGTTTTTTTAACGGTAACCTGGATCAGGATATTTTTTTCATCGTCCGGAGAGGCATATTTCAAGGCATTGCTGACAAGTTCATTAACAAGGAGGCCGCAATTGAGCGAAGTCATGCCGTCGGCAATGATGTATTCCGTGGAAACCTCCAGCGAATAACCCTTTTCCCGGGCTGTTCCGTGGCACAGTTTGCTGATCAACAGCTCAAAGTAATCATCGAGACGAAGGGCGTCTTTGTATTCCGACGAACGGATAATATCATACAGCGCCGCGACAACTCTTACCCTGTCAGCGCTCTCAAGGATGGCCCCGGCCGTTTCCGGATGGCTGCTGCAGCCGGCCTGAAGATGCATGAGCGAGGCGATTACTGCCAGGTCGTTTTTTATCCTGTGCAAAAATTCCCTGACAGCTCTTTCTGTGCTTTCCCGTAATTTCCGGAGTTGAAGAAAGTCCTGATGCCGGAGGAGGGCAATGCGTATGGCCAGGTCAATGGCTGCGGCATCAGCGGGCGTTTCCAGTACCCAGCCGGCTCCTGATGCGGATGCCTGGCGCAAAAGTGCATCGGTTCTCCGGGCAGTCTTGATTATCACCGGCACGTGGGCGACATGGTGAATCCGCTGTATTATTTCAAAACAATACTGCCCGAGCATCTTCAATGAAACAAAGACAAGTTCAGGTTGGGTGACGGAGACAGCATGAACAATATCATCGGCTGCTGTAACCACTGTCGCGACAGTGTGACCTGATTCCGCTAAAGCTTGTTCAAATTCCCCGTTTATCCGGGGTGTTGTTTCGCATAGAAGTATCTTCATGGGGTCGTATTTCGTTGAGCGGGAGAAAATAACATGATAACATGGTGTTAAGTGTATCAATGCCGCAACAAAAGTCAATTGGAATAGTTCTGCATGGTGACTGGAAAGCCTTATCGCAACATGGTGGACTGCTCCGGAGTTGTGAACGGCAGGTATGTGGAACAGGCGCGCAACCGGTCGCCGGCAACGATAATATACCGTTTTGCATGTTTGACAACGCCATTTTTCTTTTCCACCTTTGTCTTTCTTGACTCAAGGTGTATCTTGGTTATTTTTTTAATTTTGTCTGTTTTGTTTTCCCTGCGTTCACCAGACGAGATCTTTTTGCCGGGAGGGGAGGCGGCAAAACCCTGGGCAGACTGGATGATAATCCCGTCAAACAGGAATGCCGGGCGGATCCTCCGCTGCTTGTGTCAGCGGCCTCGCTGATCCGTTGTTGTTGTTTTATGCAAATGCGGCACTATATAATTGTTTTTTTTGTTAAACCCGAGGATAATTTTCAACAGGAACAGACATGACTCAAAGCACGGAATATTCCAAACACGTAACCGTTCTTCTTGCCGGCGGGTTGATTGAGCCCGCCGTGATGGAGGCGATCAATGCCATTGCCGTAAAGTACAATCTTACCTTTTATTTAACCATGGCACAGAACCTCAGGCTCCTGGGAGCTTCCGAGGAAAATTTGGACACGATTAAGCAGGAACTTCTCGATCTTGGACTGCAACTCAAGGGACCGGGAAAATTTCCTGTGCCCAAGGCCTGTGTCGGCATGCCGTACTGCAATCTTGGATTGGTGGATACTTTTGCTCTTTGTGAAAAAATCCTGGCCCGTTTCGGTGATCGGACCGGGGTCAAACCCAAGTACAAGATCGCCATTTCCGGTTGTCCTGCATCCTGTGCCGGGTCCAGGCTGGTCGACATCGGCATTGTCGCCACCCGGAAGGGCTATGATCTGTATGTTGGCGGCAAGGGCGGCGCCCTGCCCAGAGTCGGCAGGAAAGTGGCAGCAGGGTTAAGCGAGGATGAAGTTCTCGAGGCAGTGGGTAAACTTGTTGATTTTCACGCCGCCAGGACCCTGAAAAAACAGCGCATGTTCAAGTTGCTTGATGAACCTGATTTTCCTTTTTCCGTAGAATAGGCCTGGTTTGAAAAAACTGCATTTATTATCCTTTTTTGTATTTGTCCTGGTGATCGCGGCCATCCCGGCCGCCGGTCAGCAAAACAGGGTAGTGGATGTATCGGTCTCCGGTATCGACGGAGCGCTTCTGGAAAACGTTCTTTCCCGACTCTCCCTCATGCGTCTGCAAAACAGTGAGGAAGTAACGGAAAGCATGGTGCAGGGAAGTTACGGCAAGTCCGAGGAGGAGATCCGCACAGCACTCGAACCTTTCGGCTATTATTCGCCTGTTGTCGATAAGTCGATAACCCGGGACGGCAACCTTTGGCAGGTTCGGATTTCAGTGGTCCCGGGCCCCCCTGTGTCTGTTGTCGAGCGCGATCTCCAATTGGAAGGCGAAGGAAGGGATAACCGGACCCTTGTCGATGCCGCCTCCAGTTTCCCTTTGCAGCAGGGGGACATTCTCGACCATCAGCGCTATAAAAAAGGCAAGGCAGGATTGTCGTCAGCAGCTGTTGCCGAAGGATACCGTGACGCGTCCTTCAGCAGGAGTATTGTAGAGGTTGACAGGCAGGAGCGAACCGCACGGATTTTTCTGACCCTTGATACCGGGCCGCGATATCTCTTCGGCGAAACAACCTTTGCGGCGGATTTCCTGAGCGAAAAACTGTTGCGGAGGATGCTCCCCTACTCTGAGGGAGATCCTTTCTCGCCCAGGAAAATTGTTCAGATGCGCCAGTCCTTTCTCAATTCCGATTATTTCAGCCAGGTCGAGGTCCGGACCGGTGACGCTGGAACCGGTGAGGCTGCAGTACCGGTGTTCATCGACCTGACTCCGAAAAATCGCCATAAATATGGACTTGGTATTGGTTATGGTACTGATACGGGGATCAGGGGAACGCTGGAATGGACTGATCGGCTGGTTAACCGCTATGGTCACCAGTTTAAACTGCGGCTCCAGCCTTCCGAGAGAAAAAGTGAGTATGGGATGGTGTATACGATCCCGGTTAATGATCCGCGAAGGGACCGGCTGTCGCTGCTCGGGAATTGGTTGAGGGAATATTACGATAATACCGAGACCGAAGCGTGGAGAACTTCGATTTCCTATGATCATATAGCGGAAAACGGCGAATACAGCATTTACCTGGAATTCCTGGATGAAGATTACGAGATTGGCCTGGAAACCGGACATGCCACTTTGCTGAAACCTGGTATGAGTTTAACCTGGAGAGTGGCTGATGACCGGTTGAAAACAAGGAAGGGCATTTCAGCCACACTCAATGTCACCGGTGCGAATGAGGACATTGCCTCGGATGTCACTTTTCTCCAGGCATCCCTGTATTCAAAAGGTATATTTACTTTTTGGCGGCAGTGGAGGATTATCGGCAGGGCCCAGGTCGGTGGAACCCTGGTTGACACTGTTTCGGATCTGCCCCCCTCACTTCGTTTTTATGCCGGCGGCGACCAGAGCGTCCGGGGTTTTGCGTACAAATCCATCGGGCCGGCTGATTCGGCGGGAAATATTGTCGGCGCCAAACATCTGGTAAGTTACAGCCTTGAACTGGAGAGGAAGCTCTTTGGCAATTGGAGCGGGGCCCTTTTTTTTGACAGTGGTGACGCGCCCAACGCGCTTACCGACCTGAACATGAAGAACGGCGCCGGCGTCGGTATTCGCTGGAACGCGCCATTTGGTCAGGTGCGGCTGGATGTTGCCAATGCGGTCAGTGAGGGCAAAACTTCCTGGCGCATTCATTTTAATGTGGGGGCCGACCTGTGAAAAAATGGGTTGTTGCAGGCGGCCTGCTAATCCTATCCGCTCTGATTTGTATTGCTGCAAGCCTTGGCATCCTTCTGGCAACAACGGAAGGGATGAAGATGGCTATCCGGCTGGCTGACCGATTCCTGCCGGGGCAGTTTTCGGTTGAGTCGGTCCAGGGGCGCCTGGTTGATCACTTTGTTCTTGAAGGATTCAATTATGTGGATGGATCCGATGTTGTTTCCATAGACCGCGTCGAGCTCTCCTGGAATCCGGCTTCGCTGTGGCGCAAGGAGCTGGCAATCGAGTCCCTGCTGTTAAAAGGTGTTTCCCTGGTAGTTCCCGCCGGAGAAGCGGATGATCCCGGCAGTGAAGACACTCCCTTTCCTCCTTTTGTCCTGCCGTTAGCCATAACCATGGAAAACGGAGCTGTTGACACCCTTATGGTGAAAACATCGGAAGACACTCCAATATTTCAGCTGTCCACCCTTGTTGCAGAAGATTTTTCCGGCAAAGGGAGCATGATCCGGGTGGCAAATTTTGCTGTTACAGCCGAACAGTACCGGATCGGTGCTCGTGGGCAGCTGCAAACCGGCCAAGTGTATACTGCCCGGCTGGATGTCGATTATTCGTTCAATAACGACGGCCTCCCGATTGTAAGCGGCAAAGGCGTCCTGAATGGGTCGCTTGATGAACTCGCGTACGAAGCAAATATTGTCACACCATTTGCGGCCACCGCGAAAGGTGTTGTTTCCGATCTCGCAGGCAACCTGAGCTGGCAGGGGAGCCTGCGGGCCAATGCGATAAATGTATCCGAACTTTCCCCAGAGTGGCCGGAGCTGATGTTGACCCAATTCCAGGCCTCGGGCGAGGGGACCTTTTCCTCATATTCGCTGAATGCAGCAGCCCTGGCCTCATTTGATCAATATCGTGATATACATATTGGGGTGAATTTGCACGGTGATGCCGACGGTCTGGAATTAACCGCCGCCCGTTTGGACCATGGGGACATGGCTGTCAATATCAATGGTCAGGTCGGCTGGAAGGATACGCTTGCCTGGCAGGGGAAACTCGTCGGCAGCAATATTGATCCCGCTGTATATGACTCCCGCTGGCCGGGCCTCCTTAATGTGGAGGTTAACGCTTCCGGCCGGCAGACCGACAAGGGCTTGACCGCAGCTATTGATCTGGTCGATCTGGCCGGTGAATTAAAGGGATATCCTGTGCAGGCCGGAGGGAAAATGCATGTGGAAGGTGATAAACTTGTTGCCGATTCCTTCATAATTCAGAGTTCTGATTCGTCCGTGACTCTTAACGGTTACTTTGGATGGAAAGACAGGCTGGCCTGGCAGGCCGAGGTCGTCGGCAGGAACATTAATCCCGTAATATATGATTCCCGCTGGCCGGGTCATCTTGAAATTGAGGCATACACTTCCGGCCAACAGACCGACAAGGGTGTGGCCGCCGTTATTGATCTGGCCAGGCTCGACGGTGAATTAAGGGGATTTCCTTTACACGGCAAAGGGAAGGTGAAGGTTGATGATAATGATATTGACATTGATACGTTGGTTGTCCGGAGCTCTGATTCTGTTTTGCGAGCTTCCGGATATATAGCAGATACTGTTGACCTTTCTCTTGAAGTCGAGGCTTCGGACCTCAATACAGTATGGCCGGATCTTGCCGGCAGCATGGAGGCAGAGGCCCGGATAACCGGCGCCAGGCAGCAGCCCGCCTTTACGTTCGACATATCCGGAGACACCGTAATCCAGGGAGAAACGCGGGTGGATAGTGTGCATGCATCCGGTACCGGCACCCTGGCTCCGGAAGGTTCGCTCACCGCTTCATTGGCCGCGGCAGGGGTTACTGTCGGCGGAACTTTGCTCGAAACCATTTCTCTGGATGTCGTCGGAATGCTCGGGGATCATTCCTTTGAAGCTCGGGTGAACAGTGCTGCCTCCTCGTTCATGTTCGGATTCATCGGCGGATACGCCGAGAGGTCTTGGAGAGGACATATCAGCAGCGGGTCGATCGAGACCGGGCAGATGGGTGACTGGCAATTGCAGCATTCTGTTCCCGTGGCTTTGTCTGCCGGTATGGTCGATATTGATACTTTCTGCCTGACCGGTGCACAATCTGCTCTTGTCTGTGTGGAGGGGAAATATGAACAGTCCGGACACTGGAGCGCCGCGGCGGACATAACCGCGCTGCCCGTGGACCTGTTTGAAAGCATGCAGAACAGGTTCAGCGAACTTGACGGGTTTCTGGCCGGGAGCGCGGATTTCCAGGGTCAGGGAAGCGTTATTACCGGAGGAGTCCTGGATCTGTCAACGGATGAGCTTTCGCTGCTCCTCGATTTTCCGGAGGAATATAATCGGGAGATCGTCTGGCGGAGCAATGAAGTCCATGCCGTGCTTGATGGAAACGATGCTGAAGTAAATATCAGCAGTATCCTGCAGGATGGAAGCTCCATCACTGCAAAAGCAGCAATAACCGAAATCGGGATCTTTCCCTATGCCATTGAAACTGCCCTGGTCCAGGGAAGGGTGGATGTCGATCTTCGAGATTTGCAGCCTGTGAACGCTCTCACTTTTCCGGCTGTTGAAGCATCGGGCACGCTGCAGGGAGGCCTGGAGTTGAGGGGCAGGCTGGCGCGGCCGGATTTTCTGGGAACTGTCGGGCTCGGACAGGGGAAAATGATTGTTCCCGCCCTGGGGATTACCATCAGAGATGTCGAAATGAACATGAACAGCAAGGAACGTGGTGTCCACCTTGAGGTAAACGCAACCTCCGGGGAGGGTACGATGCATGCTGAAGGAGATTATGTTTTTGACCGGGAGGAAGCCTCGCCCCTGGTGTTGGATATTAAGGGAGATGGATTTGAAATTGTCAATTTGCCTGATGCGAAAATCCGAATCTCCCCTGATCTGCAGATGAATGTCACCAAACAGCGGGGAATGATCCAGGGAGATATTCTGGTAACCGAGGCCTATATTTCAACGCAGAAAATCAGCGGCGCCGTAGCTCCGTCCAGGGATATAGTTTTTGTGGACAGCCAGGATGGCGAACAGGAGACAGCCTGGCCGCTTCATGCAAGCATCACCGTTGCCGCAGGAGAGAATGTCCGGGTGAACGCCTTCGGGCTGAGGGGAAAAATTGAAGGGCGGTTGAAGATTTCGGAGCAGCCGCACAAAACCGCAACCGGCGATGGAGATCTGGAGGTGCGTGAGGGGACGTTCACCGTGTACGGCCGGCAGCTGCAGATCGTGAAGGGCCGATTACTGTACAGCGGCAATCCTCTGGATAATCCCGGCATCGAGGTTCGGGCGGAAAATACTTCCAGCGGGGTAACAACCGGCATCGAGGTCAGCGGGTTTTTACGGGAACCGGATCTAGCTTTTTACTCGACACCGCCCATGGAGCAGGATGAAATCATCAGGCGGCTCCTGCTGAACACCTCTCTTGTCGGCTCGTCCAAGGAGGAAGGATTCCTGGGAAGCGTTGCGTCGGATGCCGGCATGGACCCGGTTGCATCAACGTTTCAGGATATCAAGGAAGGCCTTCATGTGGACGATGTCAAGATCGAATCCGGCAAGGCCGGCGATGATCTGGCGCTGGTCATAGGAACGTGGTTGAGTCCGAGACTCTACATCAGTTATGGCAAAAACCTGCTCAAGGAGTCGGGGAATTTTAACACCCGGTACATCCTTGGCCATGGTTTTTTCCTGGAAACGGAAACCGGCCCCACCCAGAGCGGCGCTGACCTGATGTATGAAATAGACAGATGAAAGGGTGGTGCACCAGCTCGGCATGTGTTCCGGCAGGCTGATACACGGCTTTCCCCCAGGAGATTCCCCTGAGAGACCCGCGCCTCTCAACGCTGCAGTTTGTCCAGAACCAGCCGGCCTGCTGCTTCAAGTATCTGCCTGTTTCCTTCCCGGTCCGGGGTGCCAACGCCGATGGTGATATAATAGTCACCGGTGAGCATGTGCAGGCCGCCGGTGCCGATAAAGGCTTCATCCCCCATGCCGCTCAGATCGTCTCTGCCGTCGGCAAGCATCTTTTTGGTTTCAGCAAAGATGACCCTGGGGCTCTGTCCCGCTTCCAGTGTCTGCCGCGGCATGAATGCAGGCTGCTGCACCGTGACCTGCAGAAATTTATCTGAATTGGCGGCCTCGTAGAAGCATTTTTTTAAACCCACCACCTTCTGTTCACCATATTGCCCGTCGTTGACATCTTCCCCGATCAGCCTGCCTGCCTCTGCCCTGGTAATGAGTTCACAGGGTTCTTTGAGTCCGGAGTCGGCAGCGTGTCCTCTGGAAGTCCGGACTTCCGCCTGTTTTCCCGAACTGTTTTCCCTGTTTTGGTCATCTCCGCCGCAGCCGGCAAAAAGCAAGAGGGCGCCTATGAGCAGGCACAGATATTTTTTTTCCATTCTTTACTCCCTTTATTTTCTCTCTTATTTATCGTAGACAATGTAAAAAGCAGTAAAATAGCATGTGAAAAGATAGCAAAAGATTATACTTGATGGACTCGTAAAAAGTCCATCACACACTAAAAGATGGCTTGTTAAAATTGTTGAATCAGGTTCCGGCTGCCGCGTGGCATATAATAGTCATGGGGAAAGCCTGATCCTGCCGAATCAATTGCCAAGGGAAGATGGACATCAAACAACTGACGCCATTAATATGAAAAACGATAAAGCAAATAAAAAACAAAGAATTATCGAGAAGTATAATCTGCAGGACGTTGAGGATATCTGGGCTACGCTGTTATCCGAAGAAAGCTCCGAAACTGATGACGACCTGTTTGGACTCGACGATCATCTTCATGATGATGATGATGACAACTCTTCGGGTGAATTATGGAGCGAACAAACCTCTGAAACAGAAGACCTCCAGTTTGAACGCGATACGGATTTCCATGAGGAACCATTTTCAGGCGAAGAAACAGGAGATGAACAAATTTCAGAGGAAACCGCGCCCCATTCCATCGAACCAGAAGTTTGTTCAGCAATGCTTGAACATCTGGGGGGTATGCGTCAGGAAGCGCCCCGGGTAAAAGTTTTTGAACCCAGGGAAGACACCCTTGTAATTATTGATGAAGAAACAAATGATGAGCAGGTCGTTGTTTTTGATCAATTAGCGTGCATACGGGTCTCAGGCCTTCCGGCAGGTATATCCGGCAAGCGGGAAAAATCCGGCGTAAAAGAAATCATCGAAACCGTTGATGGAAATATTTATCATGAACTTGTCCCTTCCGAGCATGAGTTGGGCGACACCCTCCTGTGTTTTTCCACCGAAGAACAGGCCCGTTTCCCTGTCATTCTTTTTCCGAAATCAAACATCAAAAAAAGATACCGGGATAAGCTGTTAACTGACATCCTGTTGGAAAAACGCTTCATCAGTAAAGCAATACTTCAGAAAGCCCTGCAGGAGTTTGAACAGATTAAAAGCGCCACCGTTGAAAAAATTATTGCCCAGAAAACACGTACGCCTCTGGCAGAAATTGAGGCGACCCTGGCCCAGGCCCAACAGAATCAGATGCTGGGGTTGCAGACAGCAGAGATCCTGTTGATTTCAGGACTTTTTAATGAAGAAGAGATTCTTGATGCCCTTGAACATTTTGAATATGTCCAGAAAATAAAAATAGGTGAGTTCCTTATAGATAAAGGGATTGTGGGGGAGAAAGAGGTTTATATCTCTCTTGCAGAGAAGCACAGGATGCCATTCGTCGACTTAACCGGGAGAAAATTCTCCAGGACGTCTTTTGCCGCTCTGCCGCAGAGTCTGATTATACATCATGAAATTCTGCCCATAGCAATGAAGGATGATACACTGATAGTTGCTACCTATTTTGTCGACGTGACCCATGTGAGCGACGTGATTGGCAAAATAGCTGACGCTAAACACATAAAATATGTTTTGTCTCCACCTGCACAAATAAGGAAAATTATTACCTTGTTATTCGATAAAAGGAAGTAGGATCCTGCCGGATATTTATTCTGCCAGGATGAAGTCGGTAATGTAGGGATTTTCCTCCATTTCCCAGGCCAGGGTGGAGTCAGGTGTTTCTCCGTAGTCGTGGCCGGGTAATATTTTTGTGTCCAGCGGCAGGACGATGATTTTTTCCTTTATCGAATTGAGCAGGGTTGCAAAGGAACCGCCGCTGAGATCCGACCGTCCCACGTCGCCGACAAACAGGGTGTCCCCGGTGAAGAGGCTGCCCCCTGCCAGGTAGCAGACCGAGCCCGGTGAGTGTCCGGGAGTGTGGATGACCCGGATCGTCAGCTTGCCGACGGTAATCGTGTCTCCGTCTTTCAACTTGATGTCTGCCTTGCCGGGTGTGGACAGGCCCAGTTCTTTTTCCTCGGTTTTCAGGATATCCGGCCTGCTGAAAAACGCCGCGTCTTCTTCGTGCATGCAGATCTGCAGGTCAAGGGCTTTTTTCAGCTCCCTGTTGGCAATGATGTGGTCGGCATGGCCATGGGTGTTGAGGATGTATCTGGCCCTGATGCGTTTTTCTTTGAGCAGGGCAAGGATCTTGTTTCCGTCCCCGCCCGGATCGATTATTGCCCCCTCCCCGGTTTCCGGGCAGGAGAGGATATAGGTGTTGACCTGGTACTCACCGGTGACGATTCGATATACAGCTGGTTCCACGTTCATGCTCCTCCTGAGGTGAAATGGTTCATGCCGGAAGATCCTCATCCTTGCTTGAAGCGCGTTGCCGCAACAGATCCTCAACTTTTTGTCCGCATCGCCTGCCGCCGCAGTCGCCTTGTCCGATGCCGGTCAGCCGGGCGATTTCCTCAAATGATGCGGCGCCGCTGTCAATGGCTTCCAGGATGCGGTGCAGTTTGATCCCCATGCAGATGCAGCCCGGTTTGAGGCGGGCCATTATGCTGTCATCGGGTTTCATCGTTCTGGTGCAGCTGCTGATGAATTGATCCGGCAAGTACGGCCCCTATGCCGGGAACATGCTCAATCTCCGCGGCGGTGGCCTGTTTGAGCCTGGTCAGGCTGCCGAAGATCTTGAGCAGAAGCTTTTTGCGCTGGGGACCGATGCCCTGCAATGCATCAAGCTCCGAGGCCAGGGTGCTTTTGGATCGCAGTTTGCGGTGATGGGTAATGCCGAACCGGTGGGCCTCATCACGCACCCGCATGAGAAAAAGCAGAACAGGTGAATGCCCGGGAAGCAGAATCGGGTTCTTCCTGCCCGGCCGGAAGAGTTTTTCTCCTTCCAGTTCTTTTTCCTTGGCAATGGCCACCAGATCGATCGCGTCGGTGATCCCGAGTTGATCCAGAACATCTACTGCCAGGCTGAGCTGACCTTTGCCGCCGTCGAGAAGGAGCAGATCCGGCAGGTTTTGCTCAACCATCCCTTTTTCCAGCCTTCGTTCCAGGACCTCGCGCATCATGGCGTAATCATCAGGGGTCTCTTTCCCCCTGATCCGGTAATGGCGGTACCCTGCTTTGTACGGCGCGCCGTCCTTGTAGCAGACCAGCGATCCCACAGCCTGTCTGCCGCCGATATTTGATATGTCAACGCATTCGATATGATCCGGCTCGCGGCCGAGATGCAATATTTTCTGCAGCATTGATGCAAGGTTGTCCCATGATTTTTTCTGCTGTTCCTGGTCGGTAAATATCTGCTCGGCGTTCTGCCTGGCCATGGTCATCAACTGTACACGGTTTCCCCTCCTGGGAACGAGCAGTTTGACGCTGCTGCCGCGAAGTTCGCTCAATCGCTCCCGGAGCAGCCCGGCATCGTCAGGCTGCCGGGGCAGCAGGATTTCGGCGGGCGGCTGGCGTTGGTCCGAGTAATACTGGATAATGGTTGCGGCCAGGATCGCCTCGTCCGAACCGAGGGGGTCGTTCAGGTGGAAGGTCTGCGCGCCGCTGACAATGCCGGCGCGGACAAAAAGGATGGCAATGCCCACCGAGGCGTCCTTGCGCGACAGTCCGAACACATCCTGATCAAGATGGTGCTCGGCAACCACCACCTGGCGCTCCAGGGTCTTTTCAAGTTCCCGGATCTGGTCCCGGTACAGGGCTGCTTCCTCGTATTTCCGTGCTTGTGCCGCTGTCTGCATCTTGTTTCGCAGGACTGTGATAAGCTCATGATTTTTTCCCTCGAGGATCATCAGGATATTATCGACCATTTCTTTATATGCCCCTTTATCCACCGGCATGGCGCATGGGGCCAGACAGTTGCCGATCTGGTAATTGAGGCAGGGCCGGCTCCGGGGTTGCACTTTGCGGCAGCGGCGAAGGGGAAAAAGCGACTGCAGCAGCTTCAGGACTTCGCGCATGGAAGAGGCGGAAGAATAGGGGCCGAAGTAGCGGCTGCCGTCCCGGACCCTTTTGCGGGTGACGAGAACCCGGGGCCACTGATCCTTGACCGTTACCTTGATCAGGGGATAATTCTTGTCGTCGCGGAGGATGACATTGTAACGCGGCCGGTGTTTTTTGATCAGGGAGGCTTCAAGGATCAGCGCTTCCTTTTCAGTGGTTGTCAGGATCGTTTCAATCCGCCGCACCCGGGCAAGCATCATCCCTGTCTTGGAATGGTCGGCCCCGCTGAAGCGTTTGTAGGATGCAAGCCGTTTGCGCAGGTTTACCGCTTTGCCGACATACAGGACTTCCTTCCTGGCGAGCATCTGGTACACACCGGGACCGGTGCTGACGGACTTGAGAAATTCGGGTGATAATGGTTCTGCCGCTGGCATGGATCGTTCAATTTTCGAGGAAGGCGGCCTGGAACAGTTTTTTGGTATACTCTTGTTTCGGGTGGTCAAAAACTTCATTGGCCGGTCCGCTTTCCACGATGCGGCCGTCCTGCATGACCGCGATGTCATTGGCCAGGGCCCGGATAACCCTGAGGTCGTGGCTGATGAAAATATAGGTCATGCCGTACCGTTTCTGCAGTCGTTTGAGAAGTTCAATGATCTGCGCCTGGACGGTCATGTCCAGGGCGCTGGTCGGCTCATCCAGGATGAGCAGCTCCGGCTGCAGGATGATGGCCCGGGCGATGGCAATCCGCTGGCGCTGCCCTCCGGAGAACTCGTGGGGATAGCGGTGGATCATGTCCGGCTGCAGGTCCACCTCCATCATGGCTTGCTCCACCAGTTTCCGGCGTTCCGCTCTGGTTCTGCCGATCCTGTTCACCTTGAGCCCTTCGCCGACGATCTGTTCAATGGACATGCGGGGTGACAGCGAAGAATAGGGATCCTGGAAAACGACCTGCAGATCTTTGCGCAGGGGCCGCAGCTGCCTGCCGGATAATTCGGCAAGATTAATGATCCCCTCTTTTCCCTGGAAGCGGATGGCCCCGGAGCAGGGGGTGAGCCGGAGCAGGCACATGCCGAGCGTGGATTTGCCAGAACCGGATTCGCCGACAATGCCCAGCGTCGCTCCCTGCCGGACGTTCAAAGATACATTGTCAACAGCCTTGACCACGGATTTTCTGGTTTTGAACAGCCATTTCGATCCGGTTTTCATCACGAATTCACAGCGGATGTTGTCCATGGCCACCAGGTTCTTTGTGCCGGAAACAGGTTCCGGGCGGCCATGGGGCACGGAGGACAGCAGGTGCCTGGTATATTCATGCTGCGGGGAAGCCAGAATTGTCTTCGTTTCGCCCTGTTCAACGATTTTTCCCCGGTGCATGATCGAAACGGTGTCGGCTATTTTCTCGACCATGGGCAGGTGATGGGTGATCATCAGCACCGCCATGTTGTATTCCTCCTGCAGATCCTTTATCAGAGAAAGGATCTGCGCCTGGATGGTGACGTCCAGGGCCGTGGTCGGTTCATCGGCGATGAGCAGGGTAGGGCGGCAGGCAAGGGCCATGGCGATCATGACCCGCTGTCGCTGACCGCCGGACAGCTGGTGCGGATATGAATTGACCCGGTATTCCGGCTGGGTGATTCCGGTGCGGTCCAGGAGCTGAACGGCCTTTGCTTCGGCTTCTCCGCGACGCAGGCCCTGATGCAGCATCAGGGGTTCCAGGAGCTGGTTGCCGATGGTATACACCGGGTTGAGTGAGGTCATGGGCTCCTGAAAGATCATGGCGATCTTGTTGCCCCGCACCTGAAGCAGTTCATCCTTGTCAAGGGTGAGCATGTCCCGTCCCTGAAACATGATTCGGCCGGTGGTGCGCACCCGGGAAATATCTTCCAGAAGGCGGAGGATGGACAGGGCGGTCACTGATTTGCCCGAGCCGGATTCGCCGACCAGGGCATGGGTCGATGCGGGATGGATGGTCAGGTTGACATCGTCGAGAACCTTGTCCGCGCCCTCCGGGTTCTGGTCGCTGAGAAAGGAAAGGGACAGATTGTGTATCGAGAGCAGTTGAGAGGGCATCATTCAGATGTAGACCGTATGCATTTTTGTTAAAGCCATATTCTTATGTAATGTATAGTTTATTTATCAGCAACCTTTACCAGCCTCGGGCTGTGGGGATTGTATTTTGGAAAAAATATGCAAAAATTGAAATGAGCTGTTTCCTTTGAGTCCAGAGGTATTATACTTCTTAAAAGTGCATGGTGCTTGCCTCGACAGAGCTTAAAGAGTAATATCAAATAGTAACAGAAAATTGAGTCCAGCCGGCAAAAAATGATTTCACATAAAATACTCCGTTTTATCCTTTTCTTCCATGTTTGTTCAATGCTGCTGGTCAGCACCGGCATCGCCGGTATGACCATCGGTGAAGAGCGCGAAATAGGGGAAAAGCTTCTCTATAAAATCAGGACAGAATTCAGCCTGATCGACGACCCGGATGTCTCCCAGTATATCAACCGGCTTGGCCGGCAGGTTTTGTCACAGAGCGGACCGCATTACTTTGATTATCGTTTTTATGTGGTGCCCAACGACCAGTTCAACGCCTTTGCCGCTCCGTCCGGCCTGATCTTTTTCTATACCGGACTCATCGAAACCATGAAGAGCGAGGATGAACTGCTCAGTGTTCTGGCCCATGAGGTCGCGCATGTGGAAAGCAGGCATATTGCCTCCCGTACGGACAAGAACGCCAAAGTCGGGGCAATATCCATGGCCCTGGCCATGGCCAGTCTGGCGCTGGGGGATCCCTCGCTTGCCGCGGGACTGTTTACCGGTTTTCAGGCGGCCGGCCTTGCCGCAAGCCTTCATTTCAGCAGGATAGACGAGGAGCAGGCGGACCGGCTTTCCTACAAATGGATGCAGTCCATGCGCCGCGATCCGCGGGCCATGGAAGGCATGCTCAGGACCATGCGCCGCATCGCCCGCTACCGGTCCGACCAGATTCCACCATATCTCCTCACCCATCCCAATCCCGAAGCCCGGCTGGAATATGTGCAATCCCTTCTCGATTACCAGGAGAACAAGGTGGATGAAGGGTATTATGCCCAAACCGATAATTTTGATTTTCTGCGGATGAAACACCGGATTATGGTCACGGTGGCTGATCCGCAGAAGGCCAGGTCCTATTTCTCCAGCATACTGGCCGCCGGCTCCGATTCGGGTGAACGAATGATGGCTACCTATGGTCTGGCTATGTTGGAGGCCAGGGAATTGAATTTCAGCAAGGCCCTGGAGCATCTGGCCAGGGTGCGTGAATATTATCCTGAACGTCCCATCCTCGACGTGGATGCCGGGATCATGTACCTGGATTCCGGAGAAACTGAACAGGCGGCCCGGCTTTTTGAAGCAGCGGTCAAGGCTGACCCGGACGATATGTATGGCGCCTTTCACCTTGCCCGGGCATACGCGAAAACCGGCAAGCTCCAGGCGGGGGAGCAGTTATACCGGAAAGTGATGCAGGCCTTGCCTGAATATCCGCAGGTCTATTTTGAGCTGGGCAGGATTAAATCAGATCAGGGGCAGATCGGGACAAGTAATTTTTATCTGGCCAAGTATTACCTGTACGAGGGAAAGCTGGAATTTGCCAGGGAGTACCTGGTTAAGGTGAAAAAAGATCCGGTCGTGACCGAATCGGTTCGCGACGAAGCCGATGTGCTGCTCGAGCGTCTTGATCGATTAGAGAAATAAGAGGAGTTGATCCATGCTGCAGCGATTTTCCATCTCCCTGGATAGCGGCCTGCTGGCCAAATTTGATGCATATATACAGGAGCACGGATACAGTAACAGATCTGAGGCGGTAAGGGATCTCATCCGCAAAGGTCTGGTCAAGCAGGAATGGGACCGCAACAGCAGGGTTGTCGGCGTTGTTACCCTGGTTTATGATCATCACAAGCCCCAGCTACAGGAGAGGGTGACCGATCTGCAGCACCGATTCTACCACATTATAACGTCCACCACCCATGTCCATATGGATCATCACAACTGCCTGGAAGTCACCATTGCCAAGGGCAGGGCCTCGGATGTCCAGGAGCTGGCCCAGGGGTTGATCGCCCTGCGCGGCGTCAAGGACGGCAGCCTGACCATGTCCAGCACCGGAGGAGAACTGCATTGAATGTAACAACATCCACCAGCAACAGGGGATAAGCCATGATCTATACAATGCCGGATTTTCTTGCAGCCAACTGGATATATCTGGCCGGAATCGGAGCGCTGTGCGCCGTATTCAGTTACTTCAGCGAAATATTTCGCGGGTATCTGAAAAAGGGAGTGATCACTTTTGCGGTAGTTTTCGTGTTGATCGCCGGGTATGAACTGGTGACCGGCAACAGCATTTTCAACCTGCCGGGCAGTGTTGACCGGAAACTGTCCGAGCAGGCGGATAAGGTTGAAACAGGACACCGGTACTACAAAGATTACGATGAGCGGTATGGCGAGCCACCGCCTGATGAGGGTCCCAAGTAGGGCGGCGCTCCCGTCATGAGGTCTTCAGCCCGGGGCAGGTCCCGGCGGTTAGCGGTTTTTTCGCCAGTTGGGATGGGTGATGCCGAACTTTTTGACCTTGTAGTTAAGCGCCCTGGGGCTTATGCCCAGTCGTTTGGCGGCATTTTTCTGCACCCAGAGATTGTCTTTCAGGGCCCGGAGAATCAGCTCCTTTTCATGGGCGATCAGCGGTTCATGCGAACCGGGGGGAATAGTGGGCTGGTGAAAATTAGGGATGGAAATACTGTCCGGTCCGATGATGTCGTCTTCTTCCAGGATGATCGCCCGTTCGATGGTATTTGCCAGCTGCCTTATATTGCCCGGCCAGTTATAGCTCTGAATGATCTCCATGGCAGTGGGGGAAAAACCGACGATTTTCTTTTTCAGCACTGCGCACCCTTTTTTGAGCATGACCATTGACAGGGGTTCGATGCATTCCTGCCTCTCCTTCAGAGACGGCAGATGAACGGGAAGGACATTGATGCGGTAATAAAGATCTTCCCGGAATTTTCCCTGGGCAATCTGTTTGGCAAGATCCTTGTTGGTTGCGGCGATGACCCGGACATTCACCGTGATGGTCTTGTTGCCGCCAACCCGTTCAAATGATTTTTCCTCCAGCACCCGGAGCAGCTTGGTCTGGATGTCCATGTTTATCTCCCCGATCTCATCCAGGAAAATCGTGCCCCCGTTGGCCTGCTCAAACCGGCCGATCCGCTGTTTTTCAGCGCCGGTGAAAGAACCTTTCTCGTGGCCGAACAGTTCACTTTCCAGCAGCGCTTCAGGGATATTGGCGCAGTTGATCTTTATAAACGGGTGATTGCGGCGGTGACTGTTGTAATGGATGGATCCGGACAGGAAGCTCTTGCCTGTGCCGGTGTCCCCGGTGATCAGGATGGTCGAGTCGGTGCCGGAAAATTTTCTCAGGCTTTTAATAACCTTTTTTATTGACGGGCTTTCTGCTACGATCATGTCAAAGTCGTAGATGATGTCCTGCTTGCCCCGCAGGTAGTCGATCTCGTTCTGCAGTTCCCTCTGCTTGATGGCCCGCTGGACTACCAGCTGCAGCCTGGCGGCGGAAAAGGGCTGGGTGACGAAATCAAAGGCCCCCTCCTTGACCGCTTCGACGATAAATTCGGCCTTGTCCGATTTGCTGGTGATGATCACGGGGGTAAAGGGCAGCTGTTTGACAGTGTATTTAAGCAGGTTGAATGCTTCGTTGTCGTTGGGGGAGACATTGAGGATAATGACATCAAAGTGATTCTTTTTGATTTTCTGCTTGAATGATTTGGGGTCGTTGAGGAAAACAAGTTTAGCCGCCTCCTCCAGGGCTTCGGTGAGATTGTTGGAGCAGGCGTCAAGGCATTTATACACAAGTATGGAATATTTGGAAGATGACATCGGCTACCCAGTCGGCAAGGTTTAATTTCAAATTCGTCAACATAATTTCTTTTTCGTAAGATAATATATTGCTGGTAAATGTAAACAGCGAAATTTGATTTTTGTTCATTTTTCAAAAAAGCAGGCGCAAGCATTGACTGAATAATTGGCCGGCAGAGATGACGGATAGTGATTACATGCGGATAGCCCTGACAAGGGCGGAAGAGTCGGCAGCAAAGGGCGAAGTGCCTGTCGGCGCTGTTCTGGTGGATAGTGAAGGTGTTGTGATCGCCTCGGCAGGGAATGAAACCGTTTGCGCGCACGATCCGGTGGGTCATGCCGAAATCCGGGCGCTGCGGATTGCCGCCGGGGAGGCCGGGAATTATCGGCTGCCGCACACCACTCTCTATGTGACCCTGGAACCCTGCGTCATGTGTGCCGCCGCCATGCTGCATGCCCGTATTGCGCGGCTGGTTTTCGGGGCAACAGACCCCAAGACCGGCGCTGTTGTTTCAAAATATACAATCGGCAGCGACGGGCTGCTGAACCACTCGTTCAGTGTCACCGGCGGTGTCCTGGCGGAAGAGTGCGGCGGGGTGCTCAGGGATTTCTTTCAAAAGAGGCGGTGAATAGTATTTTTCACTTGTCAAAAAAACGCGTACCGTTTAAGTATACCTCTTTTGAAGAGGAAGAGAAGGCTGCCTTGCCGGGACTGGCCTTCCGGTTGACAACCTCTTGTTACGGAGAGGTGACCGAGTGGCTTAAGGTGCACGCCTGGAACGCGTGTGTACGCAAGTACCGTGAGTTCGAATCTCACCCTCTCCGCCAGCCATTTGACTTAGGTGTGATAGCCGGGTCCTGCGCAACAAAGAATCACGAACTCCGTCAGGTCCGGGAGGAAGCAGCGGTAGTGAACCTCTTTGTGTGCCGCAGGGGTGCCTGGCTATCCTTTTTTTGAGAAGATGGAAGCAAAATTCCGCTCATCCGGAGCCCCCCGGTCTTTTGCCCCTTGAGAGTCTGAATTGTACTTTTTCATCAGCGGTATCGTAGAGTGTCATACCTTGTTCTAGCCAGAAAATCCCGCCCCGCACTTTTCAACGAGGTGGTCGGCCAGAAGGCTGTTGTGCGGACACTGCAGAACGCCCTGGCGCAGAACCGCGTCGCCCATGCCATGATTTTCAGTGGAGTGCGGGGAGTGGGCAAGACCACCCTGGCGCGAATTATGGCCAAAGCCCTGAACTGTGAGCAGAACGCTCCCGAATCCGAACCCTGCAACCAGTGCCGGTCCTGCAGGGAGATCAGTTCCGGCGGCAGTGTTGACCTCGTTGAAATAGACGGCGCTTCAAATCGCGGAATCCAGGAGATCCGTGAACTGAAGGAAAATATCCGTTTCATGCCCACCGCTTCCCGGTACAAGATCATCATCATTGACGAGGTGCACATGCTCACCACGGAGGCCTTCAACGCGCTTTTGAAGACCCTGGAGGAGCCCCCGGAGCACGTCTATTTCATGTTTGCCACCACCGAGATGCACCGGGTTCCGGTGACCATTCTTTCCCGCTGCCAGCGCTATGAACTCAAACGTATCGCCACCAATGAGCTTGCCGCGCATTTCAAAGCCGTCGCCGCCGGTGAAAAAGTCGAAATGGACCAGGCGGCGCTCAATATAATCGTCCGTGAAGCAGGCGGCAGTGTCCGAGACGGCCTCAGCCTGCTCGATCAGGTTTTTTCCTATTGCGGCGCTGTGGTCAGCGGGGAGGATGTGACCGAAATGCTGGGCCTGGTGAGCCAGCAGTCCATCAGTTCCATAGCCGACGCGCTGCTGGCCGGAAACATTGATGATGCCCTTGGTCAGCTGGACGGGATGTATGACTACGGACTGGACCTGAAAAGGTTTATCAACGATCTGCTGGCATGGTTCAGGTCCCTGGTGGTATGCAGTGTTTCGGCCCGGCCCGAGGATCTGCTTGACCTGCCGGAAGATTCCGTTGCCGGATTAAAGAAGACCGCCGCAAAGTATCCTGCCCGGACACTGACCCTGATGTTTAATGCCTTGCTGGAAAACCTGGAAAAAGCCGGTTTTTCCTCCCATCCCCGTTTTGCAGTGGAGATGGCTTTTATCAAGGCGGTGCATGCCCGGGAGGTTGTTCCGGTTTCCACCCTGCTGGGACGCCTGGACGAGCTCCTGGAAACAGAATCTGCGGATACGGATAAAAAAAAACTGCCGGTTGAGCGTGCTGAGAAGATTATAGAGGAAAAGGCCGTTGCTGTTGACCATGGGAAGGCCTCGGAAGGCGAAAGCGTGTTGGTCAGCAGACCAGGCCAAGAGGCAGCAGGGGCTCCTGACAGCCCCCGGGCGGTGGAAGAGGCGGTGGAAGAACAGGGCAGCGGCAATGCCGCCGACATTCCGGCAGAGAACACAAAGAAGCCTGAAGCTGGCGCGGTGAAGGAGCCCGGCGGGGAAGGTGGAGGCGGCAGGAGGTCAGGCGCGGGAGGGCAGCGCAGAAACGTGCGCCAGCACTGGGCCGAGTTCATTCACTATGTCCGGGACCGCAAACCATGGATGGCTTCGGCTTTGCAGTTGGCTTCAGCGGTAAAGCTTGAGGGCGACCAGTTGCTGATCCATTATCCCACGGCCACCGACTGCGGTCTGTTAAAGAATCGGGAGCATATAACCCCCCTGACTGAATTCGCCCTGGACTTTTTTCAGGAGAATTTCAAGATCAGATTTGTGCTGCCCGACGCCAAGCAATGTGAAATCGATCAGATTAACGGAAAAACGCCGCAACAGGAGCGCCAGGCGCTGGCCAGCGATTCCCTGGTTTTGACCGCGGTGGATATTTTTAACGGGGAGGTCGGCGATATCAGGGTCGGGCCGCGGTTTCGCAAGACCATGGATGAGAATGAACAGGCCGACAATGACGGACCTGCTGAAAATTGAGCGGTCATTGAGCATGGCAAAACGAAACACGAAACACGCCCGCGCCTCTGCCTGTAAGCAGCCATAAACACCGTTTGCGCTGAAAGCAAAGCAGCAGAGAGGTATGTGAGTGACTCAACTTTCTGACTTATGTTAACTTACTGTAAAGAAAAAGAATGTGTGAGGATTCAACTGGCTTATTGATCAGGCTGTAGGCTGAAGTCTATTAGGCTACTTGTAAAAACCGCCCCTAAAAACCTATAGCCTTAACAGCTAACAGCCTGTTCCAACATAATGAATATATAAATACTTCATGATTTCAGGAAAATAGATCAAATCAAAAAGTTGAGTCGGAGATGTATTGATATGAAGATGGGTGATCTGATGAAGCAGGCTCAGCAGTTCCAGCAGGAGCTGAGCAGGATCCAGCAGGAGCTGGGAGCTAAAACCGTTACCGGTTCCGCCGGAGGGGGCATGGTGACGGCGACCTTCAACGGCCGCAGTGAATTGCTTGATATTCGTATTGAGCCGGATGTTGTCAACTCCGATGATGTGCAGATGCTCCAGGATCTTGTTCGCTCCGCTGTCAACGATGGCCTGGTGAAGTCCAAGCAGCTGGGGCAGACTGAAATGGGCAAGCTGACCGGCGGTATGAACATTCCCGGCCTGTTTTAACCCCGGCCATGCAGGTTGTGCCTCCGGCCCTTGAGCGGCTTATCAAAGATCTGGCCAGACTGCCCGGAATCGGGCAGAAAACCGCAACCCGTCTGGCCCTGTTCATTCTGCGGCGTCCGTCCTCCGAGGCCGGGTCTCTTGCTGAAAGTCTTGCCGCTCTGCACGGTTCCATCAAATTGTGCGGCGGCTGTTTTGCCTTTTCCGAGTCCGATCCCTGTTCCATCTGCGGCGATGCCAGGCGCAACCGCCGGACCGTGTGTGTGGTCGAGGAGCCCGGGGATCTGATGTCCATTGAAAAGACCGGCGCATTCAAAGGGGTGTATCATATCCTCCATGGCGTTCTGTCACCCATGGACGGTATCGGGCCCAGGGAAATAAAGGTGCAGGAGCTCTGTGAGCGGATCGAGAAGGGCGATGTCGAAGAAGTTCTCATTGCCACCAGTTCCACTGTGCCCGGCGAGGCGACGGCATCGTTTCTCATGGACCGGCTGCGGAAATATCCGGTGCGCCTCACCCGGCTGGCCTGCGGCATACCCATGGGGATGGACATTAAATATGCCGACGAGCATACCCTGGCCCGGGCCATAGAATCCAGGCGGACGGTGGGAGACTGATTCGTAACCAGGCACCGGCCATGGCAACAGGAATTGCGGCCGCGCTGAATATGGTCCGGATAAAACCTGTTTTTCAGGCATGTTATACGGGTGCCCCGCATTTCTCACAAGAATCTACTGCGAACCCGGAAAGCACCATGTCTACTGCGTTGCAGCACCGAAAACATTCTCGACATACGTATTGTATGCCTGCGAGTGTTTTCGGTACAGCGCCTTGTATCCACAGCACTTTACGGATTCTCGCTACAACCCTTGTGAGAAATGCGGGGTAATTTTCTTGACATGAAATATGTTTGCTGGTATTTGTCTTGAGTTTTTTTGGTGTATCATATACATTGTATGATTCAGCCATAGTCAGATAGTGTCCATCCAGAAACGAGGATTTTTGTTCGAGATCAAGGCATGCGAAAAAAATTGCCGCAGGCATATATTTGATATTCCGAGGATAATTTTTTGAGCATAACGCAGAGATCGGGCAAAAAGACCATTTCTGGACGGGCACAAGATAATCATAGGCGCGTAGCTCAGTGGGAGAGCGCTTCCCTGACGCGGAAGAAGTCGGCGGTTCAATCCCGCCCGCGCCTACCAGAATACAAAGGCTATAAGGCATGCGGTGAATGGAAGCTGTCGCCTGCTCGGTAGCCTTTATTTTTTAACAGTGAGATGCCGGAAATATCAGTCACCATAAAGGGCGGCGAGGCCCAGCAGCTTAACCAGGGCATTACTGTTGCCGATGCTCTGAAAAAGCTGGTGTCCAACAAGGCCCGCAAACAGATACTTGCCGTCAAGGTGGATGATCAGCCCGTGGACCTCACCGCGCAGCTCACTGCGGATAGTGTTCTCGAACCGGTCACGGCTGCTTCCGACGAAGGACTGGAAATACTTCGCCACAGCGCTGCCCATGTAATGGCCCTTGCGGTGCGGCAGCTGTTCGGCGAAGAAGTCAAGGTCGCCATCGGTCCTGCCATTGAGGATGGGTTTTATTACGATTTTGACCGCTCCGAACCGTTTACCCCGGATGATTTCGAAAAAATCGAGGCCAGGATGGCGGAAATTGCCGCGGCCAGACTCCCCTTTGAACGAAGGGAGGCCTCTGTTGCCGAAGCCATTGAATTTTTCGATAAACAGGGTGAAAAATACAAGGTTGAGCTTCTCAGGGAGATTGATGCGGATACGGTGAGTCTGTACCGGCAGGGAGAGTTTACCGATCTGTGCCGCGGGCCCCATCTGCCCGACTCATCCTGGCTCAGGGTTTTCAAGCTGCTCCGGGTCGCCGGCTCCTACTGGCGCGGTGATGAAAAGAATCCGATGCTGCAGCGTATTTACGGCACAGCGTTCTTTGACAAGAAGGATCTCAAACACTACCTTGACCAGCTGGAAGAGGCTAAAAGAAGGGATCATCGCCGTCTGGGCAAGGAGTTGTCCCTGTTCACCATCCAGGACCAGATCGGACCCGGCCTGATTCTCTGGCAGCCCCGCGGCGCCATGCTTCGTCAGCTGATTGAGGACTACTGGAAAAAAGAACATTACCGGCACGGCTATGAACTGCTTTATACGCCGCATATAGCCAGGCAGGATCTGTGGCAGACCAGCGGGCATCTTGATTTCTATGGGGAGAACATGTATTCCGCCATGGAGATCGATGATGTCAAGTACCAGCTCAAGCCGATGAACTGCCCCTTTCATATCGGGGTGTACAAGAGCCACAAACACAGCTACCGGGAGTTTCCCATCCGCTGGTGTGAACTGGGAACGGTGTACCGCTACGAACGGACCGGAGCCCTGCACGGATTGATGCGGGTGCGCGGCTTTACCCAGGACGATGCCCATATTTTCTGCCGTCCGGATCAACTGGATGAAGAAATATATAATATCCTTGATCTGAACCTGCATATCCTGAAAACGTTCGGATTTGACCAGTACGATGTCTATCTCTCCACTCGTCCGGAAAAGTATGTGGGAAGCGATGAGCACTGGGAGTTGTCAACCGATGCCCTGAAGAAGGCTCTGGAAAAGAAAGGGCTCGCTTTCCAGCTCGATCCGGGTGAAGGTGTTTTTTACGGTCCCAAGATCGATATCAAGATCAAGGATCAGCTGGGGCGTTCCTGGCAGTGCTCGACCATCCAGGTGGACTTCAACCTGCCGGAACGTTTTGAGATGACCTATACCGGTGACGACGGGCAGGAGCACCAGCCCATTATGATCCACAGGGCGCTCATGGGTTCCCTGGAGCGTTTCGTCGGGGTAATGATAGAACATTACGCAGGCGCTTTTCCGTTGTGGATGGCCCCTGAACAGGCTAGGATAATGAACATCACCGATGATCAGGCCCAGTACTGTGAGGCTGTCTATGCCAAGCTCCGCAAGGCCGAGGTGCGGGTCGACAAGGATCTGCGCAACGAGAAACTGAACTATAAGATTCGTGAAGCGCAGATGATGAAGGTGCCGTACATGCTCATTATCGGTGAACGCGAGAAAGAGGACGGAACCATCACCGTACGCAAACGCAGCGGTGAAAATCTTCCGCCAATGACCCCGGCGGAATTTGTCGAACTTATACGAAGTGAATGTGAAGAGGGGAAGGATGGAAACAAGTGAGATTTCCATCGGAACATGAAAGGTTACTGGAGGAACGGTTATTAAAAAACGAGGCAGGAAGGCGCCGCCGAAACAAGAAATAAAAACAAGGGTTAACGAGGAAATTACCGCTCGGGAAGTACGTCTTATCAATTTTGACGGCGAGCAATTGGGAGTAGTATCCATTGAGGATGCAATAAAAAAGGCCTATGATCAGCAGCTGGACCTGGTTGAGGTGGCTGCCACTGCGGATCCACCGGTCTGTCGGATAATGGATTTTGACAAGTACCGTTACGAACTGATCAAGAAGCAGAAGGAAGCAAAGAAGAAGCAGACAACTGTCGAAACCAAGGAAATCAAGTTCCGGCCCAAGACCGAGGAGCATGATCTTAACTTCAAGATCAAGCAGATCAAGAAGTTCCTGGCCCAGAAAAACAAGGTCAAGGTCACCATGCGCTTCCGCGGCCGGGAAATTGTCTATGCCCAGTCCATCGGACTTGATGCATTGAACAAGATAGCCGATTCTCTGCGCGAGGATTGCAATATTTTGCAGGAACCAATGATGGAAGGACGACAGCTGGTCATGTTTGTTGGCCCCAAATAATCATTGTTCTTTATATATAGTTTAACAGTTCATACTGATCGGGCGGGTATGCCGTCCGTATAATGAAGGAGAAATATCATGCCCAAGGTAAAGTCAAACAGGGGAGCGGCCAAGCGGTTCAAAGCTACCGGTTCCGGCAAGATTAAGCGCAGCAAAGCGTTCAGCAGCCATATCCTGACCAAGAAATCGACCAAACGCAAACGCAACCTGCGCAAGTCCGGTTTGATTGCCGAGTCGGATTGCAAGGCAGTCAAGCGTATGCTGCCCTATCTGTAAGAAAATTGAACGGGCAACAGCCCTGTTGATGTAAAAAAGTTTATTTTAACTGGAGTAGAAAGATGGCACGCGTTACTCGCGGTTTTAAAGCTCGCCGCAGAAGAAATAAAGTATTGAAGTTGGCCAAGGGTTTTCGCGGAGGAAAACACCGGTTGTACAGGACCGCCACCGAGGCAGTCGATCGTGCCCTGTGTTTCGCCTATCGTGACCGCCGCACCAAAAAAAGAAATTTCCGCCGACTGTGGATTGCCCGGATAGGCGCTGCCGCCAAGATGAACGGCACCAGCTACAGCCGTTTGATCAATGGGCTGAAGAACGCTGATGTCGAGCTGGACCGCAAGGTTCTGTCCAATCTGGCCATTGTTGATCCCAACGCCTTCAGCAAGGTCGTGAAGGCCGTTTCAGCTTCCTGACAGGTTTATGGAAGACGAGCTGAAAAGGCTTGAACAGGAAGCTGCGTCGGCAATTGACGCACTGTCTGACCCCTCCGGCCTTGAATCATTTCGGGTTAAATACCTGGGCCGCAAGGGTCTGTTCTCGACCGTTATGCGCCGGCTCGGCCAGGTTCCCAAAGAGGACCGGCCTCGTCTGGGCCAGCTTGCCAATGTCATCAAAAAAAATATTGAAGAGCGGTTTGAACGGAAGAATGCCGAAATTAACGCTCCTTCCGGCTCATCCGGCTCTGATGTAGACCTCAGCCTTCCCGGACGCAGCCTGCCTTTCGGAAAATTGCATCCCGTCACCCAGGTGATGGAAGAGATCTGTTCCGTCTTCGAAGGGATGGGCTTTGCCGTTGCCGAGGGTCCGGACGTGGAACTGGACCGGTACAATTTCGAGGCGCTTAATATCCCCGAGCATCATCCGGCCCGTGATATGCACGACACGTTTTACGTGTCCGATTCCATCCTGCTCCGGACGCACACTTCGCCCATGCAGGCCAGGATCATGGAGGCGCAGGATCCACCGCTGCGGTACATTGCCCCGGGCAAGGTTTACCGGTGTGATTCGGATATTACCCATACGCCCATGTTTCACCAGGTTGAAGGCTTTCTGGTAGACCGCAAGGTTTCCTTTGCCGACCTGAAAGGGGTTCTGACAAGTTTTACCCGCAAGATGTTTACCGATGATCTGGCGCTGCGGTTTCGTCCCAGTTTTTTCCCTTTCACCGAGCCCAGCGCTGAAGTTGATATTTCCTGCGTCATCTGCGGGGGATCAGGCTGCCGTGTCTGCAAACGGACCGGGTGGCTGGAGATCCTCGGCGCCGGACTGATCGATCCCGAGGTGCTGAAAATGGTCGGCTATGATCCTGACATGTACAGTGGATTTGCTTTCGGGCTCGGGGTAGAGAGAATCGCCATGCTCAAGTATGGTATTGACGACATCCGGCTGTTTTACGAAAATGACCTTCGCTTTTTGTCCCAGTTTTAACGACGACCACCATGAAAATCACCCTCAAATGGCTTAATGAATACGTGCCGCTCAACGGCCTCACCGCAGAGCAGATCGCCGATGGTCTGACCATGCTGGGGCTGGAGGTTGATGCCGTGGTTGATATGTCCAGCGGCCTTGCGGGCATAAAAACCGCACGGATCGCCACAGTCCGGAAGCATCCGGATGCGGACCGGCTGACCCTGTGCGATGTGGATACCGGGACTGAAGTTGTCCAGGTCGTCTGCGGCGCCCCCAATGCCCGTGAGGGCCTGGTGACAGCCTTTGTTCCCCCGGGTGTTACCTTGCCCGGCGGGTTGACCATCAAACAGGCCAAAGTGCGGGGCCAGGACTCCCACGGCATGCTCTGTTCCGGCAAGGAACTGGGGATCAGCGAAGACCATGGCGGCATCCTGGAAATTGACGGAGAGGTGCGGATAGGCGTCGAACTGGTTGAAGAGCTCGGCCTTGATGACACCATGGTTGAAATCGACCTCACTCCCAACCGGCCTGACTGCGCCAGCGTTTTAGGGATTGCCAGGGAAGTGGGCGGTTTTTTCGGCAGGGAGGTGAGCAGGCCCGTTGACCCGGCAAGCCTGCCCGTTCTCGACGGCGGCAAAACGGATGTTGTCGTTGTCATCGAAGAGCCGGGACTCTGTCCCCGATATGCGGCAAGAAAACTGACCGGCGTTGCCATCGGGCCATCTCCCAGATGGATGCAGCAGCGGCTTCTTGCTGTCGGCATGCGGCCCATCAACAACATTGTTGACATTACCAACTATGTCATGCTGGAAACAGGCCAGCCTCTCCACGCCTTTGATTTTAACAGGATACGCGGCGGCAAAATAATCGTCCGCTGTCCATCTGTTGAAGAGAAGACCTTTGCCACCCTGGACGGCAATGAGCGCACCCTTGATAACGACATGCTCATGATCTGCGACGGGCAGGGCCCCGTTGCCGTGGCCGGAGTAATGGGGGGGCTGGAATCGGAGGTTTCCCCGGAAACCACCGAAATCCTGCTTGAATCCGCCTGTTTCAATCCGGTGAGCATTCGCAAAACAGCGCGAAAGCTGAATATCCCCTCCGAAGCATCCTACCGTTTTGAGCGGGGGGTCGATCCCGATGGCGCGCATATTGCCATGGAGCGGGCTGTCCGGCTGATGGTTGAATACGCCGGCGCAGTCGCCGATGCGGGCGGCGTTGATGTCTACCCCGGGCAAAAGAACGAACTGGTTCTCTCCCTGCGGGTGCAGAGGGTCTGCGATCTGCTGGGCATAGATATCAGCGGCAGCGAGATAGCCGCTTATCTCAAGAGTATTGATTTTGGTGTGCAGCCGGAAGCTGATGGCGTTCTGATGGTCAATGTTCCGAGTTTCCGTATTGATATCGAGCGGGAGGTGGACCTCATCGAAGAGATCGCCAGGATGGTCGGATACAATGATATCCCGACCACCATGCCGCAGATGACCATGGATTATCCCCAGCGAGACCGCCTCCGGGCGCTGCGCAATCAGATCGCCGGTATAATGACCTCACGCGGTTTTACCGAGGCAATCAACTACAGTTTTACCTCGGAAAATCATCTGGATCTTCTCAACATACCGGCTGATGATGAACGAAGAAACTTAACCAGGCTGCTCAATCCCTTGACCGAGGAGCAGTCGGTGATGCGGACCATGCTGCTTCCTGGGCTGCTGGAAAATGTTCGGCACAACATCAACCGCCAGAAGCCCGATGTCAGTCTCTTTGAAATCGGCAAGGTGTTTTTGCAGCACGGAGAAGGGGTGCTGCCCGAAGAGCCGACGAAATTCTGCTCGGTCATGACCGGACAGCGCTACCCGGAGAGCACTCCTTTGTATTTCTCGGGCCTGCAGGCGGATATATTTGACCTCAAGGGCATCGCCCAGACCTTTATTGACACCCTGGGGCTGACCGGAGATACCGGTGCTTTAACGTTCCAGGTTCCGGAGAGTGATCCGCAGTCGTATTGCCATCCCGAATTCAGTCTGCATATACTGAACGCCGGATCACAGGTCGGTATGCTTGGCAAGGTTGCCGGCAGCGTCCTGAAAGAATTCGGCATAAAGCAGGATGTGTATTTCCTGGAGATGGATCTGACGATTTTGAATGGTTTGAAGACCGTAGACAAGACATTCAGGCATCTGCCTCGCTATCCCTGGGTTAAGCGGGATATCGCCCTTGTTGTGCCGGAACACGTCGCTGCGGGCGAGCTGCTGCAGACGGTGCGCGAGTTGAATGTTGACAATGTGGAGAATGTGGAACTGTTTGATATTTACAAGGGAAAACCCATTGAAAAGGGAATGAAAAGCGTAGCCCTGTCGGTTACCTATAGATCCCCGGAGCAGACTCTTGATGACGAAACGGTTGACATCCTTCATGATAAGATTGTAAATACCCTTATGTCCCGTTTCGGCGGAAGATATAGAGAATGAGAGGAGAAGGTAGATGAGTAATGTTACACGTAAGGAACTCGCTGTTGCGGTGCATGAACAGCTGGGGATATCTCAGCGCAACAGCTCTGACATTGTAGATACGGTTTTTTCGGTACTCAAGGACTCATTGGTGGATGGAGAGTCCGTCAAGCTGGTCCAGTTCGGAACCCTGACTGTTCGTGACAAGTCGCCCCGCAAGGGCCGTAACCCGCGAACCGGTGAGGCCATGACCATTACCAAGCGGAAAATGGTATCGTTCAGGCCGAGCAAACAGTTACGTGAGCAGTTGAATAAATAAATGTGAAACAGCAGGTTGCCGCGCGAAAGGATATTCCGGATAAGGTATATTTTCGCATTGGCGAGGTCAGTGATCTCGTCGGGGTAGACCCGCATGTTCTGCGGTACTGGGAAACGGAATTCAAGGTTGTCCGCCCGCACCGGGCCAAGTCCAACCAGCGGCTGTACCGCAGGCAGGATGTTGAGAACCTGCTGCTGATCAGGACCCTGCTGCACGATGAAGGGTACACGATCTCCGGAGCGCGCAAGCTGTTGCAGGATCCGGACCGCAAGGAGGAAGTAAAAGCAAAGGAGGAAAGGGCGGCCCAGCAGGATCAGCAGCCATCGGAAAAACGGCTTGCCGTCATCAAGAATGAGCTGCGGAGGATTCAGCAGATACTTGCCCTGAAATCTCTCCGGTATTAAGCAAAGTTAAATAAGTAAGAAAAAAATAAGTGTCGGGACGTAGCGCAGTCTGGTAGCGCACCTGAATGGGGTTCAGGGGGCCGGAGGTTCAAATCCTCTCGTCCCGACCAATAAATCAAGGACTTAGAGGTAACTCTCTAAGTCCTTTTTTTTTGGTGTGTAATAATTTTGCAACAAAGAGAAAGGAATCCCTGCCGGATGGATGCCCCTCTGTGTGCAACCTCTTTGGGTTATGCTGCAATCATGATATAGTGAAACTATTATATATTTGGTAAACTGGACAGAAATTTGGATCAAACGGGTTATCAGGTTTCTTGATATCCAGTCGATAATGAATGGTATCAGGTTGGAATATGTTTTATATGACTGAAATTACGTTGTTGGCTTTCTGGGCTTTGTGTAGATATCCAGAAACCGGTTATCAACTTGTTATGTCAATAAATAATTAGCACAATATGAACTTATTAATTTTTATATCTGAATATCTCATACCAGCCTTAATCAGTTCCGGAATTGTCTTGGTTGCCCTTAAATTCCTTGGCTCAAGCTTAGTAAACCAGCTTCTGCAAAAAGAATTAGAAAAATACAAATCTCAACTGCAAGAAAAAACTACTTATTTAAAAACTTCCCTCTCTATATATGCTGAAGAACAAAATATTGCCAACCAGCGAATAGACAACCAAAAAGCTGAAGCAATACACAAAATTTATTCCAGCATGTGTGATATTTCCTACCCATTATCAAGAATTATAGCTGGTACCCCGTTTGTTACAGAAGATGATTACGTTCATATTAATTTCTATCGAGAGCATGCTGAAAATGCTCATACTGCATGTAGCAGTTTATCGTCTTTATTAATAAATCATGCCATTTATTTCGACGAAACAACTTACAAACAAATATCCGACTACAGCACTGAAGTTGCTAACATTATCGCGAAATTTCTCAAAATCTTAAGGCAAGGCGAAGCGGAAGGTGTCATATCGCAAGAACAGTTGATATCCATCTTGGAGGAAAAGAGGATAGAAATTGGGAAAGCTTTCGATACTGTAGATTCTCATAAAATAATCCAACAATAATCGCAAGCACGAATTCCTGTCAGCAAATGGAACAAAGAAAGGGCGAAAAGATGACTCCCTCCGCCCTTTTGTAGTAGACTGCAGTTTACCGCACCGAGTTATTCCTTGACACTGGAGTCCCCTCGCAAGCGCCTCCGTTTCACTCGGATTCGTTGAACCAGTCCGAGTTAAAAATAATCCCGGCGGTGACGGTTTTTTCTTCGTTATAATATGCCTCTTCCAGTGCCATGGTTGCCATGTTCATCACATTGCGCCTGTTTCCCCTGGTGTGAGCGGCAATAATTTCAATCACATCGTCTTCAAACAGATCAGGCGGCGCTCCTCCATTGGTTAATCTATTTTCAAGAAACAGGCGGGTCTCATATTCGTTCATAGGTTGAAGTTTCATGACAGTGGTGAGGCGTGCTCGGATAGGGAGCAAAGCATAAAGTTCCAATCTTTTGGTCAGGAGTTCATCGCCAACCAGGATCAGTGAAGCAGCCACGGTTTGCGTGGAAGTCTGGAACAGAAGGGAGCAGAGGTCCCAAAGAGATTCATTCTCAACCAGCTGTGCATCGTCAAGGATAATAACAGGGTGCCGTGGACTGGCTCCTTTGGATAACGATTCAAGATGGTGCTGAACGCGGGTAATAAGAGGCATGCCTCTCCCCTTGGTCTCCATAACGGCAGGGATCACAAGAAGATTGTTTTCATTCACGGCAAAAAATGATATGCATTTTTTTCTGCAATCTTGATATGATAGATCAATGATGAATTTTATCTACGAACGCTGCACATTTATTTTTGACCCCCTGCACTACTACTGGGAGCATGAACGCATACACCGGAAGATTTCGGTCATGCTCGTGTTGCTCTTTATCGGAAGCCTCCTGGTTATCGAACTTAAACGGCAGGGAATACTGACCGGCTCCTTGGTAGCATCTATTCCCAACAATCATTTTTTCGCTATTCAGGCAGCGTTTACGGTCGTCCTGATCATGGAGATCATCAGCCTGATCTTCACCATCCCCTGCTCTTTTTCTAAATCAGTGGGTAAACAATTTGAGATCCTCTCGCTGATCTTGATGCGGAACGCCTTTAAACAACTCTCTTCTCTCCCGGAACCTATAACTGTAAATGAGGAGAACTATAAGGTCATTTTGGAAATCGTTTCGGACGGATTCGGAGCTCTTCTGATATTTGCCCTGCTCGGATATTATTACCGCATCCAGGAGCAACAAAAACACGACGATTTAAAAGGAAGACCAGTTGATCTTTTCAGCTTTGTTGCGGCAAAAAAAGGGCTTGCCCTGATCATCCTGGGTATTTTTATCTACATGGGGGGGAGTACAATTTATAACTGGCTGAATGAAGTTCCCCAGTCAGACTTTTTTCATGATTTTTATACTCTGCTCATTATCACGGACATTCTACTGGTTTTGATCGCCCAGTGCTTTCAACCCTCGTTTTTCTCTGTATTCAGGAATTCAGGCTATGCCCTGTCCACACTTATTATCCGACTTGCCCTTTCTGCCCCAGCCTACTTCAATGTCCTGCTCGGAGTTGCCGCTGCGATCTTTGCCATTGCCATGACCCAGATAACTTCAAAACTCTTTACCTCTAAAGAAAAGAGACTGGGTAAACACTGTTAGCAACTTCTTGGAAATAACCACACTCCTTTGTTTCACTATCTCTCTTATTCGGAATATGTCAATGAAAACGAGACACCCATTGTCGTAAATTAAAGTAGCATTGCCTGACTCTCATCAGGCTTATTAATCCATGCTGCTTCTGGCAGCGGGAATGGTTTGGGCATTTTGCCCTTAAACCGTTTTGCATGATCTTTGAAAGCTGATTTAAGCACAACCGCACGCTGTTGCCAAATTGTCTGAGCATGGCCGTAATGAACCTGTTCAGGTGTCAGCAGGCCGATTCCTGAATGTTTGTGTACAGTATTGTACCAGGCAAAAAAACTCTTGCAGAATGCCCTGGCGTCCTGAATGGATCCGAACCGTTCTGGAAAACCCGGGCTGTACTTTAAGGTTTTGAACTGTGATTCCGAGTAGGGATTGTCATTGCTCACATGCGGCCTGTTGTGTGTTTTGCTTACACCCAGATCCGCAAGCAGATGTGCCACAAGCTTTGATTTCATGCTGCTGCCACGGTCTGCATGGAGAGTCAACTGTCCTTCTGGTATTTGCTGTTTTTCACATGTTTCCTTGATCAATCGTTTTGCC
>JAMJFO010000109.1 GCA_023544645.1 Desulfobulbaceae bacterium | reverse complement strand
AAGCATTACAAACCTTCAATTTTTCTTTGACTTTCCCCGGAAAAACTGAAGGGCATAAAGACGAGCAAAAAAATGAACAATAAAATTATATGGCTATCTTGCTTCTGGACAGATGTTATTATCCTCATCCGTCCCCGAGAATCGGGGTGAAACGGTGCAAAGCGTAAACCGGGTTACACCTCGGTAAAATCAGCCGGCGCCTTTTTCAGGTACTTGAGAAACCGTGCCTTTTCAATAGCGTTGGTATAAGCGTCTTCTGGGCTGATCTGCCGCCTCTTGACCAGTTCATCGAGATGATCGTCCAGTATCTGCATGCCGTACTTCTTGCCGGTCTGCATGGTCGAAGGTATCTGGTAGGTTTTGCCTTCGCGGATAAGGTTCCGGATCGCCGGATTGCAGATCAGGATCTCCAGGGCCGCGACCCGGCCCTTGGTATCGATCCGCTTCATCAGCGTCTGAGACACCACGGCGCGCAGGGCGTCGGCCAGGGTTGACCGAACCTGGGCCTGCTGGTTGGCCGGAAAGATTTCAATGACCCGGTCAACCGTTTTCATGGCATTCAGGGTATGCAGGGTGCCGAAGACAAGATGGCCGGTCATGGATGCCTCCATGGCCAGAGAAATGGTTTCCAGGTCGCGCATTTCGCCGACCAGGATAACATCCGGATCCTCGCGCAGGGCTCCGCGCAGAGCAGCATGGAACGATTTGGTGTGCGTGCCCACCTCGCGATGATTGACAACGCAGGACTGGCTCCGGTGGACAAATTCAATGGGGTCCTCAATGGTCAGGATATGATGCTTGCGGATCTTGTTGACTTCATCGGTAATGGCCGCAAGGGTGGTCGACTTGCCGGAACCGGTGGGCCCGGTCACCAGGACCAGCCCTTTGGGCAGGGTGGCCAGCTTGGAAATAACCTTAGGCAGCCCCAGCTGCTCACAGGTCAGGATCTCGCTGGGGATTTCGCGAAAAACAGCTGCTATGCCGTATTTCTGCTGAAAAAAGTTGCACCGGTAACGGGCCAGGCCGGGAATTTCGTAGCCAAAGTCCATATCACCGGTTTCTTCAAAAATCTTGATCCTGTCCTCGGGGCAGATCTCATAGAGCATGGCCTTCAGCTCTTCGTTGGAAAGCTCCTTGAACTTGACCCGCTCCATGTCACCACGAATACGCAATACCGGCTGCTGGCCCGCAACCATATGTAAATCCGATGCGCCCTCATCGTTCATCAGCTTAAAAAATGCATCTATCCGCGCCATGTGCCATCTCCTTCAGATTGTTTCGTAAAGGCAAAACAGTAAAAAAATTGCCGCACCCTGATATTATATCAAACCATGGGACGAGAGCAAATAAACTCTTACGAATCTTTGCTGAACCCGCTAAAGGGCAATAACACCGAACCATCGTTACGATAATTCAGAAATATTTGCGTTCAGACAATAATTGTCCGCCGGATAAAGGACACGATTTCCGCTGGATCATCCTTGAGGTTGATGATCAACAGGTCGTCCCGGTCAATATTGCCGACGGCCAGCAGCTTGTCCTCCACCCACTGCAACAGCCCGCCCCAGAAATCCTTACCGACCAGGATAACCGGAAAGGGTTTGATCCTCCGCGTCTGGATAAGGGTCAAAGCCTCGAACACCTCGTCCAGGGTGCCGAACCCTCCGGGCATACAGATGAAAGCCATGGCATATTTAATGAACATGACCTTGCGGACAAAAAAGTATTTAAAACTCAAAGGGATGTTGGCAAAGGGGTTGGGCTCCTGCTCAAAGGGGAGATTGATATTGAGGCCGATGGAATTGCCCCCTCCTTCGGCAGCTCCCTTGTTCGCAGCCTCCATTATCCCGGGACCGCCTCCGGTAATGACGGAATAACCGAGACGGCTCAATTCCGCGGCAATGGTGACGGTCAGCTGATAATAGGGATCCTCCGGCCTGGTCCGGGCTGAGCCGAAAAAGGATACTGCCGGGCCCTTGACACTGGCCAGGGTGTCAAAACCTTCGACAAACTCCGCCATAATCCTGAAAAGGCGCCAGGAGTCACCAGCATTGAAATAATCCAGCCAATACTGATGCTGCATGTCCGTTGATCGTTTATCATAATCAAAGTCATTTGTAGATCTTGAACTCCTCCGACGCTCCATCATCCGCCTCTCAATATTTTTCAAATTGCTTTCTGTAATGCCCTGGAAGCTCCGGGGTAGTCCGGAGCGGCTCGCAGGACCCGTTGAAACATCCTTGCTGCCTGTTTTCTTTTCCCCTGCGCCATATACAGCCTCCCTGCCAGAAAAACCGCGTCAACAGCCTTGCGGTTCCTGCGCAATGATTCTCTGACAGCCTCATGGGCGCCGTCATAATCGCCCATCCTGAATTTGACCATTGCCAGCCGGTACCAGTTTTCCCAGGATCGGTCATCAATATTCACCGCCTGGGAGCAGAGAGCGAGAGCTATGTCATCGCCCTGCCCTTCGGCTCCGTAGAGGTTGCCAAGGAGACTCAGTGATCGGGCATCATGGGGATTAAACCCGATAGCATGCTGCAGCATGGCTATGGCTTGTTTGTTCTTGCCGGTGGCGGCATACGCCCCTCCCAGCATACTGTACAGCAGGTATCCGGGTTTTTCCGAATTCCGCGCTTTCATTTTTTCAAGAACGCGGACCGCCTGCTTATACTGTCCTCCGGCGCCGTACAGCCGGGCCAGCTGCAATGAAATATCTCCCGCGGCCGGTGATGCCGCAAACTCTCTGCATTTTTCGGCAGCAGCAAAGCAGGCCAGCGCTTCTTCATTCTTTTTGAGCATCCGCAGGGCAAATCCCTTATTGACCAGGGCCATAAAATTCCCGGGCTCTTTTTCCAGCACCAGGTCAAAATAGCGTTCCGCCTCAGCCAGCCTGTTCAACTCGGTCAACGCAACCCCCAGGCTGTTCATGAGATTCACATCATCGGGATTCATCTTGAGCCCTGCGCGGTAATCGCGAACCGACTGCCGATAATCCCCCTCGTCAAAAAAATAATCGCCGCTGACATTCAGGCTGACATGATCAAACAGGGTAACAGATCCGGGTCCGAGGAAATCTCCGTGCATCAAGGCCTTCCGGCAGTTGACAATGGCTGCCGTGCGGGAGAAATCCAGGCAGGGCCAGTGAGCTGTCCCCACCGCCACCTGCCCCTGCCCGAGGGCAGTGTCAAGCTTGGCCTTTATTTTCCCGGCCGTCTGCATCCCCTTTTTTACGGTAACATCAGGGAGGAGAATATAGCCCTCCCCTGAATGCACCGGAACGAAAAAATACGTATCCTGAAAATTTTCCGTTACAAGCTGCTCCAGGGAAGATTTATTTTTTTCACCAGCTTGGTCCGACGCTTCGATCCTGATGAGCAGAAGGCAAAAGCCCTTCCTGCCCCGCCATTTATTCTGCAGCTGCCTGACTACTTCCGGGGCCGGACGGGCCAGCGGATTATTGCGGCCGTTGTGAGGAAAAGATGCCTCGCACAGGCTGAAAGGCCCTCGCTGTTCCGCCGTTCCCAGGGCTTCCCAGCCCTCCGCCAGCACCCTGTCCAGGGATCGCTGCTCCTGTTCATAAACCAGGGTAATGCCGATATGGACGTTGCGCAGGCCTTCCCGCTTGAGACGCCCAAGAAGGCGGCGGGCAAAATGCAGGGCGCTGTCCCGGGATATTTTTTCCTGGTATACCCCGAAAACATTTCCGCCGAAATAACAAACCGGCCCGCTCATTATCGCTTCGAGCAGGTGCGCTGTCTGCATGATCTTAACAAGACCGCCGGTTGAACGCCTGGATCCGTCCTGGGCTCCTATCAGGAAGAAGGCCCCGCCTGTCTTCTGGAATTCGCTCCACAGTTCCTTGAGAAGGCGGCTGCTGTACAAACCTGTTTCCGGATATATGTAGGCCTGCTTTACCCGGACCAGCGCATGCTGCAGCGTAGCACGGAACTCATGCAGCCACTCCGGCGCCATTTTCCGCAGCAGGCCGGGATCCAGCTCACCAACGATAGCGGCGATATTATCACCGCCCTCCAGTTCAAGCGGAAGGACCAGGGCGCTGTTGATAACTGCCGGCTCAAGGGATGCGCACAAATCAGGCAGCTCGGCGCTTGCCGGTCCGAGCATTTGCTCCGCCTGCCCTTCCGGCAGCCAGCCGCCATCCTGTTCCCAGAAAAAGACAGCGGTGCTGACCGGCAGCAGTTGGTCGATTTCACGGCAAAAGAGCTGATGAAAGAGGGAAAAGTCCTTTTTGGCAAGAAAAACGGGCGACTGCAGAAAAGCTGACATTGTTCCCGCGGCGATCAATCGGCCCGGCCGGACAGGACCTGCTTCAGGCAGGCAGCAAGCAGGGGAATTTCATCATCGGCAACGGTTCGCATATCAAGGACCAGGCGATCCTCTTCAATCCTGCCGATCACCGGCACATCAAGCCGGCGGAGAAGTGTCTCCAGGCGGCTCACGCTCATGGCAACAGGGCTGAGAACGACTCCGCTGCTGGACAGGTTCTGTTCCGGCATGGCGCCGCCGCCGACCCGGGATATCATTTCCATCACTTTTACCGCACAGGAGCCGGCCAGATCCCGGCGGACCCTCCCGGCCAGCCTGGCTGCCCGGCGCTTGACCTTGTCAAGGGGCTCCGCGATCATGGCCAGGGTGGGAATTCTGGCCACAGCGGTTTTTTCATCAAGGTAAAGTCGCAGGATCGATTCCAGGCCGGCGAGGGTGAATTTGTCAATGCGCATGGCCCGGTTCATGGGATTTTTCTTGATCCGTTCAATGATATCCCGCTTGCCAAGGATAATGCCGGCCTGGGGCCCTCCCAGCAGTTTATCGCCGCTGAAGGTCACCACATCCGCTCCGGCGCCAACGACCTCCTGGACGGTGGGCTCCTTCATGAGGCCGAAACGGCTGAGGTCTATGAAACAGCCGGAGCCCAGATCCTCCATAACCGGCACATTGTTCCTCTGCCCGATCCCGACAAGTTCCTCCAGGCTTACTTCCCGGGTAAAGCCGATTATTTTGAAGTTGCTGCAGTGAACCTTGAGCAGGAGGGCGGTCTCCTCGGTCAACGCGTTTTCGTAATCCCGGACATGGGTCCTGTTGGTCGCGCCCACTTCAACCAGGGTTGCCCCGCTGCGGGCCATGACATCCGGGATCCGGAACGATCCTCCGATTTCGACCAGCTGCCCGCGGGACACGATCACTTCCCTGTTTGCGGCAAGAGTCTCAAGAACCAGCAGAACTGCTGCCGCGTTATTATTGACCACCAGGGCGGCCTCGGCTCCGGTGAGATCGCAGAGCAGTTTTTCCACATGACTGTACCTGCTGCCCCGGCGCCCGGTATCGAGATCAAACTCCAGGTTCGAATAACGCCGGCCGGCCTCATGCAGCCTCTGCATTGCCTCATCCGGCAGGATAGACCGTCCAAGGTTGGTGTGAATAATGACCCCTGTACAGTTGATGACCCGCCGGAATCGCGGCTGCTGTTCTTTATTGATACGCTCAAGAAAAACCGGCGTCAGCGCTTCCAGCTCCAGCATGGCGGCGGCAGGCTCCTCACCTGCCATGATCTTTCGCCGCAGCTCCGCCAGCACATCCCGCACGCTGTTTTTTACTACAATAACGGGAACCTGATCAATTTCAGGCCTGGCCAGCAGCTCCTGCAGGCATTTGTCCACATTGGGGATGGCCCGAAGAAGGCTATGGTTGATTTGCTTTTTATCTGTAGTCACTCTAACCTTTCAAGGTATGGTTTGATCCGTTCAAATGATAATGAATATAATATAATAAGTAGATTAATAATGTTACGACAAACAGCATCAATTGCGCAACGAGAAAAAAAGAACCCCCATAAATCCACTAATTTTAGCACATACGTTCAGTGCCCTTTTTTTCTCTGAAAAATTCGTTGACATCTCAACAGCGATACGATAGGTTCCCGCTCCGTTGCTGAGACGAAACAAACTTACAAAGCGTTCTGGACCTGATAAAAAATGTTGACAGGTTCCGACAATAAAGGTAAAAAGTTTGGTTCACCGTCTCGGACGGGACCTCAAAAATTTTTTGGGGTTTTTTATTTGATCTTTGAAAACTGAACAGTAGATGAGCGGGCCGATTGTTAGATTTATTTTTTGAAATAGACTCAATTGGCTGAGTAAGATCAGCAGTGATTGAGTTAGGATATTAAACTGGAGAGTTTGATCCTGGCTCAGAACGAACGCTGGCGGCGTGCTTAACACATGCAAGTCGAACGCGAAAGAATTCTTCGGAACTCGAGTAGAGTGGCGCACGGGTGAGTAACGCGTAAATAATCTACCCTGATGTCGGGAATAACCAGCCGAAAGGCTGACTAATACCTGTTATATGTTTACCTGTCGGGGTAAACAGGAAAGGAGGCCTCTTCTTGAAAGCTTCCGCATCGGGATGAGTTTGCGTACCATTAGCTAGTTGGTGGGGTAACGGCTTACCAAGGCAACGATGGTTAGCGGGTCTGAGAGGATGATCCGTCACACTGGCACTGAAACACGGGCCAGACTCCTACGGGAGGCAGCAGTGAGGAATATTGCGCAATGGGGGCAACCCTGACGCAGCGACGCCGCGTGAGCGAGGAAGGCCTTCGGGTCGTAAAGCTCTGTCAGATGGGAAGAAGTGTTATACGGTTAATACCCGTATAATTTGACGGTACCATCAAAGGAAGCACCGGCTAACTCCGTGCCAGCAGCCGCGGTAATACGGAGGGTGCGAGCGTTGTTCGGAATCACTGGGCGTAAAGGGCGCGCAGGCGGTCTGTTAAGTCAGATGTGAAAGCCCACGGCTTAACCGTGGAAGTGCATTTGAAACTGGCAGGCTTGAGTACCAGAGGGGAAAGTGGAATTCCCGGTGTAGAGGTGAAATTCGTAGATATCGGGAGGAATACCGGTGGCGAAGGCGACTTTCTGGCTGGATACTGACGCTGAGGCGCGAAAGCGTGGGGAGCAAACAGGATTAGATACCCTGGTAGTCCACGCCGTAAACGATGTCAACTAGCCGTTGGGCCTATATACAGGCTTAGTGGCGCAGCTAACGCATTAAGTTGACCGCCTGGGGAGTACGGT
>JAMJFO010000108.1 GCA_023544645.1 Desulfobulbaceae bacterium | reverse complement strand
GATATTCCGAGGATAATTTCTTGAGCATAACGCAGAGATCGGGTAAAAAGACCGTTTCTGGACGGGCCCAAATTATTTATTACAGGGAGAAAACCTTGTTCTCGGCTGACCTGAGACAGTATTGCGGCTCCTGTGAAACAGAATTCGTCCAACCGTGCGGGCCTGACGCAATGAATCAAAACAGGCCCAACAGGGAAATTTCTTTGCCCGATATTTCCCGAGAATTCCGGGGATACCATACTTAAGATTGATGCGCGGAATTCACCGTGTCCTGATTCTCCGCGAAAAACGGAAGCTGTACGTTGTCCGGATTGGTGATCTTCAAGGCCTGGTAGCGGTTTTCATTCATGGCGTAATCGGCAAAGGGAATTGATGGTGCCTGGGCAGACATCTATCAGGATATGGGACAGGGTTCCCCCCTGCCCCACTCACTGTTCACAGGTTACAATAAATTAATTTCCGGCCTTTCCTTTTTTGTCGGTCAGGGCATGCAGGAAAGCGACAATATCATTTATTTCAGCAGCGGTTAAGCCCATATCTCCAACCACATCGCTGACATTTTCGTTAACCTCCGGCAGAGGCCAGCTGCTTCTATCATTGTGGAAGGAAACGATATCATGCAGGGTCGCAAAGTATCCGTTGTGCGAATAGGGGGCGGTTACAGCAGTGTTTCTTAACGTGGGGACCTTGAATTTTCCGTTCTGGGCCGGGTCATTAACCGTTGTTCCCAGCCCGAGATCAGGCGGTGCGTATACTGAACCTTCCACGGCCAGGAGTTTTTCATTCACCGGCACGCCGATGTTTACATACCCGTAGTTGGTGAATAGCGGCCCTGCCGCTCCTTCGGGAGTTTCTTCGGCATGGCAGCCCGTGCAGTTTTGCTGGACAAGACGATATCCGTTTTCCTCCTGGGCACTCATCACTCCGCGATCAAAATCCGAGGCAAAGGAGGTTACATAGGCTGACCGCTCGAATGCCGCAATGGCAGTAGCGACAAAATCATAGGCGGCCAGAACCTCTGCTTCATTTGTCAGGTCAACCGGACCATACATTTCTTCAAAAAAATGGGCATAATCAGCATTCAGAACACGCTCTATGATGGCAGTTTCGTTGGGCATGTTCATTTCTACCGGATTGAGGGGTGGTCCCTGGGCCTGCTCGGCAAGAGGGTCACCAAGGATATCGCCTGTTTTCCGCCCGTCCCAGAACATGCCTCCATACCAATTATTGTCATCAGCCAGGTGCAGGATGGGGCTGAAACCGCAATAGGCAGACGTCGGAGCGTTGCGTCCTCCCTTGGAAAAGCCGTCATCACCCAGGGAAACCATGGTGTTATAGGGATCTTTGGTATTGCTCGGATCAACAAAACCGGCAGACTGGTGATGGCAGGTTGCGCATGACTGCGTGCTGTTCAGCGACAAATCCTTGTCATTGTACAGTTTCTGGCCGAGTCTCTCAATGTGTGTCATCTGCTGCGCGGCCACAACACTCCCCACGCCGACAACCAGTGAAAACAGGGCGCTACAGGCTAATTTTTTTTTCATTTGCATTTCTCCCTTTTGATTTTGTTCTGATTTGAACCATAGAAACTGAAACAGATGCATCAGGCGGGACAGGGGCGGACCGTTCCGTCCCCAAATGGATCTCGGTTCAGTTCTCTGGATAACGGATGAAAGTTTCTTATGATAGATAACGTAGGCTGGCGGGAGAAGGTTACAGGATTTTGGCGAAAAAGATGAATTATTCCCTGGAAAAAAAAGGGACGGATTTGTTTTGTCTCCGAATTCAGGAGACATGGTGCTTTCCGGGTTCGCAGTCCCGACGTGTCAGGATGAGAAGTACGGGTTAGCTTTTGTTTCAATTCCCCATCATATAACAGATAAAGGAAGGACTAACTTGTCATTTCCATTTTTTTCCCAACGGGTGTGCCGGACTACGGTCTCTACCAGCGCACCCTTTTTTGTTGCAATTCAACAACCTTTCCGGGACAATTCATCACCAGAGAATATATGTGCACATTCGTGGTTGCGAGGTAGCAACCAGTTCCATCCGAGGGGGAGAGCAGTGAAAAAGAGAGAAGAGGCGCTCAACGCATCCGTCCGGGACGGGATTTCCCACGCCGTCATGCTGGGCGCAGGAGAGACCTATCTCGGGGCGTTCGGCATCTTCCTGCAGGCCACAACCATGCAGATCGGCCTGCTGGCGACCCTGCCCCTGGTTTTCGAAGCCGCTGCCCAGTGGATCAGCGCCCTGACCCTGGACCGGTACCGGAGCCGCCGGAGGGTCATCCTGTCCTGGGCCCTCTTCCAGTCGGTCCTGTGGCTGCCCATCGGCCTCCTGCCCTTCCTTCTCTCTCCCGGCAGCGTGGCGGCCGTTTCACTTATCTGCCTGGTTGTTCTGAACCACATTGCTTCGGGCTTTATCCATCCGGTGTGGAGCAGTCTCATGGGGGATCTGGTCCCCATTGAACAGCGCGGCCGTTTTTTCGGCAACCGCAACCGGCTGACAGGGATGAGCAGCTTCGTCAGCCTCCTGCTGGCCGGCAGCACCCTGCACCTGTTCAATGGCGCGGGTTACGCGGCTCTGGGTTTTCTGGTTGTCTTTATCGTGGCAATGATCGCGCGCTTTTCATCGGCCGGTTGGATGCGGCGTTATGATGACCCCCCGTACCATGTGCAGCCCGAGGAAGTGTTTTCTTTCTGGCAGTTTCTGCGGCGCTCGCCCCATTCGAATTTTGCCAAGTTCGTCTTTTTCTTTGCCGTTACCAATTTCGCCGTCTCGTTCTCCTCCCCGTATTTTGCCCTGTACATGCTGCGTGACCTGCAGTTCAGCTATTTCGAATTTACTGCAATATCCTGTGTCGCCACCATGTTCCAGTTCCTTACCTTCCGCTACTGGGGTGGGATCAGCGATCGGTTCGGCAACAAGAAAATCCTGAACATCTGCAGCTGGGGAATCGGCATCGTGCCTCTCTGCTGGCTGGTGTCCACCAACATTGTGTACATCTGTCTTGTCCAGGTATATGCGGGGCTGGTCTGGGCCGGTTTCAACCTGGCCGCCGCCAACTTCATCTTTGATGCCTGCTCACCGCCCAAGCGTGCCCGCTGTGTGGCCTACCGGGGCATCGTCAACAGTATCTTTGTTCTTGGAGGATCAATGGCCGGAGGGCTGACCGTCAAGCTGCTGCCGCCCTCATTTTTCATCGGCCCCTTTCATTTTGCCCATGCGCTGCTGTTCATTTTTCTTGTTTCAGGGGTGCTCCGGCTGATAACCGCCGCGTTCTTTCTGAAAATATTTCACGAGGTGCGGGACGTGGAGCTTATCCGCAGCAGGGAACTCGTCTTTCGCATCACCCATATCAAACCCATTGCCGGGGCGACATTCAACCTGATGACCTTTTTTTTCAGGGATCAGCGGCGTCAGAATAAAAAGGAAAAGAACGGGGAACCCAATCCCGATCAATAATTTATTCGTGGTCTTCCATCCCCGGCCAGTCACCAGAATATGGTGTGAAAAACAGCATGATATACAGTGCGTTTCCTTTCATTTTCATGTAACAATTCATCCTGAACAATGAACCTTACTAACCCGCATTTCTCACAAGAATCTACTGCGAACCCGTAAAGCACTATGTCTACTGCGTTGCAGCACCAAAAACATTCTCGACATACGTACAGTATGCCTGCGAGTGTTTTCGGTACAGCGCCTTGTATCCACGGCACTTTACGGCTTCTCGCGACAATACTTGTGATAAATGCGGGCTAACGGCCGTCTGTACGGCCTGGATGAGATGGCCCTGCATGATCCGCACCGCCCAGCTATCCGACATTCCGCAATTGCTGCTGCTTGAAAACCAGAGTTTCGAGAGCGACAGGATATCTCCCCGTCAGTTCCGCTACCACCTGACCAAGGCCCGGTCCCTTACGCTGGTATACGAACAGGATGGGAAGCTGCATGGATATGTCATGCTGTTTTTTTCCCGTGTCACCTCAGTGGCCAGGATATATTCCGTCGCGGTAGACCCTGAAGCAAGGGGACGGGGTATTGCCAGGGCGCTGATTGCCGCCGCCGAAACAGCCGCCCTGGAGCGAAGCAAGACATCTATCAGGATAGAGACACGTGAGGATAATATTCCTTCGCAGCAACTTTTCAAATCCCATGGCTACAGGCCCTTTGACCAGATCCTTGATTATTACGAGGACCATGAAGCCGCTGTCCGGATGGAGAAAAATCTTCACCCCGAAGGCAGCCAGAAGAGTTTCTCGGTGCCCTACTACCCGCAGTCTCTCGAATTTACCTGCGGGCCGGCCTGCCTGATGATGGCCATGAAGGCGCATAATCCCGACCAGGAACTGTCCCTGCGGGAAGAGCTGCGACTCTGGCGGGAGGCCACCACCATTTTCATGACCTCCGGCATCGGAGGATGCGGCCCCCAGGGGCTTGCCCTGGCCGCCGTCCGCAGGGGTTTCAATGCCGAGATCTACCTGAACTCGTCGAAAACATTGCTCATAGACTCTGTCCGGTCCATAGAAAAAAAACAGATTATGGCCCTGGTGGAAGAGGACATGACCGAGCAGTGCGGACAGCAGGGCATCCCCATTCATCACCGCCCTTTATCCCTGAAACAGCTGAAAGCGCATCTTAAGGAGGGAGCCATCCCCCTGGTACTGATCAGCTCCTGGGCCATTTACCAGGAGCGCTTTCCCCATTGGGTTGTGGTCATCGGCATGGACAACCGGTTTGTCTATGCGCACGATCCCTTTATCGAGCATGAAAAGGGGGAGACACTGGCCGACTCCCTGGCCATGCCCATTGCCCATGTCGATTTCAAGCGGATGGCCCGATACGGGAAAAAAGGACAGCGGGCCGTTGTTCTTATCCGGCCTGCAACAAAGGATGCTGCTCATGGTTGAACACCTGATAATTATTGACAAACCACAGGACTGGTCCCTGGACCTGCCTGGAGCGAAACTTATCACGCCGGAAATGTACCTTACCGATGAAACATACGCGAAGCTGCCCAAGGCGAGGGTCCTGAACCTGAGTCGGGACTACTCGTACCTGAGCGCGGGCTATTACTGTTCGCTCCTGGCCGAGGCGCGGCGCCACCGGGTTCTGCCGACTGTCAAATCCCTGCAGGACCTCAGCAGAAAGTCCATTTACCAGACACTGCTGGAGGATATCACCCCGGCCATCGGCAATACAATGGATGACCCTTCCTTGACGGAATTCTCCGTGGAAAGTTATTTTGGCCACACGACCAGTAAAACCTTCGCCGACCTGGCCCGACGGGTATTTTCCCGTCTTCCGTTCCCGGCCCTGAGTATCCAGTTCAAGCGCAAGGGAAACATCTGGGTGCTGGACAGGCTCAAATCCCTGGATATCGAAAAACTCAGCGAGCATCAGGCCTGGATGCTCTGGGACGGATTGCGGAACTACCTGACCAAAAGATGGCGGACACCGAAAGCTAAACCGCAGGAACTGTATGACCTGGCCATTCTTGTCGATCCCGAGGAAAAACTCCCGCCATCCGATCCTGACGCCATCAAGCTCTTTATCAGCGCGGCCAAACGGGCAGACATCGATGCCGAAGTCATCAGCAAAAAGGACCTGCACCGTCTGGCCGAATACGATGCCCTGTTCATCCGCGAAACCACCTATATCGATCACTATACCTACCGCTTTGCCCGCAAGGCCCAGGCTGACGGCATGGTGGTCATCGACGATCCCGACACCATCCTGCGCTGCGCCAACAAGGTATACCTGGCGGAGCTGCTCAAGGCCCACAGGATAGACACCCCCCAGACCACCATCCTGACCCGGCACAACGCGACGAAGCTGCTACCCGCCCTGGCCCTGCCGCTGGTGCTGAAAATCCCGGACGGCAGTTTCAGCCGCGGCGTCAAGAAGGCTGCCACCCTGGAGGAAGCAAAATCCCTGGCCCGTGAAATGCTCAAGGAATCCGACCTGATCCTTGCCCAGGAATTCGTCTATACGGATTTTGACTGGCGAGTCGGCATCATTGACCGCAAGCCGTTGTTTGTCTGCCAGTATTTCATGTCCAAGGCCCACTGGCAGATCATCGATCATGCCGGGTCAGGGGAATGGGGGAAGATGGCAACCCTTCCCCTTGAGGACGTCCCGCCAAAAGTTGTGGAAACCGCCCTCAAGGCAGCCAACCTCATCGGTGACGGCCTTTTCGGCGTGGATGTGAAGCAGCTCGGTGACGGCCGGGTGATCGTTATAGAGGTAAATGACAATCCCAATATTGAATCAGAGGCGGAAGATCTTGTGCTCAGGGACAAGCTGTACGATACCGTCATGGAGAGTTTCCGCAGACGCCTCGACTCCCAGATGCAGAAAAAATCGTAATTCCGTCAATTAATCAGGGCCAGGCAAAATTATACATCTAACTACCAAGCGCCATTCTTTTCACAGTTTGATTTTGATAAAGCCTTCCATCATACGCATACTCCACCGGCAATTAATATAATGGATTCCCCTGGAACCTGCTGGGCCGTGCTGCTCGATCAATGCCTTTATTTCCAGCCAACGAGAGCCCGGTCAATCTTCTCTTTAAACTTGGCAATCTGCGCTTCATCGAGTTTTTCACTGTTATATAGTGAAAAATATTTCAAGGTACTTTTCCTTGCGCATGCTCCGAGCAGCGCCACCTTTATTACTCTCTTGACCGGCTGCCGCATAATGAATCGATCCACCCACCAGGGCGCACCCAGGGTAGTAATCACCAACACCTTCCGCAAATTATCCAGTCGTGGTTTGATCGGGCCGAAATCATCTGCGTGATCATAGGCGATGCCCGGCCCCCATACCCTGTCAAACCATCCTTTGAGCATGGCCGGGAAGCTGAACCACCAGGTTGGAAACAGCAGAATCAGCGCCTCTGCCTGCTTTAACCGTTCCACCTGTTCGGCTATATTCGTGAAGTCGTAGGAGCCTTTATAATACGATTCACGTTCTGCAACAGTCAGCGCCGGTTCAAAGCCCTCTTCATACAAATCCTCGACCAGTATCTCATGGTCCATCGCTGCCAGCCTTTCAACCACATGGTTTGCCAACTGCTTGCACAGGCTGTTTGATAAAGGATGCGTTGTTACAACCAGACACTTCATTGATCGATCAGAGCGAGTTTAACACCAAGAGCGGCAAAAATGGCGGCAAAAGATCTTTGCACCCGGGAGAGCATTGTCGGTGAGTTAGCAATATATTTCCTTACACCATTTGCCGAAAGACCATAAAGGATGAAAATGACGAGTGTCAT
>JAMJFO010000107.1 GCA_023544645.1 Desulfobulbaceae bacterium | reverse complement strand
CCGAGCTCACACAACCTCCAATACTCGGCAACATGATGAAATTATTAGGTTTAAAATTTACATATTTTTTCCGATTTTATACAAAACAGGCTATTTTGGAATAAAAGTCTCACACGAATCCACACACGGAAAATAGTGGTTGCTCTGTTCAGCAGAGAACAGGTTAGCCTGATGGTGCTTACTTTGAAATATCTCCGTCGACTGAAACTCCCCACGGCAAGCCACGGGGTATCTTAACAATTTGTTATTGACCTTGTTAACGCTGCAAGCAGCGGGCTATTGACCCTAAAATGGTAGGTTGACCAGTTGCTGAGCTTGTAACCTGCCCGTATATTTCGAACAGCCTTTCAACTCGAAATCGTAATTGTTTTACTCAAAATTTTTGAATAATAACTAGTTTTCCAGGAACATAACGCTTTTTCCTGCTGGATTGGTTTCCCTGTGACTCCAAAGCCAGTAATTATTTTTCTTGACAACTGCCTATTTGTAACGATATTTCTTGTTTCGTAAACGTTTTTCCAGAGGAAGCCATGGCTGATAACGATCAGGACAAATCGATACACAGGCTCGCAGGGTATGCAGCGCTCATTAACCGGTACGGGTTAGACATTATCCACAACTGGCATCGTTCTTTTGTCATAACCAGCGGAACCCATCATATCGACTCGACCGGCGGAGTGATTGAGGAATTTTATCCAGCTAAATACTGGCCAGGAGACACCTTGGGCGATCATCTTGAATTTGCTCTCAAGTATGACGGAACGAATCTCGCCATCCTTGCTCACCTGTTTCGGGTAATAGAGCGTAACGATTTTATCGGATATCTCCAATCAAAACCAACCGGCAAGTATGCCCGGCGGCTATGGTTTCTGTATGAATTTCTGACGGAAGAAATGCTCCCGCTGGACGATCTGAAGCAGGGCAACTATATTGACCTGCTCGAGCCGGATCAATACTACACGACCATTCCTGGTCGCCGGGTTCATCGTCAACGTATTTATGATAACTTGCTGGGTACTAACCGGTTCTGCCCAATGGTCCGACGCACTGGAATACTCCGTAAGCTTGAAGCGGCCGACATGCCGGGGCGATGTCGGCAGGTGGTTTCCGCCTATTCTCCGGACCTGCTGAAACGGGCACTCGGTTATCTCTATTCAAAGGAGACGAAATCGTCATTTGAGATAGAACACGTCACGCCCACCTCGATCAGGGCCGAACGTTTTATTGCCCTGCTTCAACTGGCTGAAAAAGAAGACTTTTGCAAAAAACCAAAATTAATTGAACTTCAGAATCGTATTGTTGATGCCCGCTTCCGCGATTCCGACTACCGGTTGAGTCAGAATTATGTCGGCGAGACAGTCGCCTGGCAAAGAGAAAAAATACACTTTGCATGTCCAAAGCCTGAGGATCTGTCACTTTTGATGGATGGCCTGACTGCTGCCCATAAACGCATGGAATCAGGCAACGTATCTGCCGTGATTCATGCCGCTGCCATTGCCTATGGATTCGTTTACCTCCACCCGTTCGAAGATGGAAACGGTCGGATACACCGTTTCCTGATCCATAACATTCTCGCTCGACGTGGTTTTACGCCTGGAGGTATAATGTTTCCCATTTCCGCATCCATGCTGAAAAACCCTGCCGATTATGATGCATCCCTGGAAGCTTTTTCTGGGCAGATTATGCCGCTGGTCGAATATTCCATCGATGAAGAAGGGCGCATGATTGTACATAATGACACGGCATCGTGGTACCGTTATATCGACATGACCTTTCAGGCCGAGGCTCTCTTTCGGTTTATTGACCGGACCATTGAAACGGAACTTACCCATGAATTGGCGTTTCTTGCAAAGTATGATGAAACCAAGAAAGCCATCCAGGAAATTGTGGATATGCCCGATCGGCAGATCGACCTCTTTATTCGCCTATGCCTGCAAAGCAATGGCCGGCTTTCGGAAAGGAAGCGCAAAAACCACTTTAATTTTCTGACGGATGAAGAAGTCATCCACATGGAAGAGGCTGTGCAAAACGCTTATGGAAAGAGTGTCTCAACCGGTTGATGGCGGGAAAAGCATTGATGGATCATCATTTATACATACGATAAAACATGACCGTCCGGGAGAGTTCATTTCCCCGGTAGTCAAAGGTATAGATGGTGGTATTACCCAACGGATCTGTCTCGCTGGTCCGATTGCCCTTGGAGTCGTAGGTGTAGGTGGTAACATTACCAAGAGCGTCGGTAATGGAGTTCAGGTTGTTGTCCGCGTCATAAGTATTGATGGTTTCGTTACCCTGGGGATCGGCTGTCGTAGAACCGTTCCATGGCAAGCAGCCTTTCGATCCTGATCAGTAACTCCAAACGGCAGGAAACATAACAAGCAGGAATTGATTTTGTCTGCGAGGGGCCTCCGGCCGGGCGGGTCAAACGGTGTAACCCTGTCAGGGGTAATCCTGGCGGGTTGGCCGCACCATGACATCGCTGATGTGCACGTGGGGCGGTTGGCTGACCACGAAGTGGATGGTATTGGCAATATCCTCGCCGATCAACAGGGGGCCGAAGCGATCCTGAAAGGTCTGCACCAGCTCTTCGGAGTAACCGGCCCCGGCCTGGAAACCGCTGACGACGATCCCCGGCTCCACTAGGGAGACCCGCACCCCGAGCGGCCCCACCTCGCGCCGCAAGCCCTCGGCCAGGGCGTGGACGGCGAACTTGGAAGCCCCGTAGACGGCGCTGAACGGTGAGATATGCCGCCCCACCACCGAGCCGACGATGACGATGTCGGCCGCCTTCTGCGGATAGCCGTCGCGCTGCGTCTCCACCATCCGCTGTGCCGCCTTCTGGAGCAGGACCAGGGCGCCGGTGACGTTGATTTTCAGAAGGTCCTCGAACTGAGAAAGATCGGTGTTCGTGACCGAACCGCCCAGACCGCGCCCGGCATTGGCGATGACAATATCCGCCGATCCGCCGAAATGTTGCGTGGCCGCGGCAAAGAGCGCTTCCAGTACCTTGTCCTCAGAGGCATCACCCGCCACGCCTCGGAAGGCGGCCCCCAGTTCCTCTTCGAGCAGAGCCAGTTTCTTGCTGTTGCGACCGTTGCCGATCACCGCGTAACCGGTTTCGACGAATTTACGCGCCGTGGCCTCGCCAATCCCTGAGGTGGCCCCGGTGATGATGGCGATTCGATGATCACGGTTGGACATGGGTCTTTCTCCTTTTCAATATCGTTGTAACATTCTTCGCTCCCTCGCCCAGCTCGGGAACGATACGGCCAGGAGTATGCCGCGGGTCATTTATTCATCCAGGAGGCCTGGTCGGGCAGTCTCATTCCGTCTTCCAAGGTGGCCTGGCTGAGGCTGCCCGCCTCGGCCTGGATGCAGATGAAATAGAGGTCCTCCTCCCCCGCCTTCCAGGAACGCGCCCCAGCCGGAGCGACCCGGACCAGGCTCCCCTCCCCGACCGGGAACTCCTCGCCGTCCACGTAAAAGGTACCGCTGCCAGCCAGAACGATATAGAGTTCTTCATTCTTCTTGTGAGCATGGACAAAGGGCATCCCCTTGCCTGCCGGCAAGAGGTTGAGCGAGACCTCGCAGCCGGTCAGGCCCAAATCCCGGCCGATGAAATGCTTGCCGGCAAAACCCTTGAAGTTGCGATCCAGAAGATTCGCCAGCGGGCCGATCTTTTCGGCCGTGTAGTTTTTTCCTGTCCCGGTCATTGTGATCTCCTTTTATTTCCAGGTGATGTGCGGCGCTTTTCGGGGCACCAGCCGCTGATATTTGAATTTCGGATAGCCGGTCATCATCGCCCCGAACACGCCGTGCCCCTCCGGCAGGGCCAGGGCATCCTGGAGCGGCTGATATTGGCTCAATGCGATCATGAAGAATCCGGCCCAACAAGTGCCGAGGCCCATGGTTGGGGCGGCCAAGTCGAAATAGGTCAGGGCCGAGGTGCAGTCAACCTGGGCCAGGCCGTACTCCTTTGGAGCATGGGTCATCACCAGGGCCGGGGCGCCGCGGGAGATGATGTCTAATCCCTGTTCCCAGGCGATGACAAAGCCGGCCAGGTTGTATTGCGTGGCCATGGGATGGTCGTTCTTGACCATCCAGCGGATCAGGTCGATGACCATGGCGGTCAGCTTTACCACCTCGGCCCGGGAGTTGACCACCAGCCAGTTGACCTGCTGACTGTTGCTCCCGGTGGGCGCATACCTGGCGATCTCGATGAGCCGGGTCAGTTTTTCGCCCTCCACCTCCTGCTCCTTATAGGTGCGGATGGAACGCCGTGATCGCAAAAAATGTTCGGCCTGCTCCGTGGTCAGGGCATACTCCTTCCGCAGGGGCGGAAAATCTTCGCTTTTCAGCAAATTGTGGGTAAAGGCGCCGTGCGGACAAACCGCCACACAGTGACCGCATTTGATGCAGCGCTCGAGCGCATCAGCTGTCGGAATCGGAATTGCCGAACCGTCCTGTATCTCGATGATCTTGAGGGGACATTCCTCCACACAAATGCCGTCGCGCTTACACTTTTCCGCATCGATGGTAAACAGACTCATGGCACTCTCCTTCATCTAGGGTTTTATTCCACACTGCTCGCAGTGTCGTCTTGGGAGAATCGAACATCGCTGGCAGCCACATTTCCGTTGCCGTATTCCTTCTCCCAAGCCGGTTTTCGCCTTCCGGACCTTTAGTCCAAAAATGACCAAAAAAATCAGCGCAGGGCCCGGAGAGCGATCTCCACGATCTCCCGAACCTGGCGCTCACTTGCGCCGCCCTTGACAACGGTCTTGAGTCCGGCGATGGTGCTCATCAGATAGCCGGCCAGGGCATCGGCCTCCTGGTCCGAAGTGATCTCGCCTTCACCTTGGCCCCACTTGACCGCCTGCCGCAGGATGGCGCGCAACCCCTCAAAGCCGCTCACGACCCGGGAAGCGATCTCCGGGTCCTGCTGGGCGAATTCGCTGGCGGTGTTCATCAGCAGGCAGCCACGCCGACACTCTGTTCCCCCGGCCTCGATCACGGCATGGAGCAGCAGTTCCCGAATGAATTCGCGCCCGGAATCTGCCTGGTCAAGCCGTCCCCGGAGCCGCGTCCCAACCCGCTCGGTGTACCGCGCCATACATTGCAGGAAAAGTTCTTTCTTGCCGCTGAACCGTTGATATAGGCTGCTTTTCGACAGACCCATAGCCTGCAGCAAGTCGCTCATCGAGGTGGCCTCATATCCCTGCTCCCAGAAAAGCTGCATGGCCGCATCCAGGGCGGCATCGGGATCGTATTCAAGAGGACGTCCGGATATCATGCCACCACTTTAGGACCGATCGGTCCAGATGTCAATCGTTTTGTCTCCCCTTCACCGAGGTGACAAATGATATATCGAGATTATCAACTATTATGATAGCCCCCCGACCAACTGATCAGAATAATCTTTCCCTGCGCTACTCTTACAGGAGTTTAACCGCCAAGCCGATTTTTTCGATAAAAAGATAATAATAACAGCAGATTATCTCCTTCTCACCTGTAAGACCCCTTAATTCCAGCCTCTTTTTATCATTTTCATAAATATTTTCACATGATATGCACTTTTTTCTTGACTTTGTGAGCCCCTTTTTATTTAATATGAGTATGGCACATATCCACAAGAAAATGAAAAAGGGGAGGCCCTACTATTATATCAGGGAAACGGCCAGGGTGGATGGCAAGCCCAAGGTCGTCAACCAGATCTATCTTGGCTCGGTTAAACGGATCCTGGAGCTCGCTGCCGGCAAGGAACAGAAGATAGCCACGATCCAGGCCCAGGAGTTCGGCGCACTCTGGCTTGCCAATCTGATTGACAGCCAAATCGATGTGGCCGGCATCATCGATGGTGTTGTTCCCAAGAGCGAGCAGGAAACCGGACCGTCAGTGGGAGAATATTTTCTCTACGCCGTCTTGAACAGGATGGTCGATGCCCGGTCCAAAAGAGCACTGCCGGAATGGTATGCATCCACCGCCATCCAGCAGATCAGACCGGTTGACACCAAGTCTCTCACATCCCAGCGCTTCTGGAAGAAATGGAACAGGGTCGATGGAGGCCAGCTTGAACAGATCGCCGCCAGGTTTTTCCAGCTAGTGGCTGCCATGGAACCCGGAGTATCCGACTGCTTCATGTTCGATACCACCAATTATTACACCTTCATGGCCAGCGACACCGAATCGGACCTGGCGCAGCGGGGAAAGAACAAGGAAGGCCGTGACTGGCTGCGGCAGGTAGGCGTCGCCCTGCTGGTTGCCCGGGATACCAGGCTGCCGGTCTTCTACCGGGAATATGAAGGGAACCGCCATGACTCCAAGCTGTTTCTGCGGGTTATGCAGGAACTGTTTACCGCCATGGATGCGGTCGGCGACGGCAGCGGTGAACTGACCCTGGTTTTTGACAAGGGCATGAACGCAGAAGACAACTTTGCTCTGATCGATGAGAATCCGCGGCTGCATTTTATTACCACCTATTCCACCTATTATGCCGAGGAACTGATCCATGTTGATCGGCAGAAATTCCAGGTGGTGGACACGGCCAACAATCGGCGCCTGGACGAACAGGGGCGGCCTGACGATCAGCTGACCGCCTGGCGCACTGTCGGGGAATACTGGGGCAAGGAGCGAACCGTGGTGGTGACCTACAATCCCCTTACCGCCACCAAACAGCGGTATGCCTTTGAGAAAAAACTCCTGCGACTGCAGGGGGAACTCCATCTCATGCGCAGCAACGTTCTGGCACGAAACAGGGGATGGAGAAACAAGGCGCAGATAGAGGAGCGGTATAAGGACATCTGTCTACAGCTCCATCTGCCGGCCGATCTTTATACAGTGGAGCTGTATGAGGATGACGGCAGACTGCGCATGAACTTCCGCAAAAACCATTACCGGATCAACCGTCATATCGACCGGTTTGGCAAAAATATCATTATCACCGACAATACGGAATGGTCGACGGATGAAATAGTGCGGGCCAGCCTGGACAGGTATGCTGTAGAACACAATTTCCGGCAGAGCAAGGATGACGATCTAGTCAGCCTGATGCCGCTGCGGCACTGGACCGATGACAAGATCCGCTGTCACATCTTCACCTGTATTGTAGCCCTGACCTATCTGCGGATGATCGAGCTGCGGCTGAGACGCGCCGGGCTGGAGGTGAGTGCCGGGGAAGCCATGGACGAGATGCACCGTCTGCATTCCTGTCTTGTCTGGCAGCAGAAGAAAAGGAAACCGGAACGGATGATCGAAAAACCGGGCGACAAGCAGGCTGCCATTCTCAAGGCATTCAGCTGCAAAGTAGTCGATGGGGTCTTACAGGAAATATCCGGTTAACTTATTGTTATTCTGTTATATTATTGACCAGAAAGGATGGTAGCGGTTAAACTCCTCCTGAATCCGTGACGGGTAATGAGGCTTGGCCTATTTTAACCCGAGTTTAAAAAA
>JAMJFO010000106.1 GCA_023544645.1 Desulfobulbaceae bacterium | reverse complement strand
GTTTAGGTCAGGCTTGACAAATGGGCATTTGTGTCTTTGCTGGCACCCATTTGTCAAGCTCTGTTACCTTCCGGCTTTGACCCCGCACCAGCTACCTGGGTTTGCGCTTCTTCCTTCTCCTTGCAACAATTACAGGGATGGCGGTGAGCAATCCCAGAACTAAGACTGTTATTACTGTCTCGCGAGTACCTCCGCCGACCATTCCTTTACCGAAATGGGCCAGAAGGAAGCTTACCGGGATCACCCCGGCCACAGTTGCAAGACTGAATCGCCACCAGGAGATGTCTGTCAGTCCCGCGACGTAACTGACAATGTCAAAAGAAATGAAGGGAATGAGCCGAAAGATGAAAATCGTGAGCATGAGACCGTTCTGCGATGAGGGAAGGCGCATGGAGAAATGTTCGCCCAGCAATTTCTGCGTCTTTTCCCTGCCAATTTCCCTGGCCAGGGAAAAGGCGATCAGGGCTCCGGCCACAGCCCCGACAGCAACATATACGGTCCCCCAGGTGTGGCCGTAAAGTGCGCCGGAGGCAAGGGCGATTGGAGCGCTGGGCAAAGGCGAAATCACTATAGCCCCGGCCATTAGCATCATGAGCACCAGAGGCCCTTTCCAACCGAACTCGGAAATGCTTTGCTGCAGCTCTGTTTCGTTCATGAGCGCGGACCACAGGCCGGTTTTCATGCAAAACAGAACAAAAATCAGCACGAAAAGACCCACCGCAGTCATGAGAACGATCTTGCGGGCCATGGATTTTTTCATGGATTCAGCCAATTAATTATGGTCAGCAATCAGGGTCAGAATAAAATTAAACATACAACTACCAGGCATCATCCTTTACTCTGTTTGATTTTGATAAAGCCTTCAATCATACGCATACCCTACTGACAACTAACACAACATTTAACTTTATCCTGATCAGACGATCAAACGGTCCCACGTCGCGTATCGCTCCTTAATATTCCCCCGAGGGAAACTGAGCACAATCAGCAGAACGCCGACCGCCAGGTCATGCCATTTAACGCCTCGACCGGCTCCCGCAAGAAGCCAGGGCGCAGCTATGACCCAGGCGCCGAACAAAATATTGAGAAAACGGCCGGCCCTGATGACTTCGGCCATGACGATAACCGATACCGTTGTAATGAGCGCTCCCACGATATGGTCGCTGTCTGCCGCGCTGCCCGTCACTCCCAGCAGTTCCGGTGCAAACATGAGCCAAATGCCGAGTGCGGTGCTGGCGATCAGTGTCCACGGCATTGTGACTCCCCACGCGGCTGCCGGCAGCAAATCGGTTATGGGCAAGCCGTATTTCGGAGTTCTTTCATCGATATTAACTTCTTTAAGAGTGCCGCCGACCCAGAATGTGCGCCAAAGCGATTTGCCGTCGCGCCGGCTGTGTTTGAGGAACTGGCCCATGGCGACAAGCTCATCCACGGTGAACGGGATCATAATCAGCATGATAAACGCGGTCACCAGGCATAACGTGCACCAATGACCCACCACAACCGGCTGCAAAGTCACCAGCACGATGCTGGTAACACCGAGCGGCACGACGAGAATGAAAAAAAAGGTCACCATCCACGGCATTGAACGCCAGCGGGTTGCGCCTCCCATCCAGGCCATGAGCATTTCAAGAGTATATGAGACTGCCCCGAGTCCCGCATCCGAAATCGGGAATTTTCGAGATACCTCAGAAGTGAGCACCTTGACCGTGCCGTCGCCGAAAAAAGGCTCCCAGATAGTGCTGATATAGCCTAACTGAAATGCTGCGAGATACCGGGAGATCAGCCATCCGGCAAAGGCCGCGATGATCATCGGCGCGCGCTGGTGCCACGAGGAAGGATTGTAACTCCATCCCGGAGGAACCTCGGGCCCCGGCTTTGCCATTTCCATATGATGGGCCATGCCCGGCATGGATGGTATAAGTATTGCAAGTGCTATGGCCAACGCCCCGATTAAAGTATCATTTACAAAGGCGGCCGGTTTTTCCGCCCAAAACACCAGAGGTGCAAACTGAAGCCATATGCCGATGAAGGAAATGCTCCAGCGTCCGGTAAAATCAAACCGCGGCAGCAGGGCCAGCAAGGCGAAAAATACCAGCAGGGCGCCGCTGAGGACATCGCTCCATATCATCCCCGTCTTGACGTATCCGAATGTAAAGGGACTCGTGATAAGCCAGAATCCGAAGCCGGCAATGGTAAAATTTGTCCACAGCCACCTGCGGCGCATATCCAGCGTCATGGCCGTCATGTCTCCATGTTTGACGGAATGGTTCATACCATGCCCGCCCTGCCCTCCTTCTTGTCCTTGATGAACCATCGTGGAAGGTTGTGGGGCAAGAGTATTGTTATGCCGCTTGTCCTGGGAGTTTTCGCCTACGAGTTGCATGCCGCAAAGCGGACATTTTCCCGGCTGAGCCTGTTGTACTTCAGGATGCATTGGACAGGTATAAACAGCCGCCGCGGAAGGGGGATGTTGTGATTTCATGCGCCTTCCTCCCGTTGCCGGAGTTCCGCCGGGGGCTTGATCTCGTTTTGCTGATACCAGCCCAGGGGATCGTGCTTCAAGGCCGCGACCATCTTCGGCAGCGTCCGGCGCAGAGTATGTTTGGGCTCCCAATCGAGCAAAGTACGGGCACGGGTGATGTCCAGCGCATAATGGTCATTGGCCCGGTCAATCATCCATGGTTGGATAAACGGTTTTTTCCCAGGGATTTTGTTCTGCAGCCAGGCTCCTGCTTTCGCCAGCGGGGCGGGTATTTCATGGGTCTCCCATGACTCACCATGGATCAGCCGGGCGATTGTATGCTGCAGTTCGTCGTAACTCAATGCCTCCGGCTCTCCAAGCAGCAGCGGCAGTTCGGGCGGCAAGCGGTCACGGCGCAGGACTAGACGCTCGATGGCATCGATCAAATCGTCCATATGCAGGAAGGCCTGGCCATGTGCACTCTCACCGGAATAGAGGTGCCCGGCCAACCGTCGTTCATAGATACGCTGGATCTGATGCGCCAGCGGGACCGAGTGGCACTGGTCATCGTAAACGCCGGCTATGCGCAGCAGCACGACAGGTATATCGCCGTGTTCCTGCAGGAGCAGTTGTTCTGTCCGGACTTTTGATTCCGGGTAGGGCCAGGTCGGTTCAAGCGGCCAGTCTTCGTTGATGAATTGCCCCGGCTCCGCTGATTTATGAACAAGCATTGTGCTGGAAAAGATAAACTGTTCAACCCTGAAGCCGATATCTTTCAATCCATGGAGCAAACGGCCGGTACCGCGCACCGTGATTTCATCATACATGGGGCTTTGTTCACCCGAGAAATCATAATATGCGGCAAGATGAACCACCGAGGCGATATGTGCCCCGTGGTGCTCACGGAGAATTTTGAGCATTTCATGCACGTTTTCATCGGACGTGATTTCAACCGGCATATAGACACAACCGGGCGGCGGCGGACCCGGCGCCTTGCGGTCAAAGCCGACCACCTCTTTGAAATGTTCGGTAAGCCGCTGCATTGCGGCATTGCCGATTCTGCCGTTGGAACCCGTAACGATGATGATGCCGCCATTCCGCTTCATTTTTAATCCTTTCGTGACGTGGTTGAGGAGGCCTGGGCTGCTGCCGCGGTCAACACTGAACCGGCAGCTGGCACATGGATCATCAGAACGTCTTCCCGGATGACGGTGACGATGACGATCAAAAATTTCAGGGCCTATTCAATAACCGCCGCTTTCCCGGCTGAGTATCATTCGGCTGATCCTGCCTGTTCCTTGTTTTTTTCTGCAGCATACTTTTCCGGATCAAGCTCGAAGGCCTTTTTGCAATCCGCCGAACAGAAATACCAGGTTTTTCCCTGGTAGGTTGAAGTATATCTGGCCTGTTCCTCATCTACATTCATATTGCACACCGGATCTTTTGCCATAACTCTTCCCATCTGTGGAGGTTATTATTTCCCTGACGCCCTGAGCATTGCCAGGGCATCTTCCAGCTTCTGCCGCCGCTGCTCGAGATTATCAACATACCTTTTCATATCATCCGCTATCTCGGCGAACAGCGACTGGGCCACCTCACTGGAGGAGGCCTTGGCAGACCGGCGGAAGAACTGCTCTTCCGCCTCTTGCCTGGCAATGGCCAGACCAAGGATTTCAATCATCATTTCCAGGTCCCGGAATTCCGACATGTGTTGTCCTCCAAAGCTCAACGGTGATTCAACCGGCCGCCGTAAAAACCCTCTGCCATCGCCCCGGCCAGGAGCAGGGCAATGCCGGCGGCGTATAGCCACATCCAGACCACATGCAGCTCCGGATGGAACACCAGGCGGTTGAAGACCAGTCCGGAACTCAGTGCGAGCATGGCCAAAGCGATTCGTATCTTGTAGAGAAAAATTTTGCCCCGCATCCCTTTATATCCTTTTTTCCAGGTCAGCCATCCGCTGATGGTAGTCGGGATCAGGACCAGCGCTCCGGCCAGGATGCTGACAAAAGCAGCCAGTTCATAGCAGCCTTGGCGGGTGGCAAGATGGAGAAGCATGAATATGGTGGACAGCAGGAAAAAAGATACCGGAAAATGGGTGAACAGCACGTGCCAGTGGATTTTGTACTGCAGTTTTGCCCTTCCTGCCGGTGCGGAGTTGCCCATTACTCTTCCCCCGGTGTCGGTGTCTTTTCTTTGAAATAACGCTCCAGCTCGATAAGGGAAGGCATGCCGTTGAAGACTACCCTGCCATCCACAACAAGAACCGGCGATGTTCTCAAGCCGTATTGTTCCATCATTTTCGGATGATCTTCAAAATACCGTACACAATAGGGTACTTTCAGCCTTTTCAGTTCCCTTTCAAGAACGGGACAATGGTGACATGTTTTTGTGACTGCCAGGATAACTTCCATGGATTTATCCCCTTGAACTGTTCAGCTTTACGGTTTCAGACGCGGGAAAAACATCGGAGTATGCTGCATGTATTCCCTGTACTGCTCGGGGAATTTCCGCATCACCTCCCGTTCCTCCCGCCTGGCCAGCCGCACGTACATGATAATCACGAACGGCCACAGGATCATGGTGGTGAAGGTGGGCCACTGGACCATGAAGGCCATGGTGATAATAAAAATGCCGGTATACTGCGGGTGGCGCACATGCCGGTAGATTCCGTCGGTGACCAGCTCCTCTTCCGCCTTGTATACCTGGTCCCAGGCAGCTGAGATCAGCCAGATGCCGAAGATAAGCAGCAGGTTGCTCACCACCATGACGATGAACCAGCCGTTGCCCAAACCCATCCAGCTAATCAGGTTGCCGAGCAAGTGGCCGCTGATATGGTCGAGCGGAATGCGGATGCCGAAATAATGGCTCAGCAGGTAGATGGTCAATGGGAAGCCGTACATCTCGGTGAACAGGGCGACAAAGAAGGCGATCAGCGCTCCGCCGGAGCGCCTGCCCTGCCGGGTGGTGGCGGGGATGAACTTGAACAGGAAAAAGAGGGTGATGCCGATGGTGGTGACAACGATCCCCCAATTGCCGTAGGCGTACTCGCCGTTCATGGCTTCCTGCCCCTGAGGCCCGTGTTGTAAAGGGCGGCGATCAGGGCGCCGAACAGCCAGCCGAGGATGAATACCTGCAGTACCCCCACCACCATTTCCCACCAGGGCATGTCCCAGCGCATGATCGGCCCCCAGTCTACCCCGTGGGTGATGGTGTTGAAGAACCTGACCGCCGCTTCGTGGGGCACGGTCATCATGATAAAGGCGCAGCCGAGATAGAGCAGGGCACTGCTTGTGCCCAGGGCGAATCCCAGTCTCCTGACACTAAGAGCCTCCATGTTTCTCTCCTTTGTTCTGGTGGTCATCATCGCCATGCCCGCCCATCATGAACAGATGACAGCCGAACATGAACACGATGAAAAGAAACACTCCCCATCCTTCCGTAATGCCGAAATAAGGGAGCAGAAAAATAAGCAGCAGCGGCACCAAGCAGCCGATAACCATTTTCAGGGAATGGTTCATGGTGAAACGTCTCCTCTTTCATGGAAATCAAGTAAGGCTTAATTTTTCAATGCAAAATATATACCAATCGAAATTGCGAAATCATTTTGCAGGAAAGCTGCAAAGGCAAGTACAGTGTCTTGTCGAACCAAGGCAGCTGAATATTTAACATTTTGCCTTAAATGCGCCAATTTAAGGAGCAGAAGGGGCTTTTAACGGACAATCGTGCCCACCAGGGGGAGGTTCATGCCTCCCAGTGTGAAAAAATGATCCCCTATTCTTTGTATTTGTTGTTTTGATTTCCTTGTAAGCACCGATTTGCTTCCAAAAGCAGCGTTCGGCCAACATCGACATCGGGAGATTTCGGGGGACAGTATATCTAAGTCCTACGTTCCATATACTGCCCCCCGAATTTCACTCATCAATCCGTCATTATCACTGCTATAAACTCCCGGCATATCAACTCCTTCTTAGAGTCCATCATTAGTAACACTATAGACAATCTTACCGCTGTCTACTTCATGTACAGCAATAACATAGTCTTTGACGCTGAGATAAATGATCTTATAAGTGAAAACAAAATGGAAAGCGATGTTCCATGAGTCGTCGGACAACTGAATAGTACCTGAAGCCTTGCGAAAGCGGGTGACCCCATTGTGTGGCAGTAGAGCGAGCTGGGGTAGGCGGTCGTTGCTTAAAGGACGGCAATGCCTCTCCTTGTTGAAAGGTTACGGCAAGAAACAGAAATTATCCGTCACGGATTCAGGTCAAGGTGAGGAACCGGTGAGGAGCAGGTGGATCGGCCCGGGAAGGTAACGCCTTATGGGCTGGTTTGTGGTGCTGATTATCGGCGCCCAATAGCGGATGGCGGCTGCCATATCCGCATACCCGTCCCGTCCGGTAGGATGTCCCTGGAAGGAAATGGAGGGATTTGAATAGTGACCTGAAGATACTATCTGAACCGGATTATTTGGGTCCGGCTGGATTCCGTACGACATGATGGTTTTGTATTGCACGCCGTCCTGCCCGAGGAAATTGTAGCCATACGCGGAAGAACCGTACAGGACAGTGCCTTCCGGCGGTTCGGGTTGGGTCGGGTTGTCATGGAAGCCTCCCATGTTGTGGCCCAGCTCATGGGCTGTGGTGAGACCGCCGTAATTAAACACTCCAAAATACGTTATGGAATTTTTTGCCTGCCCGGCGCTCAGGGGAATTGATCCGTACGCACCTGGGAAAATCTGTTCGAACAGGATGGAGACGGCATCTGCCCGATACTGATCGCGTATTTCCAAGATTGGATCAAGCTGATATACCTCCTGGCTTGCGGAGGAAAGGTCTGTTGAGGTGTTATTGCCGCTCAATCTGCGGACATGCACCAGCCTGTAGGAAATATGGCCAAGCCCGCTGCGGGCAAGGGCGTCGTTAACAATGGCCACGCCGTTGTTAATGCGGGTCAGGATCGCCTCCTCGCCCCCGGCCCGAACTTCTGCGGCCGGTGTATAGAACACTATATAATCTATCTCTACAGGTTCCTCGGCAGACAAACAGGGCAGCGGGGCTGCAACAGGCAACAAGAACAATGCCGCAATTGCATTCAGGAGGGA
>JAMJFO010000105.1 GCA_023544645.1 Desulfobulbaceae bacterium | reverse complement strand
CTGCGGCAATTTTTTTCGCATGCCTTGATCTCGAACAAAAATCCTCATTTCTGGATGGACATAACACTAACCATTTTTTGCCAAAAGAAAAGAAGAACCTCCTGCTCGGCGGCCTCCTTTTTCTTGACAGCAAAGGTTGGTTTATTGTAGGTCTGGACCACTTTGATATCAGCCGGTGACGTTCAGGCGCAACCAATGAGAGGGCAGCCAATTGTGCCTGTGACCATTTCCGGCAAAGGTGTACGGCATGGATACATTTCGCATTAAAATAATGGACAATATCGCTCCCGAGGGTCTGGCCCTGTTTACCCGGCGCTACCATGTCGAGCGGGAGGAAAATGACCCGCTGGCTATTGTTGTCCGCAGTTCCAGGGTCGACCTTGAGCGCTTTCCGCAGTTGATAGCGGTTGCCAGGGCCGGCGCAGGGGTGAATAACATCCCCGTTGACCAGGCATCGGAAAAGGGCATCTGTGTGTTCAATACCCCCGGCGCCAACGCCAATGCAGTGGTGGAGCTGGTTTATACCATGCTGGGCACCTGGCTGCGCCATATCCATGAGGGAATTCTCTTCAGCCAATCCCTTGCCGGATTGCGCGGCACCGATCTTGCCGTGGCCGTGGAGAGGCAGAAAAAGCAATACAGCGGTATGGAAATGGCCGGCAAAACACTGGGGGTCATCGGCCTGGGACAGATCGGCGTCCGGGTGGCCAATACCGGCATCCATCATCATATGCGGGTTATCGGTTTCGATCCCTACCCGGTTATGGATAACATTCATCTTCTTTCTCCGGAGGTTGAACTCACCCATGCCCGGGCGGAGCTTCTGGCACAGGCTGATTTTGTCTCTGTGCATGTGCCGCTGAACAGGGGGACCGAAGGACTCGTTTCAACGGATTTCCTTGCCGCCATGAAGCCCGGGGCCCTGCTGCTCAATTTTGCCCGGGGGCCGATTGTTGATGAGGATGCTCTGCTCCAGGCCCTTGCCCGGGGAAAAGTGGATGGATATATAACGGATTTTCCTTCCGAGAAAATCATCGGCCATGAAAAGATCCTGATCTCACCCCATCTGGGCGCTTCCACCACCGAGTCGGAAGAAAATTGCGCCCGCATGGCAGTAAGGGAATTGAAAGGCTACCTGGAATATGGCAATATAACCCACAGTGTCAACTTCCCCAACGTGGAGTCCACCCCGACGGTCAAGGTTGACACCAGGCTGATCATGATCAACCGGGACGAGCCGGGGATGATCGGGCTGGTCTCCAATATTCTCGGCGGCCACCGGATCAATATCATGAGTTATGATAACAAGAGCAATGGGACCATCGGTTATAATATCATTGACTGTGCCTCTCCCGTGCCCGAGGAGGTGCGCAGGGAAATCAACGAAAAGGACGGGGTGATCAGGACACGGGTCATCCGGTTGAAAAAATAATTGGAGAATATCATGGGAAAAACAGTAGCAGAGAAGATTCTGGCGGATCACCTTGTTGAAGGGGAAATGAAACAGGGAGAAGAAATCGCCCTGCGCATCGATCAGACCCTGACCCAGGATGCAACAGGCACCATGGCCTACCTGGAGTTCGAGGCCATCGGCATTCCCCGGGTCAAAACCGAGTTGTCGGTCTGCTACGTTGACCACAACCTGGTGCAGTCGGACTTTAAAAACGCCGATGATCATCGCTTCCTGCAGTCAATAGCCAGGAAGTTCGGTCTTTACTTCTCTCCGCCGGGCAACGGCATCTCCCACCAGGTGCACCTGGAGCGTTTCGGTGTGCCGGGCAAGACCCTGCTTGGCTCGGACAGCCACACCCCCACCGGCGGCGGCCTCGGCATGCTGGCCATCGGCGCCGGCGGGCTTGATGTGGCCATGGCCATGGCCGGCAAGCCTTTCTACTTGATCATGCCTGAAATTTACGGCATCAAACTCTCCGGAAAACTACCGCCCTGGGTTTCAGCCCGCGACGTGCTGCTGGAAGTGCTGCGCCGTCTCTCGGTCAAGGGCGGGGTCGGATATATCATGGAATACTTCGGTCCGGGTGTGGCGGAGCTGAGCGTCACCGACAGGGCCACCATAACCAATTTCGGTGCCGAGCTGGGCGCGACCACCTCGGTATTTCCTTCCGATGAAAACACCAGGCAGTTCCTCGCCAGTCAGGGCCGGGAAGAGCAGTGGCGCGAACTCGTGGCCGATGATGATGCAAGCTATGACCAGGTGATGGAGCTTGACCTCTCGTCCCTGGAGCCGCTGATCGCCTGTCCCTCCTCGCCGGACAATGTGGTGAAGGTCAGCGAGGTGGCCGGTAAACCGGTTACCCAGGTTCTGGTCGGGTCATGCACCAATTCCTCGATCCGTGATTTGACCGTGGTTGCCAAAACTCTCGAGAAACATGAGATCAGCAAGGATGTCAGCTTCGAGATCAATCCCGGCAGCCGCCAGGTTCTGGAAAACATAACTGCCCGGGGTGACCTGCTGACCCTGATCCATGCCGGCGCCCGGGTGCATCAGGCGGGCTGCCTCGGTTGTATCGGTATGGGCCAGGCCCCGTCCACCGATGGTATTTCACTCAGGACCTTTCCCCGCAACTTCCCCGGCCGGAGCGGCACCGCCGGAGACAAGGTCTATCTCTGCAGTCCGGAGGTTGCCGTTGCCAGCGCCATCAGGGGCGTTATCACCGACCCCCGGGAACTGGGCGAATATCCGGAATTTACCATGCCGGATAACGTTTTGCCCGGTGATGCCCGAATTGAGAAGCCGTGGCCCGAGGACAGCCGAATCGAGATCATCCGCGGACCGAATATTGCGCCGTTCCCGGATTTCGAACCGCTGCCGGAGACCTGGCAGGGCCGGGTGATGCTCAAGGTGGCGGACAATATCACCACCGACCACATCATGCCCGCCGGCGCCAAGATCCTGCCGTTGCGTTCGAACATCCCGGCGATCAGTGAATTTGTTTTCAACCAGATCGATCACAATTTTCCCCTGCAGATGAAAGAGGCTGTGCTGGAGGGGTATTTCGGTCTTATTGTCGGCGGAGAGAATTACGGGCAGGGATCAAGCCGTGAACATGCCGCCCTGGCGCCGAGGTATCTCGGGGTTCAGGTCAAACTGGTCAAGAGCTTTGCCCGGATCCACAAGGCCAATTTGATTAATTTCGGCATTGTGCCGCTGACCTTTGCCGATCCCGAGGATTATGACCGCATCGAACAGGGCAGGGATGTTGTGATTCCCGGTCTTCGCACAACCCTGCTCGACGGCGGCGCCAGCGTACAGGTAGAGGTTGACGGGCAGCAATTTACCGCCCTGATTGATCTGTCCCGGCGTCATCGGGCAATACTTGCCGCCGGCGGATTGCTGAACTGGGCCAGAAATGCCTGATATTTTTTGAACTGTGCCCATAATTTGTATTTATACCCGGGAATGATTCCTATCGTATTGTTTTTTGTATGTTAGCCAATAGTTGTGCAATGAAGGAAAACAGTATCTGGTATAAAAAGTTGTACTTTTAACTTCCCTGAGACATGATGGGCCCAATCTTGCTTTTTAACTAAGTTGCCGGAATAAAATGGTTTGTTGGGATAACGGGGAAGGATTTTGTTCAGGCATGGTTGTTGCAATTAATATTGTAATTCTTCATCTCTTCTCTTCTTTGTTTCCGGCCCGGCAAACTCTTGCCGGGCCGGTTTTTTTTGTGTAACCGTTCATGGACCTGTCCTCCAACCGCGTATTGCTGGCAAAATCACCGGCGTACAGGGAAATTGATCTCCTGAACTGTTTCGACAGGTTGTTGATCCCCGCTCTTCCTCCCTCCGTTCTCAACGCATCACAGGTTCTGCTTAAACCCAATCTGATCAGCGCCCGTATGGGAAAACTGCCCTGTACCGAGGGGAAGTTCATCCTGGCCGCCGCCAAATGGTTCCTGGAGCATAATGCTCGTGTTTCTGTCGGCGATTCACCGGCTTTTGGCACGGCTGAAAGTGTTTTGCGCAAAATAGGCATTGACGATGAGTTGCGCAGGTTGTCGGTTTCCATTGCCGATTTCAGCCGGGTTCGCACCGTAACCCTGCCGTCGGGCCTCCGGGCAGGTATGGCCGCCGCCGCCCTGGATTGCGATCTGCTGGTCAATGTGCCCAGAGTGAAGGCCCATGCACAGTTCAGGGTGACCCTTGGCGTAAAGAATCTATTCGGGTGCCTTGTCGGCATGCGCAAACCGCTCTGGCACATGGTCCATGGCGGCAGCAAAGGCGGGTTTGCCGATCATCTGGTTGAATTTCTTACTGTCCTGCCCAGCGGGGTCACCCTGGTTGACGGCATAACCACCATGCACCGTACCGGTCCCATGGGCGGTCAATCCTTTCCCCTGGGTATTGCCGCCTGTTCAAGCAATCCGGTGGCGGTTGACCGGGCTTTGCTTGCCGTGCTGGGCATTGAGCCGGAAATGAGTCCGTTGATGCAGTCCTGTTCGGCAATGGGGGTTAACGGCACTGAGCTTGCCGGCCTTGAATTTCCGCTGCTCCGTCCCGCGGATCTTGCGGTGGATTCCTTTGTTGTTCCCGGTGCGCTGCATCCGGTCCGGTTCAGGCCGTCCAGGTTTATCCTGGGCACGTTGAGAAGGGCTTTGCTGAAACTGGGTCCATTATCCTGATTCTTGGATATTGCATTCAATCCCGCTTAAGATTATTGTAGCGGAAATACTTTGATATCCAATATATAGTTTTTTTGCTCAAGGAGAAATACATGTTTGACCTGCACGGAAAGGTAGCCCTTATTACCGGAGGTTCACGGGGGATCGGCCGGGCTATTGCCCTGCGGCTGGCCAAAAACGGGGCCGACGTCGTGGTGAACTACGTTCGGCACCGCCGCGATGCCGAGGAGACAGTTGCGGCCATAGAGGAGATGGGAAGAAAGTGTCTGGCCGTCAAGGCCAACGTGGCCCAGGAAAAAGATGTCCTCCGCATGTTCGAAGAAATACGGAAACAGCATGATCATCTCGATATCCTGGTCAGCAATGCAGCCTCCGGCGTGCTGAAACCGGCAATGGAACTGACCAACCGTCACTGGAACTGGGCCATGGACATCAATGCCAGGGCCCTGCTTGACCTTACCCAGCATGCGGTGCCGATGATGCGAAACCATGGCCGGATCATGGCCGTTTCAAGTCTCGGGGCGGTGCGGGCAGTCCCCAACTATACCGTTGTCGGCGCGTCCAAGGCGGCCCTGGAGTCACTGGTCAGGCACCTGGCGGTGGAGTTGGGCCCCCGCGGAATCCTGGTCAATACCATCAGCGCCGGGGTGGTTGATACCGATGCGTTGAAAAAATTCCCCAACCGGGACGAGATCATCCGTCAGTCCCTGGAGAGGACGCCCCTGGGACGGTTGACGACTCCCGAAGATGTGGCTGATCTTGCTCTTTTTCTCTGCAGTGACCTGGCAAAAATGATTCATGGTCAGGTTGTGGTGGTTGACGGCGGATATGCCATTCAGGGATAGTTTCCTGATCATTGTTGTATAGCTGAAACCCTTTTTGTTCTCTTGCAGCCTCCTTGTTCTACCGATCAGGTATTGCCATATTGTTTCCGGGGTAACATATGAGAAATACGAATGCGGACCGGAGCCGGTTGTCACTGCTGCGATTCATTGAATTGCACCCCGCACCGCTGGTGGCCTTCAGCTTTATAGCGGTTATTGCCGCCGGGACCATGCTGCTTAAATTGCCGGTTGCGACCCGCGGCGGATATATTTCCCTGATCGACGCGCTGTTTACTTCCACTTCAGCGGTATGCGTTACCGGCCTGATTGTGGTGGATACCGGAACTTTTTTCAGCGCCTTCGGCCAGTGCGTCATCCTGGCGCTGATCCAGATCGGCGGTCTCGGGGTCATGACCGTGTCGGTCATGCTGTTCAGGGCCATCGGCCGGAGTGTCACCTTCAGGCAGCGGATGGTCCTCCAGGACATTTTCGCCCACACGCCCCGCGAAGATATCCTGCATGTGCTCAAAACAATCATCGTTTTTACGGTCCTGGCTGAAACACTCGGTTTCCTGCTGTTCTTTCTGCAATGGAGCCATGAATTTCCTCCGGCCAGGGCAGCGTATCTTGCGCTGTTTCATTCTGTTTCCGCCTTCTGCAACGCCGGTTTTTCTTTGTTCCCGGACAGCATGGCCGCTTACCGCGGTGATCTGCTTGTCAACTTTACCCTGTGCATCCTGATTATTCTGGGCGGCATCGGTTTTCCGGTGGTGTTCGATCTGTACAGAAAAGTCAGGGACCGCCGCCGCGGGCGGACCAGGCTGTCCATACAGACCAAGACCGTCCTGCTGACCACCATGATCCTGATCTTTGCCGGAGCCGGTATGTACTGGATCCTTGAACAGGGAAATTCCCTTGCCGCCAGCCCCTTGTCCGAGTCCATCCTGGTGTCCCTGTTCCAATCCGTCACCTGCCGGACCGCGGGGTTCAATACCGCTGATATTGCTTCTCTCAACGCCGCGACCCTGACCATGATGATCGGTCTCATGTTTGTCGGGGCCTCTCCCGGATCATGTGGCGGCGGTGTTAAAACGACCACCCTGGCCCTGATCGCGGCTTTTACCTGGAGCCGGATCAGGAGAAAAAAACGGGTGAATATCTTTCGTAAAAGCGTGCCTCCGGAAACGGTCAGCAGAAGCCTGTCGCTGACCCTGGTGGCGTCCGCCCTGATCGGCATCGCGCTTTTTCTGGTGCTGGCAGGGGCCGACGTGGCCGGAGAGGTCACCATCACCGAGTCCGGCAATTTTCTCGCCGTTCTCTTTGAAACGGTTTCGGCTTTCGGCACCGTGGGGCTCTCCATGGGCATCACGCCAATGCTTACAGCATGGGGAAAGATTATGATCATCCTTTTGATGCTGATCGGCAGGGTAGGCGTATTGACATTCTCATACATCATCATCGGCGGAGGCATGGCCAACGGCATTGAATACTCGGAAGAAAATATCATGATCGGTTAAGGGAGCTGAATACTATGAAAAAAATAGCAGTTATCGGCCTGGGGAATTTCGGTTTTCATGTCGCCAAGGCCCTGTACAACGACGGCAACGAGGTCGTGGCCATAGATACGGACAGGGCCCGCGTCCAGGCCATCGATCCCTTCTCGTCCGAGGCAATCGTCATGGATGCCACGGATAAAGAGGCTTTGCGGGCTTTAGGGCTGGACCAGATGGACGGGGTCGTTGTTTCCACGGGCACCAAAATAAGCATCAGTGTTCTTATCTGTCTGTATCTGCAGGAAATAGGAGTCACGACAATCCTGGCCAAGGCCCTGGATGAAGATCATGAAAAAATATTGAAACTGGTGGGAGCAACGGAAATTATTCATCCGGAACGGGATATGGCCCTGCGCATTGCCCGGGCAATATCAACCCCCAATGCGCTTGACTTTATTCCGCTGGCCAAGGATTTTGAACTTGTCCAGGTGGCGCCGCCCAAGGAGTTTCTTGATAAAAGTCTGGCGGAACTGGACCTGCGGGCCAGGTATAATGTGCATGTCATCGCCGTAAAGGAACTGACGCCTGAAAACATGGTCATGGCGCCGCCGGCTGATTTTGTGGTGAAAAACAGCGATCTCCTGATCATGCTGGGCAAGGCGCAGGACATCGATAAAATCAAGGGGTTAAAATAGCGCTTGCGGATGTGCCACTGCCTGCTGTTAATGATGAACACTTTGCAGGAGCGAGGTTGGTGGTCTGTTCGATGTGGCGAGTTGCTCCCTGCTCTTCATTACTGCTCAATCACGTGAATCGGTCTTTGCCGCCGGCGTATTCCGGTCGGCAGAAGATTCCCGGGGGTGGAGCAGATCCTGTTCTTTTTCCTTGCGCTTACCCTGCAGCAACGCTTCATGGTCCCAGAAAGGCGGTTGCCGGCGGTCATTCCATTCAGTGGTGAAACCTGCTCTCCGTCTGCGCGCCCATTCAACCAGCATAACCAGGCCCACGTAGGTCAGAAAGGCTGTAATAAAGGATGGCCAAACAACGCTTTCTGTTGCAGCTAACACCTGGATCGGCCTGTAGAGGAGATCCGCGAAACCTTTCATGTGAAATCCCCAGTAAAATGGAAAGGTAAAGCCCAGCAGCATATAACAAGTTCTTCGTAACAGTGACATTTTCGTTCTCTCCTGATTGGAGTTTGCATCCCTTGTCCCGGGAATAGTTCCGGTCAATGAATGATGGCGTCGAAAAAAGTCCGATCTACTGCGTCATAGCGGGTACGGCCAATGCTCGACGT
>JAMJFO010000104.1 GCA_023544645.1 Desulfobulbaceae bacterium | reverse complement strand
AAATAGCGGTGGCGGCCAATGGGTGGACACGGCCCGCCATAGCCGGTCAGTTTCCAATTGTTTTTTCCCTCCATGCTGCCTGGCGGGAGATCATAGCTGGTGACACCTTGTTCCAGACCGATAACGGAAGGCGGAAGATTATACAGCACCCAATGCACCCAGGTCATTTTCGGAGCAGCCGGGTCCGGCGCGTCAGGATCTTCAACGATCAGGACCAGACTTTTGGCGTCATCCGGAACTCCCGACCACTCCAGGGGCGGGGAGACATCCAGGCCGTCGCAGGTGTATTCGGCTGGAATATCAGCGGAATGGGAAAATTCAGGCGAGGTTATTATCATAGTCACAGGTCATCCTCCTTATCGCTTCCGAGGTTGACAAATACGGTCCCGGGCAGTAAACCTGCCCGCCCGGGGTGAACGCGGAAAAAGTACGTCCTGTTTGTATTGTATATCGCGCACCGCCTTTCAGGCAAATAATTAACAAAAAAATCCGCCGGCAATCCTGTTTACGGTTCACTTCTCGGGAAAAAAGGAACAGCGAACTTGTTTGCTGGCGCAATTGCTTCCGGCAAACTATAATAGAATCTGACTCAACAGAGTATGGAGAGTGCTGCCTTTACACTCCATATATACTGTAGACCCGTTAACCGACTATGAAACCTTCCTCGCTTGCCGCCACACAGATAAAACGCTATAAGATGCTGCTTGAAAACATCTCCGGTGATGATGTCATCGGCATCCTGATCAATGCCGACCCCGATGCCATGGCCAGCGCCCTGGCCCTGAAAAGGCTGTTCTGGCGTAAAGTCAAAAAAACCGTGGTTTGCAGGATAAATGCCATCAAGCGCTCCGACAACCTGGCCATGGTAAAACTCCTGGGCCTGCAGATTCCCTATGTCAACCGGGTGGATACATCGGAGGTGACGAAATGGGCAACGGTTGATGCCCAGCCCCACCATAACCAGCGCTTCGCCAAGGTCAAGTTCGATATCATCATCGATCACCACCCACCGGCAAAAGACCTGGATGCGCCCTTTGTCGACATCCGTGACAACTTTGGCGCCGCTTCCTCCATGCTCACCGAATACCTGCGGGCCGCGGCCATCAAACCCTCGGCCAGGCTGGCAACCGCCCTGTTTTACGGAATCAAGACCGACACCGACAACTTTGCCCGCACCTCCAGCGCCAATGATATAAAGGCCTTTAAATATCTCTATCCCTTTGTCAACCTGAACATCATCAAAAAAATCGAATCCTCGGAAATTAATAAAAAAAACCTGGCCGCCTTCCAGACCGCCTTTGACAACCTCGAATTTATCGGCAATTCCGTCTATATCCATATGGGAACAGTCGACAATGCCGACACCCTGGTGATCATCGCCGATTTTTTTCTCAAAATGGCCGAGGCAAGCTGGTGCTTTGTTTCCGGAGTCTACGGCCACAAGGTGATCATCATCGTCAGGAATGTGGGCTTCCGGCTCCATGCCGGCAAGCTCGCTCAACGGCTCTTCGGCGAGCTCGGATCAGCCGGAGGCCACAAAAACGCTGCCCGGGTGGAAATGCCGCTGGATATGGTAACGAAGAAGCTCGATTTACCGGCAGGCAAGATAGACACGTACATTCGACAAAAGATAAAAGAAAAATAAGAGGAATCTCCCTAACCCTCTGGATACAGGGATCAAACCTGGAGCCGGTTCAGGTATGCCCTGCCCCTTCTGAATCTTCACACGATTTTGCCAGCGGCAGTTCAATGATAAATTTCGCCCCTGCCTCCGGGGCGCTCTCCACCCAGATGCGGCCGTCATGATGGGTGACAATGCGATGAGAGATGGTCAGTCCGAGCCCACTCCCCTTGGGTTTCTCGTCACGCAATCCTTTCAGCTGGTGAAATTTGTCAAATATCCGTTTCTGTTCGTCAGGATGAATCCCGGGACCGTTATCAATCACCTCTATCCGGGCCTTGCCGGGAGATACGCTTAAACGCACCTGAACCAACCCTGTTCCCGGTTCACAGAATTTCACCGCGTTGGACAGCAGGTTGATCGCCACCTGGATAAGGCGGTCCCGGTCGGCCATCACATAGACAGGTTCTGCCGGCAGTATCTTTTCCAGCTGAATGGAATTCTCATGAAATAGCCGGCTTATCGAATCAGAGGCTTCTTGGATGACCCTGGCGAGCTCAACGCATTCTCTCGTCCAGGTGACACTTCCGGATTCCATTTTCGCCAGATCCAGCACCTGATTGATCAGGCGGGTGAGCCTCTCGCTCTCCTTGACTATAATATCCAGAAACTGCTGCCGCTCCTCCCGGGGCAGAGACGGATTATCACGGAGAATTTCCGAAAATGACCGGACCGAGGTGAGCGGAGTGCGAAGCTCGTGGGTTACGGTGGAGACAAATTCATCCTTCAACCGGTCAAGTTCCGTCAACCTCCTGTTGGCGGCCCGCAACTCGGCCGTGGCAATTTCCAGCTCGCGGGATTTTTCTTCCAGCCGATGACTGTATTCGATCACCTGTGAAGTTTCATCGAGAATTTCCATAAGCCCTTCAATACCGATCTCCTCCCCCTGGACCACGGAGGAGATCATGACCCGAGCTGATGCCGCCCCGATGGCGCCGGCCAGCTTTCTCTCGGTAAAGCCGACCAGGTTCGCTTCAGCCTGGGCATTCAATCCCGTGTCAAGGTCGTGGTGTTCCGCATATTCCGCAAAGGCCTTTTCAGCCTCCACCGGACCGATGAATCGTGCCACCAGCCTCTTCAATTCCGCTACGGTGGCAGTACCGCTCCATAGCCGCGTATCAATGCCCCGGTGACGAAATACATCAACAAAAAGGGCAGCCTGAACCCGCTCCATGGTATTCTGCCGGTCAAAAAGCGACACCCCCACCAGCAGGCCGACATTGGCCAGCATACTCCAGAATACCGAGTGGGTTATATGATCAAACATATCCAGCCCGAACAGGTGATATGGTCCGAGAAATGCCAGGCCGAACGGCCCCGGCTCCAGAATCGACTGTGGAATCCAGCCGGAAATAACAAAGGAAGGAACAAGCAGGGTGTACCCCCATACCGCGAAACCGGCCAGCAGTCCGGCAATGGCCCCGCGCCTGCTTGCTCTTCGCCAATAGATCCCGATAAGGATAGCCGGGGCGAACTGGGCAGCGGCGGCAAAAGAAACCAGTCCGATGGTGACCAGCGTATATGACTCGCCTATCAGCCGGAAATAAGCATAGCCGAGCAACAGAATGCCGAAGATGCTGCCCCGCCTGATGGTCAGCAGAACGCTGCTCAAATCCCGCTGCTGGAAATAGTGCAGGCGCAGCAGTACCGGCATGACCAGGTCATTGCATATCATTGTCGACAGGGCAATGGATGCCACGATAGCCATACCCGTGGCAGCCGACAATCCGCCCAGAAAAACAAACAGGGCAACGAGCTCCTGCTTGGCATAGAGCGGCACGGTCAGCACAAAGGTATCCGGGTCCACCGACCACCCCTCAAAGAGTATCAACCCTGCCAGGGAGATCGGCAGGACAAAAATATTGATCAGCAGTAGATACAAGGGGAAAAGCCAGCTGGCCTTTTTAACATGTTCTTCATTGACGTTTTCCACCACCAGGAGGTGGAACTGTCTTGGCAGGAACATAATAGCCATCATGGAAAGAAAGGTCAGGGTAAACCAGCTGGCATAGCCGCCCGGCACTGCCTCCATTTTCATTAATTTTGCCAACTCCGGCGACTTCACCGCATCGGATACCAGCTCTGAAGGACCGGCGAAAAGATAGTAGCAGACGAAAATACCGACCACGCAGAAGGCGATCAGCTTTACAACCGACTCAAAAGCCACCGCGGCCACCAGTCCTTCGTGCCGTTCACTGGCATCGATGTGGCGGGTGCCGAAAAGAAGTGAAAAAACCGCCATGACCAGCGCCACATACAGAGCAGTATCCGTCCAGATGGTTTCGGTATGGTGAATTATCTGCGAAGGGCTCTGAAAGGTGTGCAGGACATTAAAACTGGTGGAAACCGCTTTTAACTGCAGGGAAATATACGGCAGGATGCCGACAACGGCAATGATGGTAACAATACCGCCGATCAGGGGATCCTTGGCATATCTGGAAGCAATGAAATCGGCGATGGAAGTCAGGCGGTGGACCTTGGCAATACGGATGATCTTGCGCAGGACAAACCACCAGAGCGCGGCCATGAGGGTCGGCCCCAGGTAAATCGGCAGAAATCCCACTCCGGTTGTCGCAGAACGGCCTACACTGCCGTAAAAGGTCCAGGCAGTGCAGTAAACAGCAATGGAAAGGGTGTAGATATAGGGATTGCTTATTATGGAACGGCCGGCGTCGGCCCGTTTGTCACCGTAGTAGGCAATGGCAAAAAGAATGCCCAGGTAGCAAAAGGAAATGACCAGTATAACCCATTGCTGCAGCATGTCATTCTGCTTTCCCGGATCTCGGAGGGGAAGACGTCATGGAAGGGAAAGCCCGTTTTTCCAGGACCAGGGCCATGCAGAGTATAAAAAGAGACCAGACAGTGAATATATAAAGATACAGGACCGGGATGCCAAAAAAAAGCCGGACCTTGCTGAAGAGAGACAACAGGGGGTAGTTCAAGGCGATAAAGCCTAGAACCAGCAAAACCACCAGCCGCTCATTCCGTCGTTTTACTTCAGGCATTCCCCGCTCCGTAGTCCGGCCCGTCAACCGGACTGATCTCTTTTTTCCTCAACCACCTTATCCATGGCCGCCATCAAATCGCCAAGGGTTGTTATCCCCTGTTCCGCAAGCAAATCCAGCATCCCGAGGAATATCTGCGCGGTGAAAAAACAATCATCCAGGATCGTCCGGTTTGCCATAACCTCAATGGACAGCCAGCGACCGATGCTCTCCAGGGTGTAATCCGTTTGCTGCGGGTCAAAGAGCAATGCCAGCAGCAAGGTGTCGACAACCGGGTTGTCAAACACAACCCCGGAATCATCTTCCATGCGCCGGAAAAAGTTCATGTCAAATGCCCCGTTATGGGCGACAAGAACGGCGTCATTGACAAAGGCCTTGAACTGGGGGAGCACAACCTCCACCGGCGGCTTATCCTGAAGCATATCCTCGGTTATCTCGAGAAAAGGCGCCGAGCTTTCCGGGATCGGCCGCCGGGGCTTGATAAGACGTTCAAACCGTTCTCCGCCGAGAATTCTGCCGTTGACGATCCGGACGGCGGCGATGGAGAGTATCTCATCGCCTTCCGAGGGCCGGAATCCTGTTGTTTCCGTATCAAAAACGACATAATTGAGACAGGAAAGGGGCTGATCGGCCATCTCTCCCAGCTCTCTCGGGCACTCTGCTATGGAAAAATCATAAAATTCCGATCGCTCGGGCAGTGGTTTCGGCGGCACTTCCCACTGCCGGGGAGAGTCAGGCACAGGTATCCGCAGGAGGGAATACCCTTGCCGGCGGTGCTCCTGGCTCCACATTTCGCTGTCATGCCGGGCCAGGACATCGGCAATCCGCAGGTCCGAGACTGTATCAGGCAGCGCCACCTCAAGCAGTGAATCGACAACAGCCTGGGGAACCGGTTTCCCCTGCCAGATAATATCTATGTAGACACGGCGGTCCCCTAGCAGGACTTCGAGATCTATCTCAGACACCTTACAGGACTTGCTGACAAAACGGACAAGATGCTCCAGGACAAGCACCAGGGAATAGGAATCCGCGTGCAGCCAGAGGGGAACACCGGTAATGACAACCGACACGTCGTCATCCCGGGCGAATCTGCGGACCACACAACCAAGGATATCCGTTGAAAGCACATCGAACAAGGGCCATTGGCTGCGGGTAATTTTACCCGACTCTTCCACAACTGATTCAAAACGGCGGGTCAGCTCCGCGCTTTCCCTGATGATAATATCCTCGAAACTGCGGCGGTCTTCCAGGGGCATCTCCGGATACGTCTTCAGATTCTCCGCTGCTGTATTCAGGTTGGTCAGCGGCGCGCGCAGATCCTTGATCATCTTTTCCAGCAGATGCCCCTGCCTGCCCATCTCGGTGATCTGCCTGGTCATATCCTCGAATGAAAACACGAAAACGCATCCTGCCGCGGTATCGCAGGCCACCAGGCTGACATGGCATTTCAGGAGCATAGTCCCGTCCACCGTGGCACAGACAAAACGGGCATCGGCATTCTCCGGATCAAAATGGTCCCGGTCGGCCCTGCGATGTTTCAACATCCGCAGTGTATGTTCAATGGGAGCCCGGGCGCAAACCGAATACAGTGACTGGCCCAGCCCCATGGCTTGAAAATTGTGAAAAAGACGCTTGGCCGCTGAATTATACAGAAGAATCCGCGCATTCCGGTCGCATGCCACAACCGCCTCTTGAATATCCCGCAAAATAGTTTCAAGACGTTCAATGTCTTTGTCGTGCGGTGTCAATGTTTCCGTGACCTCCAATCCCTTGCAGCTTTTTTCGCGCATCAATATGTCTGCTTCGTTCCTGACCGTGGCGGCAGCACTCGAAACGCGGGGAAACAGCCCTACTCTTTCCCTTTTTCCTTGAGCATGGCCCTTACCTTGGTGACAAGTTCATGGGTGGCAAAAGGTTTTGTTATATAGTCATCCGCGCCCATGGCGTATCCTTTCTGTCTTTCCACATCACGCCCTTTGGCGGTCAGCATGATCACCGGAATATCTTTCCACTCCGGGGTTGCTCGAATTTTCTGGCATACTTCGTACCCGTCCGGCTTGGGCATCATGACATCCAGGAGGATCAGGTCAGGCACCTGTTCACTCAAAGCCTGCAAAGCCTCCTCACCGCTGTAGGCGGTGCGCGCTTCATAACCCTGCTGGGAAATCAGGAATTTCAGCGACAGAACGATATTCGGTTCATCATCTACGATCAGGACATTTCGGGTCATGAATAAGCGCCTCCCCCACTTCTGAAATTTGGCGGATTTTTCTGGTGCAGACGGAGCATGTATTTCCCGGGCATTGGCCATGATGTCTTCAAGGTAGGGCTTGATCTCGGGACCGAATTCCAGGATCATTCTTTGCGACCAGGCCTCATAATCCGTTATCCCCTGATCTATCAGACCGGCGCCTGTCAACACAATATGCTTTAGTCTTCCCATTCGGTTACAATGTCATGCTCGAAATATGCACTCCAAACAGTTGTCAAGCCCGGCGACGGCGGTTTCAGGTATGCTGCAAAGCGGGATCAGAAATTGGATCAGACCGGAGGGATGAATGAAAAAGCAGGTGGAGTACCGGTTTCCAATCCGTCAATGTATCCCGGCACCGGCATCTGGAGAAAGATCCGCACCGTATTCTCAACGCCAACAACAAAAGAACAAGCTAAAAAAATGATATATTATAATATATTGAATGTTTTCTCAGTATTGTAGCTGTTTCGAAACAGAGTTGTCAACCCTGGTGTGACAATGTAGGACCACAGACGGATCTCTTTCCTGCCTGGAAAAAACAATCTTGGTGAATAGGCGCAACTCCGGGTCCCGGTAGAAGGAACCCGGCCTCTGTCAAGATCAACCTGGGAAAGAAAATTACAGATTTTAATATCCCTTTTTTCTTTTCGGCTTATCGTCTGCCTTAACTTTCCCCTTCTGTTGTTCTCTTAACTGTTGTTCCGCCCGTTTTTGCGAAGCACCTTTCTTTCTTTCAGCCTCGGCCTGCTGTTCACGTATTCTACGCAGTTCGTTTTCTGCCAATTCCTGGCAAGCTGAAAACAGATAGATATTGTCTGCATTCCGGTACATGGGAAAAACACATTGTAACGGTTAGATGCTTTCTATCTGCTGTTTTTGTGTACCCAATAGACGACACATGCGCTGGCAGGAAATTGCCACATGAACACCTAACAATATGATATTAAAGAAGAATTCATACTGGCACAGAACCTGCTAACAGGCAAGTTAACCAACATCCAGTTGAGGAATTAACTCAAAATCAAAGGAGGTACATCATGAACAAACAAGTTTTAACAGGACTGCTGCTGATTTTTATAGCGTTTCCGGCTTTTGCCTCAATTCCTGCTTTCGCTGAAATAGACGAAGATCAGGATGGCGCCATATCCATGAGCGAAGCTGTTGCCGCCGGCATCTCCCAACGGCTGTTTGCCGAGCTCGATCTCGACAAGGATGAAAAATTAAGTCCTGAAGAGTACAGCATCCTGCCCCAGCGCGAGAGCTGATAACTAGTGTCCGTCCAGAAACGGTCTTTTTGCCCGATCTCTGCATTATGCTCA
>JAMJFO010000103.1 GCA_023544645.1 Desulfobulbaceae bacterium | reverse complement strand
TCGAAGAGCTGTAAAGTTTTACCGAATTATCAAAGAACAAATATTAATTTTCACATCATTCTCTTGAGTTTTTCCGTTGTGAGAAAATAAGCGCAAAGAAAAAATATTGAAGCATTACAAACCTTCAATTTTTCTTTGACTTTCCCCGGAAAAACTGAAGGGCACTCTTTTCAGTCCCCCCTTGAGGGGGATAAACTCCTGCGAGAGATCTTTCCCTCTACGCATCAGGATTTCTCGTTTTGCTCGAAAAGATAATACATGGTACATTCGGCAGTATGGTTGCTGTTGACAGATCACAGCATCTGCAGGCAACCGGCAATGTGTTTTGGCAACAAGTAACTATGTGGATTGAATTTAGTGACTATTAAAAAATTTCTCACCGGTTGCATTTTTTTTATAACCCTGGCTGTCCTTTCCGGCTGTTCGACTCTTTTTGTGGCCGACAATCAGGAACAGGTTGAAGAAACAGACTACGGCTGCGCCTACTTCTACTTCCTCTGGGGAAGGCAGGCGGAGCTCGCCATGCAGTTTGAGGAAGCGCTTGAAGCGTATCAGAAGGCCCTCATCTGTGATCCGGCAGCCGACCAGGTTGCCCGGAAGATCCCGATTCTCCTGCTGCGCCTGGATCGAGGGGATGAAGCGGTCTCCACCCTGGAGTCATATCTGGAAAATTCCCCGGAGGACACTGTCACCAGGATGCTCCTGGCCAGGGTCTATATCCAGCTTGGTGAATACAGCGAAGCAGAAAAACAGTACCGGATGGTCCACGAGCTGGACCCCTCTGATATCACTTCGCTGCTGCTGCTCAGTGAGCTGCACCTGAACCAGAACATGCTGGCCAATGCCGCGCAGGTATTGCGGGAAGTCCTGGAGGTTGATCCCGAATCCTATGCCGCCCTTGTGCTGCTGGCCAGGATTTATCTGAACACTGCGCGCTATGATGATGCCGAGGAGCAATACAACAAGGCCCTGGAGCTGAACTGGTCCGTGGACCTGCTCATGGAAAAGGCCGATGTATACCGTGCGCGGGAGGAATTTGACAAGGTCGTTGCGCTTTACCGGGAAATACTTGAAAAAGACCGGAACAACGAACGGGCCGCCCTTGCCCTGGTGAACCAGCTGCTCCAGGTTGACAGGGATGAAGAGGCGCTGGACGAATTGAACAAGCTCAAGGAGCGAAAGAATCTCACCGGCAGGGTGGAGCTGTCTGTGGCCCGGCTTTTCGCGCGGCTGGAGAAATATGACCAGGCCATCGAACTCCTCCGTAACTCACTGGAAAGAGAAGGGGCGGCGGATGTGCGGTATCTCCTGGCCGTTATCCTGGCGCAGGCGGAAAAATATGAACAGGCCCTGGTCGAACTGCAGTTGATTGGCTCCGATGAACCGGAGTTTGAAAACGGTGTCATGCTGCAGGTCCGTGTCCTGCGGTATCTCGGCCGTCAGGAAGAGGCCGTTGAGCTGCTTGAAAAGATCGTGACGGATGAACAAACCCGCAGCCCGGATCTGTTTGTGATGCTGGCCGCTCTGTACCATGTTCAGAAAAAAACCGAGCTGGGGGAGTCCACCTTTGACCGCGCCATTGCCGCTTTTCCCGAAAACGATGACCTGCTGTATGATTATGGTCTTTTCCTCGAAACCGCAGGTCGTTCGGATGAGGCAATGTCCATCATGCAGGAGGTTATCAAACGGCAGCCGGCCCATGGCGAGGCGTTGAATTATGTCGGTTATTCCTGGGCCGATAAAAACATCCACCTGGACCAGGCGTTGGAGTACATCCAGCGGGCCATCGAGCTCAAACCGGACAACGCCTATATACAGGACAGCCTGGGATGGGTGTATTACCGGCTTGGCAGAATAGAGGAAGCCAGGGAAGCCCTGGAGAGGGCTGTGGAGCTGTCCGATGAAGAGGATCCGGCCATTCTCGACCACCTGGGCGATGTGTACCTGGAGCTGGGCCGCAGGGGAGATGCCATTGATGCCTATCTCAAGGCCCTTGCCGCGCTTGAAGACGATGATCAGGAAAGCGAGCTGCGTGATGTTCTGCGGGAAAAGCTGCAGCTGCTTCAAAGTCGGGAGTAGCAGTGAAGACGCACCGGGCGCCCGGGTGGATTCTGCTGTTTACCCTGGCGCTCTTGTTTCTGCAGTCCGGCTGCGCTTCGAAAATCCCCGCGTCTTTTCCCCTGGCCGAAAATAAAAAACCCTTTGTCCTTGATCAGCTTCGACAGTTCCGGGACCGCGACTGCCCTCAGTCCCTGGATGCCGATGTGACACTGGAGTGGACGATCTATGGGAAAACGGAAAAAATTCCCGGTGTCTTGCAGCTCCAGTCCCCGGCATTTCTCCGCTATTCGGTTGTCGACCCCCTGGGGCGGCAGCTTTTTATCCTGGCCGGCGACGGCAGCAGTTTCACCCTGGTCGATAACCGCAAGGCCAAGGCCCTGACCGGCAGGACCGATTCCGCCTTCTGGCAAAAGTATATCCCGGATTTTATTTCCCCGTCAGACTATATGCACTGGCTTGCCGGCAGGCTTCCCGCAGCGGATTTTGCCGTGGAGGAAATCCGCGGGGACAGCCAGTCTCCATCAACATTCTGGCTGATAACACAGTGGCGCGGCAACATCCGGCACCATGTTCTTTTTCACCTCGAATCAAGCCGCATATCCCGGCATATCGTCGAAAATGACAAGGGTGAAGTCCTCCTTGACGTCTCGTATACGGACTACGGGCCCAATGATCCGGATTGCCCCCACCCGCACCTGTTGCTGGCAAAAGGCGCCGAGATAAAGGGAACCGTCCAGCTGCGCTTTGACAGGATTTTCCCGCCCGCCCCGATCCCCGAACGTATTTTCCACCTGACCCTGCCGGACCATTTCACCGTCAAAACCGTCGATTAATCAATCCTCGCGCAATTCGGTTTTTGTTTTCTGCCATTTCGACCGCAGGGAAAAATCTTATTGCGTTGAGGGAAAGATCTCTCACATTCATTCGAGATGACATCTGCCATGGGCACAGCTGGTTTCTGTCCTCTGTCCTCCTCTTTTCCCCTCTCCCCTCGGGGGGAGAGAGGGTCAGGGTGAGGGGGCCCTTTTCCTCGTACCCCGTACCGTGTACCCACAGCCAGATAAGCACTCCTTTTAAGGGATAAACTCCGGGAAAAATCTTATTGCATCGAGGGAAAGATCTCTCACATACATTCGAGATGACATCTGCCGCGGGCATCGCGACATTTCTTCCCTTTCTGCATTCTGAATTCATAATTCATAATTTCTTCAAAACCGTATACCTTTCACGGCAAAGCCGTGTGCCGGGTATCATATGAACTTGACGGCTCTCTGCGCGTGGATTATAATTTCAACCAGAATTAAGGTTAACCAATATTGAGGTCAATGATGCGCACATTATCATTATCTGAAGCCAAAATGAAATTAAGCGCTTTGGCGGAAAAAGTTAACGCCACTGACGAAGAGGTTATTATTACCAAAAACGGGAGGCCTGTTGCTGTTCTTGTCAGCCCTGATGAGTTTGAAAGCTGGCGGGAAACAAACAACATTCGTTCCGATGCTGAACTCATGAAGGAAATTAAACATGGTCTGGCTTCCCTCAAAAAAAAGAAATCCTCACTTTATACGCTTGAAGAATTGTTTGACTGAGCATGAAGAGCAGAAAACCAGCCTATCTTCTCAGGGTATCTGACGAGGTGGCATCTCTTATACGAGGGCTGCATCCGCTCATAAAATCTCATCTCAGGTCGGCTTTTGCAACAATTCTGGAGGATCCGTTTTGCGGAAAATCCTTGAAAGAAGAACTGCATGGTTTGAAAAGCTACAGGGTGAAGAGATACCGAATAATTTATAGGATTGTCAGGAAGAAAAAGGAGTTGGAAATAATAGCCATCGGCCCAAGACGAAATATTTACGAAGAAACTTTTAAAATTATCAGCAAAGAAGAAACAAAACAACCGTAAACCGTGCGCCATATACCGTCCTCCGTTCTCCTGTCATTTCGACTACCCTTTTCAGGCCTAAACTCCGGGAGAAATCTTGATGCATTGAGGGAAAGATCTCTCACACTTGTTCGAGATGACTTCTGCCACGGGCATAGCTGGTTTCTGTCATCTGTCCTCTGACAGCCAAAGGCTGGAAACTCTAAACAGCCAACAGCCAACAGCCAACTCCCGGCAAAGCCGGGTAACCTTAAACCTTATACCGTATACCGTATACCCTCCCCGCGAAGCCGTGTACCCTGCATTGAAATCCTTGTATTTAATCCGCCGATATGATTAATTATTTGCGAGGTTGTAATGTACAGGTATTCTCTTTCACAGGTATGGTAAAATATAACTTTGATCAGTTTCCCATTGCCGCATAAAATCGACGCCGTTGAGATTTGCGACTGCAAAACGAGAGCTGACAACCAAGCGGGACAAAGCAGCTGCTTTGACTGCACATTCACGGCGACAGACGTCTACCCTGGACCATCATGACAACCATCATCTTTACATTCTTTCTCGCCTTTCTTGCCTCCTTTTTCCTGACGCCCTTTATCGGCAAGATCGCCCGCCGCTATAACATCGTCGATATGCCTTCAGAGCGCAAGGTCCACACCCAGCCCATTCCCCGCATCGGCGGGGTGGCCTTGTTTCTCTCCTTTTTCTTCCCCCTGATCCTCCTGGTCTTCAACGAAAGGATGTTTATCCAACTGGTCGAGTCGGATATCCGGCTCTTCTTTTTTGTCACCGGCGCGGTGCTGATCTTCGGCCTCGGCCTGTGGGACGATCTGCGCCATCTGCCCTCTTCGGTCAAGTTTGCCGGGCAGATCCTGGTCGGTATTTTTGTCTATTACGGCGGCATCAATATCCATGTTATTTCCGTGCCGTTTATCCATTCCATCGACCTGGGAATTTTTTCCCTGCCCGTGACCGTCTTCTGGTTTGTCCTGGTCATCAACGCCATGAACCTGGCCGATGGTCTGGACGGACTGGCCGCCGGCATCGCTCTGTTTGTTTCGCTGACCATGCTGGTCATCTGTCTGACCAACGGTAATATCCTGGAAGCGCTCGGTTTCGCGGCCCTGGGCGGCGCCCTTATCGCGTTTTTGCGGTACAATTTCAATCCCGCCTCTATTTTCATGGGCGACAGCGGCAGCTATTTTCTCGGCTATGTCCTGGCGGCCTTGAGCATCCTCGGTTCCATCAAGGGCCAGGTCGCCACGGCCATGATCATCCCGGTCATTGCCCTGGGAATTCCGCTTATTGATACCATGTGGGCGCCCATCCGCCGTTTTGCCCTGGGCAAGGAAATGTTCCAGCCGGACAGCGGCCACCTGCACCATAAGCTCATCAACCTCGGCTATTCCCACCGCCGGGCCGTTCTTCTCATTTACGGCTGCTGCATCGTGCTGGGCATGGCCGCCATTATTATGATCCATTCAAAGGACGAGACCGCGGCCCTGGTCCTGCTTGTCGTCGGTTCCGGAGTTATCTTCCTGGGCCGTTATGTCGGACTCCGGCTTTTTATCGAGCCGGGCAGGATCGGCGGCTGGCTCCGCGAAGTTTCTGATGTTACCGGTATCACCCACGAACGCAGAAGCTTTCTCAATCACCAGGTGAACATCTCCAACTCCAACACCATGGATGAGCTCTGGCAGGCAATATGCAATGCCCTGAAGGCGCTGGAAATTGATCTGGCCCAATTAATCCTGTACAACAGCGCCTGTTCTCTGCGCCTGGATAAAGAACAGGAGAACCCGGGGCCTGAAGACCGGTGCCGGGTGCGATCGGTCCAGACATGGAAGCGCCACGAGTTCATAGATGACTCATGGCTGTACCGGGAAGGTTTATTCAAGCTTGATCTGCCCCTGCTCAACGACGATATTACCCCGCCGCAATTATACGGCACCCTGTTCATCATCAAAGACATCCAGCAGCAGAATGCCGGCTACTACATGCTCACCCGCATCGAACACCTTCGCCGCACCATCAATTCCACCATGGAGAAAATCAACTCCCAAAGTTGATCACGCTCCACAGGGCCACTCGCGCCCCGCGCACCCCGAACCCCGTACCGCGTACCTTTCACGGCGAAGCAGTGTACCCCGCACCCCGCACCCCGCACCCCGAACCTTAAACCGTATACCGTCACGGCGAAGCCGTGGACTCTTGACAATAATCAGCACAAAAAATAGTATTAAGTAATACCGTTCTTACTTTTACTATTGATGGAGACGAGCATGAAGATTACATCAAAAGGGCAGGTGACAATACCAAAGGAAATCAGGGATAAACATCACCTCGAGGCCGGCCGGAGAATAGAATTTCTCGAAGATGCGAACGGTGTTATTACAATATGGCCGGTAACGGAGAATGTTACACGACTCAAAGGGATGGTGAAGAAACCTGTAAAGCCCGTTTCTCTGAGGAAAATGAAAGAGGCCATCCTTGAAGGTGGAGCCACAGATAGTATGGCTTGCTTTAAGCGAAACCCGAGCAGGAAAGGCGGATTTCGCGGATTATTTGAATTGGAGCATCAATAAGAATGCAGGTTGTGAGCAAACTGTAACATTTGATAGAGCGCTCCAAGGCGCCGATGGAGTACGGGTACTTCCAGCTCCCGGCAAAGCCGGGAAGCTTTAACCTCGAACCTTAAACCCTGTACCTTAAACCGTCACAGCGAAGCTGTGTACAACTCCCGGCAAAGCCGGGTAATGATGGAAGAAAATTCTGCATTCTTCATTCTGAATTCATAATTTCTTCAAAACCGTAAACCTTCAACCGTGAACCGTAAACCGTGATTAACTATCGCCTATCCAAGCAAATCGCAGTAACCGGCGGTGGCGGCTTCCTCGGCTCCCACCTCTGCAAGCGCCTTCTCGATGACGGCCACAACGTCATCTGCATCGACAATTTTTTTACCGGCACCAAGGACAATATCCTGCCCCTGATGGACAACAACCGGTTCGAACTCCTGCGGCATGACGTTACCTTTCCTCTTTACATAGAGGTGGATGAAATTTACAATCTGGCCTGCCCGGCCTCGCCCATTCACTACCAGCACGACCCGGTGCAGACCACCAAGACCAGCGTGCACGGGGCCATTAACATGCTGGGCCTGGCCAAGCGGGTAAAAGCAAAAATATTCCAGGCCTCCACCAGCGAAGTCTACGGCGATCCGCAGATCCACCCCCAAACGGAAACCTACTGGGGCCACGTCAACCCCATCGGCTTTCGTTCCTGCTACGACGAGGGCAAGCGCTGCGCCGAAACCCTGTTTTTCGACTACCGACGCCAGCACAACCTCCGGATCAAGGTCGCCCGCATCTTCAACACCTACGGCCCCAACATGCACCCCAATGATGGCCGGGTGGTTTCCAACTTCATCATGCAGGCCTTGCAGAACCTGCCCATCACCATCTACGGCGACGGCAGCCAGTCCCGTTCCTTCTGCTATGTGGACGACCTCATCGAGGCCTTTGTCCGACTCATGGATACACCGGATGATTTCACCGGCCCGGTCAACACCGGCAACCCCGGAGAGTTCACCATCAAGGAACTGGCGGAAAAAGTGATAGACCTGACCGGCTCCAGTTCAAAACTCGACTACAAACCTCTGCCCAGCGACGACCCAACGCAACGCCAGCCAGACATAACTTTGGCAAAAGAAAAACTGGGATGGGAACCAAGAATCGAGTTAGAAGAAGGCTTGAAAAAAACCATACCGTATTTCGAGAAACTATTAAAAACCTTAAACCGTAAACCTTAAACCGTACACCGTACACCGTATACCGTTATTAACCGTGTACCGTAAAATGAAGATGGGGAGGTAAAATATGGAACCGGATAAAATTGCCGCTGAAATAAACAGGCTGAGCGTGGCCCAGAAATTGATTTTGGCACAAGATATTTGGGATTCTATTGCTCAGGATGGCGGTAAGCTGCGCATGCCCGAGTGGCAAAAGAATGAACTTGAAAAAAGATACGCTCAGTACCAACATGGCAAAATGGAACTGCTGGACTGGAGGGAAATTCACAACGAATTGCGGGAAAGGCATTACGGCACCCCTTTTTGAACCCCTTTTGCCCCCTTTCCAAAAGGTTCCAGGTGAGGAGTAAAGCGATGGATATACAGAAAATCAAGAGAATAATCGAAATGCACGCTCCCGAGATCAAAAAGACTTTCTCGGTAAGGGAGATCGGATTATTCGGCTCTTATGTGAGAGGAACGGAGCGGCCTGAAAGCGACGTTGATATCCTTGTAGTATTCGAAAAGGGACATAAAGACTTTTTCAACTATATGCGGTTGAGGTACCATATCGAGGGACTTATTGGGAAAAAGGTCGACTTGGTCATCAAAGATGCCGTGAAACCGCAATTACGGGAAAAGATATTCAAAGAGGTCGTGTATGTCTGATCAGAGAAGAAATTACTTTCTTTTCCTGGAAGATATCATGCAGGCTATTGAAAAGATAGAGACGTACACGAAGGACCATACTTTCGAAACATTTCGCTCGGACAGTATGGCCGTGGATGCGGTCATCAGAAATTTTGAAGTGATCGGAGAAGCATCGAAGAGCGTTCCTCAAAATATCAAAGAGAAGTATCCTCACATCGAATGGAGGGAGGCGGCCGGTTTCAGAGATGTTTTGATACACGATTATTTCGGCATCGATATCGAGGCAGTATGGGACACGATACAAAACAATATCCCCGCATTTAAAAGGCATATTGCGGAAGTTATGCTGTCCGAACGAAGCTGAACGGGTACGTTCGCGTACTGTGAGGGAACAAACCGCGCACCCCGAACCGCGAACCCCGTACCCCGAACCCCGCACCGCGCACCTTTTTGTCCTTGTGATTAACCTTCTGTTATGATTAACTGTTCAAATCATGAACAAGTTCCGGCTTCGCCGGATGTTTTCAGTCATCAG
>JAMJFO010000102.1 GCA_023544645.1 Desulfobulbaceae bacterium | reverse complement strand
CCCATCATGACATAGCGGCTGGCAAGAAAAAAGATGTGCTTTAGTTGGCGCTTACGTTGCTACCGGCCGCACCGAACGTGATCCTACGGCAGACCTGCGCGGGGCATTGTCTCCTGTAAAGTCCAAACGCATGGCCACCATTACCGATCCCGAAAAGGTCGGTGAACTCATGCGGGCCATCAACGGCTATGAAGGACATTTCATAACAAAATGCGCTCTCAGGTTCGCTCCCCTGGTTTTTGTGCGACCGGGTGAACTGCGACATGCCGAGTGGTCGGAGATCAATCTTGATAATGGAGAATGGAAAATTCCGGCCGAGAAAATGAAAATGCGAAATCCGCATATTGTGCCGCTTTCCAGCCAGGCGACAGCTGTGCTGCAGGAGCTGCAGCCATTGACCGGCCGCGGCCGGTATGTCTTCCCCTCACTTCGTTCCAGTGATCGCCCCATGAGCAATAACACCGTCCTGGCCGCCTTGCGCCGGATGGGATATGCCAGGGAAGAGATGTCCGGCCATGGCTTCCGCAGCATGGCCAGTACCCTGCTGAACGAACAGGGCTGGAACCGGGACGCCATTGAACGCCAGCTCGCCCATGCGGAAGGAAATGGTGTGCGGGCCGCTTATAATTACGCAGAGTTTCTGCCCGAACGGCGGAGGATGATGCAGGCCTGGGCAGATTACCTGGACAAGTTGGCAGCTGAAAAGGACAAGGAATAGAATTTGCCTAATATGTAACCGGAGGACGAGCAGGAAGTCGAATCTTAGTTCCTCTACCCTCCATTACAAGGAAAGCTGACGAGTTGGTGAACTGTAATGGAGTCCAAATTCCACTTTGAAGTCAGTGGCCTGGACCTGCGGGACTATCCTCCCTTCCTTTTTAACCAGTTTGACAATCCCGTATTTCTCCATCGTCTTGAGCGTTCTTGAAAGATTGGATTTCTTTCTCTGGGTAATCCGTTCCAGATCTGTAATGGAATTTGGCTTGTTGTCGATTATTATGCGCAATAATTCTTGATTCTCATTGCTCAGGACTTGCGACATGGATTTGACGGACTCAAACCATACCTTGGGCTCGTCTTTCCGTGGTTTGTAGTCACCTTTGGCAATAGCTAAGGTCCTTTTAATATAATTCTTTTTTGAGATGATGCCGACTTTTAAGACTCGAGTTGCCATGAGGTTCACCTTGAAATAATCTTTTCTACATCGTTCCAACCACGTATCCCGCACCGAGTGATAGTGATTATGATTAGATGATAACTCTTGACAAGGGTATTGTCATTGTTTTCTGCCAAAATGAACGTTCCCTGCATGGAAGGGTAACTCTTCCTTTAGATGTAATTGACAATTTTCGGCTATAATAAATTTATATTGACGCGCGACACTAAAGCGCGACACCTTGGTAATGTAAAACCCGCAGAACCAGCATGAAGGATGCGTGGCCAGGTACAGGCTGAAGTTACCAGAATTCCAGGCATGGAAAAAGTCCCTGGAAATGGATGAAAAATAACCTGCTTTCGAGCTCCATCCAAATGCCGAGTAGCATAAGAATGGGTAGTATACCTGATAAATAGGTACTGAAGGTTCCTCCAGTACCTATTCAGACGAAGAAATTTTACTGAGCGAATGCGCGCTTTGCATTAGGTTGCCAGGCAATCGGCTTATAACGCTGCAACTGACGACGGAAAAAACCACCGCCGGAAGACTGATTATTGATTTTTCTTTTCCGGTCAGTTATTTTAGGGTATGTTGCAAAGTTAAAATAACAACAGGTTTTATTTTAGGTTCGAGGCAGGCAGGATGAAGCGAGAGCTCCAGGGCAGATACGTGACCATTTCGACGGTGGGTGAGAAGGCCCAGGCTTTCGTGCCCGCGCCGCTGCCACCGCGTCCGCCCATCGATTGGACGCCGGATCTGCGCAGCAAGTTCGATCAGGCGCTGCTGGCCCTGGGGCGGCTGGGCAGCGTCTCGACCCTGCTTCCGGACACCTCGCTGTTTCTCTACATGTACGTCCGTAAGGAAGCGGTGCTCTCCTCGATGATCGAGGGGACGCAGTCGTCCCTGTCGGATCTGCTGCTGTTCGAGCTGGATCAGGAACCAGGCGTACCGCTGGATGATGTTCGGGAGGTCAGTAACTATGTCGCGGCCCTCGACCATGGCCTGCGCCTACTGGAGGAAGGTCTGCCGCTGTCGCTGCGGCTGTTCCGGGAGATCCACAGCGTATTGCTGACCAAGAGCCGGGGCAGCAATCAGACACCGGGGGAATACCGGCGCAGCCAAAATTGGATCGGCGGCACCCGGCCAGGCAATGCGGCTTTTGTTCCGCCTCCGGCTGAAGAGGTGTTGGAGTGCATGAGCAAGCTGGAGCTCTTCCTCCACGACCAGCCCGAGCCAACCCCGGTACTGCTCAAGGCGGCCCTGGCCCATGTGCAGTTCGAGACAATTCACCCATTTCTGGATGGTAACGGCCGTCTGGGCCGTCTGCTGATCGCGCTGCTGTTATGCGAGCAAAAGGTGCTGCGGGAGCCGATGCTCTACCTTAGTCTCTATTTTAAAACGCATCGCCAGTATTACTACGAGCTGCTCAACAATGTGCGTATGACCGGCGACTGGGAAGCCTGGCTCGATTTTTTTGCCGAAGCCGTGATTGTCACCGCCACCCAGGCTGTGGAAACGGCGCTGTTACTTCTCGACTTGTCGAGAAAGGACAGTGACAAGATCAGCGGTCTCGGCCGAGCGGCGGCATCCACCCTGCAGGTCCACCGGGCGCTAATGGAACATCCCATCGCCACCTCGGGCTCGTTGGTGGAAAAGACCGGTATCACCCCGGCCACGGTCAACAAGGCTCTCGGTCACCTGGAGCAGCTCGGCATCGTCAAGGAGCTGACCGCCCAGAAGCGCAACCGCCTGTTCAGCTATGCGGGCTATATTGAGATCATGAGTCGCGGCGCGGAACTGCCGGGCAGGTAGGATGTTCCCTCAGTACCTATTCAGGCGAAGAAATTTTACCGATCGAATGTGCGCGTCTCGTTAGATCGCCAATGGTCGGTTAACATCGCCATGGCCGATGATCCGGCTCGAACCACCGCGGGAAGTCACCTTCCCGATTCGACCAGCGTGGGACTGTTCACCGCTGCCATCCCCCGGCACCTTCGCACCGGTCGGGATAGAACCAAAAGCAGATTTACCATCAGACAGGCTCCAGGGCAGATCCGGATTCCATAAAAAGTACATTCTCGGCGTAATAATTTAGAGAATGAATAAATTATTCCCCTCAAAATGTACTTTCATACATTATTCTCTTGATCAAATTCATCAAAACCACTAATTTGTTTAGTGGTTCTGCTTGTTTTTTTCAAGTAGTGGATTTTCTTATTCACTTGAACATTTTGATCAAAACAGCTAATGAATTTAGTGGTTTTGATCAAAATAATCAAATTGCACATGGACATGAAAAGCTTTTTTGCACAACATCCGGTTTTCACTGCTTCAGAATTTACTGAATATCTGAACAGAGGAGAGAAGGGGAATGTCAGTACACGTGATAATTTGTTGGCTTATCATGTGAACAAAGGACAACTGCTTCGTATAAAGCGGGGATTATACGCTGTTATACCTGCAGGCATGACCCCGGTTGATTATCCGGTAGATCCTTATCTTCTGGCTTCAAGAATGGCTGATGATGCCATCCTTGCATACCATACAGCTCTTGATATCCACGCCAAAAGCTATTCGGTGTACAATCAATTTCTGTTTCTTACGGAACGCGCGATCCGGCCCATGTCTTTTCGGAATTATAGATTTAAAGCGGTTCGCCCTCCCGGGACTTTGCTCAAAAAAGGAAAGTTGGAATATGGGACCAGGTCAATGGAGAGAAGCGGCCTGGAACTCAAGGTAACCGGTCTGGAGAGAACACTTGTTGACCTTCTTGATCGACCGGAATTCGGCGGGGGGTGGGAAGAAATCTGGCGTTCCTTGGAATCGGTCGAATTCTATAATATTGATGAAGTGGTTGAATACGCTCTTTTGTTAAATAATGCGACCACAGTTGCCAAGGTAGGGTTTTTCCTGGAGAAGAATGACAAAAGATTCTTCGTAAACCAGAAACATCTGAAAACACTGAAGGAGAGGATACCCAGAAAGCCCCATTACATGGATAAGCACCTCAAGGGGCGCCTCATAAACAGGTGGAACCTGATAGTGCCGGATATGATACTTGAGAAAAGCTGGAGTGAGGTGCTATGAGGTTCTCAAGAGAACTGCTGGTCAGAGAACCACAGCAAAAGGGTTTCCGGCAAGAGGTTCTGGAAAAGGTTTATCTGTTTATCGCTCCGCGTTAGATTGCCAGACAGTCGGTTTTTACCGCTGTGGCCGATGGTCAGAAAAAAACCACCGCGGGAAGTCACCTTCCCGATTCGCCCCCATTATTCAGCGTGGGACTGTTCACCGCTGCTATCCTCCGGCACCTCCGCACCGGACAGGATAGAAAGCAGATTTGCCATTCAGGCCGGCTCTGCGGGCCGATCCGTGTGTCATAGTAGACTAAGCGTCACGGTACGCTTCTTATATACTATTTTCTGTGGGGATGACATATTTTGACTATTTTTTCTGCTTTTGTCGAGATTTTTTTATCTGATAGAGAAATTATGGGCATGGTACGCATACTCGCAGAGAAGCTCAACTTTTTAAAAGGAGCCGACTATGCTAACATGCCATTGGCAATCTCAACAATATTATCAGCCTCCTTGTTTATCGCTGAAATCATTTTCACACACATCGCAACCCAGCTGCGAGCGAAGATGACGAAGAATTTAAATTGTGATGGCATTTTGATAAAGACTCTTGGTCAAAAAATGTCGCGAGTGCTCCGCACACGATGAACAGGCTGACACAGCCTGGACACCCTCCGTCCCTCCGGGTGGTCACAGTCTGAGCCTGCCTGTTCTTAGACTCCGTTCTTGGCTTTACTCACTGACCTGGAGGCAAGGCAAGCCGAAACCCCAGGTAGCCGCTCCGACCGCCCGGCGTGTAGTTGAACCGGAACGCCGAACGCGCGCACCAGGCGTAGTCGTACCAGCCGCCGCCGCGAAAAACGCGGCCCGAGCCAGTACTATCACCTGTGGGATCAGTTACGGGATCAGAAGAATAAGCACCACCGTCCCACCAGTCCTGGCACCATTCATAGACATTACCATGCATGTCGTACAGACCCCAGAGGTTGGCCTGCTTCTGAGCGACAGGTTTTGTGCCAGATGGGTGGGCAGCCAAGCTGTTATACCCGGTCATGGTATTGTTATAAAGATACCAACCCATCGCATGAAGGTTGGAGTTGAATCCTGATCCTGTTTCCACATTAGTGGCATCAAAACTTACAGGGTTAGCATAAGCCGTGGTAGTGCCGGCCCGAGCAGCATATTCCCACTGGGCCTCGGTGGGAAGACGATACCCCGTGCAGCCTGCGTTATTGCTTACTCCAGTACACTCCATACCATTACCAGCAGGTATGGGTGAACATCCGGTCAAGGTATAACACTCGCTACGCCCTTCAGATATTGACAACGCATTGGCAAAATAAGCGGCCTCAAACCAGTTCACAGTCTCTATCGGATAATTATCACCGGTATTGCTCCCTGCCGGGTTGTTGCCGATCACATCCTGCCACTGCTTCTGCGTCACCTCGGTGGCCTGCATGTAAAAAGACTCGGTCAGGGTGACCACGTGCTGGGTTTCGTTAGCATATCTTCCAGGTTCAGCAGGGTCAGCACCTGTACCATCCGGACTGCCCATTGTAAAAGTGCCGGCAGGTATGAGATTAAAGGTCATGCCGTTGGAGTTGGTGTACGTCTGTCCCATGGGGTGTTGCTCAAGCGTGCCGGTCAACCCCTTACCCGCCTTGCTCGAAAATGTCTTGCCCTTGACAACGTCAGCGGCAACAGCGTCACCAACTGAACCACCAAGCGGCACAACCACTACCTTGGTCTGGGCCATTGCCGAAACAGCAAACAGTAACACAGTTGCAACGGTTAGAGTTCCCAATACATTTTTCATTATCCCCTCCATTAATATTAACCAAGCAATTAGTTCCTACTTTCAATAAAACAGCTACGAGAGAATAAATCAAATTCAAATGGCGAATACTACCGTTGGCAATATCAACCTTTGGCATAGTTTTGAGAGTGAAGGTTCATCGTAAATATACGTATTTTGTAAGTGGTAGAATTTTCTATTCTTCCTCAGCCATTGATATTCCACGTCAGGTTATTTTCTTTTTCTCCAGTCTCCGGATCTTCGCCTTGGCCTTATTCAGTTCCTCTTGCATGGAGTCTGCCCTCTGTCTGAATAACTGGGCAGCTTCCAACTTAATATCGGCATCTACTTTCATCTCATAAACTTCTTGTTCTTCCAGCTTGAGCTTCGCCTTCATATGTTTCGTTTTTTCATGAATATCTCGCGCCTCATTCAAGGTGTTTTCTGCATAGAGCTCTCTTTGATGAGCTTCTTGCAATACCTCCTCGCTCAAGATGATGACCTCCTCTGATGCTTTGTCGATGGCAAATTTTCGTCTGGCCAGTTCTCCGAGTGGATAGCCTATCGCCAGCCCCAATAGCAGACAGGCAAGTGCAAAAGGCCAAATTTCCCCGATTATCGACCATCCTGATTTCAGCATGGTGAGAACACATGTTTCTGTGCCTTTTCCATCACTGAATTGAACAATTGCATATCCATTTTCGGGAAGTGGAGGATCATGCAACGTCATGGTAAAGATACCCAAAGTGGGCACTACCCACCAGTACAGCCAGATTAAACCTGTGATTATTCCTGCGGCGACAAAAATTCTTACTACCCTCATCTGAGATAGGCCTCTGTTGTATTTTTGGCAAAATGGCCCACCTCCTGGGCAACCGTTCCTTTTGCCTCTTCATATTGCATGCCGCGGCTTTGCAATTCTTCCAGGCGCTCCTGGACATAGCTGTGCCGCAGGCCGTGGCCTCCGTTGGAAAAGCCAAGCTCCCTCTTGCTGGCAGCGGAAAAGCTCTGACTCCATGCCCGGCCGCCGCCAATATCGTAATGCTGAGAGTAGTTCACGCCCCGGTCGATAACCTGTTTTGGATCTGCAAGGCGGCGTTCCTCCAGACGATCAGACAAGTGCTTCGAGATCATGACCTCGCGCACCAGGCCACCTTTTCCTTTCACCGTGTAGCGCTCACCAGCGCGGCCGGTGAAACGGTCAGCATTCCACTGCCGATGGGTGGAGGCCTGCCGTTCATCAGCCGGCCGCAGCGTCAGCAGTTCATGGGCTCGCAAGCCGGCATCATAGGCAATCCGGGTAGCCAGACTGTTCCGGTCGGACTGGGCAGAGGCAATCCGTTCGACCTGATCCGCGGTATAGCTCCGGGTAGTAAGATTAGTCTCCAGCTCGCTTTTCACAACTTCGAGCTGAACGCCCAGATGCATCTGAATGGCCTGCCGATCAAGATCAAGGGTCTTTTGCGCTACCATCAAGGCCCGCTCTGCCAGATACTGCTCTGCCTCCTTGACAGTTGCACTGCCCAGATCCCCCATACGATGGTCCTGGATATATTCGGCAAATCCCTTGAGGGCCTGTTCATATCCCCGGGCGGTACCGAGGCTGTGAATCCGGCCATCGTCCCGGTTGTCATGGCGTCCCTGGCCGAGAGCAATTTTATTGGAAACAGCATGTTCGGCCTGTGATTTGGCTGATCGAAAACGCGGCATATTTATTATTCTGTCCGGGGTGTATGCTGGTCCGTTTTCACAGTTTCGCTGTTTAGTTCAGGCACCTTTTTCAGATACCGGTCGATGGAACTGCGGTTGATCTTGCAGCGGTGGGTGAGCCGCAGCCAGACGGCAAGATCACCACAGGAGGCGCCGGCCCTTCTCATGGCCACCAGCTCGGCTCGGTACCTGTCGAGGCGACTCTTGCGGTAACGCTGCCGTCGTTCTCTACCCCTGAGAGCGCGGATTCGTTTAACTTCCTTTTGTGCATCAAATGCCTCCTTATCTTGTCTCATATGTCTGTCCTCCTCGCTTTGTCGCGTGAAACACGGCAAAGCAGCTGATGTTGTTCTTTCCGCGCTGTGTCGGCAGAGGCTGACACAGCGCGGAAATTGCGGCGGCCTCCGGTATACCTGGTAGCTGCAGCTGCCGCACAGCGCATTGCTCATGCCTGCGACAATGCGTCCATAATTTCCGCACCGCGCAGCGGTCCTCAAATCCGTGTGGGTTTATTCCGCACGGATTTCCGTCTTTCCTGCGCAGCCATCGGCAATGGATGCGCAGCACACTACCCATCGCCGCCGGGGTGTGAGTCATCCCAGGCAAGACCCTTGGCCAGCACTAGTGATGTGAGTTGGCTGTAGGTAATCCCTTGCGGTTGATCGGCGCTGACCCTGGCCAGGTACTCCTCCTGCTTCTCATCAGGCAGCGATGCCCATAAGGCTTCCATGGCCGCGGTCTCGGCTTCTTCCAAGTCGGCATCAGAATTTTTTGCTTCTACCTCTTTTTTCGAGGGGGGTGACCTGTTTCGTTCGCAATGGGGTACATACCATTCCGGCACCACCAGGGAGGTGCACAGGGACTGGAGATAGCCGCCGGGGTTATGCATTTCCACCCGCGTCTTTCTCCAGGTCTCGGCGGCAATGTCGGCTGCTTCCTCAAGCCGCTTCGGGCCATGTCGTTGTTCCAGCTCCTCCAGCTCCCGGTCCGAGATCTTTTCCAGGGGTGTAGCGGACAACAACAAACGGATATTTCCTGTTGTTGTTGTTTTTAATTTATTCTTCTCTTCTCTGTTCTGTTGTCTGTTCTCCGGCGTGACGTCACGTGACATATCGGCGTGACTGTCACGTGACATCTGATCAGGAGACTGGAGGGTCTTGTTTTCACCGTTCTCAGTGGCCCGGTGCTTCTGCTGCCGGAGCCGGTCCTTCTCTCGCCGGGCCTCAAGCTTGTC
>JAMJFO010000101.1 GCA_023544645.1 Desulfobulbaceae bacterium | reverse complement strand
CATTGGCCGTACCCGCTATGACGCAGTAGATCGGACTTTTTACGACGCCATCAACAAATCAAAGCAGGATTAAAAGAGCTATCTCAACTTTCTGACTTATGTTAACTTGCTGTAATGAAAAAGAATGTATGGGTATTCAACTCGTTTATTGATCAGGCTGTAGGCTGAAGACTATTAGGCTACATGCGAAAACCGCCCCTAAATGCCTATAGCCTTAACAGCTACCAGCCTGTTCCAACATAATTAATATATAAATACTTCGTGATTTCAGACAAATATACCAATTCAGAAAGTTGAGGAGCCATGAAAAAAACAGCGGTTATTTTTCCCGGACAGGGATCGCAGTTTGTCGGTATGGGCAGGGAGTTCCTGGAGTCCTCCGGCGACGCCCGCAAGCTCATGGGGATGGCGGAAGATGTAAGCGGTTTTTCTCTTGAGAAGTTGTGCCTGGAAGGCCCCATGGAGGAGCTGACCAGGGTGGCGCACCTGCAGCCGGCCATTACGGTAACCAACCTTATCTGCTGGCAGGCCCTGCTCAACGCGCTGCCCGGCTTTCTGCCTGCCTTTACGGCCGGTCACAGTCTGGGGGAGTACAGCGCGCTGTACGCATCCGGGATGATCGGAGCCGAAGACTGCATGGCCCTGGTAACCCGCCGTGGCGAACTCATGGAGCGGGAAGGGCAGGAGCGTCCGGGCGGCATGCGGGCTGTGCTGGGGATGACCATCGATGAGATCGACATGCTGCTCGAGAGCTACCAGGGCGGCGGCATGGTGGTTGTGGCCAACCATAATGCGGAAAAGCAGGTTGTGGTGTCCGGTGACGCAAAAGGGCTCGACGCGTTCAGCGCCGCCTGCAGCGAAAAGGGCGCCAAGGTTGTTCCGCTGAAGGTCAGTGTGGCCAATCACAGCCCGCTGGTTGCCGGCGCGGTGGGAGATTTTGCCGTTTTCATGGGGGCGACCGATTTTAACCGTCCCGAGGTGCCGGTGGTGTTTAATGTAACCGCCGATGTGGAGGAGGATCCCGGGATTGTCCGTACGATCATGGCCAGGCAGATCGCCTCGCGGGTTCGGTGGCTGGAGTCGGTTGAACGGATGCTCAATGAGGGGGTTGAGGTCTTTGTCGAGGCCGGGCCGAAAAATGTGCTGACCGGGCTCATGCGGAAAATAGTGCCCCAGGGGGCGGCCGCCTGTGTCCAGTTTGATACCCCGGCCGGGCTGGAAAAAGTGGTCCGGACCATCAGCGGCTGATAGTTCTTGCAGCCAGTGACGCTTCCTGCTTGACATTGATTGGAAGTTCGATTAAAAATTAAAAATTTGTCCATGTATCAAGGGTGATGGACTCGTAAAAAGTCCATCTCACACTAAAAGATGGCTAGGTAAAAATTTCGATATACAAGGAATAGTGGTGACGGCCAAGCGGAGGCGTACATATGGTACGCCGAGCATTGGCCGTACCCGCTATGACGCAGTAGATCGGACTTTTTACGACGGCATCAAGGGTGATACTTCCCGCCAGGCAGAGGCCTGCGGGATTAATTTTGTTCGTAACCTGTTTAAATGTTTGAAAATCTTACAGACCGGCTGGAAGGTGTCTTTAAAAAACTTCGCGGCCACGGCAAGCTGACCGAGGAGAATATTCAGGAGGCCATGCAGGAGGTGCGTCGCGCCCTGCTGGAGGCCGATGTCAACTTCAAGGTCGTCAAGGAATTCATTGCCTCGGTAACCGAAAAGGCTGTGGGGCGGGAAGTGCTCTCCAGTCTGTCGCCGGGGCAGCAGGTAATCAAGATTGTCCACGATGAGCTTGTGGATCTGCTGGGCAGCCGGGCCGAAGGGCTGCGGCTTGACGGCAGGCAGCCGGTAACCATCATGCTGGCCGGCCTGCAGGGTTCGGGCAAGACAACCACGGCGGCGAAGCTGGCCAAACTGCTCAAGAAGCAGGGCCGCAAACCTTTCCTGGTCCCGGCCGACGTGTACAGGCCGGCAGCCATTGAACAGCTGCATGTTCTGGGAGAGCAGGTCGGCGTTCCTGTTTTTTCCTCGACGCCCGAAGACAAACCGGTGGACATCAGCCGCCGGGCTGTAAGCGAGGCCCTGGCCAAACAGTTTGATACGGTGATCATCGATACGGCAGGCCGCCTGCATGTCGATGAGGCACTGATGGATGAGTTGAAGGGGATCGGTGCAGCTGTTTCGTTGTCCGAGGTGCTGTTCGTCGCCGATGCCATGACCGGCCAGGATGCCGTGACCGTGGCCGAGAAGTTCAACGAGGACCTGGAGATCACCGGCGTCATCCTCACCAAGATGGAAGGTGACGCGCGCGGCGGCGCTGCGCTCTCGGTCAAGAGGGTTACCGGCAAGCCCATCAAGTTTGTCGGTATCGGTGAATCCGTTGACGCCCTGGAGGTGTTCCATCCGGACCGGACCGCTTCCCGGATTCTGGGCATGGGCGACATGCTGTCGCTCATCGAAAAGGCCGAAGCGGTAGTTGACCAGAAAAAAGCGAAAAAGCTGGCCCAGAAAATCCGCAAGAACGCTTTTACCCTGGAGGATTTTCTTGACCAGATTCAGCAGATCAAGAAAATGGGCAACCTGGAGCAGCTCATGGGCATGATCCCCGGGATCAACAAGTTCAAACAGCTCAAGGACGCGCCCAAGCCCGATGAAAAAGAACTGGGCAGGACCGAGGCCATAATCCGGTCAATGACGTTGAAAGAGCGGCAGAATTACCTGATTATCAATGCCAGCCGCAGGCAGCGCATAGCAAATGGTTCCGGCACGTCGGTCAACGATGTGAACCGGGTGCTCAAGAGTTACGCGATGATGTTGAAAATGATGAAAAAGATGAAGGGAAGGCCGATTGCCGGTAAAGCCGGGAAGCGGCGCAAGATCCCTAAAGGACTCGTTCGATAAGAGATAGAGATGCCCCGGAAGACCCGGCAGCATTATAGATCACAGGAGGAAAAGGAAGCTCATGGCAGTACGAATTCGTTTAACCAGAATGGGAAGAAAAAAGAAGCCGTTTTACCGTATCGTTGTCGCAACCACCGAGGCGGCCCGTGACGGAAAGTTCCTGGATATCGTCGGCACCTATGATCCGATGCAGGAACCCGCCGTGGTCAGTCTTGATGCGGACAAATTAAATGAATGGCTCGGCAAGGGCGCCGAACCTACGGTAACGGTTCGCAGCCTTATTAAAAAACACGGGGCTGCTCAGGTTGAGAATGCCTGATGAAAGAACTGATTAGCTTTGTTGTCGCCAAACTGGTCGATCAACCCGATGCCGTCGAGGTGACGGAACGGGAAGAGGCTGATACGATCATTGTCGAACTGCGGGTGGCCAAGGAAGACCTTGGCAAGGTAATCGGCAAGCAGGGACGTACGGCCAAAGCCATGCGCTCGCTGCTGTCGGCGGCAGCAGGAAAGCTTGAAAAACGCTCGCGTCTGGAAATCATAGAATAGTGTCCATCCAGAAACGAGGATTCTTGTTCGAGATCAGGTAAGCGAGCTTGCGAGACTCCGAAAAGACCGTTTCTGGATGGACACTGGAATAGTCATGGCGGCTGGCGGTATAAATGCCGGAGAGTTTGTTCTGCTGGGCAAAATAACCAAGCCCCACGGTATCCGGGGCGAAGTGAAAGTGTATCCCTTTTCCGGCCAGCCGGAAAATTTCCTCAACTACAAAAATATCCTGTTGGGGATGGAAGACAGCGAGGAAAGGATACCGTACAGAATTGACAAGGCCAGGATCCAGGGAAAAATGGTCCTGTTGCAGCTTCGCGACTGCACCACCAGGAATGAAGCGGAGTCCCTGGTCGGCCGGCAGGTCTGGCTTCGGCGCAGCGACCTCCCGGCGCCGGAAGAAGACGAATTCTATCTTCTGGAGCTGGAAGGCAAAAATGTGGTCACCATTGACGGCCAGGAGCTGGGCAGGGTGACCGGGGTGCTGGCAACGGCCGGCCACGACATCCTGACTGTAACCGGTATGCGGCACGAATACCTGATACCGGTGGAAAAAAGTTTTATCGTTCGCATCGACGACAAAGAGGTGGTGCTTGATGTGCCACCCGGGCTGCTTGACATAAACAGGAAATAACCTGTGCGGATTGCGGAGCAGTCATGCTGTTTGACATATTGACCATTTTTCCGGAGCTGTTTTCCTCTCCCCTGCAGGAAGGGATTCTGCGGCGGGCCATAGGCAGCGGCAGGATACGGGTCAATCTGCACAACATCCGCGACTATGCCGTTGACAAGCACAAAATGACCGATGACCGCCCCTTTGGCGGGGGCGAAGGCATGGTCATGAAGCCCGAACCGCTGGTCGCGGCCCTGGACCATGTGCGGTCCCGGGGTGAAAGCGCCAGGGTGATCCTGCTGTCGCCGCGGGGTGGAACCTACTGCCAGAAGACGGCGGAACGGCTTGCCGGTTATGACCGGCTGATCCTGGTGTGCGGCAGGTACGAGGGTGTGGATGAACGGGTCGCCCGGTGCTGCATCGACGAGGAAATCTCCATCGGCGATTATATCCTCACCGGCGGTGAACTCGGGGCCATGGTCATTATAGACTCGGTCACCCGGCTGCTTCCCGGGGTGCTTGGTTCGGAGGATTCGGCGGCAAACGACACCTTCAGCCGCGGTTTGCTGAAGCATCCGCAATATACGCGGCCCAGGGAGTTCATGGGCATGGATATCCCGGAAGTGCTGCTTTCCGGTGACCACGCGGAAATTGAGAAGTACCGGTTTTTGGAGTCGGTCAGGGAAACGCTGGAAAGGCGGCCCGAACTTCTGGCCCATGTCCGGTTCACCGGCGCCGAGCTCAAGCTGCTGAAAAAAGCGGGGATGCTCGAACAGGTCGCGGCGGCGGGTAAAGATCATGGGTAGTGCCGGCCCGCTCATCGATGTGGCGCTCATCCATTATCCGGTGGTGAACCGGACCGGCGAAATTATCGGGTCCGCAATCACCAACCTCGACCTGCACGATATAGCGCGGGCCGGGTGTACATACGGGGTGGATACCTACTGGGTGGTGACCCCGGACGCGCAGCAGCGGGAACTGGCAGGGCAGATTGTCGGCCACTGGACTCAAGGTTACGGCGGCGGAGTCAATCCGGATCGCAAGCAGGCCCTGTCCCGCATCAGGATATGCGCCACCCTGGATGAAGTTTTGCAGGGAGTGGGTGACAAGTGGCAGCAAAAAGCAACGGTTTTTGCCACCTGCGCCCGTCCCGCGAGCAATACGGTCGGTTATGCCGATGTGCAAAGCCGGCTGCGCGGCGGCGAGCCCATGCTGCTGCTTTTTGGCACGGCCTGGGGGCTGGCGCCGGAAGTAATGGCCGCGGTTGACGGCACGCTTCCCCCCATACGGGGATGCGGAGAATTTAATCACCTGTCGGTCCGTTCGGCAGTGTCCATTATCCTGGACCGGCTGCTGGGCGACAGATGACAGAGTATAGATGACAGAAGAAACGCGGCGCCCTATGACCGCTTACGACTAAACCTGGATGAGTAGGAGGCATCCTTCGGGACAACCCGTAAAGAATAAAACCATGAATATTATCGACAAAATTGATCAGGAGCAGATGCGGTTCGATCACCCTGATTTCCGTCCGGGCGACACGGTGAAAGTCAATATCCGTATTGTGGAAGGCGACAAGGAGCGTGTTCAGCTTTTCCAGGGTGTGGTTCTCAAACGCAAACGCGGCAACATGGACGCCACCTTTACCGTGCGCAAGATTTCCAACGGCGTGGGCGTGGAAAAAACCTTTGCCCTCCATTCACCGAGACTGGAAAGCATTGAGGTGGTCACCCGCGGCAAGGTTCGCCGTTCCCGCCTCTACTATCTGCGTGAGCGCCGCGGCAAGGCAGCACGTATCAAGGAACGCGGCATCAACTGATTTTACTGCCGACCTATGGAACTTTGAGGCATAAAGGAGTTTACCCATGGATAAACCCCTTTGTGCCTCTTTTTCTTTATCCCGCTGAAATGCGGATTTCTGTTCGAGATCCGGTAATCGAATTCACGAGACTCCAAGGCATGTGAAAGAATTTTACCGCAGGCATATATATACTATCGGAGTCTCCACGTCGTGGAGTTTATGCCCCAAAGGGTGTTTATGCTCCCTTAAGGGGGTGCTTCCTCCGGGGATAAAATTTTGAGCAGATCGACGAGATCAGGCCAGAAGAGCATTTCAGGGTGCGCGCAAGTTGCTGCCGCCCTCACAGACACCTTTCATTACGAACGCAGCCTGATCCGCGCCGGATATCCTTCAGTGGCCGGTGTGGATGAAGCCGGCCGGGGCCCCCTGGCCGGACCGGTGGTCGCCGGATGCGTCATCCTTCCCGATTATGCCGAGTACTTCCGATTCAAGGATTCCAAGGTCCTGACCCCTGAGCGCCGTGAGGCCCTTTACGACTATCTGCGGGAATGCGGAGCCGGCATAGGATTTGGTGTTGTCTCCCCGGCGGAGATCGACCGGATAAATATCCTCCAGGCTTCCCTGCAGGCGATGGCCCGGGCGGTTTCGCAGCTCACCGGACATGAGCGGCAGCCGGATTATCTCCTGGTTGACGGGAAATTTGTTGCCCCGGTCGATCTGCCGCAGCAGCCCCTGGTCAAGGGAGAGTCAAAAAGCGCTTCCATCGCGGCGGCCTCCATTGTGGCCAAGGTTGAGCGCGACCGGCTCATGGCCGACTATCACCGTGAATATCCCGAGTATAACTTTGCCCGGAACAAGGGCTACGCGACCAAAGATCACCGGCAGGCCATTGCCCGGCACGGCCCATGCCCCATTCATCGCCGGACATTTAAAGGTGTCCGCGAGTTCCTGGACGAAAGCAGCGCCATCCCTTCCATTTCCCAGCAGCCTCTCTGGTGAGCGATGGTGGCCGGGTTTCCAAAATTTTCATGGCCCTTTCTGCCGGGCAGGCAGCAGCAGGACCAGTCCGCGGCTGAGCAGAAAACCGGCTCCCGGGGCGAGAATATAGCTGTTTCGTTTCTCGAGAAGCAGGGATACACCGTGCTGGCCAGGAACTACCGCCGTCGTTTCGGCGAGATAGATATTGTCGCCGAAGAGGGCGGGGTGCTGGTTTTTATCGAGGTCAAGGCGCGGAAAAACAACCGCTACGGCAATCCCTTCGAGGCGGTGGATACCCGCAAGCAGCGTAAGCTTTCCAGAATGGCCCAGGATTATATCAGCCGCCATAAAATGGAGGATCGCCCGGCCCGTTTTGACGTGGTGGCGGTCCGGCTTAATCCCCATTCCCGCTCCGAGGTGGAGCTTATCCGCGATGCCTTTGATTTTCAGGAGTGATACACCGGATAGTTTTTTTCATGGAGCGTGATCAATGTGCAGCGAAAAAAACGTAAGAGGGCAGCACCCATTTCAAACGGATGAAATTGTTGTTTAAACTCCCTCTCCCCCCGGAAGAGGGCCGGGGTGAGGGGTAAACCAGCGCCATCGACAACCTTCAATAAGAAGAAATGAAACAGACCATCGGAATCACCATGGGCTGCCCGGTGGGGATCGGCCCGGAAATCATCCTCAAATTTTTTGCCTCGTTCAACCAGGAACCGGGTCGTCAGGCCGTGGTGCTCGGCGATGCCGACGTTCTCCGCCATGCGTCGGCATCTATGAACATCCCGGCCCGGATCGTTGCCTGGCAGCCGGGAGATCCCATTGAGCCCGGCGCCATCCCGGTCTACGCGCTTTCCTCCCTGCCTGTCCAGGACCTGCAGTGGGGCAAACCGGACGCTGACACCGGCAGGGCCATGGCGGCATATATCGAAAAAGCGGTGCGCCTGGCCCGGCAGGGGATCCTGTCGGCAATGGTGACCTGCCCCATCACCAAAAGCGCTCTGAAAATGGCCGGATACGACTACCCCGGGCACACCGAGATGCTGGCGCGTCTCACCGGCTCCAGGCAGCACCTGATGATGATGGCCGGCAAACGGCTCAAGGTGACTCTGGTAACCATCCATGAGCCCATCAGCAGGGTGCCGGAGCTGCTCACCTTTGATGCCGTGGCCGCCTGCATCCGTTTGACCGCAGAGGCCCTGCACACGGACTTTGGCATTCCCGAGCCCAGGATAGCCGTTGCCGCCCTCAATCCCCATGCCGGAGAGCAGGGCATGTTCGGCCGGGAAGAGGAAAAGGTGATTTCCCCGGCAATTACGGAAAGCAGCGGCCGCTTTTACCTCAGCGGTCCCTGGCCTCCGGACACCGTGTTTCACCGCGCCCTGAGCGGTGATTTTGACGCGGTGATCGCCATGTACCATGATCAGGGGCTTATCCCTTTCAAGCTCGTTCATTTCAGCGACGGGGTCAACGTCACCCTGGGCCTGCCCATTGTCCGCACCTCGGTCGATCACGGCACTGCCTATGACATCGCCGGCCAGGGCAGGGCGGACTGCGCGAGTCTGCAGGCGGCCTTCGAAATGGCCGCGGAAATAGCATATAACAGGAAACAGAGAGAGTCCGGATGGAAAATATAAGGAAAGGTATACTGATAGCCATGGAAGGCATAGACGGCACCGGCAAGTCCACCCAGCTCCGACTGCTTGCCGACTATCTGCGGAGCAGGGGGTGCTTGGTGGTCGAAACCCGCGAACCCACCGACGGACCGTATGGCCGGCAGATCAGAAAACTCTACGTCAACCGGGACAAATACACCCTGGAACAAGAGCTGGAACTGTTCATCCTGGACCGGCAACAGCATGTCAATGAGGTTGTTGAACCGGCTCTGGCCCAGGGAAAGGTGGTGCTGACGGACCGCTATTATTTTTCCACGGCCGCCTATCAGGGCGCAGCCGGTATGGATCCGGCCGAGGTGTTTCAGAGAAACAGCTTTGCGCCGCGGCCCGATTTGGTAATCCTGTTGACCATGCCGCCGGAGGTCGGCCTGATGCGCATCCAGGAACTGCGCGGCGAAGATCTCAATGATTTTGAGCAGGAAGAGCAACTGCGCAAGGTCGCGGAACTTTTTGCCTCGTTTCAGGATCCCTGCATCCGGAGGATCCCGGCCGACGCGCCCCTTGAAAGCGTAGCAGATGAAATCCGCAAAACGGTTGACGTATTCCTGCTCAATAACCAGTATCAATGTGAAACCAGTGCAGCAGATCAATAAAAGAGTGGTAGTAGAGGAACCCGCCTGCGGCGGGAGTTTGCAGTTGTCAGTTTTCAGTTATCAGTAAAAGAAGGTAGCCGTGCCCATGGCAACTGTCATCTCGAATACCCTTGTATGGTCATTTTTATGATTAACCATACAAAAAACAATGATGGGAGATC
>JAMJFO010000100.1 GCA_023544645.1 Desulfobulbaceae bacterium | reverse complement strand
GGCATATTAGCAAAGAAGACCTCCATCGACGGAAAAGTATTCGAAACTGGTCAAACAATTTACTTTAATCAAGATGGCACATTCATGGATGCATACTATTAAAATTCTAACTCTAACTATACCATTTTAAGAATAGGAAAGCCCGGCCTGACAAATTTAAGATTGCCACTACAAACCTCAACCAAACAACAATATCTCCCAAGTTGAGACTATCTGCGATAAGCTACTAACAGAATTCTGCCATCCTTTGGATGGATGTCAGGTAATCCAGGTCCCCCGCGTCTGTTTCTACCAAAAAGGTCCTTTTATTTTCCACCTCCCCCAGAAATGATGGAGAGCTGCATGAAAGACTCTGTGACGGTATCCTTCATGCGCCGAATGTTGGACTTGATTGATTCCTCATAAAGATTCCGGTTTATTTTCCACCTCTCCCTGAAATGGTGGAGAGCTGCAGCGGAAATTCCCTCTAGTTCATTTTTCATCCTTTTACGCGCCACCTTGCGATAAAATTCCTCGGTTTTACTGAAAAGCTCCAGGGGGGTCTCAAACCCCTGCACTCCGGCTTCCTGGAATTCCATGAACAGCAGCGGCAGTTTTTCATGGTAATTCCTGTCCGCCATCTGGGCAATCAGGTCAGCGGTTCCAACTATCTTGCCCATGGTCCGGACCTCTTCAGAGGCGAATGGTATCTCTTCCATGGCAAAGAAGAGTTCCGTACATTTGATGATATGGCCGCAATCGCGGATGTCCTCCCGCGAATAGCCTTTTTCGGCGAGATATTTTCCCATGAGGGCAATTGAGCGGTCCTCGTGGCCGACGGTGTGCCGGGCTCCGGTGCCCTCCACTTCTTCTTCGGTCTGGATAAGACCCGTATCATGAAAAAGTGTCCCGATCAGGCAAAGCTGAATAAGCCTCCGGGAGAAAACATGCCCCTGAACATGCATGCCATGAATAAGCCTTGCCGAAGCAAGGGCGCTTGCACAGGTATGCTCCAGGTTATGATATTTTGTATTGCTGGCCTTGTATCCGGGAAATTTTCCGTTAAAAAGGCGGATGATATCCTCGAATATCTTTTCGATTGGTGACGGGTCAAGAGTCGGGTCGACCAGAAGCAGGATATTTTTAATTTCAGCCAGGGTTTCAGCCGGCGAGTCGGTATCCGTCAGTTCATAAAGTGTGTTGTTTTCTCTAAGCATGTCAATAAAGTGCCATAAAATTTCATTCCCGGTTCCTGGTATTATAACCGTTTTTATCAGTCTGTCACTGACCTAGTCTCATTGTTGTGGCGCTGTGTGCAAGGTCATCAATCCAAAAAAATGCGTTGGACTGCCACGTTGCGTTACGGGAAACTGGTTTTTGCCGCAGGAGCCATTGAATGCTTCTTCTGAGCCGATTATTATCGGCCGGACATGTCATTGTCCACCGATTCCGCCAGCCTGGTGCTCCTGTATTGGTGACTGATTACAATTTCCAGGATGCTTTGAATCCTACGGATCTTCCCCGTTCATAACTCCACCAGGAATGCCAGCTGTCCAAGGCTTGTAGTCGTGCGTCTCTATCAAGCGCATTGAAGACATAAAGAGATACCTCCAGATGATCATCGAACAGATCCGTGAACCGGAGATTGAAATTCACTAAATAGTCCCCGCTGTACTCATCAGGATGGGTCGGGGAGGCATACCAGGCCGTAACCCTCTCGTTGTCCATTTCCAGGTCGCGCCAACCGGTGATGTTGGAAGTTAACGATATGTTATCAGTAAAGAGATAGGTTAAACCGGCGGCGTAAACATGGTGGGGGATGCCCTGCAGATAGTTCGATTTATTTCCGAACTCATCCTCAATTTCAGCTGTTGAATACCCATAGTTGAGATCAAAAATCAGTTTTCCATCGAAAAAACTCTGTTTAAACAGGAGTTCAACACCCTGGGTGAAAATATCCCCTTCGTTAATATGCAGACGCTGGGTTGCGTCATACGCATAGATGTCATAAATCGTCATATAATAAGCATCGACAGTGAATTGGGTCTTGGCTGTACCATAAATAAGGGCTACGTCATGTGAACCTATTTTTTCAGACTCCCGGACACTGCCTTCACTATTGATGGATACGGCAAAGCTTTTACTCATCCCCGGTCGGACATATCCGGTATTGTACATATATTTTGCCGATAACGCATCGCTGAACTTGTAGATCGCGGCCCCTCTGGGCATAACAACACTCTTTGTTTCCCGGGGGTCATTGTAATCAATTCGTATGCCACCGATAAATGTCAGGTGATCAGTGGCATAATATGTATCTTCAACATAGGCGCCCACCGTTGTGTCGGTTGTTTCTTCATAAAGAAGCGTTCGTGCTTCAATATTGGGATTTGCGGGCGGTTGGCCGGTGTTTATATTGAAACGGCGAAATTCCCCGGGGCCCGCTTCTACTACTCGTGCCCGGGTTCCGGCGACAAGGGTGTTTTTTTCATTCATTTGCCAGTGGAGCAAAAATTCCAAACCGACGCCTTCTTCCGGAAAAACTTCTGTGCGGTCATGGATCGGTTCTTTACAGACATCATTGGGGTCATCGGGATCACAAATAAAATCTGCCCCGTGGTTCGTCCCTGCTTCAACAACTTTGTCCCGAGTATAATCGATTTTTTTGGCCGTGAGTTTTGTGCTCAGGGTCATCGTATTCGACAATTTCGCACCATGGCTCAATTCGAGATGAATATCTTCGGAAGAATGAATGGATTTTTTATCCTGTACATCGTGATAGTCAGTTGACTGGCTTGTATTCCAGAAAGAGTATTGGTTTTTTTCGGCAACATAGGCCTTGAAAGTAAAATCCCTGTAGCGCAGTTTCCCGTATATCTCATAACTGGGATGGATGTGGTTGAAATTGCCCCGTTGATCATTCCAGGGAATCGATTCCCCGTCATGCACATAGTTCCTGTAGCCGTATCGTTCATCGCCAAAACCGTCGTTTTCCGCATATGTGACTGACAGCATATAATCGCCCCAGTCGAATGCTTTCCCGGAAAGAGCATCGACCTGGACATGATTATCTTCTGTCGCGTAATTGACGCCGGCAACATGTCCATCAATATCGCCGGCGTCTCTGGTGATGATATTGATAATGCCCAGCGCGGCATCCGAACCCCACATGGTCGATCCTGGTCCCTGGATTATTTCAACCAGTTTTATCTTCTCCAAACCGGGAAACAGGTGCATATTCACAGCACCTCCCTGGGCAATATTGTTCAGTGGAATACCGTCAATAAGAAACAGGATCTTATCGGATGAATTTATACCCCGGGTGACGATTCTAAACGACTGGTCTATCTTTGGATATACATAGAATCCCGGGATGAATTTAACAAGTTCCATGAAATTGCGGACACCGGTACGCTGGATATCTTCTGCGGTAAACACATAAATCGGAGATGCCGTTTCACTGATTTTCTGCAGACGTTTGGAGGAGGAAAATACTTCCACCTCCACCAGCTCCTCCAGGTTCATGGCCAGAAGAATATCAAGTGTATCATTTTCAGATCTTTCGGCAGCTGACGTGTGGGAAGCGGTAAAAAGAAAAACAAAAGAAAAAATCAGGCAACTGCACAACCCAACGGACAGTGCAGCGGCCTGCACGGGTATAAAACGAAATAAACATGCCTTGATATGCATATTGCCCCCCTCAGTCATGCCATATCAGTAAGGAAATGCAGAATATTTTGAAAAGGATAGTATCCGGCCAAGCTATTGTCACATCCTGTTTTCCTGCGTTCAGGGTTGCATAGCTTTCAACATTTTATTTTACCATTGCAAGAAAATGAAAGTCAAACCGGAAGGTATAATCAGTGCCCATTTTGACGGATTTGCAAAATGGCTTTGGCGGCCTTTACAGCCAATGTTTTCTTTTGAAAAAGAGAAACATGCCAATGCCGATCACGGCCATGATCCCCCATATCATGTAATATCCCCAGGGCCATTTCAATTCAGGCATGTTCTCGAAATTCATTCCGTAAACACCGGCAATGAAGGTGAGGGGGATAAAGATTGTGGCAATGATGGTCAGCACCTTCATGACCTCGTTCATGCGATTGCTGACGCTGGACAGGAAAGTGTCATGCATGCCGGCGAGAATGTCGCGAAAGGTCTCCACCAGATCAATGATCTGGATCGTGTGATCATGCAGATCACGAAGATAGATCCGGGTAGAGCTGTTGATCAGGGGGGATTCGAATTTTACTATGGATGCGATCTCCTCGCGCAGGGGCCAGATGGATTTGCGCAAAAACAGGATTTCCCGCTTCAGGCGGTGGACTTCCTGCATATGGGACGTCTCGGGCGCCAGGACTATCTGGTCGTCAATTCCCTCGATATATTCCCCTATTTTTTCCAGGGCCACGAAATAAGCGTCCACCACCCCGTCCATGAGGGCGTAGGCCAGGTAATCCGCCCGGGCGCCGCGGACATGTCCCTTGCCGGACCGGATCCGCCGGCGCGCCGCCTCAAATACGTCACCTTCACGTTCCTGGAAAGACAGGACATAGCCGTCACCAAGAATGAGGCTGACATTTTCGATGTCGATATCGTTTTGCCCCTCGTTGTAGGTTATCATCTTGAGGACCATGAAGATATATTGATCAAACATTTCGGCCTTGGGGCGCTGGGTGGTGTTGACAATATCTTCCATGGTCAGGGGGTGCAGCCCGAACAGGCTCCCCAGGGCTTCTATCTGTTTGACGTCATGGATGCCGTTGACATTGATCCAGGTGACACCGGGGCCATCCTTCAGCCGCGCGCAATCATCCAGGCCGGCGTCGCGGATTTCGTCAAGGTGATCCGGGGTATAATCCATGACCTCGATCCGGGTCTTGTCCTGCTTGCGCTCCCCGACGAAAACAGGAGTGCCCGGCGGCAGCCCTGTTTTATCGCCGGGCCCGGCAGCCCTCCTTATCGTTTTCCGCTTCTTTCTTTTCATGCGCCAATATCACTCCAGCTGAATTTCCGGGAAATTGCTCCAGGGGATTGTTATTTTTTTACCTGTATTGTGGTCATTTTCCCGCCCTGTTGGGGCTTGAAGCGTATTTCCGCCGATATCTCATCTGCCGAAACCGCGCGGTCAAGGGTTATGGTCACGGTTGATTTTCCCGTGTTTAATTGCCGGAGTAGCCATTTTGCCTGGTTCCTGCGCGCATCGTAATTGCTGAATCCGGGTTGCGAGGCGAGGATTTTTACGCCGGGGGGAAGCTGCTGGACAAGAATTGCCGATGCCGGCGGATTGGAACCGGTGGTGATTTCTATCGCCAGTTGCGTGCCCCGGGCCTGAACGTATCCGGCGGAAATGGCGGGCGCGGCACTGAGCATTGCCGGCATCAGCAGTCCCGACCACAGGAGGCAGGCTCCTGCAAGCAATGATAATTGACCTATTCTCATCTGCTTTTTCCCCACGCATGTTTTCATGAATGAACCTCTTCTGTGAGTAAATTCAGTCGACAGTGATATATGTTGCCCCGGCATGATCCCAGGCGTATCCTTCGCTGGCCCATATGCTGTCAATCAGGTCACGGTCAAATGGCAATTCCTCCATATCGCTGTATATGTCATAAACGGCGAGAATTTCTTCATCGTCGATCATGTAGTCACGATTGCTGTCTGCCCAGTGATACGGGGCGATTTCCAGGGAATCCGCGCCCTCAATGGTCTGCCGGTCACTGGCGGTATCCTTCAGGGTGACCGTGCCGCTGAATACCAGCCGATCATTCCCGCGGGTATCCGGAGGAGCCTTGCACATATACGCATATACTGATCCCTCCGTGTCGATCCGGCGGATCCATTTGAGGGAGTTTTCCTTGTCGTCGATGCTGGTTATTGAAGGGAATCCCTCCAGGGCAAGGGTTCCATGGGGAATCAGTTCCTTGATGATAAGGGAGACAGGCGGCGGTTCTGTCAGGTGAACCCTGATCAGCACGGGAAATGACTGCCCCGGCGATACATGCAGGGGCAGGATGCGTTCCGCCGATACTCCTCTGTGGGGTTTGGTGTCGAACATTGAATATATGAGAATGCCGGCAGCAACAACAGAAAGCAAAACTGCGGGGATGATGATAAGCCCGGTCCGCCTTCGCGGCGGCAGGTCAACCGGCTCAGGCTGAACCTGAGAGGGCTGGGATTCCGGTTCCGGCGACTCCTGCTGCTCGATTTCCTCCAATGGTACTTCGAGGGCCTGGGCGAGTTTTTCGGCGTTTTCAAGCTTGATCGATTGATAATGCCTGTTTTCCCATCTTGATATGGTATCGGTGGTGACCCCGACAACCGTGGAGAGATACAGCTGGGTGAGTTTATTGCGCTCCCTCAGTTGCCGGATTTTTGCCCCGTCGATCCTGACCATGGGGGCAATTCCGGGATGCCCGGACGTGTCTGTGCTGTTATCCTTTGCCATATCCAACAACAAAAAAGATCAATGGAACCTGCTGAACAATAAAGAAGCGAATTTTTTTCCTGGCCACAGTGTATCCATTCTGGTGCCTGATTCAAAGCGAAACCCTGATGCTCTCCTTTTTTTCATGTCCTGCCGCAGTGACGAAAATGGAAGGCCGTTGATAAGTTAACATGTAAATTGTTGAAATTACTGCATGTCGGGTCGACATCGGGTCATATCGGCTATGCATGGAATATTTTTTCGTCTACGGTGTAATCAAAAGAAGAAAGCGGATAATGGATCACGCAAAAAGAAACCAACAAAAAATGACATGGAGGAACAAATGAAAAAACAGATGATCGTATCGGCAGCAGTTTTGACACTGGCATTTTCCGCCTTTTTCGGGGCGGGAACGGTTACGGCAGCAGAGCCCGCCAAAGCGCCGCAGGAAGAGTTGATCATTGATGGAAAGAAGCCGGCGCGTTTCAGCCACCCCACTCATATTGATCTGGGGCTTGACTGTGCGGCCTGTCATCATGACCAGGAGCATAATCCCCTTACCGCGGAGGCCATCGGCGGGCTGAGTGACCCAGGCGCCCTCAAGTGCGTATCCTGCCATAACAGTCAGCATCCCAACAAGGACCTGCAGAATGCAAAGGATGTCTTTCATGCCCAATGCAAAGACTGTCATCAGCAGGGATTCGCCGGCAAGGAGGGGCCCACCACGTGTACCAGCTGCCATCTGAAAAAGAAGACAAAGGGATACGAAGGGTGCTGATGGTTCCGGTGAGAACATGAGCGCTGCCGGGACCGGATAGATTCTCCGGTTCCGGCTTTCTCGATCAAGATCATTAACTTCCTGGGGCAGGCATGGTATAATGAAATCTGGGAGTCTGCAAAGTTATTTTTTCCAAGCTGTTGCTGGAGAGTACGTTATGAAAAAGATCAACCTGTGTCCTGTATGGATTGTTATTGCGGCATTATGCGCTGTTCTGCACGCATCTCCTGTTTTTGCCTTCGGCAGTACTGTCGGTGACTGGCCCAGAGAAATAAAGGTCGAGGGCGGCAGTGTCGTCATGTATCAGCCGCAGCCGGAGCAGCTTGACGGCAACCTGCTTAAAGCAAGAGCGGCGATATCGGTAAAAGTCGATAACAGTGATGAAATGGTTTTTGGCGCGGTATGGTTTGATGCCCGGCTGTATACAGACAGGGATAAACGTAAGGCGGCTATTGCTGATGTCATGATTACAGAGGTGCGTTTTCCCGATCAACAGGAAGAGCGCGAGCAGGGGCTTACAACCCTGTTGGAGAGAGAAATGGTCCGGTGGGATCTGGATATTGATCTGGACCGCCTTGCCGCCACACTCGAACTGGCGGAGAGGCGGGAAATTATCGCCCAGGGAATCGATACCAGTCCGCCTGAGATCATTTTCATTCCTGAGCCCGCTGTGCTCGTGGTCATTGACGGAGAACCCCGTTTGAAAAAAACAGAGAGCACCGGCGTGCTGCGGGTGGTCAATACGCCGTTCTCCATCCTGTTGTCACCATCTGACAGAAGATATTACCTTTATGCCGGCAGGGATACCTGGTACACAGCTTCGGATATCGAAGGAAACTGGGAAATGACCTCCAGGGTCCCCCTTGAAATCGCGGTAATGGCGCCGGATCCCGATGATGAATCACTGGAGCAACCGCTGTCTGAAGACTGGGAGCCGGACATGGCCGGACCGCCGCCGGTGATCATTGTTTCAACCGAGCCGGCAGAGCTCATCTCGAGCTACGGGGAGCCGGAATATACCCCCATAAGCAGGACCAGTCTGCTGTACATGAGCAACACTGACAGCGATGTTCTCCTGCATATAGCCGAACAGCGGTATTATGTATTGCTTGCCGGGAGATGGTACAGAAGTCCATCCCTTCAAGGCCCCTGGGATTATGTGGCCGGCGAGGACCTGCCGGCCGATTTTTCCATGATACCGGAAGATTCTCAGGTAGGAACGGTCCTGTACGCTGTTCCGGGAACAGATCTGGCCAGGGAGGCTGTGCTTGACGCCCATATTCCCCAGACAGCAGCGGTTGACCCCAATAAGGCGTCGTTGAGGGTTGAATTTGATGGAAAACCGAAATTTGAACAGATCAGCGGCACCAGTTTATACTATGCGGTGAATACGGCGATCCCTGTCATCTGGACGGGGAACAGGTATTATGCCTGCGACCAGGCGGTCTGGTTTGTCGCCCCAAGTCCGAAAGGGCCATGGACAGTGGCAACATACGTTCCCGATGCCATATACCTGATACCCCCTGACAGCCCGGTTTACAACGTTACCTTTGTCCGCGTGTACGAGGCAACCCCTGAAGTTGTCTATGTCGGCTATACCCCCGGTTATACCCATACCTATGTTTACCATAACACCATTGTTTACGGGACAGGGTATAACTGGTCGGGGTGGTACGGGAGTTATTATTACCCCCGCCATGATACCTGGGGCTATCATCCACGCTGGAACCCATGGTCGGGCTGGTCTTTCGGCTTGAGCTACAGCGCTGCTCCTTTTTACTTTTCCATCGGCACCGGCAGCTGGTACAGGGGCAGCTGGTGGGGGCCCACTTATTATCGGAGCTATCGCCATAATTATTACCATAGATACAGGCGGGAGAAACATATCGGATATCGGGCAGGGTATGTGCCGCCAAGGCCTGATGGTGGTGGTATCAACATCTACAGGAGCAAGAGGAACAAAGTGCGGTTGGAGTCTGTTCATGACCGTCCGATCCTGTGGGGCCCTGGTGCAGCTCCAAGGCGTGAAAAAAATGTGTATGTGGACCGTCAGGGCAACATACACCGCAGAACCGATCAGGAGAGGCAGACCAGGCCCAAAGACAGGTGGCTGCAGCGTGAGGGGGGTAAGCCCATAGAAACCAGACGTCCCACGGGTCCTGCCCCCGGCCGCCAGCCGAAGTTTGACAAAGGCAGTCCTGTGCAGACCCGACCTTCAACAGGTCCTTCCCCCGGTCGCCAGCCGAAGTTTGACAAAGGCAGTCCTGTGCAGACCCGACCTTCAACAGGTC